>NZ_JBFAHL010000005.1:0-556136 GCF_040654155.1 Amycolatopsis sp. NPDC050768
CTCAACCAGGGACTGACCTGGTCGATGACCGTCAACATGAAGATCGACCTCGTCGGCCCGGCCCGCCGCGGACTGGCCACCGGCCTCAACGAAGCTGCCGGTTACGTCGCGGTCGGCGGCGTTGCCCTGCTGACCGGCTACCTCGCCGCCACCCATGGCCTTCGCCCTGTCCCCGAGCTCATCGGGATCGTCTTCGTCGCCGCGGGGCTGGGCCTGTCCCTCGTCGTGCGCGACACCGCCGCGCACGTTGCCCTGGAACTGGCGCACCACCCCACCCCCTCCGGGGGTGCGCAATCCGCGGGCCTGGCCGCCACCTTCGCCCGAACCACGTGGCGGAACCGGTCCCTGCGCGGCGCCAGCCAGGCCGGCCTGGTCAACAACCTCAACGACGGGCTCACCTGGGGCGTGTTCCCGCTGCTGTTCACCCAGCACGGACTCGGCCTCGCCGCCGTCGGCCTCATCAAAGGGCTCTATCCGCTGTTGTGGGGGCTTGGCCAGATCCCCAGCGGGCATCTTTCCGACCGCATCGGCCGCAAACCCTTCATCGTCACCGGCATGCTCGTGCAGGCCGCCGGGTTCGTGCTCGCGCTCGCCCTGCTCGCCGATCCCCTGCTCGCAGGGATCGTCTCCGCCATCGCGCTCGGCCTGGGCACCGCGATGGTCTACCCGACACTCATCGCGTCAATCTCGGACCACGCCCATCCCACCTGGCGCGCCAACGCACTTGGCACCTACCGCTTCTGGCGCGACACCGGCTACGCCGCCGGTGCCCTGCTCGCCGGCATCCTCGCCGACACCCTCGGCCTCAACACTACCGTCATCGCCGCAGCCATCCTCACCGCCGCATCCGGCCTGCTCGCCGCCCGCTGGATCACCAACCCACGCCCTCCAATCGAGCGGGGCGTCCCGACGACACCAACCGGAACCGACCAGCAGCCCAAGACGAACCGCCCGGACAACTCGACGTCCTGACCGTCCCCGCCCGGATCGACATCGGCACGATCGGAAAGATGCCTGCTCTCACGACCACTCACGAGCCGTGCATCCGACGTGCGTCGCTTGTTGCCGCCGGCCAGCCGCGAAACAGATCCAGCCCGTCACGAGACGGCGTACACCTTGACGACCTGCAGCGACACTTTAGTACCGAAACGGGTGGTTCGCGCTCGCCGCTTGATCAAGGACGGGTTCTACGCGGGGGCCGTCGTTGCCGTGCGCCGATGGTCGTGTCCGGTTGGTGTGTTCACCGCGTGGTCGCTGAGCTTCCGGAGCCGGCGGCCCCGTTGCCGTTCGTCGCTGACTTGCCTGGTGACTGGGTCGGGTGGCGCGACGTGGGATCGAGAGGTGGCGGCGGTCGACCGGTTCTACGGCTGGCAGGTGCGCGCCGGGCATGTTCGCGTCAATCCGGTTCCGCAGCAGCGACGCCGGGCCCGGCCTGCGCATGCCGGGGGCGGCTGGTCGCCTGCTGCGGAGGTGTCGGAGTCTCCGGCGACCTACATCCACGGCGCCGGCCGGGAGAAGGTCGAGCAGTTGCCGACGGTGTCCTATCGGCAGTGGTGGGATGTCGGGATGCGCGGCTACACCGCAGGTGGGTTGGCGGACCCGGGGTTTCTCGGCCGGCGATCGGGGCGCAACGCCACGTTCTGCGATCTAATGGTCCGCACGGGCTGCGGTTGTCCGAGCAGACGGCGCTGACATTGTTCGAGGTGCCGTTGGAACGCGGGTTTCGCGGCTATCAACGGTTCTGGCTGCCGCCGGCGATCGCGAAGGGTGGTTCGTCCCGGTGGGTTTATGTCCCGGCGTCGATCGTGACCGACTTGGTCGCCTACGTCGAGATTGACCGGGCCGAGGTCGTCGCCGACGCCGTTGCGGCGGGTCGCTACCGGCGCATCCGGCGCCCGCTGGTCGTCGAGAACCCGCGCGTTCCGCTGGCGATCGAGCCTGGTTCCAGCGTCCGCGGGATCAAGCTGGCGCATCTCGGTCCCGCGGAGCGGCAGCGTCTGCTCGTCGACGGCCCGGACGGATTGGTGCCCGCGCGTTCTGGTTGACCGAAGCGGGGATGGCGGTGACGGCGTCGACCTGGAAGGACCTGTTCCGCCAGGCCAACCTTATGATCGACGGGGAGTCGGCGAAGTCGTAGTTGATGAGCTCGCCGAGCGGGGCTTCGGGCCCCGCGGCGCGGCGCCACCGGTGAGGACCGCACGCACGAGAGAATCCCTCGGCCGCGCGCAGCAGCCGAGACCGGAAACCTCCGCCCCTGGCCGGCCGCGACCGGCAGCCGATGTCGGCACCGGCGGGGTCAGCAGTCGACGCAGTCCGACACACCGTGCTGCCGTTCCTCGTAACCCGCAGCGGTTGTCGGGCCCGTCGTGATGGGGGCGGTCATGATCGCGGTGATGGCACGACCGCCACGGGGCAGGCCGCGTGGTAGATCAAGGCCTGGCCAGTCGATCCCAGCAGCAGGCCTCGGAACCCACCGCGGCCGCGGGACCCGACCACGACCAACTGCGCGCTCTTGGCGTGATCAAGCAGGATGTGAGCCGGACGGTCACGCGCCACGACCTGCTCGACCGGCACCTCGGGATACTTCTCCTGGTGCTCGGCCAGCCACTGGCTCAGCAGCCTTGAGTCGTGGTGCTCAACCGTCTGCCGATCCGACGCCGATTTCCAGACGGCCGCGATGGGCACGTCGTTCACAGCGTGCACGGCCACCAGGGGCGCGTTCCGGGTAGCCGCGGCCTGGAAGGCAAAGGGAATCGCCGTCTGACTGCTCGGTGCTCCGTCGACGCCCACCACCACCGGAGAGTCCTGGCGTGGTTCGGTTTGAGCATCAGCTCCTCGTACGACCACAACCGGGCAGTGCCCGTGGGTGGCGACCGCTACGGCGGTCGACCCGACCACCAGACCGGTGAATCCGCCCAGCCCTCGTGAGCCGAGCACCATCAGCTCTGCCGAGGCCGACAGCCCGATCAACTGATCGGCCGCCGAGCCGCCGGTCAGGTCGGTGTGCACAGCCGCGTCGGATGCTGACTCCCGGGCTGCTCCAGCGGCTTCCGCAAGCCACTGGTGCCCCTGCTCCACCAGCGCAACCTGGTATCGGCGCAGTGCCACCGCGTGCGGCACGGCGACAGGCACCAGTGCGCACACGTGCACGATCACCAGCATCAGACGACGGCACGCGGCCTCACGTGCGGCCCAGCGCACCGCGTGTCGGGCCGAGGGCGATCCATCCACACCGACCACAACCGACCGACTGATTTCGTTCACGACCAGCGCCTTCCTGATCATCCTCCCGGTCGTCAAGAACACCACCACGGGAGACGGACGTGCCATCGCGGACTTCTGTGCCTGTCACCAGACTTCCCCCGAGCATGTCTGCCTGGCGTCGGCTCCGAGTAGGGACCGACGCCCATACGCGGCGGGTCTTTCGGCTCCGGGTCCTTGCTGCGCCGATCGGCGTTGGCCGACGTACTCACCAACCCGGCGGTGCTTACACCAGCGGGAGCGGCACGCAGGTCAGCGGGGCGATGGCCCTGACGCACGACACGTATCGGCAATCCAGCGCTCTTCGCGGTGGGCAAGGCGTTCGGTTGGTGTGCGGTCAGCAGAGACACCGACGGCGATACGGCGGCGACTGTCCGGCAAACGCTGCTGCCGCGCCGGCTGCGCCATCCACGCTGACAACGACACGGGGACCGTGCCCGACAACCCTTTCGCTAGGTTCGCTGGCCTCCCGAGTAAATCGGTCCCGGCAGGCGAGCAGGTTCGTGGCGTCTCCAGCCTCCGTACGCCAGGCTTACGACGCCGAAAGGAGCACCCCTCCGGGGCAGCCGTTCGACACCAGTCGTCGTGCAACGGCGACCGAACGACGGACCTGCCCGACGTGACATCCCCGCCCTAATCCGGTCCCACAGAAGCCGAGCAACAAACGGCCAAGCGGTCCGTGACGGGGAGGGTGGCCAGGCGCACCGAACGCGGCAACATCTGACGATCGAAGTGAAACGAGCACGTCGAAGACCGTCCACACGGAAGCCGCCGACATCGCTACCGCTGCGAGCACATCGGGTACGCCTGCAGGCCGAGGCCGACGCCATCAGAACACCGTCGTCGGATGTGACCTGCAGCGCACGGCCATGTCGAGAACCGAGATAAGTGACCGTCCACTTCGGAAGAGACGCAGAGCGGGTTTGTGTGATCGTCGTAACGAACGTGCGCAGCGAGGAGTGTGCTGACAACCGACGCCCCACCACACGCACGACGGCCAAGCGTGTTCACGCCGCCCATGCGTCCAGGTAAAGGCGCTTGCCCATGTCCAGCCAGAACCTCCGCGCGGGTGCGTTGGGCCGGGTCGGGGTAGTCGCGATCACCGGTCACGCCTCGTTGCTAGCTCTGGACGTGGGCGGTGGCCATCATGCCGACATCTTCGTGGTCGAGGATGTGGCAGTGGTAGACGCTGCGGCCGGGGTAGTCGGCGAATGCGATGCGCAGACGCACCCAGCCACGGGCGGGAACGACGACGACATCTTGTTGTCTCCCGATCGGAGCCGTGCCGGTGCTGTCGCCCACGACGTGCATGGGCCAGACGTGCAGGTGAAACGGGTGGACCATGGGGCTGGTGTTGATGACCGTCCAGTCTTCGGTGGTGCCGAGTCGAATCGTTTGATCATCCCGGGTCGGATCGTACCTGCGCCCGTCGATGGTGAAGCTCATCATCTCTCCGCCCGTGCCCATGCCACCCATACCCGCACCCATGCCGAAGGTGAGTTGACGCTGGCGCACGATCGGGCCTGCCGGCATGGGTGGGGCCGGCAGTGTGGCGGGCAGCGTCGGTGACGCCGCCTCGGGCCCGGCGACGTCCAGGGTGCCCAGGACAACCTGGCTGCTGGTGACCGAGCCGCCGCCCATGATGCTGCCCCGGTCATAAGCGTCGCTGACCAGGGAGTACTGGCCGGGTGTGGTGGGCTGGATGAGGAGATCGGCGCGGTTGCCCGGTGCCAGCACCACGAGA
Source organism: Amycolatopsis sp. NPDC050768 (assembly GCF_040654155.1). Classification (NCBI taxonomy): domain Bacteria; kingdom Bacillati; phylum Actinomycetota; class Actinomycetes; order Pseudonocardiales; family Pseudonocardiaceae; genus Amycolatopsis; species Amycolatopsis sp. NPDC050768. The sequence continues at coordinate 5,006 of NZ_JBFAHL010000005.1, forward strand.
TCCCGCGCTGTGGGGGCCGGCAAGAATCGGCCATCGAAGGCCGCCTGGGTGAGCTGGTGGCCCTGTAGTCGCAGGGCCAGTACGCGGGAGGTGCAGCCGTTGATGACCCGCCACCGTTGCACGGCCCCGGCCGCGGCCGCGATGACGGGTTGATGCTGGCCGTTGACCAGCACCAACGTGCCCTCGCGGCCCATCATCCTGCCCATGACGCTCACCGCCGCCACCCGGCCCGCGGCGTCCAAAGTGGTGTCGGTGACCAGCAGGACCCGCTCCCGTGTGGCAAGCGCAGGACCGCCGTCGACCAGCAGCGCCCCGGCGAGACCGGCGAAGATCTGATCAGCCACGGTGCCGTGGTGATGCGGGTGGTACCAGAACGTCCCAGGCGGGTGATCGTCCGGAACACGAATCTCGTAGTCGAAACTGGTCCCCGATTCGATCCTCAGGAACGGGTTGTCGCTGTTGCCCTGCGGGGAGACATGCAGGCCGTGGGTGTGCAGGTTGGTCGCTTGACCCACCCGGTTGACCAGCCGGATGCGCAGCAGGTCCCCCGGCCGCACCCGCAGCGTCGGGCCCGGTGACGTGCCATTGAACCCCAACCCCGCGGTGTCACGACCAGCCAGACGCACTCCCGGTGCTGCCGTCAGCTGCACCGGCAAAACACCGGCCCGGCTGCTCAACTCCACGGGTTCAGCCAGAGGCTGCCCGCTCGCCCCGGGTGACAGGCCCCCGTCCCCGCCGACAGCCCCCAGCCCCATCGCCCACCCGGTAGCACCGGCCGCGACACTCGCCGCACCCAGCCCGAGCAAACCGACGGCGCGGCGACGACTGATCGGCTCCCTGCTCACTGCAGCTCGGCCTTCCGGCGTCGGTACTCCTCCTCGTCGATCTCCCCCCGGGCGTAGCGCTCGTCGAGAACACCTCGCGCCGAGTAGCCGGCACCTCCGTCAGCCCCTCCCCGTCGGGACCCGCTGAGCCTGTCCCGCGACAGCAGGACCCCCAGATAAACCAAAACCGACAGGCCGACCACGATCAACACAGGCCAAACCCACCACCAGCCCGTCATCCAGCGATAGTCATCCATCCTCTGCGACCCCTCTTCGTTGATCAGGGTGCGCGCCTGCGACTGACTCTCCACACATGTCCCTGCTCCCAGTGTCCATTCTGTGTACCCGCACGGCACCCCGTGTGTTTCACCGACGAGTTCGGGGCCACCTGTCCCCCGACGACCGGGCGCCGAGCTCCAAGCGGGCGGCCGCAACGTCGCCATGGTCGGCGACGGAGTCAACGCCGCACCCGCCCTCGCCCAAGCCGACGTCGGCATCGCGATCGGCGCCGGCACCGACGTCGCAATCGACACCGCCGACGTCGTCCTGATGCGATCCGACCCACTCGCCGTGCGCACCGCCCTGCGCAAGATGCGCCAGAACCTCGGCTGGGCCATCGGCTACAACACCATCGCCCTCCCCATCGCGGCCGGCGTCTTCGCCCCCGCCGTCGGTCTCGTGCTACGCCCCGAAATCGCCGCGCCGGCCATGTCCGGCTCCAGTCTCATCGTCGCCGTCAACGCACTCGCGCTGAAAGCCCTACGACTCCCCGCACGATCGCCCACGGAACCCCGGCCGACCAGCTCGGAGCGGCGCCACAGCGTCACAACATGAACCGCGCCAGCGCGAAGAGGACCTTGTGCCCTGCGAGGTGAGACGTTGGCCCATCGCATCCCGACAACGATCCGCGCACGCTGGAAGTCTCCTGAGAAGAGAGCTGGCGAATGACCACCAACCGAAACGCCAGCGGCAGGCGATCATCGCAGCATTTCCCCACCGGTGGGCGCGCTGATGATGGCCCGAGCCATCGAGGACAGGCCCAAAGGTGAGCGACGTTCCCAAACCGAGAAGTGATGGGACAGAACAACGATGTACTGGGACGGATACGGAATGAGCGGCTGGGGCCTCGCGCTCATGACCATCGGCAACCTGGTGTTGTGGGCGCTGGTGATCGTCGCGATCATCGCCCTGGTCCGCGTCCTCAGCCGCAGGTCCGGCCCCGGTGACGGTGACGGTGAACGGTCGACCCCGGAACAGGTGCTGGCCGAGCGGTTCGCGCGCGGCGAGATCGACGAGCAGACCTATCGGCGCGACCTCGAGACGCTGCGTCAGCTCCGCCACTCCACGTCCGGCGGCTCCTGATCTCGTCGGCACCGGCGGCGATTGCGCTGTCCGGTCGGGCGGGCACCCTGCGCAAGACGCGGCAGAACCTCCGCTGGGCCGTCATCTTTCGACAGTTGACATCTCACCCGCCGCGCAGTGCGGCGGGGGTGAACACGGCCGCTGCCACCACTCCGACGGCCACCGCCAGGACCAGGTAGGCAAACATGCGCCGCACCGTTCGTCCCGGAAGCCGGTTGCCGAAGCGCCCGGCTGCCACGGACGCCAGCAGGGCGACTGTGGCGAACACCGAGGCGACGCGGTAGTCGAGGTCGGGCAGGGTGGTCGCGTGGGCGGCCAGCCCGCTCAGCGAAGTGAGCACGATGACGACCAGCGAGGTCGCGACGGCCTCCGGCGCGGTGAGCCCCAGCAGCATCGTCAGTGCGGGGATGATGACGAACCCGCCGCCGACTCCGAACAGGCCGGTGAGCAGCCCGACGACCGCGCCGACGGTCAAAGCCTTGGGCACACAGCTGCGCCAGTTCACCCCGCCGCCACTGGTCCGGCAGGCGCCGTCCGGCGCCGGGGCTGCGGTGAGCATCCGCACCCCAACCATCGTCATCAGACCAGCGAAGGCGACCAGCAGCCATCGGTCCGGAATCAACTTCCCCAGCGCCGTGCCGGCGAACGCGCCGGGGACGCTCGCCACGGCGAAGACGAGCGCGACGGGCCAGCGGATCACCTTCGACCGCCAGCGGGACACCAGGCCACCCGCCGCGGACACGGCCACGACCACCAGCGACGTCGGGATCGCCGAGCTGAGCGGCAACCCGACCCCGTAGACCAAGGCCGGGATCGCCAGGATGGAGCCGCCCGCGCCGAGCACGCCCAGGGCCGCGCCGACAACCAGGCCGAACACCGCGGTCAGCAGCACCGTCATGGAGTCCGCCTCAGCCGGCCGCCATGCGCAGCCCGGCCGATGCCGCCCGGTCGAACCCGTCGTCCACCGCGACAACCAGGTGTCCGGCCGCGGCGAGGACCGAGGCCGCGATCGACGCGCGATAGCCGGCCTGGCAGTGCACCCACACTTCTCCGGCCGGCACTTCGCCGAGGTGGTCCAGCAGGTCGTGCAGCGGGATGTGCAGGGCGCCGTCGATGTGGTCCTGCGCCCATTCCAGGTCGCGCCGGACATCGAGGACCGTCACCGGCCGGTGGTGGCGCACCAAGGCCAGCTCGCCGAATTCCGCCCGGGGGAACGACCCCAGCGGCGCGTCACCCGACCACATTTCCGGGGTGCCGGAAGCTGCCGCCTCGATGCGGTCGATGCCGATCCGGGCCAGCTCGCGCTGCGCGTCGCCGATCTGGTCCGCCGTGTCGCCGAGCAGGCTCAGCGCGGTGCCCCAGGGAATGAGCCAGCCCAAGTAGGTCGCGAAACTGCCGTCGGCGCCGAAGTTCAGGGTGCCCACCACGTGCCCTGCGGCGAACGCGGTCCGCGACCGCAGATCCACTACCCACTCCCCCGCCTCGATGCGCGAACGGAGTTCCACCGGATCCGCAGTCGCCGGATCGGTCAGGTCGGGCGCAGCGGGGCCGGCCAAGTTCGCCGGAGCCATGTGCGCGTAATACGCCGGATAGGCGTCCAGCCCCGCCAGTAGTTCGTCGACATAGGCTCGCTCGTCCTGGGTGAGCACCGGGTTGACTTGCTTCTCCCGGCCGATCGTCGACCGATCGGCTTCGGACTGCGAGGCGGAGCAGAAGCTGCCGAAGCCGTGCGTGGGATAAATCTCGACCTCGTCCGGCAGCACCTCGGCCAGCCGGTGCGCCGACGCGTACTGCCGCTTCACCAGCTCACCGGTGTGAGCCGGGCCCAGCAGGTCGGGGCGGCCCGTGGAGCCGTAGAGCAGCGAACCGCCGGTGAACACCGCCGGGCTCCGGCCCGGCGCCTCCAGCACGTACGAGAGGTGGGTGAAGGTGTGTCCCGGGGTGGCCATAGCCCGCACGCGCATGCCTGCTCCGACGTCGATCACGTCGCCGTCCTCGACGGGCGTGCGCTCGAACGAGACTGGGTCCGCGCCGTTGACGTGGTAGGCCGCGCCGGCGGCGCGGGCGAGGGCGAGCCCGCCGGTCACGTAGTCGTTGTGGATGTGGGTCTCGAACACGTCCGTGATCCGCAACCCACGCGCTCCGGCCAGGTCCAGGACCCGGTCGATGTCGCGCTGCGGGTCGACCACGAACGCCGTGGTGCCGTCGCTGACGAGGTAGCTGCGGTCACCGAGGCTCGGTGTGTCGATGGCGATGATCTCGATCATAGGGTCTTCTCCTTATACCCCAGGGGGTATCTGAATCCAGGATAGCTCATTCGCCGCCACTTCTCCAGATACTCCCGGGGGCATAGTCGGACACGTGACGACTTCTTCTCACAACCGCAGCGTCACAGCATTCCCGGGCGAACTTCCAGAGGCTTTGGTCCATCGATCGCCCTTTCCTAGTACCCCGGGGGGTATAGTGATCTGCGGGGCACGGTCTCGAGACCCACGGAGGAACACCGGATGTGCCAGAGGATCGCCTGTTCGAAATGCGGGAAGCCGTCCTACCGCGGCTGTGGCAACCACGTCGAGCAGGTGCTGGGCGACGTACCCGTCTCCGAGCGCTGCTCCTGCGCAGCCGAGCAGGTGGGGCGGAAACCGTGGCGGCTGTTCGGCCGCCACTGAGCACCTCGGTGGGGATCGCCGCGGATCGGCAGCTTCTCCGCGACGTCCAAAGTCACCGGCATTCTCACCGACGCCGACCGGGATCGCAGCACTGCTGCACCAGCACGGCGCACTGTCCTTATGGGACTATGCGGCTGTCCGCACGTCTCCTACGGCCGATCCGGGCGGCCGAAAGCGCGCCCGGCCGCGGGCACTGCAACGACGCGCCCATCCTGTCCCCGCACAGGTTTGTCGGCGGCGCGCAGACCCCCGGGGCCCTCGTTGTGCGGCGCGACGTCTACACCCACCGTGTCCCGACCGATCCGGGCGGCGGCAGCGTGACCTTCGTCGGCCCGCACGGACACTGCTACCTCGACGATCCGGTCGCCCGCGAGGAAGACGACACTCCTGCGACCGTGGAGTCGATCCACGCGGGCATCGTCTTCGTCCACAAGGACTCCGTCGACGCAGTCCCATCCAGGCCCAGCAAGAACGACTGTGGCGGCAGCCGTGCACGCCGGTCGCGCGTCCGCGAATCCAGATGCTCGGCGACCATCGGTTGGCACGGCCACCGTGTCGTTGCGGATCCGGCCCGGTCAGCTCTTGCTGCACCACAACTTCGCGGTCGCCGCCTTAACGACCTGTTCGGTTTCCAGGCCCTCGGTGGCTGCTCTGCGCCGGCCCCTACGGAAACCGGCCGCTCACCATCGACCCCGCCAGGTCACTTCTCGACGACGAACCCGCCCGCGGCTACGACGGGTTCAAGCCGGGCTACGCGCGGCTGACCTTCAATTGCCACTTCATCCTGATACCCTCCGCGACCGCCTGGTCGACGCCGTCACTCTGCTCGACGAGCACGGCCGCTGGCGGCACGCCCGCCCGGACGAGTTCACGCCGCAGGTTACAGACCTGCGGCGAGGTCAACGCACACACTGGAGGAGTCCACCCGCCGACTCGGCGAGGACGTCCTCGCCGAGCACCTCGAACAGCCCGAGCGGGCTGCCCGACGATTTCAAGGCCATGCGGTGCTTCCTGCTCCCGCCCGGCCGCCTACGCCCTTACGCCAGGGTCAGGAACAACTTTTCCAGCTGCTCACGATCGGCGGCACCCTGCTCCGAATCATCAGACAGGCACTGCTCCAGCCCGCTGGCGATCAGCCGGAACCCGGCCCGGTCCAGCGCCCGGGAGACCGCGGCGAGCTGGATGATGACGTCCCGGCAGTCCCGGCCGTCCTCCATCATCTGGATCACGCCCCCAACCTGCCCCTGTGCCCGCCGCAGCCGCTTGCGCACGTCCGCGACCACGTCTCCGTTCAGCTCCACACCAACCTCCTCTGGTACCCCCCAGGGTACCTGCTCACGACCGTGATCGCGGGCAGTGCGCCCGACTGCGAGAACACGACGTCCCCTCACGAACCGCCATCAGCGTCGGGATCGTCGAATGCCGGACATCTGTGCCAGCTCGACCTGCGCTTCAGTGTCGACCATCCCGAACAGGATGCCGCGGGGACCTGCCGCCGCCGGCTCGAAGACAGCGGCGAACATCCGAAACGGTCCGCACCATTAAAGGCGCGACGTTGCCGCACCAACCCAAGCTGCTTCCGGAGTGTCTCCGCAGAGATCGGCCGCCGGAAGCGTCGCCAGTGGTCGCCGTCCGCGCGGCGAGCCCGTTCCACGAGGCGCTCGTCCAGAGCAGTGCGATCGTTCACCGACGACGTGGTCGCAGTATCCAGCAGCGGCCGTGAGGTACATCATGTCGAGGAGATCGTTGTTCGCACAGTGCCAGTTACCAGCTTTTCGTGGAGGACTTGACGGAACAGGCCGAGCGTAGGATGTGCGACACGTCCTCCTCGCTGCGGTTGAGGCAGCAGTCGGACATCTGATCGGGCGTGACGCCTGGCGTGGAAGGCGGCCTGCGCGAGTTCGCCACCGATGTCCGCCATGAACTTCGCGTGTGTCCGGCGGCGCTTGAGTTCCCTCCCGCTCGGGTTGTCCCGAAGGAAATCGGTGAATCGCTGCATGCCGACCGTCCACCCGTCGACCGGTTCCATGGGCACGTGGTCACCATCGAGCACCGTGTCGGCGATCCCACTAAGACCCGTGAGGGCGTGCACGACCCTTGCAGGTCTGGCGGCACGCCCGCCGATCTTTCCTGCAGGCTGGTCTCCCTGCCAGCGTGGACGGTGTTGGGCTCAAGCGTGACAGCCTCCGGAGGAAGCAAGCAGTGACTCCGGTACCGGACTGTCAGCCCCTGCGCAATTCGAAGAGCGGTGATCCGCGAGAGCCTCTCCTGCTCACCGACGCCTCGTAGATCTCACCGAAATGCGCGGAGATTTCCCCTGTGGTCGTCCCTTTCGCATAGAACAACAGCACGACCTCGTCCACATCCGTAAGCCGGCGCTGCCGTTTTTTCACTCACGATCTGGGGCTCGAACGTGCTTTCCCGATCCCGCCATACCTCAATCCACGCCTCGCCGGCAGCGTCCGGGATCACGGTCTTCGGCCGAGTGCCGTTGCGCACGTTGGCCGGGGCCGCGCGCGTCGGCCTGGTTTTTCTCGTGACCGAGGTGCTCGGTCATTTCCTCGTTCAACGCCGTTTCCGGGACGTTCTTGGTGAACAGCTTCAGCAGACCGTCCGGGCCGGTCAACGCCAGCCCCCGCGCCTTGGCCTCGGCTACCATCGCCGCCGCAGCCACTCTACGAGGTCGAAGTCGTCCGGTACGAAGGGGTGCGCCGAGCATGACCATCGCACTCATCTGGCCAAGGTCAGGTCGGATTTTCGCCTCCGAATCAACTCGGTTGTGACGCTCGAGGCAGCTTCGTCGTCCTCTCGAGGAGCTGATCAGTACGTGCCAGTCAGGTCGCCCAGTGACCAGGTCCGATCAACTCGCTGTCGCGATGTGCCGGAATCAGGCGCGTCACACCCGCCACTGAAAGCTGGTGGGAGACAATCCCATCATCCGGAGCTCGCAGGACGATCACGTCTTGGTGGGTCCAAGTCGGCGGTGGACGCCTCGATGCCGACCCGCGAGGCCGTGCCGGTCGCGATACAGGCCGCGACCCGGTCGTGGGGCCAGGCGTTCTCGTCGATGTTCGTGGTCAGCAACAGCCTGCCGCTGCGACGTTTCGCAGCACCGTTGCGGCTGTGATCCCCGTCTGTCACTTGTGGGCGGTACCCGTCACCAGCGTCGGCGCTCACTGGCGTTTGCCAGTCACCTCAGAAGCTGCCCGCCCGGCAAGCTCTCGGTCGAGGCCACCCTGGTGGCGTTCCACGCCACGACGCGGCGAAGCTGTTCATGAGTCAGCCCAGCCCAGCGCGCGACGGCAAGCAGCGTTGCCCGCCTCATTCCGGGCGCGATGCTGGCCCGCCCGAGCCGGCCGAGCCACAACTGTTCGTCGACCCAGGTGGCGCGGCCAAGGGCGATCAGCGCGTGCAGCTCATCGTCAGAGCAGACAGTGACCAACCGGTATCCATCTGCACCCAACTCCAACTCATCGATCGCCGAGGAATCCGGGATGAGCGCTTGCACCAGCTTGCGCGGATCGGTTCGCCCACACACTTGGCAAACGGAGCGGCGGTGATGGGTGGATACGCCGGCTACCCGGTCACCATTCAACCTTCCAACCACGACGACCAACTCCTTCAAACCCAGTTCAGGTGGAGCCGACCGGGGTCCGGGGCTGGCAGAGCGCTAAAGCGATTGAGGACCTTGGAATCCCAGTGTTCCACACCAAGACCCTGATGCAGCTGCGTCGGCCGCTCGAGGACTCTGCCGGCACGACTCCCTGCATGCCACCGATTACGCACCGCGCGGAGACTGCGGTGGGGGTGCGCGTGGTGGGCAATGACAGAAACCGTGCACACCAGGTGACCACTATCGCGCACGCGAACGCCCAAACCCCGACGTCGCCGAGGTCGCCTGGTGACAACTAGCGTGCAAAGCCACAACCGTGGACCGTACGAAGACCGCCTCGCCCGGTCGGCGATGACGGTGGGAGGCCATCCGATGCATCACCACAGTGGACAATCGGTTCAACAGGCTCCAGAGACGGTCGTCCTGGATGTCAGCGGACTTTTGCGCGCGTCCGAACAGAACGTGGTCGACACGCGATTGCGCCGGCAACCCGGCGTGCTCGACGTCGAAGCCAATCCGGTCGCCCAGACCGCGACCGTGACTTTCGACCCGGCGCTCGCCTCCGTCGCCTCGCTGCGCCAATGGGTGATCGACTGCGGATACCACTGCGCCGGGCAGTCCGTGCCGCATCACCTCTGCGATCCCCTCGCCGAGCCCGCCGCGCAGGCGCCGTCGGCCGCACACGCAGAGCACGCCCCAGCAGAGGCGATGGGTCACGGTGGGCACGCGGGGATGTCGATGGCTGCCATGGCCGCCGACATGCGCAACCGGTTCCTGGTCGCGCTGGTGTTCTCCATCCCGATCGTGCTGTGGTCGCCGATCGGCACCGAGGTCTTCGCGCTACACCTGCCGGTGCCGTTCGGGTGGCGCCCGGACGTGTGGTCGCTGCTGCTGAGCCTGCCGGTGCTGTTCTACTCGTGCTGGATCTTCTTCGACGGCGCCGTGCGCGCACTGCGGGCCCGCACCCTGGACATGATGGTGCTCGTCGCGGTGGCGATCGGCGCGGGCTGGCTGTATTCGCTGGTCGTGACGATCACCGGCGGCGGCGAGGTGTTCTACGAAGCGGCCACGGTGCTCGCGGCCTTCGTGTTGCTGGGGCACTGGTTCGAGATGCGTGCCCGCGGCGGCGCCAACGACGCCATCCGCACTCTGCTCGACCTCGCCCCGCCCAGAGCCACCGTGCTCCGCGACGGGGACGAGGTTGAGGTGGCCAGCGCCGACGTCGCGGTCGGGGACCTGCTACTGGTCCGCCCCGGAACCAAGATCGCCGTCGACGGTGTCGTGGAGGAGGGCGAGAGCGCGGTCGACGAGTCGATGGTCACCGGCGAAAGCCTGCCGGTGCACAAGGCATCCGGTTCAACCGTGGTCGGGGCGACCATCAACACCACCGGCACACTGCGGGTGCGCGCGACCAAAGTCGGCGCGGACACGGCGCTGGCACAGATCGTCAAACTCGTACAGGAAGCCCAAAACTCCAAGGCACCCGGCCAGCGCCTGGCCGACCGCGCGGCGTTCTGGCTGGTGTTCGTCGCCCTCCTGGGCGGTGCCGCGACGCTCGCCGTGTGGCTGCTGACCGGCAGCGCGTTCTCGGTCGCGATCCTGTTCGCCATCACCGTCGTCGTCATCACCTGCCCCGACGCCCTCGGCCTGGCCACCCCGACCGCGATCATGGTCGGCACCAGCCTGGGCGCCAAACGGGGCGTGCTGTTCAAAAACGCCATGGCCTTGGAGACCACCGCCCGCATCCAGGTCGTCGTCCTGGACAAGACCGGCACACTGACCAAGGGCGAACCCGAAGTCACCGACGTGATCACCGGCGACGGTGCGACCGGGATCGGCGAGGACGAGCTGCTGCGCCTCGTGGCCGCGGTGGAGCGCGAGTCGGAACACCCCCTGGCCAAGGCCATCGTGCGCCACGCCGAGGGCAACGGCACCCCGCGGGTGCGGGCCGAGCGGTTCGAGAACATGCCCGGGCACGGCGCCATCGCCGGGGTCGACGGGCACCGGGTGGTGGTCGGCAACGGGCGGCTGCTCGCACGCGAAGGCATCGACACCGGGGTTCTGGCCAGCCGCGGGGAGCAGCTCGCCGGCAGCGGCCACACCACCGTCCTCGCCGCCGTCGACGGAGTCCCCGCCGGAGTCATCGGCATCGCCGACGCGCCCCGCGACACCTCCGCCGCCGCGGTCGCGGCCCTGCACGACCTCGGGATCGAGGTCGTGATGCTCACCGGCGACAACCAGGCCACAGCCGATCGCATCGCCCGGCAACTGGGAATCGACAAGGTCATCGCCGAGGTCCTGCCCGGCGACAAGGCAACCAAGGTCGCCGAGCTCCAAGCGAACGGCCGCAAGGTCGCCATGGTCGGCGACGGCGTCAACGACGCACCCGCCCTCGCGCAAGCCGACGTCGGCATCGCGATCGGCGCCGGCACCGACGTCGCCATCGACACCGCCGACGTCGTCCTGATGCGATCCGACCCACTGGACGTGCCCACCGCCCTGCGCATCGGGCGGGGCACCCTGCGCAAGATGCAGCAGAACCTCGGCTGGGCCATCGGCTACAACACCATCGCCCTGCCCATCGCCGCCGGCGTGTTCGAGCCCGCGTTCGGCCTCGTACTGCGGCCGGAGATCGCCGCACTGGCCATGTCCGGCTCCAGCTTCATCGTCGCCGTCAACGCACTCGCGCTGAAAGCCCTACGACTACCCACACGATCGCCCACGGAACCCCGGCCGACCAGCTCGGAGCGGCGCCACAGCGTCACAACATGAACCGCGCCAGCGCGAAGAGGACCTTGTGCCATGAGAGGCGAGACGTTGGCCCATCGCACCCAGATAAGACTCCGCGCACGCTGGAAGTCTCCTGAGAAGAGGAGCTGGCGGTGAGCACCGACAGGAACGTCCCAAGCCGCCGCGGGCGGCCATCGCGGCGCTTCCTCGCCGGCGGCATCGTGGGCGAGGTGTCAGCGGCCCGAGCCATAGTGGTCGGGCCCGGGTCTGAACGACGTTCCAGATCGAGAACTGATGGGACTCAACAATGATGTACTGGGGCAGCTACGGAATGGGCGGCTGGGGCGTCGTGCTCATGACCGTCGACACCGTGCTGTTCTGGGTGCTGGTGATCGTCGCGGTCGTGGCGCTGGTCCGCGTCCTCAGCTGCTGGCCCGGCCGCGGAGACCGTGAACGGTCGAACTCGGAACAGCTACTGGCCGAACGGTTTGCTCGCGACGAGATCGACGAGCAGGCCTACCGGTGTGACCTCGAGACGCTGCGTCAGGTCCGCCACTCCACATCCGGCGGGTCTTGATCTCGTCGGCACTCCAGCGAATACCGCAGTCCGGTCGGGCGGACACCCTGCGCAAGATGCGGCAGAACGTCCGCTGGGCCATCATTTCTCGAGCGTTGACATCCTCACCCGCCGCGCAGTGCGGCGGGCCGAATGCGGCCGCTGCCACCACTCCGACGCCCCCGGGCCAGGTAGGCAAACGTGCGCCGCACCGTTCGTCCCGGAAGCCAGCCTCACGGCCCGACGCGTTCCCGGTCGTCACCGCCGCCACTCCGGAGCAGTCCCTGGCACACACGCGCTCACCTTCCTGAGGCAAGACCGGCGAAAGTCCCTCCCACCGGGGGATTCCGACCCTGCATTCCCACGCCGTCCGGGTGACAGGGTCGAGGCGACCACCGCACGAAACGACCAGGCAGGCTCACCATGGACCGTGGACTCCCGGACGACTTCACCGTCAAGACCGCGGTAGCCATGGCCGTCCGCGCACCGTCGGTGCACAATTCTCAGCCCTGGCGCTGGGCAGTCGGCGACCGCTCGCTCCACCTCTACGCTGACCCGTCCCGGCACCTGGCCCAGACCGACCCCGACGGCCGCGACCTCCTCATCAGCTGCGGAGCCGCGTTGCACCACGCACGCGTCGGCTTCGCGGCTCTAGGCTGGCGCGCCGACGTGCACCGCCTCCCCAATCCGGCCGAGCCGAACCACCTCGCAGTAATCGAGCTGCACCGACACGAACCGTCTCCGGACGAGATCGCGCTCGCCGCCGCGATCCCGCGGCGCCGCACCGACCGCCGCCGACACAGCTCATGGTCGGTCCCCCGCGGGCATCTCGAAACACTCTCCGCCGCAGCGGCAGAGGAAGGCGTCGTCCTGCGCACCGCCGAAGACGCCGAGCGTTACTACCTGGCCGTCGCAATCCAGAAGGCCTCGAGGCAGCATCTCAACGACCCTGCCTACCGGACGGAGCTGGCAGCGTGGAGCGGGCGCCGCGCCGCGCCCGACGGTGTCCCCTCGCGCAGCACACCACCACCCGACGACACCCCAGGCACACTCCCGTCGCGCCACTTCGCCGATCCCGACCTCGCCGAGGCACCGGCCAGCGGCGAGGACGCCGAGACGGTGCTGCTCGTCCTGAGCACCGCGTCCGACGACCGCATGTCGCGGCTGCGTGCCGGCGAGGCGACGAGCGCCGTGCTGCTGTCCGCGACAAGCTTCGGCCTCGCCAGCTGCCCCTTGACCGAACCACTGGAGATCCCCGATGTCCGCCGCACCGTCGAGGAAAAAGTCTCCGGTGGCACCTTTCCCCAGATGGTGCTGCGCATCGGCTGGGCGCCGGTCAACGCCGACCCGCTGCCCGCGACCCCGCGCCGCGACCTCGACGACGTGCTGACACCGCTCGACGCCACCGACTTGCCGGACCGCGCCGGCTATCCGTGGTGCTGACTCGACCGAGGCGAGTACCGATCGATGTGGTGTGGGAGTCCGCGCGCATGGTCGGACAGGGTTCGTGCCACCACTACCCGCATCAGGTTGGGCGTCCTGGGCGGGCATCGCGTCGGCCGCGACAGCGGCCAGGGGACGAACTCGGCATGCCCGCGGCGGGTGACAGCTCTGTCGGACGAGATTGCGCTACTCCTGCGGAGGGTTCGGTTTCGGGCGAGCACCGGGCTGTTCCCTGGGTATGTCGCCGGTGACGGCGAGTGCCAGCAGCGTGAGCATCGCCAGCACTGCTAGTGCCGCCCGCAGCCCCGCGATGCGGCTCTCGGCGTTGGTCGCCACCACCGCGTCGGCCGTCGCCGGAGGGACGTCCGCCTTGTCCAGGGCGACTCTCAGCTGGTCGTCGGACAGGAACGGCACCCCGCTGGACAGCTGCGTCTGCGCCTGCGCGGCGAGATCGGCAGGCACGTCCGGGTTGCCCTGAATACCGGTGAAGAAGGACGCGGTCAGAGCGGAGATCACGACAGCGCCTGCCAGCGCGGTGCCGATCGACGCGCCGAGCTGGGTTCCGGTGTTCTGCAGGCCGCCCACCTCGCCGCTCATCTCGTCGCGCACGGACGACACCGTGACGCTGCCCAGCTGTGACGCAAGCGCGCCCAGGCCCGCACCGGCAAGCAGCAGCGGCCAGGTGATGATCTGGGGCTCGGAACTGACGTCGAGCAGCACAACGAGGAGCACGATGCCCGCGAAGACGGCCAAGAACCCGAGCCTGACGACCCGTCGCGGCGAGGCGTCGGGCCGCAGCTTCGGGATGCCCACCGCGAACAGCAGCAGCGTCAGCGACAGGGGCAGCAGCCGGATGCCGGTCTCCACCGCCGACAGCCCGAGCGCGACGGACAGGTACAGCGGGATGATGAAGAAGAGGCCTGCCTGCACGAGGAACATGAACAGGAACGAGCCGACACCGCTGCGCAGCTGGCGGACACCCAGCAGCGCCGGGTCGACGAGCGCGCCCTCGTGCCGCGTGACACGCCGCTTCTCCCACGCGAGGAAGACCGCGGACATCACGCCGCCCGCGAGCACAAGCCAGATCCCCGGCGAAAGTCCGAGCCACGTCGGGGCGCCGGGCTTCGGCTGGATGAAACCCCAGCTGCCGGAGACCAGGACACCGAGCACGATCATCCCGAGCCCCAACGCGGACATCGCAGTGCCGCCGAGGTCGAGCCTGGTCCCTTCTTCGGCCGGCGTGTCGTTCACGCGCCTGGCCAGGACCAGGATCACCAGCACGATCAGCACCTCGCCGGCGAAGACCCAGCGCCACGACGCGTAGGTCGTGAACGCGCCGCCGATCACCGGGCCCAGCGCGGCGGCGATAGCGCCCGCCGCCGCGACCAGACCGTAGGCCCTGGGACGCTCGGGTTTGCCGAAGTTCGACGCCACGAGCGCCACGATCGCCGGCATGATGAGCACCGCTCCCAGGCCTTCCAGGAACGACCAGCCGATGATGAGCACGACGAGGTTCGGCGCCAGGGCTGTGGTCAGCGACCCGCACGCGTACACGACGCAGCCGATCGAGAACGCGCGCTTGCGGCCGAGGATTTCGCCCAGCTTCCCGCCGGTGATCATGAGCGAGGCCATCACCAGCGTGTAGAGCGTGATCGCCGTCTGGATGCCTGTGACGGTCGTGCCAAGGTCCTCGGCGACGGTCGCGATCGCGGTGTTCATCACGGTGGTGTCCAGGGCCATGACGAACTGCCCTGTTGCCAAAGTGAGCAGGACAGACCTGCCGGCTTGCGACTCTCGCCTGGTCTTCCGCTCGGTCAACGCACCTGCCTCCTCGTGCGGCCGACGTCGGCGCCGGCCGATCGCGACGACGCCTTTCCAAGGCCACCGGCTCGGCCGCCGGAACGTCCCCACGATGGCGGCCTCCGGTCGCCGGTTACATCACCTGGACAGGATGACAAGCCGTACCACGGCGCGGTCACGCGATCATCGACAGTTGCTCGGCACGGCGTTCTCAGTCACGAACTGCGCGATTGGCCGCACGATCGCGACGGCCGCGGTCGGGGGTCGAGTGCCCGATGCAGCTCATTGGTCATGCTGACCAGCGGAAACTGTGTTTACAGGCCCGCTTGGAACGGCAGCCGGGACAGCACGTAGTCCAGGAACTGGATCGCGCTCTTCTGGTCGGATCGGGGATAGATCCGCAGGATCCGTAAGCGGGTGCAGTCGTCGATCGCGGTGTACTGGTAGAACCGGTTCTTCCGGCCGGTGTCGGTGGCGATCGGCTCTACGAACTTGACATCGAACTGGAGCTGGTGGCTGGGGCGCTGTTTCTCGTAGCCCTTCCAGCGTTGATGATGGCGTTTGTAGCGCTGGGAGGCGGGGAGTCGGCTCATGTCCAGGCGTTTGAGGATGCGGTAGATCGTCGAGTGACCGATCTCCTGGTCGTGGTAGCGACGCAGGTACATCTCGATCTTCAGCGGGCCGAAGTGGTAGCGCTGCCGCAGGTGGATGATCTTCTCGACCACCTGCGGATGAGTGATCGTCGGGCAATGCAGCGGGGCGCTCGAGCGGTCTTTCAGGCCGTCGATGCCCCCATCTTCGTAGCGGCGTTTCCACCGGTAGAACACCGTCCGGCTGATGCCGTAATACCGGCAGGTCGCCGCGACGTTGCCACTGACTTCTTCGGCGTGACGGAGGACGGCCAGGCGCCGGTTCGGGCGCCTGACCAGGTCCTTCTCACTCCACACTCGCTCAGCCACAGACCTCCCTAAAACAGGAGCCCAAGACTGTCAACAACCTCAGTCAGTTTTAGACCTAGCCGTCGGCACGAACGACGATGTCGCCTTGGTTGACCGTGGTCAGGTTCCGCTCCTCTGTTCGCCGAAACTCACGATTGGGTCCGCTTCGACTGCTCGGCGAGCCATTCACGCTGCCATTGCGAGGATCGGTGCCGGTTCAGCCCGAACACCACGGAGCCATAGCACAGCGCAAGGGCCAGGAGGGTGGCAACCCACACCCCGACGGCGCCGGCTGCCGCGTTGACGACCACGGCGGCTGGGCTCAACGGCGGGTCCACGAGAGAGCCGTATCGGTCGACCCAGATGCGGAAGGTGTCACCTCGGTGGGTGCCCTCGTTCGCATAGGGCCGGCCGACCCGGCGGCTTCCATCGGCCAGCAGCCACGTCGCGTCTGTCGGCATGCGGCTGCCCAGCGCACCGCTGCGCCCGCTGACGGAGAGCGGCGGGCCGTCGGCGAGCAGCGTCGCGGTCACCGGGTACCGAGTCGCGAGCTGCTCCGCCGACTGCGCCGTCTGCCGCGCGTACAGCTCCGACCCCACGGCGGCCGCAAACGGCACGGCGACCAGGGCGGCGATGACACACAGGACGAGCACGACCGCCTCGGCCCGATCAGAGGAGCGGGCCACCGACCGGTGCCCTGGAGCGATGACGTGGCACAACCGCACTAGCCAGTTCGCTGACGTGGTCATGGCTTCTGCCCTCCGCTGCGCCCTGAACTCCTTGCACAACAGCATCTTCCGGTAGTGGCGAGATCCGAAGGGGCGTTCGGCCCCCGCCTCGCGGGCTGCCGGTCCCCGCTGTGCGGCGGCGGGGGCCGCCCGATGAGGACCAAAGCCCCTTGGCGCCGCCCACTGGGGCGAGCGAAGGTCGACCCAGGCAACGATGAACGGAGACTTCCCATGCGAGCGCGCGACATCATGACCACACCGGTGATCGGCGTGACACCGTCCGCCTCGCTGACGGAGGCTGTCTCGCTGATGACCGAGTACGGGTTCACCACGCTCCCCGTCGTCGACCAGCGAGGCCGGCTGCTGGGCCTGATCTGTGAGACCGACATCATCCGCGCCCGATGCCCCGGCGACGACGAGACCGTCAGCGACCCCGACAGCGGCGTCATGACGGACCGGCAGGCGCACAGGGTCGCGTCGGTCATGCGCACGCCGGGCAAAGGCGCCGCACCCGATCTCGATGTCACTGAGCTCGCCCACCGCATGGCCGACAGCGGGATACGCTCTCTGCCGGTGATCGAGCTCGGCCATGTGATCGGCATGGTGACCTTCCAGGACGTGCTGGGGGCGCTGGCTGCGAGCCGTCCGTCCTGATCGGACGGTCAGACGGCGGGAACGTCCGAGTGCGCTCGGTGTGTCGTCACCTCGGCGACCGGGCGCCGAGCCGTCATCCGGGTTGGCTGGCCGTACCCGATTCGCAGCAGGGCATGCACCTGGCCCAACCCGTCGAAGATCTCCAGTAGCGGACTGCGGATGCTGCGGACCTCGAACGGCTGCGACAGGAACGAAGTGGCGAGACCTTCGACCGTCGCTGTCAGCAGGACGCGCTGCATGACCGTGCCGGCACGGACCTCGGCGTCGCGCCGTGGTCCCGGGTAAGCACCGCGGCGAGCAGGGGATCCTGCTCGAACTCCCGCGGCGGGATGGCCTGGTTCATGTGCGACGCGCGGTGCCACACGACGCCAGGGAAGTTTGGCGGCGGCCCGAAGGCGATCACCGGTACGCCGTCCGGGCTCTCCACCGGGCGCCCCGTCCAGTGCGCCGATTCCGCCTGGAACTCGGCGTCGTCGGCTTGCACGGCTTCGGCTCGCCGAATCAGCGCGGCGACCTGCGGGTAACGTCGTGAAGCGTCCAAGAACTCCACCTGCCCGCCCTCGGCGAGCGCCGCCGACTTCAACCGGCCGCGCGCGTACGGCGGGACCGCCTGCTCGAAGAATGGCCGCCGATTGGTGTGCCTGCGGAATACCGCCCCGGCGAGCTTGCGATCGGGCTCCGTGGCGTGCCTGACGCCGTCGAGGCGGACGACGGCGAGAAGGCCGGGCGAAGCGACGTCCGGCAGGATCCGCACCCGTACCGCGAGCCCGTTGAGCCGGAGGGTGATCACCAGGTTGAACAACGCGGCGCCGCAGGACAGCCTCGCCTCCCGCGCCGCCGGGTCCGCAACCACGAGCACCCGGTCTCGATCGAGCCACACCTCGATCCGGTCACCGTCGACGATGAACTGCCACGGCTGGGTGTTGTGCGGCGACGGCGCTCGCACCGCCGCCGCGACGGCCTGGTCGAGCGCGGTCGGAAGCTGGAGGTCCATCGTGGTCTCCGTAGGAACAGGAACTGGGTACACCCTTCGAGGCTGGTCTTCTCGATCGGTCCGGCGTACGGGCACCGGTCACGAGGCCGAAGGACCTAAGGCCCCTCACAGCAGAACGCGCTCACCTTCGGCAGGCACCACCGCGCACCACCCGTACTCCGCGTGCAGAGCCTTCGCCAGCCTTCTCGTCCGATCGGCTTCGTCCTGCACGACGTAGACCGTCTCCGGCGCCGTTCCCGCACCCGCCGCCCACGCCAGGAGCGAACTCTCGTCCGCCCGCGTCCCGAATGCGCCGAGCTGGGTGATCTCAGCCCGGGTCGGCACGTAACGGCCGCGGATCTTCACCTGCCGGTCTCCTGCCGCGAGGCAGTGGGCCGGGGTCCCGGACGGCGCCAGGCCCACCAGCACCACAGCATTGTGCGAGTCCGGCAGCATCCTGGACAGGTGCCCCCGGACCCGCCCGCAAGACGCCGACGCGGTGCCGGCGAGGACGACGGCGGGCCCGGGCACCGGCTCGAAGCCCTCGGCGGAGCGGACCTCCACCAGGCCTTCCGGCAGCCGCACCTCCGCGGTGGCGTCGAGGCGCACGTCCGGCCGGCGGGCGGCGCGCGCCCGGCGGTGGACCTCCACCGCGTCCAGCCCGACAGGACTGTCGAGCACGACCTTCAGTCGCGGGATGTCGCCCGCGTCCATCAAGTCCGCCAGAGTCGTGAGGACCACCTCGGTCAGTCCTACTGCCGAAACGGGCACGAGAACGCTGCCACCCCTGTGGATCGCCCGGTGCACCGCGGCGGCGAACCGAGACTCGTCGTACCCCCTGTCGCCGCCGGACTGAGGCGCATCGAGCACGAGCGTGGCGCACTCCGGCCGCGGCTGCGGAGGCGTGAGCAATGGATGGCGGGCGCCACCCAGGACCCCGCTGAAGACCACACTCCACGCATCCGACGACACGCGGACCCAGGCCGCGCCGAGCCGCCGGCCTGCGGCACCCAGCTCAAGCGTGCTGCCGAGACCGAGGTCGAGGGACGTGCCGATCTCGGCGGGCCGCAGCAACTCCACGGCGCGTTCGACGTCGGACTCCCCGAACGGCGCGACCGCGGGATGATGGCCCGACCATCCGGTCGCATTGGCGTGCACCGCTTCCTCGGCCTGCAGCCGTGCGGTGTCGGCGAGGGCGATCGGAACCAGCTCGGCGGTCTCCGGAGTCGCGAAAACCTCTCCGCGCCAGCCCTCCGCTACGAGCGCAGGCAAGAACCCGCAGTCCTCCGGAGAGGCGTCGGGCAGCACGATCGTGCCGGCTTCGTGCAGCTCACGCGGCGCGGGTGACCAGTTCCGGCGGGACAGAGCGGCCGTGTCGTCGAAAGCGCCGCAGCCCACCAGGATGCCACCGCCTGGCGAGTCGACGAGGAATCTGCAACCGGTGGGCACCATCGCACCACCGATGAATGACAACGCGGGCGATGTCCCGATCTGTCTGCTGTGGATGGTTCTCATCGCGACCGCCGCTGCCGATGCGGGGGCGCACCGCGCCGCCGGAACACGACTGCGCGGATGTGCGCGAGCGCCTCGCCGAACCCCGACATCCCGATCGGCGGGCTTATCGGGCGTTTTCGAGCGGGTGACGTCCAGCAGTCCGCCACCCGCTCGGCCAGGGCATGGTCGCCCCGCACGTTGGTGTGGCTGGCGTTCATGCCGGCGAACGAGGCTTCCGCGCCGTCCTCGCCCGTCGCCGAGGAGCCCACCGCAACGGGAGCCGAACCGCCGAGCTCCCGGTAGGCCGCTGTCAGGTCGGCAGCCAGCTCCTCGGTGAGCCCGGCCGAGCGCACCAGCGCGGGCAGCTGCTCGCAGGCGTCGGCGAGTTGCTGCATGTCGTCCGCGTTGGCGAGCGCACTCGCGTGCAGGTCCGCGACCCGCGCACGCACACCGGCCTCCTCCAGCGCCGTCCAGTAGCCATCGCGCGACATGACGAAACCGTTCGGCACGGGGTACCCCGCCTCGATCATCTCGCCGAGGTTGGCCGCCTTGCCGCCCACGGTTTCGGCGTCGGCGAGTCGGATTTCGGCCAAGTTCCGTACGTGCGTCATGACAATCCTCCTGCAGAGCCGTCCGGGAAGAGCTCACCGAGCGGGAGCCGGGGTGAGGGTGTCGCGGGCGCGGCGGGATGGCCGAAGCGGAAGATCGCCTGCGGCAGGCCGGGCAGTTCCAGGCGTTCGGCGAGCAGTTCCCGGAAACCGAGCAGGTGCAGCGGCTGGGTGATGACCGAACCGGCCAGGGCATGGACCGTGGCCTGCAGCCAGGTCCGCTCGAGTGCCACGCCTGCCCCCAGGTGGTCACGGCGGTTGTCGCCCTCGGTGCAGAACACCAGCAGGCTCTCGCCGGCCAGCCGCGTCGCGAGGTGGGCATCGTCGGGCACGGGTGTATCGCGCCGGACCAGGCCGGCTGCGGGCAGGAACTCACAACTCAGCGCGCCCTCGGGGATCCCGTCGACGGCACCTAGCGCGTGAGGGCCGAAAGTATGTGCGGTCCAGACGTCCCGCTCCTGCTGGTATGCCGGGTCGGCGCGGAACACGCGCGTGGGCGAAGCCGAGCATCTCCGCCAGAGCGTCGAGGTGCTTTGGCGCTACGACAAGCACCCCCGGCTCGGCGCCGGCCGCCGCCACCTCCGCCACGTCAACGTCCGACACAGCCTCCGGCGCGAACCACTGCCGATGACTGCGGCGGCGCCCGATGGCGTGGTAGCGCGCCCGCTCCGCGATTGCGGGCCCCGCGCCGGGGGTTGTGGACAGAGTGGCGACCACATCCCCGTCCGCGGGGAACGTGGTGACGTGCTCGCGGAAGAGGAACCTCGTGGCAAGTTCGAGGTGGGCGAGGGCGCCGCCGCAGGAGATCGTGCGATCCCGGCCGCGGGGTCATGGCTCGCCAGCAGGACGGAGGTGCGCTCGACGAGATCCACATCCGCCCCCCGTACCCGAAGGCACCGCGGCTGGGTGTTGTGCACCGACGGCGCGCGGCTCACCGCACGGGCGAGCACGCCGATCTCCGAGTCCGTGAGGGCTGTCGTAGGTGTCAAAGTCATCACGCAGGCTCCGTACCCGGAGACCGTCGCTCCGGTGGTTCCATGCTCACGAGTGCCCGGACTGGTGCGCTGGAGCCCAAAGTCACCACGGTCACGGCAGACGGCCCCCAGGCCGACGCAGGTGACCTTCGGCCCTATCCCGCGCGTGACCGCGCTGCGCACGATCGCGTCGATCCCTGAGGAAAGAGGCTTGTGATGGACTCCGAGAAACCGGCCTCAGGTCGTCTGATCGTCGTCGGTGTCGACGCCTCGCCCCGCGGTGACGCCGCGCTGCGCTGGACGTTGAAGACGGCCGCATTGCCCGGCGACACGGTCCACGCGGTGGTGGTTCGTCCCGACGAGGCCCTGCTTCCCGGGACGTCCTTCGCGCTCCAGCCGCACGGACGGCAACCGGAAGCAACGTACTCGCCGCACGCGCACATCTCCCGGATCCGCGCGGAGTTCCCAGCGGCACCAGACGTCACCGTCACCACCCCGCACGGCGACCCGGCCACCGAGCTGGTCACCGCCTCCGCCGAAGCCGACCTGCTCGTCGTCGGCGCCCACGGCGCGGGGCGGGCCTCGGACTTCCTGCTGGGCAGCGTCTCACGCGATTGCGTCCGCTGCTCCCGTTGTCCCGTCGTGGTCATCACGCCGGAAGCCGCGAACCGGCTGATGCCCGCCCACACTTCGTGACCTCCTCCTGACGCGCTATTGATCCGGCATCCCGCCGCCTGAGCGCGTGAAGCGAGCGGAAGCAGGTTGGGCATCATCGTGAGCGCGTATCGACGAGCCGCCGGTTCGTGAGCCCTTCAAGAAGTTGGAAACCTTTTCGTAAAGGAATCCGAGGGTTACCACGAGCCCACACGACGGTGATGGTCTTGACTTCCGCTTCGGCCGTGGCGGCGCTCCGGGCGAGCTTGCTTGCCCGGAGCGGTCTTGAACCAGCTCCCGTTTTCGGGCTCCTTTTGTCCTCCGCTCGCGGCGGAACGCCGAGATCTTCTCGCGCCGCCTTCACTCATTCGGCATAGGTCGCGACGCTGCTCTGAGTCGTGCGCGACAACCAACCACATCGCCTCTGCTGAAGCGTTCGCCGGATACCGGGAAGTGTCGCCGGCGAAGATCGACATGTGACGATCCTTACCGAATCGATTCCCGCACCCTCGTGGGCCTCCGGCGATCACGAGTGGCCCAGCGGAACAGCTCGTCAGCTCCCCACACCAGGATCGGCATCGGGAGGAGAACCAGGTACACCCACGCGGGCAGAGCCGCCGTGCCGAAGACGTCCTGCAGCCAGGGCACGTAGATCAGCGCTGCGGCGAACAGCACCTCGAACACGATGCCGCCCAGCAGCAGACGGTTCGTGGTCAGGCCGACGGCGCGCAACGATGCGTGCTCGGTGCGCGACGCGAACGCCGTCCCGATCTGGCAGAAGACGATCGCCGCGAAGCTCGCCGTCGTGGCCTGCAGGTAGGTACGGTGGAGGGCAGAGCCCGCCGTCACGTCGGCGCCCGGGTGCCAGTCCGCGGCCAGTAGCACCGCGAAGTACGCCGCGAGCACCAGGACGCCCGACAGCAGGCCCATGATCCCCCACGCGCGCAGAAGCATTCGCCCGGTGACGACGCCTTCGCGGCGGCGGCGGGGTGGCCGGGCCATCAGTCCAGGCTCGGCGGGTTCGCGGCCCAGAGCCAAGGCGGGCAACGTCTCCGTGCCCAGGTCGATCGCCAGGATCTGCAGCACGGTCAAGGGCAGCGGGATGGCGCCGCCCGAGATCGCGAAGAGCAGGAACGGCAGTACCTCCGGCACCGCATGCGCGAAGATGTACAGCACGAACTTCCGGACATTGTCGAACACCCGCCGGCCCTCGCGCACGCCGGCGACGATGGTTGCGAAGTTGTCGTCGGTCAGCACCACGGTCGCGGCCTCTTTGGCCACGTCAGTACCGCTCAGGCCCATCGCGACCCCGATATCGGCCCGTCTCAGGGCAGGGGCGTCGTTGACTCCATCTCCTGTCATGGCGACCACCTCGCCGCAGTCGCGCAGGGCGTCGGCGATGCGCAGCTTGTCCTCCGGGGTCGCGCGGGAGAACACGACCGCGCCGTGGCCCACGAGCGCTTCGTCGAGTTGCGGCTCCGGCATCCCCGCCAGTTCGCTGCCGTCGATCACCCGTCGGGCGTCGATGCCGACGCGCCGGGCGATCTCGGCGGCGGTCACCCCGTTGTCCCCGGTCACGACGTGCACCGTGATACCCGCCGAGTGGCAGTCCGCCACCGCGGCGGCGACCTCCGGGCGCGGCGGATCGGCCAGGCCGACCAGCGCGAGCAAGCACAGACCGCTCTCGGCTTCGGCGCGGGTGGCGGGCAGTGCCGGCACCTCTCGGCGCGCCACCGCGAGTACCCGAAGCGCCCGCCGTGCCAGACTCTCCACGAGTTCGGCGAGCTCGCTCCTTCGCTCCTCCGTCAACACCACCTCGGTGCCGGACTCGCTCAATTCCGTCGTGCACAGCGGCATGACCTGCTCGGGCGCGCCCTTCGTGCCCACTACAAGAACGTCGTCGATCGCATCCACTGTGGACATTCGCTTCAGTCGGGGGTCGAACGCGTACAACGCTCGCCGGGCGGAATCCCGGGCAGGCGCCGCCACATCCACCTCCTGCTCCGCGGCGAACCGGAGCAGCGCGAGCTCAGTCGGGTCGCCCGACCCCGTGGCGACGTCGGCCGTGCTGCACCGCGCGAGCACCCGGGCGGGCATTTCGCGGGTGCCGCACCCGGATCCACCCGGCCCGCGCACGTCCTCCACGTGCATCATGTTCTGCGTCAGAGTCCCGGTCTTGTCGGTGCAGATCAAGGTGGTCGAACCGAGTGTCTCGACCGCTGACAGGCGTTTCACGAGCGCTCCCGCCCTGGCCATCGACCGGACCCCCACCGCCAGCGCGAGCGTGATCGTCGGCAGCAGGCCCTCCGGCACGTTGGCCACCAGGAGGCCGATGGCGAACACGAACGCGGCCGACCACGAAAGCCCCGCCATCACGCCGAGGGGCAAGAACCCGACACCCACGACGACGGCCACACCGGCGATCAGCCACGCGACCCGCCGCACCTGCCGCTCCAGCGGACTCTCATCGTGCCCCACCCGCGCGGACAACGACGCGATCCGGCCGATCTCGGTGTGCCGACCGGTCGCGTGTACGACCACCCGCGCGGCTCCGGCCACGCATACCGTGCCACTGAAAACGAGCACCGGCGAGTCGAGAGACCGCGTGGCGTCGTCGAACGCGTCGGCTGTCCGGGTGACCGGAACCGACTCGCCCGTGAGCATCGACGCGTCTACGTCGATAGACCCGTCAACGAGCCGCGCATCAGCGGGCACTCGATCGCCCTCGGCGAGCAGGACCACGTCGCCGCGCACCAGTTCGACGGACGGGACGCGCCCGGCAACTCCGTCCCTGAGCACCTCGGCGCGTTCCGGCAGGTACTCCCCCAGCGCCTCGACGGCGCGTTCCGCGTGCTGCTCCTGGAAGAACGCGAGCAGGCCGTTCAAGAGGATCACACCCACGATGGCAACGGCCAGGTTCGTAGTGCCCGCGAACCACGCGAGGGCCGCGGCCACCCAGAGCAGCAGGGCGAGCGGGTGAACGAGCTGCCGCAGTAACGCGAGTGGCCAGCGCCTGCCCCCTCGGTGCGGCAATGCGTTCGGCCCGTTCACCTCGAGCCGGCGCGCCGCCTCGCGTGAGGTGATCCCACCCGGGAAGGACCGGAGGTCGCGCAGCAGGAGCCCGAGTGGTTCGCGCGGGTCGATGTCGTCGTCGGGCACGGTCGTCGCCACCCGCAGATGACTGGTCATGGTGCTCCTTCGGCGGGGGTGGCGGAGCCGACGCGCACGACTGCCTGCGGGACACCGGGCAGATCCAGTGCGGCCAGGAGCCGAGCCCGCATCCCCGGCCGAAGTGTGACCGGAGTGACCACGTCCGCGGCGATCCCCGACGTACTCGCCTCGATCCGCAGATCGTGGACGGCAGCACCAGCCAATACCCAGTCGTCCCGGGTGTCCTCTTCGGTGAGCACGAGCAGGACGCACAGCCCGAAGGTCCCGCAGCCGAGCTGCCGGAGCGCAACGCTCCATTCCGATCGTGCGGGAAGAACGGTCGTGCGTGGCCAGCAGATCCGTGCCGCGAGCGAAGCGAGCGCTCCGGGAGACACCGGTGTCGTAATGGTGTCCGGCGGCCAAGTCCGGATCCTGCACAGCGCAAGGTAGCGATTCCAGTCCCGAGTCGTGGACGGCTTGGCTCCCGCCGTTCCCAGCGTCGCGACGATGTCGGGGCGATCCGGGTCGTGCGGGAACGACACCGAAGGCTCGATGCCGAGAGCCCGCAACACGATCCAGGCTGTACACAGCGCGGCACCGCATTGGGCGAAGGCGTCGGCCCAGTGGTGACTGTCCCGGGCCAGATCTGGCAGGGCGATCGCGAGGTCGTGCGGCCGCGTTTCGACGACGAATCGGCCGCCCTCCAGCCAGGAGAGCGCGTCCACGAGGATCGCGCGGGCCGAGTGGTCCCAGGTGAAGATCGTGCCATTCATGCCGACACACGACCACCCGCGGGGCACGCGTGGAACACCGCCGCCCGGCATGCGCCAAGCAGGGTCCGGACGTCGGCGATCGTCGCCCGGTTCGCCAACCCCGCCGGTGCCGGCGCGCGCACTCCGGGCGCGGGTGCCACGAGCACTACCGAAACCCGCGCCCGCAATGCGCACACCACGCCGAATTCCCGGGCTGTGACCCCGCCACCGCCGTCGCGGACATCCACCATTAAGCCTGGTGGGTCGGTCACGTCGTCGAGCGGGCACGACGAGGCCGGCGCGAGTGCCCGCCAGACCCCGGCCTGCCAACGGCACCGGCTGACCCGGCATCCGTTGTCACGCAACGGCTGGTAGAGCGGATCGCAGTCGCCGAACGTCGCTTCCGTCAGCAGTACGTGCACGTTCACCTCACTGCCGGTTGCGCCAGCACGGCCTCTGCGCCGCGGGCGAGTTCGAGTTCCTCCCGGGTGCGGACGACGAGGACCGCCGCCGCCGAGTCCGGCGCGCTGATCACGCGGTCCGCGTCGGTGCGTTCATGAGGGGCGAGGCACAGCCCCAGCACGCCGAGGCCTTCGGCCACGGCGCTGACGATCTCGGGCTGGTATTCGGCCACTCCACCGGTGAACGCGAGGGCGTCCAGCCGGTCCAGACTCGTGGCCGCAGCACCGATCTCCCGACGAAGCCGATGCGTGTACACGGATACCGCCAGGCGTGCGTCGACATCGCCGCCCGATGCGGCCGTGAGCACCGCACCCAGATCCCCGGTGGTTCCGCTCATTCCCGCGAGCCCGGACTGGTGGTAGAGCGCGTCCTCCATCTCATCCGGGCTCATTGGCGCGGTCTTCATCACGTGCAGGAGCAGGCCCGGATCGATCGAACCCGAACGTGTCGCCATCGCGGCTCCTTCGAGCGGGGTGAATCCCATCGACGTGTCCACGCTGGACCCGCCACGGACCGCGGTGACCGAGACACCGGCGCCGACGTGGACGCACACCAGCTGCAGCTCGGATTCCGGACGGCCGAGCAGCTCTGCGGTCCGGCGCACGACGTACCGACACGACAGGCCGTGAAATCCGTAGCGTCGCAGCCGGTTCTGCCGGGTCCATTCCCGTGGCAGCGGATAGTGCGCCGCGGCGTCCGGCAGCCCGGCGTGGAACGCGGTGTCGAAGCACGCGACGACAGGCACACTCGGCAACAGGTCCCGCACTTGGCGCGTGACCGCCAGCGACAGCTCCTGGTGGATCGGCGCCAGCGGCACCAGCCGTTCGAGGTTGGCCAGTAGCGATTCCGTGATCACCGCGGGTTTCTTCTGGGCTCCGCCATGGACGAACCGCACGGCGACCGCGTCCGGCACGGGCCAGCGGTGGATGGCGTCCGGTACGGCCTCGGGCTCGGCGATCTGCCACGCCGCCCAGCCGACCGTCACGCCGTCGTGGACCATCGCAGCCTTCAGGCTCGACGAACCGGGGTTCACCGTCAGGACTCGCACGATCGTCTCCTCGAACTTGGTCAGCCGGGCAAGCGGCGCAGGTAGGGGTCGGCGGGCTCCCGGAGTTCCAGGCGCACCCGGACATCGATCGCCACGCAGCCGCTCTTGTGCACCCCCACCGGATTCAGGTCCAGCTCGGCGAGCTCGGGCACGACCGTCGCCAGTCGGCCGACCTTCAGCAGCAACTCGCGGACCGCGGTGCGGTCGATCCCCGACGCCCACAGCGCCTCCGAGGACCGCAGCGCGTCGAGCAGCAGATCGGCGTCCGCCCCGGTCAGCGGGGCTAGCCGCGCAGCGCGATCCGCCACCAGGTCGGCGTCGACACCGCCCAGGCCGAACACCACCAGCGGCCCGAACACCGCATCGGACCGCACACCGACGAGCAGCTCGCGTCCCCGGTCAACCATCGGCTGGATCGCAACGCCCCTGAGCGAATTGCCGAACCTGGCAAGGAGCAGCCGGTAGGCGTCGCGGGCGCTTTCGGGTCCGTACACGTCGAGCAGGACCCCGCCGCCCGCGGACTTGTGCAGCAGCGCTTCGGCGTCGGCCTTGACCGCCAGCGGGCCGGCAAGCTGGTCTGCGACCCGCACGGCCTCGGTCTCGTCCCGGGCGTAGCGGGTGGTCACGAGCGGTATGCCCGCGAGGCGCAGCAGCTCCACGGCCGCGGCCGGGCCGAGCCACCGCTCCCCCTGCGCGACACGCGCTGCGGCGAAAGCCCGCACCGCTTCGACATCTACCTCCGGCAAGTCTGGAACGTCGTTGTCCGGCCGGCGCAGCCATTGTTCGTAGCCCGCCAGCTTCGCGAGAACAGAGGCTGCGGTGGCCGGATCGTCGTAGGAAGCAGTCACACCCGGTCCGCCGGCGACGAGCGGCGCGACCCTGGCCCGCTGGCCGGGCCGGACGGCGAACACCGTCTTGGCCCCGCGGCCGACCACGCCGGCCAGTGACGTCGCCGGGTCACTGACCGCGGTCCGCACGGTGACCACGATGGCGGCGTCAACGCCGTCGTCGTCGAGCACGATCTTCAACGCCTCCGCGAAAAGCCCGGCGGGCACGGCAGCGGTGGTGTCCACGGGGTTGCGGACCGCCGCCTCGGCGGGCAGCAGTGCGCGCAGTCGCTGTCCGGTCTCCGCGGACAGGGCCGCCATCGTAAGACCCTTCCGCTCGCACGCGTCGGCGGCGAGGACACCGCCGCCGCCGGCGTTGCTCAGCACGGCCACTCGGCGCCCGGCCGGCGGCGACTGCCAGGACACCGCCGCAATCACGTCGGTCAGTTCGGCGACCGTGTCGACCGCGATGATCCCGGCCTGTTCGTAAAGTGCGTCGCGGGTCACCGCGGGAGTCGCCGCGGCCGCCGTGTGCGACGCGGCGGCGCGCTGCGCGGTCCTGCCGCTACCAGCGCGAACCGCCAGCACCGGGCGGGTCCTCGCCAGCCGAGCAGCGAGTCGAGCGAACTTGCGCGGGTTTCCGAAGGACTCTAGGTACAGCACGACGACTTTCGTGCGGCGGTCGGTCGCCCACCACAGGAGCAAGTCGTTGCTGCTGACGTCGTACTTGTCTCCGGTGGAAACCAGGCTCGACAGCCCCAGGCCCAGCCCGGTCAGTGCTTCGGCCAGCGCGATGCCGACGCCGCCCGACTGCGTCACGACCCCGACGTCGCCGGGCAACGGCGCCCGGGCGAGGAACGTGGTGTCCACCGGGAACGACGGATCAGTGGACAACACTCCGAGGCAGTTCGGTCCAACCAGGCGCATGCCGTACCGCCGAAGCGCCTCGCGTACCCGGGTGCCGGCGGAGGTGCCGGTCAGCCCGGACGAGATCATCACCGCGGCAGGTACACCGCGTTCTCCGCACTGCTCGATCGCGACCGCGGCGGACTCGGCGGGCAGGCAGATCACCACCAGCTCAGGGGTTTGCCTCAGTGCCTCGACCGTGGGAGCACACGGCACCCCGAGGATCTCCGTCGCGTGGGGGTGGACCACCTCGACCAAGCCGGAGTAGCCGCGGCCAAGCAGGTTCGCCAGCACCGCGCGCCCGACCGAGTCTGCCCGCCGGCCCACGCCGATGACCGCGATGGAAGCGGGGCGCAACAGGTGCGCGAGGCTCGCTGCCTCCGCGACCTCGTCGCGGTGCGCGATCGCCTCCGGATAGTGGTCCTCGGCGTCGAGCCAGAGCGTCACCGTCCATTCGGGACCGTCGCGAGTCACCTTGTACGGAAATCCGAGGTCCGAGAAAACCCGGATCACCTGGGAGTTCTCCGCCAGTACCTCGGCGACGAACCGGGTGAGACCGGCCGCGCGGGCAGCCACCGCAAGGTGCTCGAGCAGCAGTGTGGCAACTCCGTGGGTTTGCCGGGTGCCATCGACCACCAGGGCGACCTCGGCATCCGTGGTGTCGCCGAGCTTCTCGTAATTGGCGACGCCCACGAGAGCTTCCCGCAGGAAACAGCCCACCGCGGCGTGGCCGGCGGCGGGCTCTTCCGCGATCCGTGCGGCCAGCCGGTCCATTGTGGATGGCAACGGACCGAAGAACCGGAAATAACGGTCTCTCTCGCCGAGCCGGTTGTGCAAGTCAAGCACAGCCGCGGTGTCCGCAAGGCGCAGAGCGCGCACGAGACCGACTTCCCCGTCAGCCAGCAGAGCCCGCATAGGCAGGTCCGTTCTCATGACACTCCTCCACCCCGCTGGGGGTGGGCACAGCCGACGGCCGCGCTCACCGCGAGCGGCGCTCAGGCCTTGTCGACGTGGATCTTGATCTGCTTCTCGTGCGGCTGCTCGGTCACCGGCATCGTGATCTCGAGGATCCCGTTGGTGTACTTCGCGTTCACCTTCGTGGCTTCAGCGCCGGGCGGCAGGGTCATCGTGCGGCTGAACTTGCCGTAATAGAACTCGCTCCGGCCTTCGGCGGTCTCCTTGGCCTCGCGCTCCGCGGTGATCGTGAGCAGCCCCTCGTGCGCTGTCACCGAGATGTGCTTCTCCGGGTCGAAACCCGGCAGCTCTGCGCGCACGGTGTATCGACCGTTCTCAGTGGAGTCCTCGATCCGCACGGGGTTGTGCTCGGCGAACGGCCAGGGGTTGTCCAGCCAGGCGGCGATGTTCGGCAGGGCCAGACGGGAC
Source organism: Amycolatopsis sp. NPDC050768 (assembly GCF_040654155.1). Taxonomy (NCBI): domain Bacteria; kingdom Bacillati; phylum Actinomycetota; class Actinomycetes; order Pseudonocardiales; family Pseudonocardiaceae; genus Amycolatopsis; species Amycolatopsis sp. NPDC050768. Next base: position 35,554 of record NZ_JBFAHL010000005.1, read on the forward strand.
CCGGGTAGTGCAGGCATGCTCATTCCTTTCGTCGCGAACTGGTGTCGCCCCCTCAGCAGACCCCGGACGGCCCTCTTCGCGACGCTGTCGGATTGCCCGAACGCGAAGGACGAAGGTCACCACCGCGCGACGAGGACTTTGGGCTATGTCCGCTCCGGAGGCGATCTGGGAGGGTCGGGCTGGAACGGAGGTTGACATGACCGACGGCCTGAGCGGTGGGCCCTCGAGGTCGAACTCGAGCACCTGCCGCACCCGCGCCGAAGCCCTCCTGCGGACGGACGACGGCCACGAGTTCGCCGGGTCGACCTGGCCCAGCGCACGCTCGAGGGCCGCGGGCGCGCCCAAGTCGCCGGCTACCTCACGGTCGGCCGGGCACAGTCAGACCTCACTCAGGAGCTGCTGGAGGCTGTCGCCACGGACGTCGATGCCGAGGTGCGCCGCCTGCCCACCAACACGGGCACCTCATCTTGGAAACCGCGGGTCTGACGGCTCAGGCCAGGGGTGCCGCCAGTCGAGCCGGACACCGTCACCCGCCGTCCGTTCGGTGAGATCCACCGCAGAGGACTGCCGTTCCCGCCCTGCGGGGTTCGCCGCCGCGGGCCACGTGCAAGCAGGGGTGCGGGCGCTGACTCGGTCAGCCCGCGCGCAGGACCGCGGCACCGGCGACCCGGTCCAATGTCCGACAGGTCGATTCCGGCGATCGCGAGCTTCTGTCGGAGATGGACGGATTCGACGAGAGCAGCGGCATCGTCGTGCTCGCGGCAACGAATCAGCCGGAGACACTCGACCGGGCTCTGCTGCGCCGGGACGGTTCGGCCGGCAGGTCACTGTGCCGCCGCCCAACCAGTCCGAACGCGCCGCGATCCTCGCGGTGCACGTCGGCGGCAAGCACCTCGGCCCGGACGTCGAACTGGGCGTGGTCGCCCAGGGCACACCGGGCTTCTCCGGGGGCCGACGTCCGCAAGTTGGTCAACGAGCAGGCCATCAACGCCGTCCGCGACGACCGGACGGTACTCACCGCGGCCGGCCTCTCGGCCGCGCGGGACCGGGTCCTGCTCCGCCGGCGCGACACCTCGAACGCCCCGCTGCCCGAAGAACGCCGCTCGGTGGCCGTGCACGCACTTGTCGCAGCGCTGTGCGAACACGCCGACCCAGTTGCGAAGGTGACGACCTGCCGGCGGGAATGGCACTCGGCGCAACCGAGTAACTACCGGAAGCGGAGCCGCACCTTTACTCCGAGGGCTACTTGGCCGATCTGCTCGCCGTCCGGCTGGGCGGCCGGGCCGCCGCGCTCGTAGTGCTCGGCCAGGCCTCGACCGGCGCCGCGGATCGTGGACCAGGAGATCGCGCGGCTGGTGCGCGAAGCCGAAGCTCGGGCCGCCGCACTCCTCAAAGCGCATCGCGGAGCGCCCGAGCGCTGGCCGCGCTGCTGCAGGACGACAAGACGGCTGACGGGTCCGCAGTCTGGCGGCGCACAACGCCGAGCCGAGGACGTCACCAGGAACGGCCGGAAGTCCCACACCACAGGGACTTCCGACCGCGGCGCCCACCACCGCCGCTTCGTAGCGTGAGCGAGATGAATCAGCCTGCTCCCAGCCTTGCGCCGATCGTGGTCGGGGTGGACGGCTCGGCGGAGGCCCTCCACGCCGTGCGTTGGGCCGCCCGTGCCGCGGTCCGCCGTCAGCTTCCCCTCGAACTGGTCCACGCCACAGCGTTTCCCGATGTGACGGCAGGCGGGATCGTCCCGCTGCCGGACGAGATGAAGGAGACGCTCCGCCGGCGCGGCCGCCACCACCTGCGGGCGGCGCAGGAGCTGGCGAACGCCGCCGGTGCGCTCGAAATTCGCGAGCGACTCGACCCCGATCGCGCGGCGCCGGCCCTTCTCGACCTGGCCGGATCGGCGTCCTGCGTGGCTGTCGGCGGGTCCTTCCACGGCCGCTTCGCAGCTCTGCTCACCGGATCCGTCTCCAGCGCACTCGCTTCCCACGCTCCCTGCCCCGTCGCGGTCGTCCAGGGCGTTAGCTGGGACGAGCCCGACGCCGCCCGCCCTGTGCTCACGGGGATCGACGGCGGTCCCGCATCCGCCGCAGTGGCCGAGGCCGCTTTCGCCGAGGCCAGTACCCTCAAGGCGCCCCTCGTCGTGTTCCATGCGACCCATGACGGAGAACTGACCGGGAGCGAGGCGGGCGAAGCGCCACCGCTCGACGAGTACCTGACGGCGTCGTCCCTCCGGTACCCCAACGTCCACGTAGACCAGGTCCTGGCGTCCGGCCGTCCCCGACACGAGCTTCTGACCCGGAGCCAGGATGCCCAGCTCGTCGTGGTCGGAAGCCGTGGCCGTGGCGGCTTCCCCGGCCTGCTGCTCGGCTCGACCGGCCAGGCGCTACTGCACTACGCAGCCTGCCCGGTGCTGATCGTGCGCCCGCACCCGGCCACCGGCTGAGGCACGAATCCCCGTGGGGTAAGGAAATCGTCCCATCGGACGGCCGGGCTGTACCATCGGCCGAGTATGTCGTGTCCTTGTCACACCCGCTGCGTAAGCGAAAGCTGGGACGCAACGACCGCGAGGACACCATGGCCGTCGACCCGATCCTGCGACTGTCCACTGGACGTCGTGGTCGACGAGCTCGCCGCCGACGCCCGGGGGCCGCAAGCGGACTTCTCGACAGCACCGCGCGCGGTTGTCGATGTGCTGGCGCACCGCCTGCTTGCAGTGCTCGCCGCGTTGCGAGCAGAGCTGGCCGACCCCGCCTACAACCTCATCCTCCGCACCGCACCCACCGGTTACGAGGAAAGCCTGTTCCTGGTCTGGTCCCTGCAGCTGTTTGCCCGGCTGGAGATCGCGGCCGGGCTCGAGCTTGCGACAGCATCCCCGTCGTCACCGTCCCATCGGAAGACGGCCGCCGCGCGGCTGCGCAACCGAATGTACCCCACTGTCACATCCTGAATGGACAGTCCCGCGGCAAGGATCTCCGCCGCTGCGCGGCGAAGCCCGCCGGGGTCTTCGCAAAGACCGAGCGGACCTCCCGGATGTGCACGCGCAACCGAGCTGCCGGATTCGCTCGACCGGATCGTTCGACTCGGGAGGTTCATGGTGCACCTGACACACCTGGTGCCAGCACCGCCGCGTCCAGCCGAGGCGGCAGCGGACCGTAAGCATTGTCCCGCGCTCCCTTGGTACGCAGCGCCGGGATTGCGAACAGCCAACGCAGGAACGCAGGTGGCTCGGTGCCGCGCCCTTTCGCTCTTGCGCGGGCGGACCGGCGTTCGACGCGGACTTGCTGCGCCTGCACCTTCTCGATGGCCGACAGCCGGTCCCGCTGGACGGCGGCCAGATCGACGATCCCGGGTCCGCCGCGGCGGAAGGCCGGCACGAGCCGGTTGGCCGCCGCGACCGCGTCCTGCACGGCCATGAGTATTCCATTGCCACCGACTGGCGAGATGACATGCGCGGCATCGCCCATTAGGAGCAGACCGGGGCGGTACCAGGTGTCGACGCGCGAGATGTCGACCGACAGCAGCGTGGTCTGCGCGAAGTCGGTGAGCAGGTGGGTCCGGTCGGCCAGCCAGGGAACGTGGGCGCCGACGAAGTCGCGAATCGGCTCCACACCTTGTTCCCGCAGGCGTGGGTAGTCGCCCTTCGCCACGCTGTAGCCGACTTGCCAGTCGTGCACCCCGCCGAGCACCCCGACGTAGCTCTCCGGCCCGTAGTACAGGTCCAGATCGGCGTCGAGCGGGTCGTGCGGTTTCCGCGGCAGCCGGAACCACAGGATGTCGGTCGTTGCACCGAGAGGCCGCGCCGAGAGATCAGCCAGCCGGCGGACGGTCGAGAACCGCCCATCAGCGCCGACGACCAGCTCGCAGGAGATCTCGCCGCCCCGGTGCCGGACCCCGGTGACGGTGCCTGATCCGTCCTTGATGAGGCTGGTGACCCTTGCCTCCATCTCCAGGGAAAAGGAAGGGAGTCGGGCGGCTTGGCCGGCGAGGAAGTCAAGGAAGCGCACCTGTGGCATCAGTGCGATGTAGTTGAACGGCGTGTCGAGCCGGTCGTACGCCGCGACGCTGAAACTGCCTTTGGTCGTGTGGAACCGGAAGGACTTCGCCTTGAAGTGTTCGAGCCGGAGCAGGCTCTCGGCCAGCCCCAGCTGATCGAAAAGCTCAAGAGTGAAGGGATGAAGCGAATCCCCCCGGAAGTCGCGGTCGAAGTCCGACCGCGACTCCAGCACGGTCACTTCAATTCCCGCCCTGGCCAGCAGATATCCGAGGAGCATGCCGCCGGGACCACCACCGGCGACGACGACGTCACGCTCCGCGGGGCTCATACCGGCGCCCGCACCGGGAAAACAGCCGTGCCGGGCTGGGAAACGGCATTCTGCGCAGTAATGGCACAGATACTCAACGCTTCCTCCAGTCGCTAGACAACCTGGCGAATATCACTAGGCAAGCTGGCGACAGCTAGCCCGAACCGCATAAGCCACGAGGCCACCGGGCAGCAGATCAGCACTGCTTTTGCAGGACCTGTACCGCGCTCAGTTCCTCGAAGACGTCGCCGGTGTCCTGCGCGCTACCATGGCGACAATTGCGCACCCTGGGCCTTCGCGCCGAGCCTACGCCAGAGCACCTCGCTCCGGAAACCGAGCCGACGGAGGCAACGGGACCTGCGAGCGCGCATTGACAGGCCGAACGTCCGCAAGCATCGCCGAATCCCGTCGGAGCCGTCATCGGACCAGCGCTGCCCGAGAGCACGCCGATTCTCCGGATCGGCGCAAGGCCTGGCTGGTCGAGCCGAGGACGAGTCCGGCAAACTCGCCGCGGCCGCGGCTGCCCACGACGATCAGCTGGGAATGTTGCGAGCTGGCGAGGAGGCGATGGCGTGGTTTGTCGTGTTCGACCTGGCGTTCAACGTGGACGTAGGGGTATTTCTCCGGCCAGCCGTTGGGCGAACAGACGGTGGCCGGTCTCGTACAGGCTTTCGCCCTCGAACATGACGCTGCCGACGCTGAACCGACTGAGGTCGCCGTCGTGCCAGGCGTGAAGGGCTACGAGGTCGGCGTCGCGCAGCGAGGGTTCGTCGAAGGTCCAGCCGATCGCGGCTTCGTTCAGGGGGCTGCCGCCGACGCCGACGACCACTGGGCCGCCGATCGTCTCATGACCGCGTACGACGACCGGCCAGTCGTGCCTTGGCGGCCAGATCGACGCTGGGAGAGCCGCTGAACAGGCCGAGCAGCGGGCTTGCAGCGTCTCCTGCGCCCGGCGCGACAACTGACGCGCCTCCGCTTCCTTGACCAGGAGCCAGCCCGACGGCGGACACACTTTACTGCCGAACGAACGGCCTTCGAACCCGTACGCGGTGAACACGAGCAACGGGGCGTGCCGCCGTGCAGCTTCGCCCACCGTCCACACCACCGCCGCGATTGCGGTCTCCGCGCCGTCGACATGCACGACGACCGGGAGATTTCGGGTTACGCTCATGACGTGTCCCTCCAGGTCCGGTGCGCGAAGCACCGTTCGGGCCGAAGATAGGAGCGACTGGGCCTCGGCCGCTGCAGTCGTTCGTCGCGGCTCTGGTGGACCAACGTCCGCGAGCGGCCAACTGTGCGCCGCAAGCCGCTCCCGGTTGGTTTTGCCCGGCTGAAGCAACCGGGAGGGCGGGATCCGTGGTCGACGATGAAGCGGCCGACCGGACCGACGCTTTTCGGGCCGAGAGGGGTGCGGTTGCCGTCGCGGGCCAGGACAAGGAGTTCGGCGTCGTCGAGTGCTCGTTGACGGCCGCCAGTTCGCAGGGTCGGCACGACCGCGTCGGATCCGGAGGAAAGAACACGGACAGGTGGTCGCCGGCCAGCAACCGTACGACGTAGGGCGCGAGCCGTCGGCGGAGCGCCGGGGTGCACGCGCATTTCCCAGTCCTTCCACCTACGGGAGAACGACCATCACGGGGCGACGCCAGGCTGCATCAGTGCCTCTGCGCGATCTGACTGATCGCCGCCTGTGCCGCCCACCCACGGCGCGGCCGCGCGTCACAGAAGGCCTGGGCCGAAAGTCACCGGCCCGGCCCGTGGGACTTCCTGACCCGCGTCAGTGGTCTTTGTGCTCTCCCGGACAGCCCCGTCGGCCGGACGAGAATCGGGTCATGGACGTCCAGGTGCTGACCATCGACAAGCCCGAGGGTCTCAACGTCATCCTCGGCCAGGCGCATTTCATCAAGACCGTGGAAGACCTGCACGAGGCGCTCGCCGGAACCAGCCCGTACCTGAAGTTCGGTTTCGCGTTCTGTGAGGCGTCAGGGCTCCGCCTTGTGCGATATTCCGGCAACGATTCTGAATTGGTGGAACTGGCGACGAAGAATGCACAGGAAATAGCCACAGGGCACTCGTTCATCGTGTTCCTGCGCGAGGGCTACCCCGTCAACGTCCTCAATGCGATCAAGCAGGTTCCCGAGGTCTGCGGCTTCTTCTGCGCCACGGCGAATCCCGTCGAGGTGCTCGTCGCCGAAACCGGACTGGGCCGCGCAATCCTCGGCGTGGTCGACGGATCACCGCCCCTGGGCATCGAGACCCCGGACGACCAGAGCGATCGGAAATCACTTCTGCGGACACTGGGCTACAAACTCTAGAAAACCGATGGAAAGCTAATTTCAAGAGAACGGAAGGCCCGGCGAAGGACCCCCGACTCACACCGCATCAATTGCCAATCGACACTGGAGCTCGCCATCGACGCGCACCCGCAGGCTGGTCCTCGTGGTGCGCTGCCGAAGCAGCCGCAGGAGGTATCCATGCCCTTCATTGATCGCGCCGAAGCAGGACGCAGGTTGGCTGAGCGTCTGGAACTGCGGTGAGAATGTCGTGGTCCTCGGGCTGCCGCGGGGCGGGGTGCCAGTCGCGTTGGAGGTCGCGCCGACGTTGGGGGCGCCGTTGGATGTGATCGTGGTGCGCAAGCTCGGTGTGCCTTACCAGCCGGAACTCGCGCTGGGTGCGATCGGTGAGGGAGGGGTGCGGGTACTCAACGAAAACGTCGTGCGCATGACGCGAGTCACCGCCGACGAGATCGCGGCCGTTCAGCGGGCCCAGAGGATCGAGCTCCGGCGCCGCGTCGCGAAGTGCCGCGGTGGGCGCGCGGGAATCTCCGCGGCGGGCCCGACGGCGCTGATCGTCGATGATGGCGTGGCGACCGGGTCGACCGCCCGATCGGCCTGCCGGGTGGCCCGCGCGCGGGGAGCCACGAGAGTCGTGCTTGCAGTGCCGGTCGGTGCGCCGGACGCGATCCTCGCGTTGAGGGACGATGCCGACGAGGTGGTGTGTCTGGAAACGCCCCCCTGCTTCTGCGCTGTCGGCGAGTGGTTCACCGATTTCGGGCAAACCACGGATGACGAGGTCGCCGAATTGCTTCGCCGTGCCGCCGAGGGCGTTTTCGAACCGGAAGCCACTACGCGGGCGGGCGACCCGTCGTTGCGGGACGAGGAGGTCGAGGTCTTCGCGGGCCCGGTCCCGCTGGCCGGGCACCTCACCATTCCCGAGAACCCGGCCGGCGTCGTGCTGTTCGCCCACGGCAGTGGCAGCAGCCGGCACAGCCCGCACAACCGTTTCGTCGCGCAGGACCTCAACGGGGCCGCCTTGGGCACCCTGCTGTTCGACCTGCTCACCCACCGCGAAGAGCACGACCGCGGCCAACCTGTTCGCCGCCGAAGCCGACATCAGTCCCGCCGACGTCCCGGCCATCGCCGGCAAGGTCTCCGCTGGCCTGAACGCGCTGTTCTCTCCCGGGCAACTCGACCACGTCTTCGCGGTGATGCCCGCTGACCTCCGCAGCGAACTCGAAAGCCAAGCCCCTGCCGAAGTCCCCGCTCCCCGGCACGCCAACGGAGCAAACGCAGCTTGCCGCGCTGGAGAACTCGGTCAAGGCGCGAACCGATGCGGTGACAACCCTCACCTGCGGCATGGAGGACCTCCCCGCGAACGAGCCCTCCGGAGACCGCGCGGCGAAAGCCGCCCAGGAGGACACCGCATCCTGATGGCTCGCGGCAGCAGCACGGAAACCTGACCGACAGGGAATCAGTCAAGAGACTGCGGGCAGTCTCCGCGGCAAGCCCGCTGTGGTGCCCGGTCGAGGCGACTTCCTCCCATGACGCCTCCGGCCGAGTATGGAACGTGGGTCCGGAGCGATGTCCAGATGGCAAAGACGCCGCGCCACGGGGTCGGTGCGGAATTGAGCGAAACAGCCGTGCACCGGCGAATTCGACCATCTTCGAGTGCCGCGGCGCGACCGGGCGTCGCCGAGAACGTGCCTTGGCCGAAGAGAAGGCAGAACTTCTCGCTCATGGGAGAACTTGGTCTCTAGGTCGAGGACCTCGCCGAGTGAAACGTTCGGAGTCTTGCGGAGAAGGAGTCGACGTGGCAACGCAGTTGAGGTTCGACGGGTTCGGCCGGGACAGACGGAACGTCGGCAGGCCCGCACCGGAGCAACCGGCTGGCATGACCGACCTGGGTGAATCCTGCGAGACAACGACCGATCGGCGGATCGCCGAAGCACGCGCGGGGCCAATGTCGAGTGCCGCCGCTCCGTCGGGCCAGGGGGCCGCCGGCCCGGCCGGGTTCGTCACCGCCGGTCTGCGGTGACAGCGGGTGTGGCCATCGTGACCGGCGATCGGGGAAAGGCGCACGGGCGTCGTGGTCGTGGCCGCGTCAACGGACGGATCGCCCTCGACGTGCTCTTGGCCGTCGCGGGTGTCGGCGTCGCGGTCTGGCGGCTGGCACCGACCTTGGCGAGCGTCGACAATCTCGGCGCTCGGTTCACCTCGCTGCGTTGGTCGTGGGTGGCGGTCGCGATCGTCCTGGCCGTGGCGTCGCTGGTCACGGTGAGCTGCATCGTCGGCTCCTTCGCTGCGCCGGTGTGCATGTGCGTGGAAGCACGGTGCAGACAGTGAACTTCGTCGGCAATGCGATGGCTCAGACGCTGCCCTCGGCGGGAGCGACCGCCGGCGTCGCATACATGGTGCCCGCGCTGCGGGGGCGGGGGGGCGGGGCGTCGACACGGCGGTGTCGTTGTGGTCCACCGCGGTCGCCGCGCTGCTGTCTGCGATGGTGCTCGTCGTGCTCGCCCCTGCCTTGCTGTTCGGCGTGGGCCTTCTCGTCTGGCCGGCTACGCTCGCCGTCTCGGTGTTGCTCGCGGCGATCAGCCTGGTGACCTGGAAGCTGCTACGCCGGCCTGCCGCGCTGCGCTGGATCGCGCACCGACTCGTAGTGCTGGGACGGCACCTGCCTGTGATCCGGAATCAGCACTGGGTCCGGGATGAGCCGAGCCCGCTCGACTCAGTGTTGGGCCGCGTCGCCCGGTTCCGTCCTGCGGGGCGTGCATGGCCCGGTTTGATCGCATGGACGCTGGCCAGTTGGGTGCTGGATTACCTGGCACTCACGGCGTGCGTCGCGGCGAGCGCGGACGCGGTGGTGCCTTGGTCCGCGGTCGGCGTCGGCCACCTTGCCGTTCAGGCGAGCATCGGCGTTCAGCTCACACCGGCGGGCGCCGGCCCCGCGGAGACCGGCTTGCTCGCGGCGTTGGCCGCCGGTGGGATCACGGCTCCCGCCGCCGCGGTCGCGGTTGTCCTCTACCGGAGCATCACCTGGCTGGGGCTGACGGCCGCCGGCTGGGTCGTTTTCGCCATCACCGCGACGAGCCGGGACAAGCGCCGCCGCGACCGTCCATCACGACGTCTCGTCCCGCCGGGGCGTTCCACCGGCCGCCGAGCAGGACGTGATACGTGACGGCCTCGGGTGCCGAAGGGTCGGCTGATGCGCACCAGGCGCGAGTGCAGCCATTCGGTGTCCTCGTCGCCCGGGTGGTTCTGGCCCTGCTCGCCGTGATCGGAGCGCCGGCCCGGAACCGGCGCCCGCCAGTTGTACCTGCCGCGTGAACGGTCAGCGTTCTGAACGGACAACCATCACCGGGCACTGCGCGTGGTGCAGCAAGGCCTGGCTGGTCGACCCGAGCACCAAGCCGGTGAAGCCACCCCGGCCGCGGCTGCCCACCACGACGAGTTGCGCGTCGCTGCTCAACGCGAGTAACCGGTGGCGCGGCTTGTCCTGCTCGACAAGGCGTTCGACGGGGACATCCGGGTACTTCTCCTGCCAGACGGTGAGGCGCTGGGCGAGCAGGCGGTGACCGGTCTCGTGGTGGTTCTCGGCCGGCAACATGACGCTGCCGAAGCGGGTCTGGGAGAGGTCACTGTCATGCCAGGTGTGGAGAGCGACGAGGCGGGTGTTGCGCAGCGAGGCTTCCTCGAAGGCCCAGCCGATCGCCGCGTCGCTGAGCGCGCTGCCGTCGACGCCGACGACCACTGGGCCGTCGATGGTTTCATGGCCGCGCACGACGGCGACCGGACAGTGCGCTTTCGCAGCCAGATCGACGGCAGGAGAACCGCTGAAAAGGCCGAGCAGCGGGCCGGTCGGTTCACCGACGACGAGGATCCGCGCGCGCTCGGACGCGTCGAGCAGGGCGGGCACGGGGCCCCTGTCGGTCGCTTCGGTCGAAATCCGAAGCCCAGGCACGACGGCGTCGAGTGTCTCGCGTGTCCGGTGCAGCCATCCTTCCGCTTCGGCCTGCTTGACTGCCAGCCAGTCCGACGGCGGGTAGGCCTTGCCACCGAATGACGCGTCTTCCAGCCCATACGCGGTGAACACGAGCAGCGGAGCGTGGCGCCGCAGGGCTTCCCCAACCGCCCACACGGCCGCGGCGGTCGTGGTCTCCGAGCCGTCGATGGCGACGACGATGGGCGCGTTTGCGGGTGCGGTCATGGTGTTTCCTCCAAGTCCGGGAGGCGGAGCACGACCATAGATCTGACCTGTCCCCCGCCGATGCAGCCGTTCGTCCCGGGACACCGGGACTATCGTCAGCCCCGCGCGGTTAGCCAGTCGCGGTAGCCGCCCACCGCGGTCGGCAGGGTCGGGAAAATCCGCTCCTCGCCCACCCTCTCGACAAGTCCGGCGGCTTCGAGATCGTCACGCAGGTCCTGTTTGACCCTTGCGAGGGCGAACACGACACCACGGCGGGTGAGCTCCTCGCGCAGCTGGTCGAGTGCATCGGCCGCGGTGACGTCGAGTTCGACGTTCGCCTCGGTGTTCAGGACGAACCACCTCACCGGACCTGATATCTCGCCCGACGCCGCAGCGAGCGCCCGTCGGCGGAAGTCCTCCGCGTTGGCGAAGCACAACGGCGCGTCGTAGCGGTAGACGACGAGACCGGGCTCCATCGCGGCCTCCGGATAGTCGTCGACATCGTGCATCCCGGCCAACCCGGGCACCATGCCGAGAATCCCGTCGTGCGGCCGGGCTATCCGCCGCAGCAGGTCCAGGACGGACAATCCCACCGCGGCCAGCACACCGTAGATCACACCGAGCCCGAGCACCCCCGCCGTGGTCAGCAGGGCCAGCAGCAGCTCACTGCGGCGGAATCGCGCGAACCTGCGCAGCTCCCCGATGTCGACGAGGTAGGTGGCCGCGAAGATCACCAGCGCACCCAACGCCGCCGTCGGAAACTGGGCCAGCAGCGGCCGCGCGAACAGCACGATGAGCACCACCGTGCCCAGGGCGACCAAGGAGTACAGCTGTGTCCTGCTGCCCGCGGCCGAGCCGAGGGCAGTGCGGCTGCCACTGCTGCTGACCGGGAAGCCGTGCAGCAATCCGGAGGACACGTTGACGCCGGCGAGAGCGCGCAGTTCCTGGTTCGCGTCGATCTCTTCGCCTCGGCCGGCCGCGAAGGCGCGCGCGGTGAGCACGTTGTCCGAGAACGCGACGATGGTGATGCCGAGAGCCGGGAGGACCAGCTGCCCGACCTCCGCCAGTGAGAACCCGGACAACGCGGGCGGCAGGCCGGCGGGCAACGCCCCCACCACCTCGATGCCCGGCAACCCCGCAAACGCGACGACCGCCGTGGCTCCGGCGATCGCCACCAACGGCCCCGGCAGCCACGGCGCGACCCGTCGGAGGACGAGCAGCACGAACAACACCGCCGCCGCGAGTCCGACGGTCGGCCAGTGCACCTGCCCGAGCTCGCTGAAGAACGACGAGAGCTCGCCAGCGAAACCATCGCGATCCACGGGAACCCCGGTGACGTTGCTGAGCTGGCCGACAACCATGAGCACCGCGATGCCCACCATGTAGCCGGTGAGAACCGGCTTCGACAGCAGTTCGGCGAGCACCCCGAGCCGCGCGAATGCGGCCACGAGGCACAACCCGCCGACGAGTACCGCGAGCACCGCCGCCAGCGTCGCGTAGTGGCCGGGGTCGCCGGCGGCGAACGGGGCCAGGACGGCCGCCGTCATCAGCGCCGTCGTCGACTCCGGCCCGACGGACAGCAGGCTCGACGAACCCAGCAAGGCGTACACGGCGAGCGGGCCGATCGCCGCCCACAGGCCGGCCACCGGTGGCAGGCCGGCCACCTCGGCGTAGGCCATCACCTGCGGCACGAGGTAAGCCGCCACCGTGACACCCGCGACGACGTCGCCGCGCAGCCAGGTTCGCTGATAGCGGCGCAGCCGCGCGAGGCCCGGCAACACCGCCGAAAGCTTCATCCGACCCAGCGTGCCCGATACGACGCACAGTGGGATGCGGCCGGAAGTCATCGGTGCTCCAGGACTTCCGGCCATGGTGACCAAAGGGCACGTCGACGGTGACCTAACGCCCTGCCGTCCCCGCCCTCGCCGTCGCGAAGCTGGACCGCATGGCCGAGACGAAACCGTGGGCAGCGGTGCGGGAAACGCACAGCGGCGTGGTCTTCCTGGTGGGTGACCGCGCGTACAAGCTCAAGAAGCCCGTCGATCTCGGGTTCCTCGACTTCACTACTCCGGCGGCGCGCGAACGGGTGTGCCGGCGGGAGGTCGAGCTGAACCGGCGGCTCTCGCCCGACGTCTACCTCGGTGTCGCGGAGCTCAGCGGACCGGATGGCCGCGACCACCTCGTCGTGATGCGTCGCATGCCCGACGAGCGCCGGCTCTCCACGCTCGTCCGCCGGGGTGAGCCGCTCGTGCCGGTGGTCCGCGCGCTGGCTCGGGAGCTCGCTGTCTTCCACGCCGCGGCGGAGCGGAGCCTGCTGATCGAGGCGGATGGCACCCGAGACGCCGTCCTGGCGCGCTGGCGGGAGAGTTTCGCCCAGGTGCGGCCGTTCCATGGAGTCGTGCTGAACACCGCCGTCGCCACCGAGGTCGAACTCCTGGTGGAGGAGTTCATGGCCGGGCGAGAACGGCTGTTCGCGCAGCGAATCGCTGAAGGCCGCGTAGTCGACGGGCACGGCGACCTCATCGCCGACGACGTCTTCTGCCTGGACGACGGCCCGCGCGTGCTCGACTGCCTCGAGTTCGACGACCATCTTCGGCACGTGGACGGGCTTGACGACGTCGCGTTCCTCGCGATGGATCTCGACCGACTCGATGCGCCGGAGCTCGCGGCCGAACTGCTGAGGAGGTACGCGGAGTTCTCCGGGGACCCCGCTCCTGCGGCGTTGCGCCACCACTACCTGGCCTACCGCGCATTCGTCCGCGCCAAGGTCGCCTGTCTCCGCCACGCGCAGGGCGACCCGACCGCCGCCGAGCTCGCCCGCGAGTATGCGGAGCAGACACGGCGCCATCTCCAGACGGGCGAAGTGCGGGTCATTCTCGTTGGTGGCCTGCCCGGCGTGGGCAAGTCCACTGTGGCCGGTGGGCTTGCCGATGCGCTCGGGACGAGCCTGCTGCAGAGCGACCGCGTGCGCAAGGAGCTCGTCGGCATCGCCCCAGGCGAGCACGTTCCTTCGGGATACCAGCACGGGATCTACACGCCGGAGTGGACGGACCGGACTTACGACGAACTCGTCCGGCGGTCGGCCGAACTCCTCGGCCTCGGCGAGACCGTGGTCGTCGACGCCTCTTGGACCTCAGCGCACCAGCGAGCGAAGATCGCCGCTGCGGCCGCGAACACGAGTAGCCGTCTGGTCGCATTGAGGTGTACCGCGCCGGATGCGCTCCGCGAACATCGCCTCGCCACCCGCATGGGGTCGTATTCCGACGCAGGCCCGGAAATCGCCGTGGCCATGGCGACCGATTCCGACGCGTGGCCCGGCTCCCTGGCCGTCGACACGGCCGGCAGCCCGGAGGAATCCGTCTCCCTCGCGCTCGCCTTGATAGCCGAGGACTGCGAAAGTCCCTCGGCCCGGGGAACACCGACTCTCCACCGCGCAGCGGGCGGCTGACACGGTCGAGCTGACGACCTCACGACACGAGCAGGCAGGCGGCCATGGAACACGGACTCCCCGATGACTTCACCGTCCACACCGCAGTGGCCATGGCGATCCGCGCGCCCTCGGTCCACAACTCCCAGCCGTGGCGCTGGGCCGTCGGCTACCGCACGCTCCACCTCTACGCCGACCCGTCCCGGCAACTGCCCGAGACCGACCCGGATGGGCGTGATCTCCTCATCGGTTGCGGCGCAGCGTTGCACCACGCGCGCATCGCTTTCGCAGCACTCGGCTGGCACACCGACGTGCACCGCCTGCCCGACCCCTCGCAGCCCGACCACCTCGCCGCGATCGAGTTCCACCGGCGCGAACCCACAGCCGACGAAGTCGCACTCGCCGCGGCCATCCCGCGCCGCCGGACCGACCGCCGCCACCGCAGCTCGTGGGAGGTCCCCCGTGGTTACCTCGAATCGATCGCCGAAGCGGTGGCCGACGAGGGCGTGGTTCTGCGCCTGGCCGAAGCCGCGGAGCGGTACTACCTCGCCACCGCCATCGAGGAAGCATCCCGGCGGCACCGCGACGACCCCGCCTACCGCGTCGAACTGGCTGCCTGGAGCGGCCGCCGCGCAGCCCCGGACGGCGTCCCCTCGCGGAACGCACCGGCTGTGGACGCGAGCCCCGGAACACTCCCGGCCCGGCCGTTCTCCGACCCCGAGTTGCCTGAGGCGTCCGGCGCAACCAGCGACGAGGACGAGACCGTGCTGCTGGTGCTGAGCACCGCGTCCGACGACCGGATGTCGCGGCTGCGGGCCGGCGAAGCCACCAGCGCGGCGCTGCTGACGGCGACCCGCTTCGGCCTCGCCACCTGCCCGTTGACCGAACCCCTCGAGCTGCCGGACGTCCGGCGCACGGTGGAAGCGAAGGTCGCGTCGGGCACCTTCCCACAGATGGTCCTGCGCATCGGCTGGGCCCCCGCCAACGCGGACCCACTGCCGGCGACACCGCGTCGCGACCTCGAAGAGGTGCTGGCGGCACTCGACACTGCCGACCTGCGGGACGAAACCAAGGACCAGTGGCACTGACCGGAACAAGGTGAACACCATGCCCTACTGGCACTATGGGACAGCCGGAGGCTGGGTCGGCCCCTTGGTCGCGGTCCTCGTGCTCCTCGCCGTGCTGACCGCCGCCGGGGTTGTCACAGCCGTCCTGCTCCGGAGGACGCCGAAGCCGACATCGGACAGCGACCGCGCCCTGGGCATCCTGCGCGAGCGTTTCGCCCGCGGGGAGATCGACCAGGACGAATACGAACGCCGGCGCGAGACGCTCGGGCGCTGACCCGGGAACGAGGACGGGCACCAAGCGCCGCACGATCGCTGCGGCCGTCCACCCGTTCGTGCTCGGCACCTGCGGACCCGTCGCCACCCCATCGTTCCGGGTCCGCCTTCCGCACGAGCCCGGTGCCACAACGGGTCCACCAGCCACCGCTTCAGGTGACAAGGATTCGAGCAGACCGACGAGGAGGTGCCGGTCGAGGTCGACCGCGCCCGGGACGAAGGTCCTCGCAGGCACCCGCCAACGTCCCTCGTCCGGCTGCCCGTCGGCGGCGCACGGTAAACGGACACGCCATCGCAGTGAAGGAGTCCCCATGACCGTGCGAGTCGGCATCAACGGGTTCGGCCGGATCGGGCGCGACGTTGTGCGTCGCCTCCTCGAACAGCCGGACAGCGCGGTAGAGGTGGTGGCGGTCAACGACATCACCACCGCGGACACCCTCGCGCACCTGCTCGCCCACGATTCCACCTATGGTCCGCTGCACGCTCCGGTGCAGGTGATCGATTCGGCGATCGAAGCAGGCGACCAGGTACTGCAAGTGACCTCCGAACCCGAACCGGCGAACCTGCCGTGGAGAGAGTTCGGCGTGGACGTCGTCCTCGAAGCAACCGGCCGTTTCCGCACCCGCGAAGCGGCCGCCGGACACCTCACCGCGGGCGCTCGGAAGGTGATCGTCTCCGCGCCGGGCAAGGGCGTCGACGCGACAATCGTGCTCGGCGTCAACGAAGGCACCTACGAGCCGAACGCGCACCACGTGATCTCCAACGCCTCGTGCACGACCAATTGCCTCGCGCCCATGATCCGGGTGCTGCACGAAGCATTCGGTGTCCGGCGCGGGTTCTTGACGACGATCCACAGCTACACCGGCGACCAGGCGCTGCTCGACCGCCCGCACAAGGACCTGCGGCGGGCGCGATCGGCCGCCGTCAACCTGATCCCGACGAGCACCGGTGCCGCCCGGGCGATCGGCGACGTCATCCCCGCGCTCGCCGGGCGCCTCGACGGTGTGGCCATCCGCGTACCCGTCGAGGACGGGTCCCTGACCGACCTCACCGTCGAGCTCGACCAGGACGTCACGCCCGACGCGGTCAACCACGCTTACAGGCAGGCCGCGGAGGGGCATCTCAAGGGCATCGTCCGCTACACCGAAGCACCGCTGGTCTCCCGCGACATCATCGGCGACGCGGCCTCGTGCGTCTTCGACGCGAGCCTCACCAAGACCGACGGCCACACCGCGAAGGTGTTCGGCTGGTACGACAACGAATGGGGCTACGCGTGCCGGACCGTGGAACTCGTCGAGCTGGTGGGCCGTGAACTCGCCCGGCGCTGACCGCGCCACCCGCCGCAGGTGGGCCGACCTGTCCCCCGCCGAGCGGCGGGTCGTGGCCGGCGCCGCCGCGGTCCAGGTGTCTCTGGCCGCGACGGCCTGGTGGGACCTCACTCACCGGCCGGCGGAGCAGGTCCGCGGCCCTAAAGCCGTGTGGGCGGCGGTGATCGCCGTCAACTTCGCCGGGCCGCTCGCGTACTTCCGGTGGGGCCGGTTGCGGCCCGGCTGCCAAGGGCCCGTGGAGCGAGGACCTTCGGCTCCTGAGTGATCCACCGCCGCGTCCCGGCACTCGGGGCCGACCACGAACGGAGGGATCATGTCTTTCAATCCCGAGCACGAAAAGCTTCCCGACACACAGGTTCCCGCACGGCGCGAGCTTGAGCGGCCCGCGCCGCGCCACGCGCGCCGGGCCGTCGGCGGCCGCGCTCTCGCCTTGCTGCGGATCGCCATGGGACTGGTGTTCCTGTGGGCATTCGCCGACAACCTGCTCGGCCTGGGCTACGCCACGACCGCCGCGGACGCCTGGACCCGCGGAGGCTCGCCCACTCAGGACTTCTTGAGCAACGTCGAACTGGGGCCGCTCGCCTCGACGTTCCACGCCTGGGCCGGCACTTGGTGGGCCGACTGGCTGTTCATGGCCGGACTGCTCGGCATCGGCCTCGCCCTCGTGACCGGTGTGGCCCTGCGGATCACTGCGATCTCCGGCACGGTCATGCTGCTGCTCATGTGGGCCAGCGAATGGCCACCCGCACGGTTCACCAGCGCCGGCGAGGCGACACACTCGACCCACCCGCTCATCGATTACCACGTCATCTACGCGCTCGTCCTCGTCGTGCTCGCCGCCACACTCGCCGGCGACACCTGGGGCTTGGCCCGCCGCTGGGCCGCGTTCACCGGCGGCCGGGCATGGCTGCGCTGAACGTCCACAAGCGACCGAGCAGGAGGAAATCGTGAAAGCACTCGTCTACGACGGTCCGGGCCGCCGATCCTGGACCGACCACCCCGATCCGGAGATCACCGACCCCACCGACGCCGTGGTGCGGATCGACGCGGTCACGATCTGCGGCACCGACCTGCACATCCTCAACGGCGACGTGCCGGAGGTGGAGCGCGGGCGCATCCTCGGCCACGAGGCCGTGGGCACCGTCCTGCGCACCGGTGGCTCCGTCAGCACGGTGCGGCCCGGCGACCGCGTGCTCGTTTCGTGCATCAGCGCCTGCGGCCGCTGCGAATACTGCCGGCGCGGCACCTACGGCCAGTGCCTCGGCGGGGGCGGCTGGATCCTCGGGCACCTCGTCGACGGCCTCCAGGCGGAACTCGCGCGAATCCCGTTCGCCGACACGTCCACCTACCGGCTACCGCCGTCGGTCAGCGACGAGTCCGCGCTGATGCTCGCTGACATCCTGCCCACGTCCTACGAGGTGGGTGTCCGCAATGGGCAGATGAGCCCCGGCGACGTCGTGGTCATCGTCGGAGCCGGGCCCATCGGGCTGGCCGCCATCACCACTGCGCGGCTCTACAGCCCTTCCGCGACCGTCGTGGTAGACAAGGAACCCACCCGGCTCGGCGCCGCGAAGGATTTCGGCGCCGACCTGGCGGTGGGGCCCGAGGAGGCCGCCGAGGCGGTGCAGGAGGCGAGCCGCGGGCGCGGCGCCGACGTGGTCGTCGAAGCGGTCGGTGTCCCGGAGGCGTTCGAACTGTGCACCGAACTCGTCCGTCCGGGCGGGCACGTGGCGAACATCGGCGTGCACGGCAAACCCGCCACGCTCCACCTCGAACAGCTGTGGATTCGCGACGTCACCATCACCACCGGGCTCGTCGACACCTGGAGCACCCCGATGCTGCTGCGCATGCTGGCCGCCGGCAGGCTGGACACCAGCCGGTTCGTCACCCACCGGTTCGGCCTGCCGGAGATGGACGAAGCCTACGACGTGTTCGCGCACCCTCAAGACAGCGAGGCGTTGAAGGTGGCGCTGTTCCGCCAGTGACCCGTGCTGCAGAGCGAATCGGCCACCATCCGGAAAGGACGGTGGCCGATTCGCTGTCACACAGTCAGGGCCGGTGCAGCGACCGCCGGCCGAACCGACCACCGGAGGCCGGCTCTTCCGGGCGGATGCCGCGGTCGTCGAAGTGGGCCTTCAGCTGCGCGCGCACCTCGACGACCCCGTCGACGCGGCGGACCAGCGATTCGATGAGCCCGATCATGCCGTAGCGCTCGACCGTGCCGCGGATCGAGACGATCCCGTCGTGCACCGCGATGCTCAGAGACCGCGGGTCGACGCACATCTCCTTCGTGAGCACTTCGTCGCGAACCTCGTCACGGATATCCTTGTCCGGCCGAAGGAAGACCCGCACCAGATCGGCTCGTGACACGATCCCGACGAGCGCACCGCCGGCGTCCACCACCGGGATCCGGTGAACACCGCAGGATTCCATCAGTCGGGCCGCCCGTACCACGTCTTCGTCCGGACCGATCGTGATGGCCGGGCTGGTCATCAGGTCGGCGGCGAACACCCCTTCGGCCTTGCGCCGGGCTCGCCGTGCCCGCGGGCCGAAGCCCCGGTGCTCGACTTCGCGCTCGAGCAGGTCACCGCGGGAGACGACACCAGCCACGTGACCGCGCTCGTCCACGACGGGAGCACCTCCGACTCCACGTTCCTCGAGCAGCGCTGTCACCGCTTTGAAGGGCGTGCCGAGCGGAACGCTCACCACGTCCGTCGTCATCACAGCGCCCACTTCGTGCTGTCCGGTCATCGTCCGCTCCTCACAACAGCGGGCCGGGCTGGTACGTCCCGACCGCGTCCGCCTCCGGTACCAGGCCGCGCTCCTCCGCCGTGCGGACCGGCACGACTACGACTGGACAGCGCGACTCCTTCAGGCAATACGCGGAAACGGAGCCGACGAGCAGCCGCAGCAACCGGCCGTGGCCGTGGCTGCCGACGACGAGCATCGCGGCGTTCTGCGACGTCCGCACGAGGGCCGGACCGGGTGCGCCGTCGACGGTTTCGGCGCGCACGGGCACGGGCTCGACTCCGGCGAGCGCGTCGGCAACGGCCTGCTCCAGCTGCCCGCGGTATCGAGCTTCGATGTCCTGCGGTGACTGCGTCGCCGCGGACTCCAGGTCGGAGGTCGGGTCAAAGGTCCAGGCTCTCAGCGCGACGACCCGGCGGCCGCTGGTGTGTGCTTCGGACAGCGCCCAGCGCAGAGCGGCCGCACTGCCCGCAGAGCCGTCGACGCCGACGACGATGTCACTCTGGTCCACTGTGGTCACGGTGTTCTCCTTCACTGACTCAAGATTCCGGACTGGTCACCGTGCGGCGTCCAGCAGGACGCGACGCTCGGCGGCGGCGATCGCGTGCCGGGCGACATCGATTGCGTCGGGGTTCACCGAGATCGACGTGATGCCGGCCCGTACCAGGTGCTCGGTGAAAGCCGGGTTGGTCGAGGGCGCCTGCCCGCACAGAGACGAGGTGATGCCACACGTGTTCGCGGTGCGGACGATGTCCGCGATCGCACCCAGCACCGCGGGATCGCCTTCGTCGAACAGCTCCGCGCACTCCGCCGAATCGCGGTCCACGCCCAGTACCAGCTGGGTCAGGTCGTTGCTGCCGATCGACACACCGTCGATGCCGAGACCGACGTATTCGGGCAGCCAGTGAACCACCGAGGGAACCTCGGCCATGATCCACCGCAGGAGCCCGCGCTGCCGGCCCAGGGGGCTGGCGTCCACCAGTTCTAGGCACGCCTCCAGCTCCCACTTCGTGCGCACGAACGGGATCATCAGGTGCAGGTTCGGTGTGCGCTCCCGCACCCGTGCGAGCGTCTGCAGCTCGAGCGCGAACAGGTCGGGCTCGCGAACGTAGCGGTAGCAGCCGCGGTAGCCGATCATCGGGTTGCGCTCTTCGGTCTCGAACGCCTCCCCGCCGGCCAGGCCCCGGAACTCGTTCGTGCGCAGGTCGGTGGTGCGATAGACCACCGGGCGCGGGGCGAACGCCGTCGTGATCGCGGCAAGGGAATCCGCCATCGCGGTCACGAAGGACTCCTGCTCGCCCCGGGCGAGCAGGTCACGAGGATGACGGCCCCCGAGGGCCTCGGTGAGGAGGAACTCCGCCCGGAGCAGCCCGACTCCGTCCACGGCCTGCGCCGCGACTTCCGCGGCGTGCTCGGGCATCGCGAGGTTCACGTAGAGCCGGGTCCCGATCGTCTCGGGAGCTGCGGGAGCTGCCGTCGGCGTCGCGTGTGCCGGCTCGTGCACCACCGCACCGGCCCGCACCTCGCCCTGGCTCCCGTCGACCGTCACCAGCGTCCGGTCCGCCAGCACCCGGGTCGCATCGCCGGTCCCGACCACGCACGGCACACCCAGCTCCCGAGCGACCACGGCCGCGTGGCACGTCATCCCGCCACCGTCGGTCACCAGGGCAGCCGCGCGGCGGATCGCCGGTACCCAGTCCGGATTCGTCATCGGCGCGACCAGCACCTCGCCATCCCGCAATTGCACGGCTTCCGCCGGATCACGCAGTACACGGACCGCCCCGCTCGACTCACCGGGTGAGGCAGCCAGTCCCGTGACCAACGCGCCCGGCTCGGGTTCGCGGTCGGGCGGCAGCGCGGTGATCGGCCGCGACTGCACGAGCCACGTCCGGTGGTCCTCGATCGCGAATTCCACGTCCTGCGGCACGCCGTAGTGGTCCTCGACCCGCGAAGCCAGGCGGGCGAGCTCGAGCACGGTTGCATCGTCGAGCACCCGGCGACCGCCGGCCTGCGCGCTCAGGGGGATCGTTACGTCGCCGCCGCCGACCTCCGGGATGATCTTGAGCGACTGTGTGCCGATGCGAGCGCTGAGCACCCGCAGGTCCTGCTTGGCGACCACGTAGGTGTCGGGCTCGACGGCCCCGCTGACGATCGCCTCGCCCTGGCCGAAGACGGCCTCGATCACGACCTGGTCCCGCTCCGCGGTCCGCGGATCCGCTGTGAAGATCACGCCCGCGCGGTCGGCCGGGATCATCTGTTGCACGACCACCGCGATCGCGGGTTCAGCCGCGTATCCGCGGCTCGCGCGGTAACTCACGACCCGCGGTGAGAACAGCGACGCCCAGCAGTCGACGACGCGCTGGGCCAGGGTGCTCTCGTCGACCACGTTGGTGAAGCTGGCGTTCATCCCGGCGAACGACGCCTCGGCGCCGTCCTCGCCGGTCGCTGAGGACCGCACGGCGACGGTGACGGAGTCACCTAGTTCCCGGTAGGCGGTGGATACTGCTTCGGCCAGCTCCGTGGTCAGACCTGCCGAGCGAACCAAGACTCGCAGCCGTTCGCAGGTTTCGGCCAGCGCCGCGGCATCGTCGACGTTGGTCAGCGCCTTGGCGTGCACGTCCGCGATTTCGGCCCGGACGCCGGCCGTCTCCAGCGCCGCTCGGTAGCCGTCGCGGGTGATCACGAAGCCCGGCGGCACCGGGAAGCCGGCCGCGATCAGTTCACCGAGGTTCGCACCCTTGCCGCCGGCAACCTCGGCGTCGGTGAGCCGGAGGTCGGCCAGGTTCCGTACGTGGGTCATGAGAGTCCTCCCGGACCGCGGGCGAGACAGCCGCCCTGACATTCCCCATGCTCGCCTCAACGCGGGCTGCGATACCGGAGCACAAAGTCACCCGGCGTGGGGCAGACGTCCCAGTCGACGGTGCGTCGCCCTGCGGAAGATTTCATCGGCGCCCCACACGAGCACCGGCATCGGGAGCAGCATCGCGCACACCCACGCCGGACGCGGCGCCAAGTCGAACACGCTTTGGAGCCCCGGGGTGTAGATCAGCAAGCAGCGATCAGCACCTCGAACACGATGTCGCCGAGCAGCAGACGGATGCCGCAGGCGCCGCACTCCTCGACTGCGCTTCGCGGCGGACTCGGCCGGCGCGACGCTCAGCTCCGTGATCCAGGCCACGTCGAGGTCGGTCATCCCCATGCCGCTTCGATTCTCGGACTCCGGTGTTCACCGTCGGTCGCGTTCGTCGAGGCGGGTGTGCAGCGCCAGCACGGCATCCGCATCCGCCGGACGCAGCGTCCGGACGAGACCGACCTCGCCGTCGGCGAGCAGCACCCTGACGGGTAAGTCTGTGGTCATGGCTCCCCTCGTGCACAGCGGTGGTGGGCGCGGCCGCGACCACGCCCACCACACGCGGCCCTCAGGCCTTGTCGACGTGGATCTTGATCTGCTTCTCGTGCGGCTGCGCGGCCAGCGGCATGGTGATCTCGAGGATGCCGTCGGCGTATGTGGCCTTCACCTTCGTAGCCTCGGCCCCCGCCGGGAGCGGCACGGTCCGGCTAAATTTCCCGTAGTAAAACTCGCTGTGCCCCCCGCTGGTCTCCTTCGCCTCGCGCTCCGCCTCGATGGTCAGCATTCCGTCGTGCGTCGTCACGGAGATGTGCTTGTCCGGCTCGAACCCCGGCAGTTCCGCGCGAATCGTGTACTTTCCCTCCTCGGTGGACTCCTCGATCCGTACCGGGTTGTGCTCGGCGAACGGCCATGGGTGGTCCAGCCAGGCGGCGATGCTCGGCAGCGCCATCCGGGAACCCGGCAACAGTCCAGTCATGCTCACTCCTCTCCTCGTTTTCGGTTTCACGGCCAGGAAACTCTTGTGCGCCGCGTCGGCGACGCGGCCGGACTGCCCGAAGGCGAAGGCCGAAGGTCCCCGCCGAGCCAACCGGCGGCGGCCGGGACCCACGCCGGCTCGGCGCCGCCGGGGTCCAACCGGAACGGCGGGTACTCGTCGGTCAGCAGCGCGACGTATGCGGCGACGCGTAGCGCCCACCGTCCGAGCACGATGTCGAACACCCGCCAGCTCCAGCGCAGAACGCCCACCGTGAACTCGAACAGCGACCGCGAATACCGGGCCGTCACCAGGACCGCGGCAAAGGCCCAGATCCTCACGACGAGGTAGACCAGCCACAGGAACGCCAGCACGATGACGTGCGAGATGAGCAGCACCCATTTAAGGGCCGCCGCCGGCGGGACAACGGCAGTTCCAGCTCTGCCTCGCCCCGGACCGGATACGGGGCGATCACCGCTCGCGCTGCTCACCCGCGGGCACCGCGGCCAATTCGCTGGCGATGGCCCGGGCCCAGGCGCGGATCACCGGCCAATCGCGGTTGTCCCCGTCCTTCACCCGCAGGGCCGTGACCACCGCTCGCTCGGGGAAGCGCAGCCGCGCCCGTTCGATTCGGCCGCCGAACAGCCGGTGCTCGCGGGCCGTGGTGGCGACCAGGACGTCGGAAACGTCGACGGGGTCCTCACCAGCGCGCGTTTGCTGTCCCACCGGCCCGCTCGAAAAGAGCCACACGGGGATCCGTCGCAACTCGTCCTGGTGCTCGCGCACGAGCCGCCGGGCGCTTTCAAGCCAATGCCCGAGGTAGACGGCGCTGCCGAGCAGTGCCGCGTCATACGCCGCGAATGACGTAACGTGCTCGGCGTCAAGCACCTCGGCCTGCGCCGCGACACCGGTTTGTTCGAGCGTCATCGTGGCCGTGGCGGCAATCTGCTCGGCGATCTCCCTGGTGGCCCCGTGCCGTGTCGCCACCGCGACGAGAATCCTCATGGCGGAACGCCTTTCGGTCGAGAACACCCACGGTGCCCGCCCGTGCCCTCGGCACGGGAGAGCAGGAAGTCCCCTCGGGTGGTGACGAAATCGGCTCCGGCCACACCTTCCGCTCCTAGCGGACGCGGGAAACACCGCTCCAGTCTGGAACTCCAAGCCAGTCCGCAGGAGGCGCCATGACCCAGGACCAGCCGCAAGTACCCGAACTGCTCGGTGACGGCTTCGCCCCGCACCCGCAGTTCACGCTCGTGCGCCACACCATCGTCGACGCACCGATCAAGGAAACCTATGCCGCGGCTCGCAACCTCGACGTGACTGACATCCACAGTGGCCTTTTCACGACGGCCGAACGGCTACGCGAGCTGCCCGCGCGCTGGCGCGGCCGCCGGCACGGTCCGCCACGACAGCCGACCCGCCTGACCGTCGACGATCTCGACAGCGGATCGGATTGGGCCCTGCTCGGTGAGCACCCCGGCACCGAGTTCGCCGTCGGTGTGGCAGGCAAGTTCTGGCGTCCCGTCATCGCCTGGCGGCGCGTCGAGCCCGAGGACTTCGCGGACTTCGCCGAACCGGGGTACGGGAAGCTCGTGATCACCTTCGGGGTCCGCCCGTATGGTGCCCACCGCAGTCTGCTGACGATCGACACGCGCGTACAGCTGACCGACCCGCAGAGCTGGCTGAAGTTCCGCCGGTACTGGCGGGTGGCCCACCCGTTCACTCAGGCCGCCCACACGACGCTCCTGCACACGATCTCCCAAGATGCGCGCGAACGCAGCCTCGCCGCTTACAGCCGCACAGACTGAACTCACCACTCGAGCCGGTTCCCGCCCCGCCATCGGGAACCGGCTCGAGCTCGCCCGTCATGCTCCGGGCTCGGGTGCCGACTCCGGCACCACGTCCTTCTCGTTCTCGTCGATTGCGCGCCGCTCGGCAGCCTGCAGGTAGCGGCGGATCGCTGTGCTGC
Source organism: Amycolatopsis sp. NPDC050768 (assembly GCF_040654155.1). Taxonomy (NCBI): domain Bacteria; kingdom Bacillati; phylum Actinomycetota; class Actinomycetes; order Pseudonocardiales; family Pseudonocardiaceae; genus Amycolatopsis; species Amycolatopsis sp. NPDC050768. The sequence continues at coordinate 60,953 of NZ_JBFAHL010000005.1, forward strand.
GGCGGCCGCGCTCGGCGACGTCACGGCGCGCTTCTCCCTCGATCCGCGCCTTTTCCTTCTCGTCCATGGGGTGCCTCCTGGCCTTGGGCTGCGTGTGGCGTTGCGCCGACGGTAGGAGGCCGCCTGCCGCGGCACTGGATCCGGATGTCCGCGGGCCCGGTGTCTTTGGTCCTTCACGACGAGGTGGTGCGACCCTGCCCGTGTGGCGGCGTTCGCCGCAGGATCGGGTGATGACACCCGCGACGTTCCCACTCGGCCGCATCGCCGGCATCCGGATCGGTGCCCACTGGTCCGTGCTGATCATCGCGGGGCTGCTGGCGTATCTGCTTGCGACGAACGTGTTCCCAGCCGGTGCGCCGGGCACGCCGCCACCGCTGTGCTGGTCGGCCGCGGCCGTGTGCGCGGTCGTGTTCCTCGCGTCCCTGCTCGTGCACGAGCTCTGTCACGCCTTCACCGCGAGGCGGTGCGGTCTGAAAGCCGAGCGCATCACGCTCTGGCTGCTGGGCGGCGCAGCCGAGCTTCCCGAGGAACCGCGGACGCCCCGGGCCGCGCTGCTCGTGGCCGCAGCCGGCCCGGCCGCGAGCGTGGCCCTCGCCGGGGTTTTCCTGGGTATGGCCGTACTCGCGGCGGGAGCCTTGCCGCCGGTGGTCGTAGTCGCTCTCACCTGGCTCGGCTGGACTAACGCAGTCCTCGCGGTTTTCAATTTGCTACCGGGTACGCCGCTTGACGGCGGCCGCATCACCGAAGCCGTCGCGTGGAAGGTCACCGGCGATCGTGGCCGGGCGCGACAAATCGCCGGCCGGTGCGGGCAGCTCCTGGCGGCCGTTCTCGTCGGCGGCGGGATGTGGGCGTTCCTGGTGACGGGTTCGTTCGAAGGCCTGTGGCTCGTGGTCATCGGCTGGTTCCTGATGTTCGCAGCGCGCAACGAACTCGTCGCGGCGCCGCTACGGGAAGCGCTCTCCCGGATCAGGCTGGCCGACATCATGACAACTTCCCCCGTGGCCGCTCCCGGCTGGTACACGGTGCAGGGTTTCCTCGATCTCGCGGCGGAGCTACCCTTCCGCACCTTTCCCGTGGTGTCCTTCGACGGACAGCCGGTCGGGGTCGTCAGCCTCGGGCAGCTCGCCCGCGTGCCAGAAACCACTCGCACGTCCACCCGGCTCGAGGCGGTGTGCACGAAGCCCCCGGCATGCTTCGCCGGACCACCGGAAACGCCCCTGACGGAAGTGCTCGGCAGGACTGCGTTGCGGCCGGGACAGAACCTCGTACTCGTCGTCGACCACGGCGCACTCGCCGGGGTCGTCGCGCCGGGTGACCTCGCACGCGCGGTCGAACTCGTCGCGCTCGGAGCCCGCGTACGCCGGCCCGCCGAGTCCTGACCGCTCACGAAACGGGCAGCGTGAAGAACGCTTCCTCCTCCTGCGTGAAATGCAGGGTCAGCACCGCGTCAAGGCCGTAGAGCGTCGCGCGGAGGTCGTCGACCTGGTCGGGCTGGATCATCTCCGGCGACTCCCGCAGGTGCCGGTCGAGCCGGCGGGCGAGGCGGGCGATCTCGGTGTGAGTGCGGCTCATCGTCACCGTGCCCTCCACGCCACCGAGCGGTCCCGCCAACGCCGGGTACAGCTCGTGCTCTTCGGCAGCTTCGTGTGGCAGGATCTGCCGGAACAACACGTCACGCGCCCGCCGCACGACGCGGTCGGCCTCGGCGGTTGGCCCGCCGCCGAGCGCATCAGCTGCCTGCCGGATCGCCACCAGCGCTGGACGAAGCCGCTCGTGCTCCGTCTCGAACCGCCGCACCAGACGGGCGGGTGCTGGATCCGCAGCACCGGGCACCCTCAGTGCTCGCAAGGCGTTCACGATGACGGCGACATCGATGGCCTCTTGCACGAGCGCGCCCCAGACTGGCGGCAGCAAACCGAAAGCCGCGGCCACCATCGCCACGAACGACAACCCGATTCCGGCGAGTGCGCTCTGCACGGCCAGGCTCCGCGAGCGGCGCGCGATCTCGGCAGCGTCGGCGAGCCGAGCCAGCCGGTCGTCGAGGATCACGGCGTCGGCCGCCTGCGCCGCCGCGGTTGCTCCCCGCGACCCGAGTGCCACCCCCACGTCGGCGGCCGCGAGCGCGGGGGCGTCGTTGATCCCGTCGCCGGTCATCACGGTCAGCCCCGTCGCACGGGCCGCGGCGACCACTTCGAGCTTGTCCCCCGGGGTGGCCTCGGCCCGCACGTCGTCGAGTTCCAGGAGCGCGGCAACCTCCCGCGCGTTGTCAACGCGGTCCCCGGTGAGGAGACGAATCGACGTGATGCCCGCGGCTCGCAGCCGACGCATCGTGCGAGCGGCGTCGGGCCGGACCCGGTCCTTCGCCAGCAGCGCCGCAATCGGTTCACCGTCACGGTCCACCCACAGCACCGTCGCGAGGTCGAGCCGGCCGCGGCGCGCAGCACTCTCCGCCCAGGCCGGCACCGCCCGCGCTGCCGGCCACCGGCCGACACGCACAGCGTGGCCCCCGACCCGGCCGGACACGCCGGTGCCCGGCTCTTCCCGGACATCCCCACCGGGCTGGCGCTCGACGCCCGCGGTCTCGGCGGCCCGGACCACCGCGGCGGCTAGGACGTGCGGGGAATAGAACTCGACACTCGCGGCCAGCCGGAGCGCCTCCTCCGCCACCACGCCCGGCGCGCAGATCACGTCGACGACGTCCGGGCGTCCGACGGTGATCGTGCCGGTCTTGTCCAGCAGCAGTACCCGCGCCCGCCCGAGCGACTCCAGCGCGGCACCATCCTTCACCACGACGCCCGCCCGGCTCGCGCGCGACATCCCCGCGGTCACGGCGATCGGCACCGCCAGCAGCAGCGGACACGGAGTTGCGGTCACCAGCACCGCCACCGCCCGGTCGACGACGCCGGTGAGAAGCCAGGCGAGGCCGGCGAGCGTCAGGGCTGCGGGCAGGAACCACACAGCGGCCCGGTCGGCGAGGCGGGCAACCGGTGCCGTGTGCGCCGCGGCCGTCTCGGCCAGCCGCACGACCCCGGCGTATGTGCTGTCACGAGCGCTCGCCGTCGCACGGACCTCCACCGCGGCTCCGGCGTTGACCACTCCGCTGTGGACGGTGTCGTCTGCCGGGCGGGAGACGGGTAAAGGTTCTCCGGTGAGGGCGGACTCGTCGAACAGCCCGCCCTCCGGAAGTTCACCGTCGACGGGAACGACCTCGCCGGACAGCACCACGACCTGGTCGCCCGCCCGCACGTCGCCCACCGGAACGGACCGGAGCTCCGAACCGGCGCGCACGTGAGCGACCCGCGGGGCGCGGTCGAGCAGCGCCGTGAGGTCGCGCCCGGCTCGCCGCCGGGCCCCTGACTCGAGTACCCGCCCGGTCGCGACCATCACCGCGATCACCGCGCCGGCGAGGAACTCGCCCACCGCGAGCGTCGACGCCAGCGCCAGCACGGCCAGCGAGTCGGCTCCCCAGCGCCGCGCCCGCAGGTCCCGGGCGACCCACCAGGCCGTGGGTACCAACGCAACGATGGTCGCCGCGGCCCAGCACGCGCCGGCACCGGCGACCCCGGAAAACCAGAGAATGCCACCGGCGAGCAGCAACGCGACCGCGGCGACAAGAAGTGCCGACTCGCGCAGCCACCACGGCCGGGACCGCCCATCCGGTGGAGCGGAGGTGTGCTCCATGGTCGACCGGCTCAGTCCGCGTACAGCACCGCGGCACCGGTGACCCGGTCCGCGGCCAGGTCCGCCAGGGCCTGCGGTGCGTCAGCCAGCGCGTAGGACACCGTGCGGGCATGGAGGGTGTGCTCGCAGGCGAAGCGGAGGAACTCGCGCGCGGCAGCCCTGGTGTTGGCCGTAACGGTGCGGACCTGGCGTTCCTGGAACAGGTGGCAATGGTAGTTCAGCCTGGGGATGTCCGACAGGTGGATCCCGGCGACCGCGAGCGTGCCGCCGCGGTCGAGCGCCTCCAGCGCAACAGGGACGAGCTCGCCCGCGGGGGCGGACAGGATCGCCGAGTCCAGTGGCTCCGGAGGGCGGTCGGTGGGTCCCCCGGCCGACGACGCGCCGAGCTCGAGCGCCAGCCGCCGGGCGCCTGCGCTTCGCGTCAGCACATGGACTGTCGCGCCACGGGCCAGCGCGACCTGCGCGGCAAGGTGCGCGCTGCCGCCGAACCCGTAGAGACCCAGCCGCCCACCGGTCGGAACCTCCGCCCTCCGAAGGGCGCGGGACCCGATCACGCCGGCGCACAGTAGCGGCGCCAGTTCCGCGTCGGGGTACCCGGCGGGCAGGTGGTGCGCGAAGGCGGCCGGCACCAGCGCGTACTGCGCATACCCGCCGTCTGCGTCCCAGCCGGTGTAAGCCGATTCGGGACACAGGTTCTCCCGGCCCGCGAGACAGAACCGGCAGCGGCCGCATGTGGATCGCAGCCAGGCGATCCCGACGCGATCACCGGGCCCGAACCCGCCCGTTTCGCCGGCTCCCAGCGCCACGACTTCGCCGACGACTTCGTGGCCCGAGGTCACCTTGGCCCGATGCACCGGCAAGTCTCCCTCGGCCACGTGCAGGTCCGTCCGGCACACCCCGCACACGCGCATCCGCACCAGCAGTTCGCCCGGAGCGGGTTCCGGTACAGCGCCGAGTTCCCAGCTCAGGGGACCGGTCGCCACAGACCCCGGCGAACGGACTCGCCATGACCACGCTTTTTCGGTCATCGCCCCTCCCATCAAGGACACCGGGCCCAGCATCGGCGGGCGCCCGGCGGTGACGCGACGTCCGCAGGTCCCGTCGTCCGGGGACGTTCGGCTCTTCTGCGTGAAACCCTGGCCGGACACGGTGGCGGGGTGAGCACTCGAATCCGGAAACACCACAGGTGGGTTGTGGGGGCCATCCTCGTGCTGGGCGGTGCGCTGGTGCTGACGTCCTGTGCGGCCAGTGCGAACCCCGACGCCGGGACCGCGGCCCCGGGCTTCTGGCTGGGGATCTGGCACGGGTTGATCTGCCCGATCACCTTCCTGATCTCGCTGTTCAACGACGACGTGGGGATCTACGAGGTGAACAACAACGGCCACCTTTATGACTTCGGGTTCGTCTTCGGCATCGTCCTCGGCGCGACGATCGCACGGGGCCCCGCCTACGCTCAGCGGCGTAACCGGAAAGAGAACTGACGCCGGAAGTCCCACCACCGGGGGACTTCCGGCCACAGCGTGATAGCGGCACCGCTTCCTACCCTCAAGTTGTGAATCTTCCACTTGATGGTCGTGTCCCGATCATCGCCGGAGTCGACGGTTCGGCGGAGGCGATCGATGCCGTCCGCTGGGCCGCGCGTGCCGCACTCCGCCACCACCTGCCGCTCGAGCTGGTCCACGCCACAGCGTTCACCGACCTGCTGGTCGCCAGCGTTGTCCCGCCCACCGACGAGACCAAGGACCTCATCCGTCGGCACGGCCGTCATCTCCTGCGCGCGGCGCACGAAGTGGCGTGCGGCGCCGGAGCGTCAGATGTTCGGGAGCGCCTGGACCCCGACCGGCCGGCACAGGCGTTGCTGGACCTCGCCGGAGAGGCCACGGCAGTGGTCGTCGGCCACGGTCGCGGCCGGTTCGGCGCGCTACTCGCCGGCTCGGTCGCGACCGCACTGGCCGCGCACGCACCTCGTCCGGTCGTGGTGGCCCGCGGAGACCTCTGGGACGCCCCCACGGTAAGCGGCCCGGTGGTCGCCGGGATCGACGGAGGCCCGGACACCGCCGCGGTCGTCGCGGCGGCGTTCGCCGAAGCCGCCTCTCTCGGCGCGACATTGCTGGTGCTGCACGCGAAGAGCGACCCCGATGTCGGCGAAACGGCCACCGCGCTGGACGAGGTCCTGGAGGAGCCGGGTCGCCGCCATCCCGACGTTCACGTCGAGCACACTGTGGTGGCCGGCCGACCCCGCCACGAACTGCTCGAACGCAGCGCACACGCACAGCTCGTGGTCCTGGGTCGCCGCGGCCGCGGCGGGTTCCCCGGTTTGCTGCTCGGCTCCACCGCTCAGGCACTGGTGCACCACGCTTCCTGTCCGGTACTGATCACCCACGCCGGGGAGCAAACGTCCTCGCAGCCGTGAGCCGCGTCGTCACCACCTCATCGTCGAGGCGCCGAGCGCCGCCGCCTTGGCCGCGTACTTCTCGAGCACCCGGGACCGCTTGACCTTCATCATCGAAGTCAGCTCGTCACCCACGAGGAACTTCCGCGCTCAGCACTCGGAAGGTTCAGCGTCACGCCCGCCGTGGGCTCGATCAGGCCCTACCCATCGAGTACCGAAATCGCCGCGACTCGCAAGGAAAAGCCCGGCTCCGGCGCCAGCGCCGCGCTCGGGGTCGCCGAAGCCGTGCTGACACCGGATACCTCGCTTCTGCTTACCAAGGTCATCGACGACGGCAGCGCTTCCGGAACACCCGGTTCCACCGGGCCGGCGGACTCGCGCTCGTCACTCATGGGCTCCACGGTGCCCACCGCAGCAGGCGCTGGAAGGAGGCCAAGGTCCCTCGCGTCGGCGACGTTCGGACGCTCCCGCGCGTGATGTCAATCGGCCATCGTGACCTAGTGCGCACCTCCACCTCCGGACACGCGCGATGACTCCGCAGCTGGGCGTCGCGGTGGGGTTCGGCGCGTCCGGGGTCGCCGCCGCGCTCGACGGGCTCGCGACGCTCCTCGAATCCCGCGCGGCCCGCACGACCGGGCGGCAGACACGCCGCCGGGTAGCGAGATACGGCGTCGGTCTGACGGTCGACTTCCTCGGCTGGGTCATGACGGTGGTCGCGCTGCGGTTCCTGCCGGTTTTCGCCGTGCAAGCCGTGCTCGGCACCCAGATCGCTATCGCGGCCGTGCTGGCCCGACGTGCCTTCCAGACCTCCGTGTCGGCACGCGACCTCGTCGCGATCGGCTGCGTAGCCGGCGGTCTCGGCCTGATCGCCGCGGGGGCGACCACCCGGACGGGCCCGGTCGCGCCCGGCCCGGTGGTGCTCGGTGTACTGGCCGCGCTCGCCGCGGGCCTCGTGGCCGCCGCGCTGACGGCGAGGACGCGCGAAGGCGCGGTGCCGCGGGCCGTCGTAGCGGGGCTGGCCTACGGCAGCTCGCGGGTGGCGGTCCGTGCCCTCCTTCAGATCCCCGGTATCACTCTGGTGGTGCTCTGGCGACAGCCATTGGCGTACCTGGTGGCGGTGTTCACCGCGCTCGGCATCGCCATGTACGCGACGTCGCTGCGCCGCACCACACCATCGGTGCCCAGTGCGGTCACCACCGTGACCGGTGTCGTCTTCCCAGGCGCACTGGCGATGCTGCTACTCGGCGACCGCATCCGCCCCGGGTGGTGGTGGCTGTCCGGGCTGGGCCTCGTCCTGGCCGTCGCTGGGGTGAGTGCGGTGGTGCACGACCAAAACACCACTGGAACCCGGACCGAGAGCCAGACCGTCCGCTGAGCGGGCTCAGGCTCGGCCGGGCCACGCACGCCGGGCTGCGGCCTGGCTCGCGCCCCACACCCGTGCTCGGGCCCGTGCTCCCTCGACAAGCCGGGTTTCGCTCCCTGCCGCCTCGACGAGGAAGCTCGCCGGCGGAACCACCGGCGCGTGGCCGAGCCGGCGCAAGATCTTCGCCACCGCTCGCGCCGCCGACCCGGTGAGCCACCGCGGTTTGGCGAGCCGGGTCCAGAAGACGGCCGTGTCCAGCCCCGGGGGCAGTATCCGGAACGCGGCCAGCCACTCGCGCATCCCCGGCTCGTGCGTCTGGGTCCCCTCCGGCGCCTGCTCGGCCGCAGCCTTGCGCGTGGCCGGCCGACTCAAGCCGTGGACGTGCGTCGGCACGCCCACGACCAGCCGGTCGCGGCCCGCCAGGTCGTGGGGTGCCGTGTCCACGGGCACGACATCGGCTGCACCGAGCCCCTCGGCCACAGCGCGGGTAAGCTCCTCGGTCGTACCGAACATCGATTCGTACACGATCGCCGCGCCCATCCCGACCTCCCGTCAGCGCTCGAGCCGCACCGGCTCGTGGGTCACGCCCTCGATGTCTCCGGCGGCCACCTCCAACAGCCGCTGTGCCAGCTCGCTCAAGGCTCGCGCTGCCGCGAGTTCGTCGCCGATCTCAGGCACATCGCGATCCCGATCGGCACTATCGAGCCACCGGGGCTGCGTGCTCGTGGTCTTCGCCCACGCGTCCGGCCACGTCGGCGGCAAGGCTCGCCAGCGCGGTCGAGTGCACCACGCCGACCGGCTCGGGGCGACGCAGCCGCCGCGCCGGCGGCGGAAGCCAGGCGAGGTCGTGCTCGCACCGGCGGCGCGAGCCGGAAACGCTGGGCTGTCCGAGGCTGCGGCCGCCCAGCATCACCGGAAGCAGCAACACGTCGCGGCCGGAGCACGGCGGCTCGCCCGTCGTCGCGAGCACGTCCGGTTCTCCCGCGGCACCCCGGTAGACCTGCTTGGCGCCGGGGAGCGTCCGCTTCCCGGTCGACAGCTTCACCACCGGCCTGCCGTCGTAGCCGACGAGCTTGTACGCGGTGTCCAGCGTCGGCGCGTCCGCCGAGACGCCCACCGCTGTGCCCAGCCCGTAGACGTCAATCGGAGCCTCCGCACTGGTGAGCCGTTCGAGCTCGTACTCGTCCAGCCCGCCACTCGCCATGATGCGGGCCGCGCGGAACCCGGCCTCATCCAGCATCTTGCGTGCGATCTCCGACAGCGCGAGGAGGTCGCCGGAATCGAGCCGCACTCCCGCGGCCGCGGGCTGAACTCCGAACTCGCGGAACACCTCGATTGCACGGGCGATCCCCGTGACCGGGTCATAGGTGTCGACGAGGAGCACCGGTGCGGCCGGAAAGTCTTCGACGAAGGCGCGAAAAGCGTCGGGTTCGGACCGGAACGCCTGGATGTACGAGTGTGCAACGGTCCCGGCGGCGCGCAGGCCGTAGCGAGCGGCCCCTTCGACGTTGCTGGTGCGGCTGAACCCGGCCAGCGCCGTCAGCCGGGCCGCGGCCAGCGCCGCGTCACCCCCGTGCGCGCGCCGCGCCGAGAAGTCGACCAGTTCGGCGCGCGGAGCTGCGAGACGGCACCGGGCAGCCTTCGTAGCCACGGCAGTCGCGAACGTCACGGAGTTCAGCAGCATCGTCTCCACCAGCTGCGCCTCCGGCAGCGGTGCGGTGACCTCCAGCAGCGGCTCCCCAGCGAAGACCGCCCGGCCTTCAGGGACCGCGCGGACGTCGCCGGTGAACCGGAGCCGGGACAGCGCCTCGACGTCGGTCGCCGGGAAACCGAGCTCCTGTCCCACATACGCCAGTTCCTCGGGCTCGTCGCGCAGAAGGTCGAGGCATTCCGCGAGCCCGGCCGCGATCAGGAAACCCCGGTCGCGGGGCAAGTCGCGGACGAACAGGCTGAACGTGGCCGGGGCAGTCATGCCGCGGCGGAGGTAGCTCGCGGCCATCCGGATCTCGTAGAGGTCAGTGCGCAGCGCGTTCATCCTTTCCACCTCCGCGAAGTCGTCCGCACCCCCAAGCTACGAGCGGTCTCGCCCGGGTCCGGAAAGTCACACGGCCCTCGTCGCGACGACGATGGTCACCGCTGCGCGACATCAGAGGGCTTTCGCCTCTTTCCGCGTCACGGCGTCCACCGGTTGGCTGTGCCGTGGAAACCGCGACGAGAGGTGCGTCCGATGCAGACCGTTGACACCGGTGACTTAGCGCTCGACGCCTACCACGCCGTCGCACCGGAATGGATCCTCGATTCCCTGGTCTCCGTGGCGGAACGCCTGCGTGGCGCACGCGTGCTGCACCTGAGCGCCACGCCCTACGGCGGCGGCGTGTCGGAACTCCTCCGGTCAGTCGTCCCGCTCTACAACGACCTCGGCCTGCACACGGAATGGCAGATCATCAACGGCGAACCGGCCTTCTTCGCCGCCACCAAGAAACTCCACAACGCCCTGCAAGGCGCACCGGATCCGCTGACCGCCACCGACCGAGCCGTCTACGAGGAGACCACCCGTCGCAACGCCGCCGACCTCGGCGAGGACCCTGACTTCGCGTCGTGGGACTTCGTCTTCGTCCACGATCCGCAACCGGCTGCCCTGCGTCCTTTCGCGAGCGATTCGCGGGCCCGCTGGATCTGGCGCTGCCACATCGACACCTCGCAACCGCACCCCGAAGCGTGGCGATACCTGGAGAGGTTCATCGCCCCCTACGACGCGACGGTCTTCACGCTCGCAGAGTTCGTCCCTCCGTCGCTGTCCAGTGACCGCGTCGACGTCATTCCTCCGGCGATCGACCCGCTGAGCCCGAAGAACATGTCGCTCGACGAACGCACCGCGCACGCGGTCCTGAACTGGATCGGGATCGAGCCCGCGCAACCGCTCATCACGCAGGTTTCTCGTTTCGACCCGTGGAAGGACCCGCTCGGCGTGATCGAGGCGTATCGGCTGGTCCGTGACGAGGTGCCGGACTTACAGCTCGCCCTGGTCGGTTCAATGGCGCTCGACGACCCGGAAGCCTGGGAGGTCTACCGCACGATCAGCGACGCGACCCGGACCGACAGCGGCGTCCACGTGTTCACAAACCTCACTGGCGTCGGCAACATCGAGGTCAACGCCTTCCAGCGCACGTCCGCGGTGATGGTGCAGAAGTCCATCCGCGAGGGGTTCGGCCTGGTCGTCTCCGAAGCTTTGTGGAAGAACACACCGGTCGTGGCGGGCCGGGCCGGCGGGATCCCTCTGCAAGTCGCCGACGATTCGGGCGGAGTACTGGTCGACTCGACGGAAGGCTGCGCAAAAGCGCTGGCCGAGCTGTTGACTGACCACGTGCGGTCCGCCGCGCTGGCCGCTGCCGGCCACGAACGGGTCCACCGCCACTTCCTCGTGCCCCGCCTCGTACTCGATGAGCTGACCCTGCTCGACGGCCTAGCCCACGGAGACCAGCCCGGCGCCTTGATGACACGCAGCGGGCACCGGGACCCGATCTGCGGACTGTCGACGACGCCCGGTGACGAATCTTTCACCGCACTCCGAGACGGGGTGCTCCACCGATTCTGCTCGCAGGCGTGCCGCACCGCGTATCTCGCATCCGGGAGGAAGAACCGATGACTGCGAAGCCCTGGCACGGAGGCGAACTGCGCCGTAACGCCGAGACCCACGGGTGGTCGATCCTGGCGCCCGACCGGGCCGCCCGGCCGCACTTGCCGACCCGCGCGTGCTGCCCGTTCTGCCCCGGGCCGAGCGAGGACACCCCCGCCGAGACCTGGCGGCTCGCCGACGGCAACGGCTGGCGTGTGCGCGCGGTACGCAACCGGTTCGCGCTCTCCGACCGGCACGAAGTCGTGATCGAATCACCGCGCCACGACTGGGATCCGGCAACGGCTACGGTTTCCGAGGTCGCCGACGTGCTGTCCGCGTGGCAGGCACGGCACCGTGCGCTGCGGGTGGACACGGCCCAGGTCGCCGTCTTCCGCAACTACGGCCCGGCCGCAGGCATCTCCCTTTCCCACCCGCACTCGCAGGTAGCGGGCCTCCCCGTGCTGTCGTCGGCCACCCGCCGCGAGCTCGAGATCGCCCGCGAGCACCACGCTTCGACCGGCCGGTGTATCGCGAACGACGAACTGACGGCCGAACTCACCACCGGCACCAGAATCGTCTACGCCGACGAGCACGTCGTCGCGTTCAGCCCTTTCGCGCCGGCCGCCGACTGTGAAGTGCGGTTCACCCTCCACGAGCCGCACGCCGACTTCGCAGTGGCGCCCCGTGCGAGCATCGACGCGCTCGCTCGCTGCTTGCGCGCGGTCCTCTCCGCCGCACGGGCCGAGTTCGGCGATCCTGCCTACAACCTGGTCGTCCGCACCGCACCGAGCGGATTCGAGGACGCACCGTTCCTCGCGTGGTCCCTTCAGCTGCTCCCCCGGCTCGGCATTGCCGCCGGGCTGGAGCTCGTGACGGGGATCCCGGTGGTCACTGTTTCTCCGGAACGAGCCGCCGCCCGGCTACGCAACCGGGTTGCCGCCGCCCCGGCGTGAGTCACAGCACTGAGGCAAAGCGGCTCAGGAATGCGCCTTCTTCGCCAGCTCCGCATACCACTCCTGCTGCCACTTCCGGGCGCGATAACGGTTCAGCGCAATCACAGAGATCCCGTAGGCCACCGCCAGCGCCAAGCATGTGACGAAGTACAGGCCGACTGCGGCGGCAGCCGAGTTGACCACCGCGCCCGCAGAAGACGTCGGCGGAGCGACGACGGTCCCGGAGCTGTTCACCCAGATCGGCACCACGTCACCGCGGTGTGTGCCTGCGTTCGCGTTCACCTGTCCGAGGTGGCGCGCTCCATCGCGACCAAACCACATGGCGTCGGTCGGCATCGGACTGCCGACTTCCCCGCTGCGGCCCCCGATTGAGACCGGCGGCCCATCTGCGAGCAGCGTCGCGGTCGCCGGCCGGTTTTCGGCGAGCTCCCGGGCGGACTGCTCCTTCTGCGCGGCGTAGACCGCCGAGCCGGCCGCTGCGGAGAACGGGATCGCGGCCAGCGCCACCAGGATCGTCACAAGCACCAAGGCGGCTTGCACCCGGTCCGAGGTCCGCGCCACCGAGCCGTGTCCGGGGACGAGTAGATGCCACCACCGCAGCAAAGGGTTCGCCGACGAGTTCATGTCTCTCACCTCTCCTTGCCGCGCAACGGGCTTCGTCCCCCAGCATGGGCCGAACACCGGCCAGGCCGAAGAGGCCTTGTACCCGCGGTGGCGGGCCGCCGGCCCCGCAACCGGCCGCGTTGCCCGTCAGATGAGGGCCAAAGACCCTTGGCCTCTCGTCGACGCGACCGGCAGGGTCGGATCAGGAAGAACGGACACGTCATGCAGACGCACGACATCATGACCACCCCGTGATCGCGGTGACCGCGTCCGCCTCACTCGCGGAGGCCGCAGGTGTGATGACCGAACACGGCTTCACCACGCTCCCGGTCGTCGACCAGGCCGCCAAACTGGTCGGGCTCGTCAGCGAGGTCGATCTCGTGCAGGCCGGCTTTCCCAGCGACTCCACGGCCACCGGTGATCCCGACACGGGCGCGATGCTGGGCCGCCACCGCACGGTCGCGACCGTCATGCGCTCCCCCGGCTTGGCTGTGCCAGGAGGTCTCGATCCGACCGAACTCGCCCATCGCATGACCGAGGCGGGCGTGCGCGCATTACCCTTGGTGGACAACGGAATCCTGGTCGGCATGGTGACGTTCCGAGACGTGCTCCGTGCCGTGCCCGCCACCGGAAACTCCTGAGGCCGTCCCGCCTATTGGCGCGTCCGGCGTCGCGCGCACCGTCGTCACATCGGCTGCCGGCCTGCGCGCCGTCATCCGGGTTGGGAGGCCGTGGCCGACGCGCAACAGGGTGTGCGGTTGCCCGATCCCGCGGAAGAGTTCCAGCAGCGGCCCGCGGGTTGCCTTCGTTTCGAAGGGCTGGGAGACGAAGGACGTGGCCAGGCCATCGGCTGTCGCGGTCAACAGGACCCGCTGCAGAACGAGACCGGCACGCACGTCCGCAGCCGCGCCGTGATCACGCGTCAAGACGACGGCCAGCAAAGCGTCTTGCTCGAACGACCGCGACGGGATGGCGGGATTCTGGTGCGAGGCCCGCAGGGGCAGCGCACCCGGCAAGTCCGGCAGTGGTCCGAACGCGACCGTCGGCACGCCGTCGGGGCTCTCCGGCTCGCGGCCGGTCCACTGGGCCGACTCGGCTTGGAACGCCGTGTCGATGGCTTGATCGGCCTCCGCGCGCCGGACGAGGGCGGTCACCTTCGAGTAGCGGCTCGAGGTGTCGAGGAATTCCAGCAGGCCACCCTCGGCCAGCGCCGCTGACCTGAGCCGGACGCGTGCCGCAGTCGAGACCGGCTGCGTGGACAGGGGGCGGCGGTTGGTGTGCCGGCGGAAGATGGCCTCCGCCAGGCGTCGGTCCGCGGGAGCCGGATGCACGTTCCCATCGAACCGCACCACCGCCAGGAGATCATGTACGGCTGGGTCAGGCAGGATCCGCAGCGCGGTGCCGTACCCGTTGCTCCGCAACATGAGGACGAGGTTGTAGACGGCCGCGCCGCATGACAGCCGCGCCTCACGCCCGGCCGGATCGGCGACAGTCAGCACCCGGCTCCAGTCGAGCCACACCTCGATCCGCGGCCCATCCACGACGAACCACCACGGCTGGGTGTTGTGCGGCGACGGGGCACGCACCGCCGCCGCCAGCGCTTGTTCGACCGCGGAGGGGAAGGCCGTGCTCATCATGTGCTCCGGGTCGGGTTGTCCGGTCCGGTCCGCGGGCCGGGAAAGTCGTCCGGCAGCAGGTCGGCGAGGGGACGTCGAGGTGACGGAGGCACCGGCACGGCCGGGTGGCCGAACCGGAAGATCGCCTGCGGCACACCGGGCAGGTCGAGCCGTTCGGCGAGCAGCTCGCGGAAGCCGCGCAGGTGCAGCGGCTGGGTGAGTACCGATCCCGCCAGACCGCGTGCGGTGGCTTCCAGCCAGGCCCGTTCTACAGCAGCGCCTGCGGCCAGGTGCTGCTGCCTGGTGTCCCCGTCGGCGCAGAACACCAGAAGCCGCTCCGCCTCGAGGTATTCGGTCAGCCGCGCGTCGTCGGGCACCGGCGTGTCCCACCGCACGAGGCCCGCGGCCGGCAGGGCATCATCGCTCAGCGCCGCTTCGGGCACACCGTCTTCGGCGCCCAGTGCGCGGAAGCCGAACGTGCGCGCGGTCCACCAGTGCAGCTCACGCTGGTACGCCGGGTCGGCGCGGAACACGCGCGTGGCAAAGCCCAGCATCTCGCCCAGCGCGTCGAGGTGCCCGGGCTCGATCACATGGACGTCCGCCTCGGCACCAGCCGCCGCGACAGCCATGGAGTCCATTTCGGACACTGCCGCGGCGCTGAACCGCCGGCGGTGGCTCCTGCGGCGCCCGATGGCGTGGTAGCGCGCGAGGTCCGCGGAGTCCGGGCTCGCCCCGGGGACGGCGTGAACGGTGGCCACGACCGCGCCCTCAGGCGGAAACGACGTCGTGTCACGCCGCCGGAGCACGCGGGCCGCCAGCTGCAGGTGCGCGAGCGCCGCGCCGCAGGACAGAAACCGGTCGCGATCCTCCGGGTCGTGTGCGGGCAGCCTGAGGGCAGTGCGCTCGACCAGGTCGACGTCGGATTTGCGGACACGCAGCTGCCACGGCTGCGTGTTGTGGACGGACGGGGCCCGGCTCACCGCACGGGCGAGCACCGTGATTTCGGAAGCGGCCAAGGCCGCCGTCGACGGCGTCGTCGTCATCTTCACTCCTGCTCCCGGAGACGGGTACTCCGGCGCATCCCATGCTCACCGCGGCCGATTACCCCCGCAGGGGCCCAAAGTCCTCGCCCCGGCGGCGGACGTCCCTAGCCACCGGTCGCCCCGTTCACCGACGCTCGACCCGTACCCGAGGAAAGGCGAATCCGATGAGTTCCGCGACCCCGGCCACCGGCCGCTTCATCGTCGTCGGCTTCGACGGCTCGCCCTCAAGCGACGCGGCACTGCGCTGGGTGCTCGGCGTTGCCGCGCAGCCCGGCGACTCCGTACACGCGGTGGCGGTGCGGCCCGCTGAGGTCCTCCTCCCCGGTACGTCGTGGGCGCTCCAGCCGCACGGCCGGCGTCCGCCCGGCCAGTACTCACCGCGTGAACACATCGCGAGCATCCGCTCGGATTTCCCGGGACAAGCCGAAGTCATGATCTCGACCCCACAGGGCGATCCGGCCACCGAGCTGATCACCGCGTCCACTGATGCCGACCTCCTTGTCGTCGGTGCCCGCGGTGCGGGACGGACGCAACAGCTCCTGCTGGGCAGCGTCTCGCGTGAGTGCGTGCGCTACTCCCGCTGCCCCGTCGTAGTCGTCACCCCCGAAGCGGCACGCCGGCTCGTCCCCACCACGACCGCCTGACTCAACGCAACGGAGCGGCCCAGTCGAGCCGCACCCCGCACCCGGGCCGGGAGTCGAGGGCGAACGTGCCGCCCACTGACTCGGCGCGCTCCCGGAGATTGCCCAAGCCGCTGACGGAGACTTCCGCCGGCAGCCCGGTTCCGTCGTCCACCACCGAAATCGTGACCTTTCCCTCCCTTACCGCCACTGCGACGGTGAGCGTCGTGGCGGCGGAATGGCGCACGGCGTTGCTCACGGCCTCGCGCACCACCGCCTCGACGTGGTCGGCCAGCTGTGGCGGCACGGTGTCGAGCGTGCCCGACATGCTCACCGTCGGGTGCAGGGGTGCGTCGTCGGTGAGTTCGGCGATGGCGTCGTGCAGCCGATGGCGCAGCCGGATCTCCCCTGCCTCCCCGCCGTGCAGGTCGAAGATCGCGGTCCGGATCTCGTGCACGATCTCGTGCATCTGGTCGATGCTCTCCTGGAGCCGGTGCTGAAGGTCCGGGTCCTTCGCCCGCCGCCGCGTGCTCTGCATCGTCAGCCCGACAGCGAACAACCGCTGAATCACGTGATCGTGCAGGTCCCGCGCGATGCGGTCGCGGTCGGACAGGACATCAAGCTCCCGGGCCGCCCGCTGCTGCGCCGCCAGCTGCAGCGCCAGCGCGGCTTGGTCGGCGAACGACGCCACCACCCGCAGCTGCGCCGTCTCGAACTCCGGCGCACCGGGTTCCCGCATCGCGATCAGCACTCCGGAGGTCCGGTCCGCCGCGCGCAGCGGAACCACGAGCGCAGGACCGTACTGGCGATCGGGCGCGAGCCGGAGTTCGGAGAAGCGCCGAGGAGTGCGGTCCCGAAACACCGCACCGGGCACGGTGCCGGCGACGTCGATACGCAGGCCGGTCAGCGGATCCGCGGGGTCACCTACACACACCGTGACCGTGAGGTCATCGGGCTCTGCGTCATCGTCGGTGTCGAGTCGGCCGCCCCCGGGCAACGCGAGCATCGTCACGTCGGACGACGTCAATTCAAGGGCCCTGCTCGCGATCAGGTCCAGCGCGTCGACCGGATCGGTTCCCCCCAGCAGCTCTGTGGTGACCTCGCTGGTCGCGCCGAGCCACCGCTGGCGGATCCGCGTCTGCTCGTACAGGTGCGCGTTCTCGATCGCGATTCCAGCCGCCGCGGCCAAGGCCTGGACGATCGCCTCGTCGTCGTCTGTGAACGCCTCCGCCCCCTGCTTCTCAGTGAGGTACAGGTTGCCGAACACCTCGTCGCGCACGCGGACGGGAACCCCCAGGAACGAGTGCATCGGCGGATGGTTCACGGGGAAACCGACCGACGCAGGGTGCCCCGAAATCTCCTCCAGCCGAAGCGGCTTCGCATCGTCGATCACCAGGCCCAACAAGCCGTGTCCCTCAGGCAGGTGCCCAATTCGCTCGCGCGTCTCCGCGTCGATGCCGAGGTAGACGAACTCCGCGAGGCCGGTGCCGTCTCCAACCACGCCCAGCGCGCCGTAGCGCGCCTCACCCAGATCGACTGCGGCCTGCACGATCCGGCGCAAAGTGGTGTCGAGCTCAAGTCCCGATGCGACCGCGAGGACCGCGTCGAGCAGGCCGTCCATCTTGTCCCGCGTACCGATCAGCACCTCGATGCGGTCCTGTAGGTCGCGCAGGGTTTCCCGCAACTTCAGCTGCGACAGGGTCTCGGACAACCTCCGGTCGCCGCCTGCGGACGTCTTGGCCGACATCGCGCCCTCCTCGCCATCGACGACAATGCGGAGGAAATGACTTTTTCCTCTGTGGTCCCGCCTGCGTCGCGCACAGGCTGGACTTCGACGAACACACACCACACAGTGTGCCGCTTCCCGCGGCTCTGGAGACCGATGACTCTTCACGTGGCTCCGGCCGGGCAGCTCAGCACCGAGCAGGTGACCTCGGTGCTGCGCGCCGCCACGCTGGCGCCGTCAACGCACAACACCCAGCCCTGGTTGTTCACCAGCGACCGCGACGCAATCGAGCTTTACGCGGATCCCGACCGCGCACTCCCGGTCGCCGACGGAGACCGGCGTGAACTCCTGCTCTCGTGCGGCGCGGCGCTGTTCAACTTGCGCACCGCGATCCGTGCGCGCGGCGTCCACCCGGACACGACGCTGTTCCCCCGACGCGGCGACCCCGACCTGCTCGCCGTAATCCGGCCGCGAAGCGCGGCGTCGATCGACTCCCGGTCTGCTGCGCTGGCCCGGGCGATCCCTCGACGGCACACCAACCGTGCGCCGTTCGCGGCGAAACCGGTTCCTTCGGACCTGGTCGGGCTCCTCCGGCACGCCGCCGAAACGGAATCGGCGTGGCTCCCGCGCCTCGACGAAGACCAGCTCGCCGGCCTCAACGACCTCGTCCGCGAAAGCCACCACGTGCAGTCGGCCGACCCGGCGTTCCTCGCCGAGTGGCGACGGTGGACTGGTCGAGCGCCCTCCAGCCGCGACGGCGTGCCCTTCACCGCCGGCGGCACCGCGGCGGCCGACGACACCTGGGTACTGCGCGACTTCGGGGATCGCGCCGCATCGGCCGCTACACCCTTTCCCCCACTCGTGGTGGTGCTCGGGTCCTTCGGTGATTCGCCGGCCGACCGCGTGCGCGCGGGCCAGGCGATGCAGCGGGTGCTGCTGACGGCGACCATGCACGGGCTCGACGCCTCGTTCATCTCCCAGCCGGTCGAGGTCCGCGCCACCCGGATCCGGCTGCGGCACTTGCTTGGTGACGGGCTATGGCCGCAGATCGTGCTGCGGTTCGGCTACGGCGAGCCGGTGGCGTGGACGCCGCGACGGGCCCTCGCGGACATGCTCCTTGAACGGCCGTCGCTGTCGGCCTGATGACTACCCTCTCTTACCCCGCAACTCCGTCGCGAGCACCGCGGCCTGGGTACGCCGCTCCATCCCGAGTTTCGTCAGCAGCCGCGAGACGTAGTTCTTCACAGTCTTCTCCGCCAGGAACATACGCTCGGCGATCTGCCGGTTGGTCAGCCCCTCGCCGATCAGTTCCAGCAAGCTCCGTTCCTGCTCGGAAAGCTGCGCCAACGGGCCTTTCTTTTCCGCAGTGTCGCGCAGCTTCGCCATCAGCGCCGCCGCCGCGTGGGCGTCGAGCAAGGACTTGCCGGCCCCCACCTCACGCACCGCGGACACCAGGTCGAGGCCCTTGATGTCCTTGATGACGTAGCCGCTGGCACCGGCGAGCACGGCGTCGAGCATCGCCTGCTCGTCGGTGTAGGACGTGAGCATCAGACACTTCAGCCCCACCAGTTTCGACAGCAGCTCGCGCGCCAGCTCGATGCCGCTGCCGTCCGGCAACCGCACGTCCAGCACCGCGACGTCCGGCCGCAGCGCCGGGATGCGAGCCAACGCCTGCGACACGCTGATGGCCTGTCCGACAACGGTCAGCTCGTCGTCGTCCTCGAGCAGTTCGGCAACCCCTCGCCGAACCACTTCGTGGTCGTCGACCAGGAACACCCGCAGCATCGGAACTCCTCGTACTCGGGCACAGCGGTATGAGCCGTGCGGTATTCGGAAAGCCTATGGCCGGATTGCCGCTCGACGGCGATGACCGAAGTCCCCGCCGGCCCACCTTTGGTCCCTTTCAGCGCGGTACCGACCAGCTCAGCCGGGTCTGCCCCGTTCCGCGTTCGAGGTTCAGCATGCCGCCACGTTCCCGCGCTCGCTGGTCCAGAGCAGCCAGCTCCGGCGCCGCCACCTGCGTGATGTCGCCCGGCCCGTCACACCCCACCACGGCGGTGAGCCGGCGCGCATCCGCGGTGATCTCCACGCTCACCGCCGTGGCCGCGGCGTGAGCGGCGACCAGCCGCAACGCCTCCCCGAGGAACGGGACCACAGCGTCGACGGGATAGGTGTCCAGCTTTCCGGCGAACCGGGTGGCCGGAACGAGCCCCAGTGACGATTCAGCTTCCGCCACCACGCGCAGCACTTCGTTGCGCAGCAGCACCTGCCGGACAGGCGACACGTCGTCGAGCCGGAAGACGGTCGCCTGGACGTGGTTGATGACGTCGTCCAGGTCGGCGATCGTGTCGCGCAGGCGCTCGGCAACGACAGGCGCCTTCGCCAAAGCCCGCGTGGTCTGCAAGGACAGGCTCGCCGCGTACAGCCGTTGCACGATCTCATCGTGCAACTCGGCGGCAATCCGGTCGCGCTCGTCATGCAACGCGTTGCGCTGCTGCTCGGCCCGCGCCTCCGCCAGTTCGATCGCCACCGCGGCCTGGTCCGCGAACCCCGCGGCCATCTCCAGATCCTCGTCGGTGAACGCCGGCCGACCGGCGCGGCGCGCGGCAGTCAGGACCCCCGTCACCCGGCCATTGCTGGTCAGCGGCACAGCGAACACGGCGTCGATATCCAGCTCGATCACCGGTGCGCGGCTCAATCGTGCTCGTTCCTGCGGCCATGAGCCCGCCCTCGGTTTTCCGGTCGCCATCACCGTCCCGGACATCGTGGCCTCAGCGGGGACGAGCATGCCGAGCAAGGCCTCCGACTGGAGTCCCACCGCGCGATCAACCCGCAGCCAGCGGGGGTCGCCGCTCGGACGGACGATCGTGACCAGATCCGCGACGGCCAGTTCCCGTGTGTGGTTCGCGACCAGATCCAGAGGACTTCCCGGATCGAACGACAGGAGCTCACGCGCGATGGCGCCCGATGCGCGAAGCCAGGCCTGCTGGCTCCGCGCGGTCTCGTACAACCGCGCATTGTCGATGGCACTGCCCGCCGCGGCAGCCAGTGCGAGCGCGAGCTGCTCGTCCTGCGGGCTGAACCGGCCCCGCTCCCCGTCAGCAAAATACAGGTTCCCGAAAACGCTTTCCCGCACGCGGATCGGCACCCCGAGGAAGCTCTCCATCGGCGGGTGCCCCGGGGGGAACCCGATCGAACGTGGGTCGTCCTGGAGCCGAGTCCACCGGATCGGCCGCGGGTCGTCGATGAGTGCGCCGAGCAGGCCCTTGCCCTCGGGCAGGTGCCCAATCCGGGTGAGGGCGTCCGCGTCCATGCCGACGTGCACGAACTCCTCGAGCCGCCCGTCCGCACCGATCACCCCGAGTGCCGCGTATCGCGCGCCGATCAGCTCGTGCGCGGCGTCGACGATCCGCCGCAGCAACGCCGGGAGAGCGAGGTCGCTGGTGATCATCTGGGTCGCCCGCAGAAGGCCTCTCAGGCGGCCCTGAGTGCCGATGACTTCTTGGGCGCGTTCGATCAGCTGGGCCAGCAGCTGGTCCAGCTCAAGCCGAGGCTGGTCGGGGAACGTCAACCGGCCAGGGTCGGCTTCGTCGTGTTCGCTCACCCCGGCTCCCGCTGTCTCGAAAGCCCGCGTTTGGATGAAACCGCGCAGCGCCCAAGTGTCGGCACCTTCAGGCAACGACGTCAACCCAGCGCATCCCGACCGTAGATCTCAAAACTGCGCGATCAACGAGTAAAAGTGCCAGACGTTCATGGTCGGGAAGGTCCGTCACGGCGGGCGCAGGACACAGGACCGCCGACACAATGCGAGACTGCGCCCGATCAGCCCACCCACTTCCATTCCAACACCTCAGGCAAATCCTCGCCGTGCTCGTTGATCCACCGCCGGTGTCGGTCCTGCGCCTGGGTCATCCTCTGCCGCAGCACGCCAGCCGTCGCGACGAGACCCGGCACGCGGTCGATCACGTCGATCACCAGCTGGAAGCGGTCCATGTAGTTGAGCACCAACATGTCGAACGGTGTAGTCGTGGTGCCGTGTTCGGTGTAGCCGCGGACGTGGAATTCGGCGTGGTTGGTCCGGCGGTAGGCGAGCCGGTGAATGAGCCACGGGTAGCCGTGGTAAGCGAAGATCACTGGACGGTCGGGGGTGAACAGTGCGTCGAACTCGCGGTCGCCCAGGCCGTGGGGGTGTTCGGCGGCCGGTTGCAGCCGCATGAGGTCGACGACGTTCACTACGCGCACCGCCAGGTCCGGGAGTTCTGCGCGCAGGATCGAGGCGGCGGCGAGAACCTCCAGTGTGGGGGCATCGCCGGCGCAGGCGAGGACGACGTCGGGCTCACGGTCGAGGTGGGTGCTCGCCCACTCCCAGATGCCGACGCCTCGGGCGCAGTGCAGCGCGGCCTCCTGCGCGTCGAGCCAGTCGGGCGTCTCGTTCTTGCCCGCCACGATCACGTTCACGTAGTCCCGGCTGCGCAGGCAGTGCGCGGCGACCTCGAGCAAGGTGTTGGTGTCCGGCGGGAAGTACGCGCGCACGACCTCCGGGCTCTTGTTCGCCACGTGGTCGACGAATCCGGGATCCTGATGGGAGAAGCCGTTGTGGTCCTGCCGCCACACGTGGGAGGTGAGCAGGTAGTTCAGCGATGCCACCGGCCGCCGCCACGGGATATCGCGGTGTGTGCGCAGCCACTTGACATGCTGGTTGACCATAGAGTCCACGATGTGCGCGAACGCCTCATAACAGGAGAACAGGCCGTGGCGGCCGCTGAGCAGGTAGCCCTCCAGCCAGCCCTGGCACAGGTGCTCTGAAAGCACCTCCAGCACACGGCCCTCCGGCGCGAGATGCTCGTCGGTCCCGACGACGGTCAGCTGCCAGGCCTTGGCAGTGACGTCGTACACGGCATCGAGGCGATTGGACGCCGTCTCGTCCGGCCCGAACAGCCGGAAGTTCGCCTGTTCTGCGTTGCGCCGGAACACCTCGCGCAGGAACCGTCCCAGCACCCGCGTCGGCTCCGCGGACGTCGCTCCCGGTTCGCTCACGGGCATCGCGTGCTCAGCGACCTCGGGAAGAGCCAGCGGTTGCAGCAGGACGCCGCCATTAGCGTGCGGGTTCGCGCCCATTCGCCGGTGCCCGCGGGGAACCAACGCGGTGACCGCAGCGGTGGGCCGGCCGCGTGCGTCGAACAGCTCGTCGGGCCGGTAGGACCGCAACCACACCTCCAGCGCGTGCAGGTGCTCGGGGTCCTCTCGCACCCGCGCGAGCGGAACCTGGTGCGCGCGCCAGGTTCCCTCCACCTGCTTACCGTCCACAGTGGCCGGCCCAGTCCAACCCTTCGGAGACCGCAACACGATCATCGGCCAGGGCCGCCTGCTCCGACTCCGCTGCTGCACTGCCAGATCGGCGACTACGGCGTCGAGCGCGGCCGCCATCGCCTGGTGCATCGCCGCCGGCTGGTCGCCCTCCACGTACACCGGTGCCCAACCGGCCCCGCGCAGCAGCGAATCCAGTTCGGACGGCGGGATCCGCGACAGCACCGTGGGGTTGGCGATTTTGTAGCCGTTGAGGTGCAGAATCGGCAGCACGGCGCCGTCGCGGCGCGAGTCGAGGAACCGGCTCGCCTGCCAGCTGGTGGCCAGCGGTCCCGTCTCGGCTTCACCATCACCGACGACGCAGGCGACGAGCAGGCCCGGGTTGTCGAACGCGGCGCCGAACGCGTGAGCGAGGGAATACCCCAGCTCACCCCCTTCGTGGATCGAGCCCGGGACGTGCGGGGAGACGTGGCTCGGCACGCCGCCGGGGAAGGAGAACTGCCGGAAGAGCTGATGCAATCCCTCCTCGTCGCGGGAAACCTCGGGCCACAGCTCGGAGTACGTGCCCTCGAGCCACGTGTGCGCCCGCAGTGCGGGCCCGCCGTGGCCGGGACCGGTGACGAACATCGCGTCCAGGTCGTGAGTCAGGATCGCGCGGTTGAGGTGCGCGTAGACGAAGTTCAGCCCGGGCGAGGTCCCCCAGTGGCCGAGCAGGCGCGGTTTGACCTGCCCGGCCACAAGCGGTTCCTTCAGCAACGGGTTGGCCATGAGGTAGATCTGCCCCACAGTCAGGTAGTTGGCCGCCCGCCATTGGGAGTCGACCTGAGCCAGCTCGACCGGCGACAGCGTCGCGGCGGTGGTGTCGAGAGCCGTCACCGCTTCGGCTCCGGCCGCACCACGAGCACCGGACACGACGCGTGGTGCAGCAGCGCCTGGCTCGTCGAACCGAGGAGCATCCCGGCGAACCCGCCGCGCCCGCGGCTGCCGACGACCACCAGCTGGGACCGGTCGGACTCGGCAAGCAGGGCGTGCCGCGGCCGGTCCTGCACGAGCGTCCGGCGGACCTCGACCTCGGGGTACTTCTCCTGCCAGCCGGCGAGCCGCTGCGCCAGGAGGCGTTCCTCGGTCGGCTCCAGGGATTCCGGCTGCGGCATCAGCCGGGCGGTGCTGTCGGCCGAGTCGTACGTGACGTCGTTCCACGCGTGCACCGCCACGAGCGGAACACTGCGGAAGTCGGCTTCTTCGAACGCGACCCCGATGGCGGCTTCGCTGTTCGGGGTGCCGTCAACCCCGACCACGACGGGGCCGTCCAGAGGCACCGGACCCTCGCCGTGCCGCCCGCGGACCACCGCCACCGGGCAGTAGGCGTGGCTCGCGACGGTCGCGGCCGTGGCACCGACGAGCATGCCGGCGAACCCGCCGGTCCCACTCCGGCCGACCACGATCATCCGCACGCGCCGCGACCGCTCGATCAAACTGGCGGGCGCGGCGTCGGTGAGCACCTCTGTGCGCACGGTGAGAGCCGCGTCGACGAAGAGCGCCTGTTCCCGGGCCTTCGCGACGATCCGGTCACCTTCTTGCCGGAGCTGGTCGAACAACACGTCGCTGCCGGCCGACGCACCGCCGTAGTAGAGAGCCGCCACCTGCAGGCAGTGCACGATTTCCAGCTCGAGGGCCCGACCTGACACGAGCCGCGCGGCCCAGTGGACCGCCTCGTCGGCGCCGGGGGAACCGTCGACGCCCACGACCACGGTGGTGCTGTTGCGTGTTGTCATGACCAAGGGTCCTCTCCGGACGAAACTGTTTCGGCGCCGACTACGCCGGGCACCGCGAGCGCGAGCAGGGTGGCAACGTGACGGTCGGTTGTGTCGTCGTAGCGGTCGACAATGCGCACGAGCCCGTCGTGGACCTCGACCTTCCAGCGGCCCGTCCCGCCGTAGATTTCGAGCCGGTGACGCACGTCCACCGCGATCGCGGCGTCCTCGCGCGCCAGCACCCGGACCACGTCTCCCCGGGTGACGATGCCCACCACGCGGCTGCCGTCGACGATCGGCATCGCCCGGATCTTCGCGTCGACCAGGGCCTGGCAGAGATCGGCCACGTCGGTGCCGGAAGACATCGCGGTGACCGGCGTGCTCATCACCTGCTCCACGGTCGTGTCGACCGGCGCAGAAGGTTCGGGACGCAGATGCGCCGACCGGGTGTCGGCCGGGATCCGGCCGCGGATCAGGTCGGCTTCGGTGACGATGCCGATGAGACGTTCGTCGTCGTCGACCACCGGCAGTGCGGTGAATCCGTGCTCGGACAGCACCTCCGCGGCCTCTTTTGCCGGCGCCCATGGATGGACCGTCACCACCGGCGCGGACATCAGGTCTCGTGCACGCATCGGGTTCTCCCTTTCGTTGTGCTACACCGAAAATAGGCAACACCCGGCATCCGGCACTCCGGTCCGGAGTCACCGGCGCGAAGGACCAACGTCCTCAGCTCGGTGACCGAGCACCCACCCCAGGCCGTTTTGCCGACGCTCTCTTGGCACACACGGGCAGCACCCGGACGGCCAACGAACGAGCTCCGAGTCGCGGCTGCTCGCGCGGACAATCCACCGCAGTTTCTCGGAGTTCCCGCCCGCAGGCGGCGCTTCGACCCGGCACCCCGCGCCGTCACTGCGACCGAGCCGCCACCACGTTCCGACTTGCCTCAGCACGAGGTCGTGACACGGCAACCGCAATGCGGGGTATCGCGGAAGATGCTGTCGAAGGGCACGCGCAAGCGCGCGTCACTCGCGAGGGACGGAAGCTTCGCGATCATTTCCTGCTTCCCGGCCGGACCACCGCGACCGGGCACGCGGAGTGCACCAGCAGTGCCTTACTCGTGGAGCCGAGCAGCATCCCGGTGAATCCGCCGCGCCCGCGGCTTCCGACGACGATCAGCTGGGCCTCGGCGCCGCGTTCCAGCAGCGTCCGGACCGGCCTGCCGCGCACGACCACCATCTCAACCGGCAGATCAGGGAACTTCTCGCGCCACGGAGCCAACTGCTCGTTCACCAGCCGGCGCTCGGCGGCGGCATCGGCCTCCGGGTCGAAGTCCCGTTTCCGCAGCGACCCGTCCGGAGTGATCTCGCTCCAGGTGTGGATCGCCACGAGAGTGGTTTCCCGTGCGGCGGCTTCTTCGCAGGCATAGCCGAGCGCATCGGTGCTGTCGGAAGAGCCGTCGAGCCCCACCAGAACGGGACCACCCGCCGGCGGCGGGTCGTCCGGCTTCCGGCCACGAACCACGACGACGGGGCAAGGCGCGTGGGCGGCGAGCGAGACCGCTGTAGAGCCGAGGAGCAGCCCGGTGAACCCGCCGAGACCGCGGGAACCCAACGCCACCAGTTCGGCACTCGCGCACTCCCGCAGCAAGATGCCCACCGCGCTGCCCTCGACGGCGGTCTGCTGGATCTTCAGCGAAGGCCAGCGTGCGAGCACGGCGCCTTCGGCCTCGGCGAGGCAGGACTCGGCCTGGGCCCGGAACCCGGCCCTGACGGCGCGAACTGCCATCCCCGACACCCCTGGTGGAGGAACGATGTAGGCCTGCACCAGGCGCAGCACGGCGCCCCGGCGCGCGGCCACCGCCGCGGCCCACTCTGCGGCGTGCAGCGCCGAATCGGAGCCATCGATCCCGGCCAGCACCACGCGTTCGTCACGCCCGGACATTGCGTGCACCTCCCGCCCGCCGCAGGGCGCGCAGGCGCTCGAACCGGAGCCGGTCCTGTTCGTCGCGCTCGGTGATCTCGGCTTCGGTCAGGACGACGCCGTCCGGTCCGGGAAATACCGTCGACACGTGGTCGTCGGCGAGCCAGCGGACGGTGAAGGGCGGTGTCCCGTCCGGCCCGCCGACAGCGAGGATCCGGCCCCGCTGTTCGGGTAGGTCTACCCGAACCCCCTTCACGATGAGCCAGTCGCCCGGTTGTGCGTGCATCAGTCACTCCTCCTCGAGATCTGCGCCGGCGACCGCCGCCGGTCCCGACAGTTCCACCCCCGTCACTCCGTCGACTGTCTTCGCGAGCGCGATGACGAGTCGCCATTCGGCTTCGTCGGCGAAAGTCCCGGAGACAGTCACCAGCCCGCCCGTGACGGACACCGACCAAAGGTCTCGGTGTCCGGTGTAGTCGCTGAACAGGCTGCGTACCTTCGATGCGATGGCGTCGTCGTGGCTCACGAGCCGGCGGAGCAGGTCGCACCGGCTCACAATGCCCACGAGCCCCCCGCCGTCCACTACCGGGACACTGCGGAGCCGGGCGACGAGCATCCCGACGGCGATGTCGCTGACCTCGATGTCGAGGCCCACGACCTCGACCGGCTTGGTAATCACCGACTCCACGCGCAGACCCGGCCCGACCGGGCTCGCCCGTCAACACCCCGATCAGGGCATCCGACTCCGTGAAAAGACCGAGGACGCGATTATTGTCATCGACCACGTGCAGCGCGGCGATGCCGTGCCCGGTCAGCAACGCGATCGCTTCCCGCCCCGGAGTAGTGGGCCCGACCCGCACCACAGGGCGGCTCATGATGTCCCGTGCGCGCACGAGGTCCCTCCTCCGACTCAGTGGACGACCGCGACTGGACACGCCGCTTGCGCGAGCAGCCGGTTGCCGGTAGAGCCGAAGAGCCCGCCGGATACGGGGCCCCGGCCACGAGTGCCGATGACGATCAGCTGTGCATCGTCGAACCCCATGAGTGCCCGCGCGGCAGAGCGGTCGCGGACCAATCGGCTCCGCACCTGCACCTCGGGGTACTTTCGCGCCAAGGTGCCGACCAGCCGGCGAAGCTCCTCTTCTTCGGTCTGCGACTCCGCTTCGACGATCTCCTGTTCATCCAGAAGGCCCTCGTGCCACGCGTGCGCGGCGATCACCGGCACGCCCCGGCTCAGAGCGGCCTCGAAGGCGAACTGGAGCGCGCAGTCGTCCTCGTTGACGCCGGCGACCACCGGGCCGTCCGGATTCACCCGCCCGCGCACCACTACCACCGGACAGTGAGCGCCGGCGGCCACCCGGAGCGCGACCGAACCGATGGCGACGCCGCGCAACCCGCCAACGCCGTGCGAGCCGACGACGACGAGCGAGGCTTCCGCCGAGTGCTCGATCAGCAGGTCGGCGGCGAGGCCGAGGCGCACCAAGTACTCCGTCCTAACGCCCGGCGCCGTCTCTTCCGCGACCTGCGCGGCCCGCCGCATCCAGCGGTGGGCCCGCTCGAGTAGCAGGGGGACTTCCGGCGACCGTTGCCGTGCGGTGAGGTCCGCCGTCTCGAACAGCCCGGCGTGAAACAGCTGCAGCGCGCAACCGCGACGCGCGGCTTCCTCCGCCGCCCACCGGACGGCGGCCAGCGCCACCTCCGATTCGTCGACTCCCGCCACCACTGGTGGGCGGGCTACCCTTCCGATCACGTCCTGCCTCCGTTCCCCGCCTGCGGTTCCGGCGGTGATCCCACGGTCTCCCAGTGGCGACCAGACCAGTCAGGGGCCGAAGTCCCTTCCCCGTGGGACGAAAGCGCGGAACCCTTCAGCACCGTGGCCGAGTAGACAGGCACCTCACGCTGCAGGCGCCGGTCGGTGCGGGGTGTAACCACTGTCCCGTGTCCTGGGCGGCAGCGTCAGGCCTCCCGCAGGAGAGCGGGGTAGGGGCACGCGCGAGCAGGTCGCGATCATGTTGATCCGCCCGCGCCGCTGCTGGGCGCTATCGACGTACCACGGCGCCTCGGGAATACCGGTGTGCACGGCCGTGCCGTTCTTCACCGGCGAGAGCAGTCGTCCGACTTCGAAACCTGGAACCGGTACTTCCGCAGCAGGTTGTCGGCGCCGACCAACAATCGCTCGAAGATCGGGTACGCCTGCAGGAACCTGCGGGTACTCCTCGGGGTTGCAGAACGCCAACATGTCCTCCGCGCCGGCGCAGGTTGTACTAGCTGCGGTCGAACAGCAGGACCTTCCCCGCGGCGGTCAGCAGTTCCACGTACCGCTAGAAGTACCACCCGCGCGCCCGCGCTCGGTGCGCTTCGGCAACGCCTCGATCTTCACCGCACGGGGGTTGAGGTGCTCGGAGAAGCGTTTGAGCGTGCTCCCTTTGCCTCCGGCAGGTCCACCAGCTCGATCTGCAGCCGTGCGAGCTCCGTCTCGTAGAACGTGCGCGGCAACCACCCGACGGGCCATACGAGGGTCATCAGGCCACGTCGTGCGGAAGCGTGAACCCTGACCACCCATCGCTCTGCCGCACTGAGCAACGCGAAACCAAGGTCGCGCCGCGCGGCGAACCTGCTAGGGACGAAAGCCCACAGCGTCCCGGCACCAGCCACACGGCGTCCGAAAGTCCCCCGTGCGGGGACCAACGCCTCTCACGGCGACCGGCGCGCGGAGAGAGTCTGAGCACCCGGACACGAGGAGAAACTGATGGGGTTCAGCACCGCGGAGCCCACATACACCACCGAGACGCCGCCGCGCCATGGTCGGGGCCGGCCGTGACCTGGGCACGGATCGGAAAGCCCGAACAGGTCCAGGCTGCGGCCAACCTGCGCGACTACGCACGGGCGCGCCGCGAGTTCCGCTGGGACGAAGCGCGTCGGGAGCTATCCGGTCTGCCGAGCGGGAACAGCCTCAACATCGCCTGCGTGGCGGTCGACCGCCACGCCGCCGAACCGAGGCGAGGGCAGACGGCGATCCGCTGGATCGACCGCCACGACCGTGCGCACGATCTCAGCTACAGCGAACTCCGCAAGCGAACCAACCGGTTCGCGAACCTGCTGCGCGAACTCGGGGTGCGCCGCGGCGACCGGGTGTTCACCCTCCTCGGCCGCGTACCCGAACTGTACGTAGCGGCCCTGGGCACGCTGAAGGCCGGATGCGTGGTGTCGCCGCTGTTCTCCGCGTTCGGTCCCGAACCGATCCGCGAGAGGCTGCGCCTCGGCGAAGGTTCCGTACTGGTCACCACGCCTGCGCTGTACCGGCGGAAGGTACGCGGAATCCGGAACTCCTTGCCGTCACTCAGCCACGTACTCCTCGTCGGCGGCGACGCCGAACCCGGGACGATCGCGCTCGGTCCTGCTTTGTCCGCAGCGGATTCCGAGTTCGACACCGTACCCACGAAACCGGAAGACCCCGCGCTGCTGCACTTCACGAGCGGCACGACCGGCACGCCGAAAGGTGCCCTCCACGTCCACGAATCCGTGCTCGCGCACCACGTCACCGCCCGCTACGCCCTTGACCTGCGGCCGGACGACGTGTTCTGGTGCACCGCCGATCCCGGCTGGGTGACCGGGATGTCCTACGGTGTCATCGCTCCGCTGACGCACGGCGCCACGCTGATCAGCGACGAAGGAGAATTCGACGCCTTTCGCTGGTACCGAATCCTCGCCGCGCAGCGCGTCACCGTCTGGTACACCGCTCCGACCGCGCTGCGGATGCTGATGCGCGACGCGCGAAAGCCCGGAGGTTTCGATCTGGCTGCACTACGGTTCGTCGCCAGTGTCGGCGAGCCGTTGAACCCGGAGGTCGTGGTGTGGGGCCAGGAGGCACTGGGCCTGCCGGTACACGACAACTGGTGGCAGACCGAGACAGGCGCGATCATGATCGCCAACCTCGCCGCGGCGGAGATCCGGCCAGGCTCCATGGGGCGGCCCCTCCCCGGCGTCACGGCCGGTCTGCTCGAACGAGGACCGGACGGACGCGCCCTCGTCACCGGTGGCCGGGTTCGGGAGATCACCGCGCCGGGGATGGAAGGCGAGCTCGCCCTGCGACCCGGCTGGCCGTCGATGTTCCGGGCCTACTGGCACGACTCCGAGCGCTACGCGCGCGCATTCGCCGACGGCTGGTACCTCACCGGCGACATCGCCCGGCGGGACCAAGACGGCTATTACTGGTTCGTCGGCCGCGCGGACGACGTCATCAAATCCGCGGGCCACCTCGTAGGCCCGTTCGAAGTCGAGAACGCGCTGCTGGCGCACCCAGCAGTCGCCGAGGCCGGGGTGATCGGCAAACCGGATCCGGTGGCCGGCGAACTCGTCAAGGCGTTCGTGACGCTGCGCCCCGGCTACGAACCCACCGACGCGCTCCGATGGGAACTGCTGACTTTCGGGCGACACGCGCTCGGCGCGGTCGCACCCAAGGAGCTCGTGTTCGACCAGTGGCTACCGCACACCCGAAGCGGCAAAGTGATGCGCCGCCTGCTCAAAGCCAGGGAGCTGGGACTCCCCGAGGGCGACGTGTCCACCTTGGAGGTCCCGGGATGAGCAGACGACAGGCCGCGCAGAGCGCTCGCGCGAAACACCGCACGGAACTGCTGCGCCAGATGATCCGGATCCGGCGGTTCGAAGAACGTTGCGTCGAGCTGTACAGCACGGCGCGGATCCGCGGCTTCATGCACCTCTACATCGGCGAGGAAGCGGTGGCGGCCGGAATTCTGCAGGCCGTCGGTCCCGACGACGCCGTGGTGTCGACCTACCGCGAACACGGGCACGCGCTCGCACGCGGACTGCCGATGGACTCGGTGCTCGCCGAGATGTACGGGCGCACCACCGGGTGCAGCCGCGGCCGAGGCGGCTCGATGCACCTGTTCGACGCGTCCCGGCGATTCTACGGCGGCAACGCGATCGTCGGCGGTGGACTGCCGGTCGCCGTGGGCCTGGCGCTCGCCGACGCGATGCGCGGCCGACCCCAGGTCACCGTCTGCCTGTTCGGCGACGGCGCCGTGGCCGAAGGCGAGTTCCACGAATGCCTCAACCTCGCCGCGCTCTGGCGATTGCCGGTGCTGTTCTGCTGCGAGAACAACCTGTACGCGATGGGCACGCGGCTGGACCGGGCCCAGGCGGAGGTCGATCTCGCCGCCCGCGCCGCCTCCTACGGCATGCAGGCTCGCGCAGTTGACGGCATGGACGTGCTCGCCGTCGCCGAAGCCGCCGATCAGGCCGTCGAGAAGATCCGCACCGAACCCTGCCCGCAGTTCCTCGAGCTGCGCACCTACCGCTTCCGCGCGCACTCGATGTACGACCCGGACCGGTACCGCGACAAATCGGAAATCGAGCACTGGAAGGAAGCCGACCCCATCCCCCGCCTCATGCACCGGATGACCGAGGACGGCGAACTGACCGGCCGCCGGGCGACGGCGATCGAGGCCGACGTGGACCGGGAGATCGCCGCCGCGATCGAAGCGGCCGAGGCCGGCCCGCTCGAGCCGGTCGAGGACCTCACGCGGTTCGTCTACTCGGAGCAGCCATGACCACCTATCGCGAAGCGTTGCGGGCCGGCCTGCGCGACGCCCTCGAACACGACGAGCGCACGTTCCTCATGGGCGAGGACGTCGGCCGCTACGGCGGGTGCTTCGCGGTCAGCCTCGGCCTGCTGGAAGAGTTCGGGCCCGAGCGCGTCCGCGACACCCCGCTGTCGGAGTCCGCGTTCGTCGGCGCCGGGATCGGCGCCGCACTCGGCGGGATGCGGCCAATCGTCGAGATCATGACGGTCAACTTCAGCCTGCTGGCGCTGGACCAGATCCTCAACAACGCCGCGACGCTGCTGCACATGTCCGGCGGTCAGCTCAACGTGCCGCTGGTGATCCGGATGACAACCGGTGCCGGCCGGCAACTCGCGGCGCAGCATTCCCACAGCCTCGAAGGCTGGTACGCCCACATCCCGGGCCTGCGGATCGTCGCCCCCGCGACGATGGAGGACGCCCGTGGGATGCTGTGGACCGCGGTGCAGGATCCGGACCCGGTCCTGCTGTTCGAACACGGCACGCTGTACAACGTGTCCGGTGAGCTGGCGCCGGACGCAGGCGCGGTGGACATCGACCACGCGGTGATCCGGCGTCCCGGCACCGACGTCACCTTGATCGCCTACGGCGGCACACTGCGCACCGCACTCGACGCCGCCGGCGAACTCGCCGATTCGGGCGTCGACGCCGAAGTCCTCGACCTGCGTACGCTGCGACCTCTCGACGAGCCCACGATCCTCGACTCGATCGCCCGCACGCACCGGCTGGTCGTCGTCGACGAAGGCTGGCGCAGCGGCAGCCTGTCCGCCGAGATCGCAGCACGGGCCGCGGAAAAGGCGCTCTACGAGCTCGACGCCCCGATCGAACGCGTGTGCACCGCCGAGGTGCCGATTCCCTACGCGCAGCAACTCGAGTACGCCGCCCTGCCGCAGCCGGCGGACGTCGTGGCAGCAGCCCGGCGGGCGGTGGGCTGAGGTGGCTGAATTCCTGATGCCCGCGCTCGGCGCGGACATGACCGAGGGCACCATCCTGGAATGGCTGGTGAAAGCCGGGGACACCGTGCGCAAGGGTGACATCGTTGCTGTAGTGGACACCGACAAAGCCGCGATCGAGGTCGAGTGCTTCACCAGCGGCACCGTGAGCGAGGTTCTCGTGCCTGTGGGCACGCGCGTTCCGGTGGGGACACCGCTGGCTGTACTCGCCGCGGGTCCCGGCATGACTGAAGTCGGACCAACTACGCAGGACGAGCGTGAACCTGCTCCTGAGACCGTTCCGCACGTAGAGCCAGGTCCTCCAGCCGAAGTGGCGCTCGCGACACCGCCGACCCGCAAGTTCGCCGCACAGTCCGGAGTCGACCTCGCGACCGTGCACGGCTCGGGCCGCGACGGACGAGTGACTCACGCCGACGTCGCACGGGCCATCGCCGCACGGACCCCGCTGCCGGCAGGCCGCGTCCGCATTTCCCCCTACGCCAGGAAGCTGGCGGTCAAACTGGGAGTGGCCGTGTCCTCCCTCCTCCCGGCGCAGGCGGGCCGGGCGATCCACGCTCGCGATGTACGAGCAGCGGCCCAGCGCCGGGCGGAACGAGCGCCGGCGCGCCACGGCCAGGACGCGGAAGCCATGCGCCGGGCGATCGGCGCCCTGATGGCGCGGGCCAAGCGCGAGATCCCGCACTACTACCTGTCCACCACGATCGACCTGCACACCGCGGTGGAGTGGCTGCGCGAGCACAACTTGCACGTTCCGATACCCGAGCGGATCCTGCCCGCGGCGCTCCTGCTCAAGGCGACCGCGCTGGCCGCCCGGCGCGCACCTCAGCTCAATGGACACTGGGTCGACAACAGCTTCCACCCGGCGGACTCCGTGCACCTCGGGACGGCAGTCGCCCTGCGCGGAGGTGGACTCCTCACGCCCGTGATTCTCGACGCGGCGGATCGCTCCGCATCGGAGCTGATGGCCGAACTGCGTGCCGCTGTGACCCGGGCGAGGACGGGGGCCTTGCGCTCCACGGACCTCACGGCAGGCACCATCACCGTGACCAATCTCGGCGACAACGGCGTCGAGTCGGTTCACGGCGTCATCTACCCGCCGCAGGTCGCCCTCGTGGGGTTCGGCACGATCACCTCGCGCCCGTGGGCAGTCGACGGCCTGCTCGGCGTCCGCCCTCTTGTCACCGCGACGCTGTCGGCCGACCACCGCGCCAGCGACGGCGCGACCGGTGCGCGCTTCCTGAGTCGCATCGCCGCCCTGCTGCAGCAACCGGAGGAACTATGACCCCGCCACTCACCCGTGCCGAAGCGAAAAGCGCGCTCCACGCCGCGCTGGCCGGCTTCGCCAGCGAAGCCGAACTCGAGCAACTGTCACCGTCGGAAAACCTCCGCGAAGCCCTCGAACTCGATTCGATGGACTTCCTGACCTTCGTGGAACGGCTGTCGGAACAGCTCGGACGCCGCATCGAGGAGGACGACTACGACCACCTGGCCACCCTGGACTCAGCCGCCGACTTCCTCGGCGAAGCACATCGCTGACGGCGGTCAAGCCCCTGGGAGAGCTGTGCTCACTCGTCGTCGGCGCGAGCTGCCCGCGGTGGTGTGCGTGGTCGACGACCTGGCCACACAGTTGCCGCCTTCGACGGCCGGGGACTTCTGTGCTTCGAGTCTCGGTCGTGACGCCACCGCGATGCGGTGCGCGTCGAGAAGATCACGCGCGGCCATTCGCCCCGCCGACGAAGGCGGTCCAGCCCTCGTCGCGCCCCTGCATCCGGCGAAAGCTGGTAACCCCACCGGCACAAGGAGGTCATCATGAAACTGGTCCGCATGTGGTTCGGGCTCGTTTTGGTGGCCCTGGGCGTGCTGGGAATCCTGGACACCGTCGGCGTCGCGGAATGGAGCGTCACTGCCGGGCGGTGGTGGCCGCTGGCGATCATCGGATTGGGTCTCGCAGCGATGTGGTCGCAGCGACGGGTCTCGTTCGGTCCGGGCCTGCTGACCGTCGTCGGGCTGGTGCTGCTCGCGGGGCAGCTGCAGTGGACGCAAAAGACGTTGTTCTGGCCGTCGCTGCTGCTCCTCGCAGGCGCCGTGGCACTCGCCGGGCTTGCGGCCAAGCCGGTCCCGCTCCCAGCCGCGCACCGTATCGCTGGCGCTGCTGGGCGGGGCGAAGACCGTTGACCGGTCCGGGCACTTCACCCATGCTGACGTCGCGGCGGTCCTGGGCGGATCCACCCTTGACCTGCGTCACGCCCACATCGACGACCGGGCGACGGTCGACGCGTTCGCGCTCTTCGGCGGCGTCGACGTGCTGGTGCCCGAAGACTGGCGCGTCCAGGTCGGCGGGCTGCCGATCCTCGGCGGCTACGAGGACAAAACTTCCGACGACACAGCTCTGCCGGACAACGCACCCGTCCTGAAGGTCAACGCCACAGCCGTGCTCGGCGGGGTCAAGGTCGCGCACGACCCGAGCTGACAGCCGGGCCGTCAGTCCTCGACGTGCTGCACGAGCTCTTCGGTCGACCGCCGCACCCGCGGCGGTTCCGATTCCGAGCTGTGTCCGATCCGCACGAGCACCTGCGGTACGCCTGTCAACGAGAGCTCTTCACCGAGTTTCGCGCGCACCGTTTCGAGGTGCAGGGGCTGAGTCAGCACGGCGCCCACCAGGCCGAGGTCGACTGCCGTGAGCCACGCGAGTTCCAAGGCGTATCCGGCCCGCAAGTGGTCCAGGCGGGTATCGCCGGGCGTCACGAGAACGACCAGGACGCCGGCCGCCAGCCGCTCTTCGATCTCGGTCCAGTGCGGGACCTCGGTCGCCCGGCGGACCAGTCCCGCCCACGGCACCGCACCGGCCGGGATGCGACCCGCGGGAATGCCGACGCCGTGGCGGTGCGTCGCCTCGTCCCGGATCGTCCACAACGACAGCTCACGCTGGTACCCGCTGTCTGCTTGAAACTTCTCCGCGGCGACGTGCAGCAGCTTTGCGACGGCCGCGATGTCGGGCTCACGGGTGACGAGCCGGGCATCGACGCCCAACGTCCTGGCGGCCGAGACAACCCGCCGGGCCGCGCTGTCGCGCACCGGTTGCAGGCCGAACGGCCTCCGATGGCTCGTTCGGTGGGCGATCGCGCGGTGCAGCCGGACCTCTTCGTGCGTGGGCGCCGACGACCGGTGGGCATCCACCCGGGCAACAATCTCGGGGCGGTGCTCGTTCGGCAGCAGGACGACGTCAGCTGCCCGGCCCAGCGTTCGGACCGCGAGCTCGAGGTTCACGACGGCTGCACCGCACGACGCGGCGCGATCCCGACCGTCCGGGTCGTGGTGCGGCAGAACGAGGTCGCCCCGTTCACGCAGCCACGCCCGTCCCGGTGCGAGGTCCAGCAGCCACGGCTGGAGGTTGTGCACCGACGGTGCGCCGAGCACGGCCCGGGCGAGGTGCTCGGTCTCGGCGCTCGTCCAGACACCAGTCTCCACGGCACTCACCCCTTCCGGCTGAGCCGACCTGCACCCGCGGTCCACAGGTCGCGGCGATAACGCTGCAGGCAGGTGAGCAAGCGTTCCTCCGGACCTCCCAGTTCGGGTGCTGTGGTGAGGACCGGCACATCGCCGCCACTGAGCTCCGCGAGGAACCGCGACAGGCGCGCAGGCTCCGGTACAAGCTGCACGCCGGCGTAGGCGACGATGAAGAGATCTTCGCCCGAGTGTGTCTCGATCGCCACCGCCCAGCCGTGATGCTCGTCCCACAACAGCGCGACGTCCCGATCGGGGTGTTGGGGCAGGCGCGTCTCCAGCGCGATGTACGCCGAGAAGGGCGGATTCACGTCGGTGGTACACGACTCCTCGCCCACGCCCATCGCGGCACTCACGGCGGCGACGTAGCCCGACAGACCGCACAGGAACGCGTATTCCCGATCCGAATCATCTCCGAGCGGGTGGGTCACGGTGCCCCTCCGCCTTCCGTCGCCACTTCGCTCCGATGCACTCGGCCAAGTGCAGCCATTCGTTTCTCCTTCGCCTACCCGTCTCGTCCCCAGCACACCTCGGCCGACCGGTGCGCCGATGTGGCCGTACGGCCCCCGTCCGGGTGACGAACGGCCTCAGCGCGTCCTGCGGCGCAGCATTGCGGCGGCCGGCATCGGCAGGCGCGAGCACCGCCGTCCGGGCGGCACGAGAGCCGCGACAGGCACCAGCCCGTCTTGTCCGTGCCACGAAAAGCCCGCACAGCAGCAACAGCGGCAGCACGGACCGTGAGAATGTCGAGCTTGTTCCGCGGCGTCGGTCATCTCGCGAGGGGCCTTCTTGCCCCGGGCCCACCGCCGAGCAGCTCGACCACCGACGCGGGCAGCAGTTCCAGAACGCCGTCGAGGCGGCAAAGGCTCCCGACCGCCGCCGTCACCGCCGCGGCCGCCGCCGGTACCTCGGCGCGCGTGGAGTCGGCGGACCCAGCGAACCGGGCCACAAAACCGGGGACGGCGTACCGGGTCGGTACGAAGGCCGGATGCCAGCCCTCGTAGAACAAGCCGCGCAGCAGCTCTGGCAGCTGGGCCGCGAACCTCGCGGCGCCCTCGACAGTCAGCCGATCGCGCACCGTGTGCAGCCAGGCACGGAGCATCCGGTACGCGTCCCGGTCGTCTTTCGCGCCGAGGTGGTCACGGACCACGGCCAGCCAGTCGTGCGCGGTGCTTTCCGCGTGTGCAAAGGGGTCGGACATCGTGGCCTCCTGCGGACGAGGATCTCAAGGTTCGCATCGGCCCCTTGACCCGGGAAGGGCCCGAAGGACCGGTCCCGGTCGACCGCCGCATTGACCGTCAAGGGTGGATTCGCTCAACCGCGCCAGACGACCTTGTCGGCCTCGACCGCCACGAAGGTGACCGCCCCAGCGACCAGGACCCGAAACCACGTCCCGGCTCCGACCGGCGCGGTGTGGAACAGCGTATTCATCACCGGCACGTAGGTGAGCACCAGCTGGAGCGCCGCGGTGGCTCCGATGCCGAGGGCCAGTATTCCGCTGTGTCGGGGCCACGCGAGCACGACGAGCCGGTTCAGCGAACGGCAGCTGATCAGGTAGGCGATCTGCACCCCGACGAACACGTTCATCGCGCTGGTACGCGCCTCCGCGATCGCTGCGCCGGCAGCGAGTTCACCGCGGTAGGCCCAGAACGCGGCGGCCACCAGCAGGATCGAGAGCAGGACGACCCGCCGCAGCAGGGCAGCAGTGAACAACGGTTGCCGCGGCGAGAGCGGCGGGCGGCGCATCAAGTTCGGCTCTTGCGGCTCGAACGCCAAGGTGAGCCCGAGGAACACCGCCGTGGTCATGTTGATCCACAGGATCTGCACCGGCACGATCGGCAGGGCCACACCCAGCAGGACCGCGGTGAGGACGACCACGCCCTCGCCGATGTTCGCGGGCAACGTCCAGGCGATGAACTTGCGCAGGTTGTCGAAGACGCCTCGTCCTTCCCGCACAGCGGCGGCGATCGAGGCGAAGTCGTCATCGGTCAGCACCATGTCGGCAGCCTGGCGGGCGGCGTCCGTGCCGGTCCGGCCCATCGCGACGCCGATGTCCGCGCGGCGCAGCGCGGGTGCGTCGTTCACGCCGTCGCCGGTCATGGCCACGATCTCGCCGCGGCGCTGCAACGCTTGCACCAGGCGCAACTTCTGACCCGGTGACACCCGGGCGAACACCTGCGTGCGCGCCACCTCGGAGTCGAAGCGGTCCCCGGCGACCCGATCCAGCTCGGCGCCGGTCATCACCACTGGCTCCGCACCCAGCCCGACGGAGGATGCGATCGCACGTGCCGTTCCGGGGTGGTCGCCGGTGATCATCTTTACGTCGATACCGGCCTCGTGACACGCCGCCACGGCCTCCCCTGCCTCCGGGCGCGGGGGATCCTGCATCGCCTGCAGGCCGAGAAAAGCCGGTCGTGGGCTCGCCGCCGAGCTGAACCAAGCGAACGCCAGCACTCGCAGCCCACGCGCGGCCAACTCGTGGTGTGTGCGCACGACTCGGTCGGCTCCGTCAGTATCCAGTCCTTCGCGACACAGGGCGAGCACCTCCTCCACCGCGCCTTTCACGTACCCCCGATCGCCGTGCACTGTGGTCATCAGCCGCCGCTCCGGCTCGAACGGCACCACATCGGTCCGCGGTGCGGTCGCGCGCAGCGCCGACACGTCCAAACCCGCGGCGGCCGCAGCGGCGAGCAACGCACGTTCCGTCGGGTCACCTTCCTCGGGTTCAGCGTCGTTGCAAAGCACGCCCGCGATCAGGCACTCCCGCAGCGCGGGATCCAGACCGGCATCCTGCGGCGGAGCTACCCGTCCGCCCGCTGCGATCGCGACGACGGTCATGCGGTTGCGCGTCAGAGTTCCGGTCTTGTCGGTGCAGATCACTGTGGTCGACCCGAGGGTTTCCACCGCGGGCAGATGGCGCACGATCGCACCGCGCCGTGACATCCGCACGACGCCGATGGCCAGCACGATGGTCACCGCCGCAGGCAGCCCCTCCGGGATCGCGCCCACGGCAAGTGCGACGGCGGCGGTGAAAATCTCGGCCACCGACATCCCCCGCACCAGGCCGACCGTGAACGCGGCCACAGTCACGGCCACAATCCCGATGGTCAGTTGCCGGGAGAATCCGGTGAGCTTGCGGGTCAGCGGGGTGACGACCGTGCCGGCACCGCTGACCATCCGCTGGATGCCGCCGAGCTGCGTCGCCGCGCCGGTGGCCACGACCAAGGCGCGCGCCGAGCCACGTGTGACGACCGTCCCGGAGTACGCGGTATTCGTCCGATCGGCGACGATGGTGTCATCGGGCAGGACCGCCACGGTCTTCGACACCGGTACCGACTCGCCCGTCAGTGCCGACTCGTCGACTTCCAGCGCGTGCAGTTCGGCGAACCGGACATCGGCCGGGACCCGGTCACCACCCGCGAGCTCCACAATGTCGCCGGGCACGAGTTCCTCGGCCGGCACCCGCTGCCCGCGACCGCCGCGAACCACCGTCGCTTCCACCGGCACCAACCGGGCCAGCGCGTCGAGCGCGTGCACAGCGCGAGACTCCTGCACATACCCGATCAGTGCGTTGAGCAGGACCACCCCACCGATGACAGCGGCGTCGACGTAGCCGCCGAACGCCAGTGTGACGAGGCCTGCGGCCAGCAGCACGTAGATCAGCGGGTCACGAAGCTGAGCCAGCACCCGCCTCAGGAGTCCCGGTCCCTGCGCCGTCTCGAGCTGGTTCGGCCCGTGACTGACCAGCCGGGCAGCAGCCTCACCAGCGTCCAGCCCGGCTGCCGGGTCGGTCCGAAGCTTCTCGACCAGCACCTCCAACGGGATCGCGTGCGGTGCGTCGAGCGCTCCGGTGCTCGGCGCGGCCATCAAGCGTCGCCGCGGTGGATTGCCGTCGCACCGACGAGCTGGTTCCGTTCACGCAAGACCCTGGTCCGCATCACGCCTCCTCAGCTTTCGAGTCGCGGCCTCCCGGCGAGCCGGTTGCGGCCGAGCGGCCGCACGGGTCCGGGCGTGCCGTCCTCGCCGATGAAGATGCCTACCAGCCAGTGGCTTCTCCC
The DNA here is from genome assembly GCF_040654155.1 of Amycolatopsis sp. NPDC050768. Classification (NCBI taxonomy): domain Bacteria; kingdom Bacillati; phylum Actinomycetota; class Actinomycetes; order Pseudonocardiales; family Pseudonocardiaceae; genus Amycolatopsis; species Amycolatopsis sp. NPDC050768. The sequence continues at coordinate 101,662 of NZ_JBFAHL010000005.1, forward strand.
GCCCAACCGCCTGCTTCGGATCAGACGCTGGGATACTTGGCGAGGATTTCGCGCAGCGCGGAGACAAACCGCAGCGATTCGTCGTGTTCGCGCTGCCAGACGTTGCGGCCGAAGATCAGGCCGGTCGCCCCGGCTTCCATCGCCTGCTGCGCCTTCTCGAGCATCGCGTCGTCGCCCGCTCTGGACCCGCCGGAGACGAGCAGCAGGGTCCGCCCGGCCGAGCGCACGACGGCGTCAATGGCCTGCTGGCTCGTGAACTCGGCGTCGTAGGCCCGTGGCACGTGCGAATTCTTGTCCGGGTGCGGGAAGTTCACCTTCACGACGTCGGCACCGAGTTCGGTGGCCGTCCGCGCGGCGTAGTCCACGGCGTAGAAGGAATCCCGCCCGCCTTTGGCCTCGATCGCCGCGCCGCGCGGGTAGGCCCACACGATCAGCGGCATGCCGAGCCGGTGGGCGTCCACGCGGACCTGGCGTAGCTGCGCGAAATCGTGTTCCTGTGCGGGCGTGCCGACGTAGAGGGTGTAGCCGACAGCGTCAGCGCCGAGCCGCACGGCTTCCTCGACGCTGCCGTGCAGCGGCGACAGCGCCTCGGCATCAGAGGGGATCTCGGTCTTCCCGTTGAGCTTCAGCACCAGCGGGAGCTCGCCCGCGTAGTCCCAGTAGAACTTCTCGGCGAGCCCGATCTGGATGGCGATCCCGTTGAAGCCGCCCTCGACAGCCAGCTTCAGGATGTACTTCGGGTCACCGGCCCGCGGATTGGCGAAGAAGTCCCGCGGCCCGTGCTCGAGCCCCTGGTCATACGGCAGGAAGAAGGCGGTCCCGTTGCGCAGGCCGTGTTCGTGCAGGATCCGGTGCAGCCGAGTTTTCTTGCCGGTGTTCAGCCCCAGCTCGGCCAGCGGTGGACGTGGTGTCATGACGGATGTCCTTTCCGGTACGGCGGGTTCAGGGACCCACGGAGACGGCGGGTTTTCCATTCGGTTCGGCGGCCTGCGGCATGGGCGGCTTGGCCGCGGCCGCCTCGTGCGCGAGGAACGACCCGAGCTCGCCGATGGTGCTCATCAACGGAGCCGGGAACACGACAGTGCTGTTGTGATCGACCGCGATCTCGACCAAACTCTGCAAGTTGCGCAGCTGCAGCGAAAGTGGGTGCGCCATCATCGTGTCCGACGCCTCGCCGAGCTTCGTCGCCGCCAGCGCCTCACCCTCGGCGTTGATGATCTTCCCCCGCTTCTCCCGTTCGGCTTCGGCCTCCTTGGCCATCGCACGCTTCATCGCTTCCGGCAGCTGAATGTCCCTCAGCTCCACCAACGTCACGTCGACACCCCACTCGGTCGTGGTGTCGTCGAGGATCCGCCGGATGTCGGAGTTGATCGCGTCCGTTTCCGACAGGGTTTCGTCGAGCGTGTGCTGCCCGATCACCTTCCGCAGAGTCGTCTGCGCGATCTGATTGATCGCCGCGTGCACGTTCTCGATCGCCACGACCGACTTCACCACGTCGACCACTCGGAAGTACGCGACCGCCGAGACGTCCACGCTCACGTTGTCCCGAGTGATGATGCCCTGCGACTGGATCGGCATGGTGACGATCCGCAGGGACACCCGGCGCAGCACATCGACCACAGGGATGATCAGCCGTAGCCCTGGCTCGCGTACTCCGATCACTCGCCCGAGCCGGAACTGCACCCCCTTCTCGTACTGCTTGACGATCCTGATCGAAAGGCCCAGCACAAGCAGGACCGCCACGGCGATCCCGGTGATGATCCAAGGGTTCATGGCGTTACTCCGTTCCTTGTGGCTCGATCCGGGAGGACCGGCCCGTGGTCATGAGCTCGATGAGGGTTTCCTTGTCGACGTCGCTGGCCGGGTGCCCCACCGCCAGCCGGCCCAGATACAAGACAGCGACCCGGTCCGCGACGTGCAGGACCCCGTTCATGTTGTGAGAGATCGCGATCACCGCCGGTCCGCGGTCGGCCGGCGTCCGCACCAGCCGCAGCACGACTTCGGTCTGCTGCACGCCGAGCGCCGCCGTCGGCTCGTCCATGAGCACCAGCCTCAACTTCCACAGCAGGGATTTCGCGATCGCGACCGCCTGGCGCTGCCCGCCGGTCAGCAGGCCGACGGGCTGGCGCACCGAAGGCACCGTCGTCACGCCGAGCTCGGCAAGCGTCTTGCGCGTCGAGAGCTGCATCGTGTCTTCGTCCAACACGCCGTGGCATACGAGTTCGCGGCCGACGCACCGGTCGTCCCTGCCACCGGAACTCACCGCTGTCCAGCGAGTGGATCCCCGCGATGCACTTGATCAGCACGGACTTCCCCGCCCCGTTGTCCCCGACGAGCGCGGTGACTTGCCCGGCTGGAACATCGAGATCGACCCCCGCCAGTGCCTGGACGGCGCCAGCCGCCCCACCGCGCTGCCCGGCAACCACGCCCGCGGAGGGATCACCACCACCGGACAGTGCGCGTGCCGTAGACAGGAACCGCTCACGGAGCCGGCCAGCAGGCCGCGCCACTTTCCCCAGCCGTGGCTGCCGACCACCAGCATCAGCGCGTCACGCGAGCACTCCACGAGCACATCAGCGGGATCGCCCTCGGCAGCCACGCACCGCACCTCCACGCCTGGCCGGCCCGCGCAAGCCGAGGCCACGTACTCCTCGAGTTGCCGCAGGTGTTCTTCCCTCGCCTCAGCCGCCTTCCGGTTCACCGACTCGTCGTCGAGCATCGGGTCGTACACCCACGCCGTCACGGCTTGAACGTCGGCGGCATCCGATCCGTCGAGACCCACCACCAGCCGATCGTTGACTTCTGCCATTGCCGTGACCTTCCGCCGAGGCACAGTTGCCGACTCAAGGACAGCGGTTCCCTCCGGTGGGGGAAACGGCCGGTGGACACCGGTGCCGAGGACCAAGGGCCCGGCACGGTGCACGCTCGCGACACTGACGTAAGGCCCGGGCGAAAAGACATAGGACCCTATCCGCGAATTCCCCAGCCAACTCAAGCTGGGCGTGAACATTGCGGAATACCTGTGAGGAGACACACCGCTCGCGGACACCCAGGACGGCCCGCGAGGAACCGGCTTCGCCCCTCCCGATCCCAGGAACCCAACAGACTTCCGAGGTGTGCCGTGTTCGCTCACGTCGCGTGGTGGTCGACGATCTGCTTCACGAGTCTGGTGTGCGCGCTCGGTGTCCTGGTCGTGCCGGCCGCGGCGGTCATCGCCATAGCCTCGATGGCACTGGCACTGGCCTCGCTCGTCTGGCTGTGCGCGGACGGGGTGCGTTGGGTGGAACGTGCGTTCGGCCCCCACCACGCGTCCCGGCGCGCAGCGATGGCATTGGCGCTGGGTCTGATGGTCGTAGGTGTCTTCGCCGCCACGATCGCAGTGATCGCCGGTCCGGGGCCGGCTTTCACGACGACCGCTGTTCTGCTGTTAGCGGGAGCCTGGTCCGGGTGGCGAACTCTCTTCAGAGCGCCGCAGCGAGGCAGCCGGAGTCGACAGACGACATCGGCGTCGCACACAGGCGTGCCCTGCCCGATGCCGGTCAGCGCCCTCTCGCTCGACGAGCTCTGCCTGGCGTGGCGGCGGAGCTTCGTGCAGCTGCAACACGCAGGTGACGAGCGCGGGCGGCACATCGTCGTCTCCGCCCGGCAGGCCTACCTCGACGAGTTGGAGCGGCGCGACCGGCAGGGGTTCGCGAAATGGCTGGACAGCGGAGCGCGGGCCGCCGGTGACCCGAGCCGGTTCGTGCGCCCCGGCGAATGACCCGTCGACGCCTTGCACCCGCAGCCCATTGACGAATGCGCAGAACCCCCGACTCGAAAGGAAAACCGATGACGACGCACTCCGATCCGCTCGCACCCGCCTATCAGACGGCCCGCCGCTGGCTGACCGCCATCGCCGAGCAGCTGGGTACCGAAGACCACCACTACGTCTACCGGGTGCTGCGAACGTGGTTGCACCTGGTCCGCGACCGGCTCACCGTCCAGAGCGCCGCACATTTCGCGGCCCAACTGCCCGAGCTGCTGCGCGGCGTCTACTTCGACGGCTGGAAACCGAGCAGAGTCCCCGTGCGCTACGACGCCGCCACGTTCACCGTTTTGTTCGCCGAAGGAGCGACGATCAGTCCGAACGACGTCCCGGCGGCCGCAAGCGCGGTTTCGGCGGCGCTGGATTCACTCTGCTCCCCAGGCCAGCTCGAGCACGTCTTCACACTTCTGCCGGCGGCCCTCCGCGGCGAGCTCGAGTTCGGGACCCCGGTCCGGCCGACGTCTGTTCGCCGCCGCTGAACGCGCGCACCCGAGACTCGCCGGGCCGAATGCCGACCCGGCTGCGAACGTCGCTGTCAGCCGAAGGCGTTCCACGCGCGGCGATGACCGGGCAGAGCGCGTAGGAGATCAGGCTCTGGCTCGTCGAGCCGAGTGCCAAACCCGGTGCCCTGCCCCGCCTGCCTACGACCAGCAGCTGTGCGCGGTCGGGGTAGACGAGCAAGCCCTCCGATGGCCGTCCCTTCGCCACCACGCGGGTGACTTCGATGTCCGGATACTTCTCCTGCAGGCAGGCCAGTCACTGGGCCAGCAGTTCCCGCTCGTGCTCCTCGATCGCCTGCGTGTCCATGGTCCAGCCACCCTCCTTGAAAACCGAGGGCAAGAACGCTTCCCGCCAGCAGTGCACCGCGACGAGCGGAGCCCGGCGCCACGATGCCTCCTCGAAAGCGAGAACGATCGCCTCCTCACCAACCGGCGTGGCGTCAACGCCGACCACCACCGGCCCGTCAACTGGCGGCGCGTCGTCGCCGGCGTGTGGCCGGACGAACGCGGCCGGGCACTCGCCCTGCGCCGCGAGCGCGACCGACACCGATCCCAGCAGGATCCGGCCCAGACGACGAAGCCCGGGCGTGCCGAGGATCAGCAGGCCGGCGTAAGCGGATTCGTCGCGCAACGCCACCGCCGGACGCTCCGGCCGGAACACGACTTTCACGGTCAACCCCGGAGCCACTTCAGCCGCCGCCTCCTGCGCCTGCTGGAGCACGCGGCGCCCGCACTCACGGGTGAGTCGCTGCACGTCGGCGTACATCGACACAGCATGCGGATAGGCCACCGGGACCTCGTCGACGGCGTACACGACGCGGAGACTGCGGTGGTACTCCCCCGCCATCCGCGCGGTCCATATCAGCGCCGTGATTGACGCCTCGGATCCGTCGACTCCGACAACCAGGTCAGTGGACAGGCTTGTCATTCTGCACCCCGCATTCAGCGCTGGGCCATGCGCGGCGGATACCCCGGCAACCAAGCTTCAGCTGTGAGCTCTCCGCCGGGCGGACGTCGAGGGGCACAGGGTGTACTCAGGCCCGTCGACTGTCCCGCCCCGGGTTTGATGGAGGTATCGAACACCCGGAGGATTCACGGTCATGGCGGCACCACGGAAGTACCCCGAGGAGTTGCGGGAGCGGGCAACGCGGCTGGCAGTCGAGGCTAGGCGAGACCCTGCGTCGGCTGGTGGTGCGATCAAGCGGATCGCCGACCAGCTCGGTGTGCACCCGGAGGCGTTGCGGACGTGGGTGAAGCAGGCCGAGACCGACGAAGGGGCACGGCCGGGCACGACCTCGGCAGAGGCGGCCAGGATCGCCGAGCTGGAACGTGAGGTGCGTGAGCTGCGCCGGGCGAACCAGATCCTGAAGTCAGCGGCCTTAGATTCAACCGGTCGGTGCATCGGGGCTGGTTGAGGAGGGGTTTGTGGCGCGTCTGGGTCGGCCGGGCATGTCGGATCCGATGAAGGAGGAGTTGTGGGGGCGGTGGAGGGCCGGAGAGTCGATCAGCGTGATCGGACGTGCACTGGACAAGCCGCCTGGGTCGGTGTTCACCGTGCTCAAGCATCATGGCGGGATCGCCCCCAAGCGGCCGGTTTCCCGAGCGGACCACCTCAGTGTCGATGAGCGCGAGGTGATTTCGCGTGGTATCAGCGCTCAGTTGTCATTCCGGGCGATCGCGGCGAGTCTCGGGCGGTCGGCATCGACGGTGAGCCGGGAGGTCCGGCGCAATGGCGGCCGCGACGTCTATCGCGCCGTCGCGGCCCAGGAGCGTGCCGATGATCAGCGCAAGCGCCCTAAACAATCCTTGCTGGCAAGGAATCCGATCCTGCGCAACCGCGTCGTGGACTGGCTCGAGCAAGAATGGTCGCCCCAGCAGATCGCGCGGCGGCTGCGGTTGGAACACGAGGGCGATCCGGACATGATGGTCAGCCACGAGACGATCTACCGCAGCGTCTACACCAGCCGTTGGAAGCTCATCCCGAAGGCGATGTCGAAGAAGCTGCGGACCGGGCGTCCGATCCGCAAGAACAAGCGGCACAGTGTGAAAGGGCAGTGGCGCTCGCAGATCATCGATGCACGCCCGATCACCGACCGGCCGGCCGAGGCCGAAGACCGCAGCGTCATCGGGCACCTTGAGGGCGATCTGATCGTCGGCGGTACGAGCAGTCAGGTAGCGACGCTCGTAGACCGCAAAACCCGCTACCTCACAGTGGTTCAGCTGGCTGACCGGCGCACCGAGACTGTCGTCGCAGGGCTCATCGAGCGATACGCCACGATGCCCGAGACGCTGCACCGCAGCTTGACCTGGGACCGCGGGATGGAACTGGCCGACCACCGCGTATTCACCACCGCCACAGGCGTTGACGTGTTTTTCGCCGCGCCCCGCAGTCCATGGCAACGCGGCACGAACGAGAACACGAACAAGCTGCTGCGCCAATATCTACCGAAGGGCACCAACCTCGCCGCCTACAGCCAGACCGAACTCGACGCGATCGCCGATCGACTCAACAACCGACCCCGAAAATGCCTGGGTTACCGCACACCGGCCGAGTGTGTTGCCTTGACGGGTTGAATCTAAGGCGTCTTTCTTCGCAGCGGAGCTGGACCGTCCGTCGCGATGAGGGGTCGAATTCGTTGACTCGCAACGGAAGGAGCACGGTGTCCAGCCGGTCCTGCAGGTGCTTGAGGGCACGCCTGCCCAGATCGCACCGTCGACCTACTACGCCGCCAAGTCCCGTCCCGAATCCGCCCGCGCGGCGCGGGACCGGGAGCTGACTGAGAAGATCAAACGGGTGCATGAGGCGAACTACAGCGTCTACGGAGCCAGGAAGGTCTGGGCTGAGCTGAACCGCCACGGCGTCGAGGTGGCCCGGTGCACGGTCGAGCGGCTTATGCGCGAGGCCGGGTTACGCGGCCTGCTCCGCGACAAGTCTCCTCGCACGACACGGCCGGCGCCGGAGACCGGAAGGCCGACTGACCTGGTGGAACGTGACTTCACGGCGACGCGGGTGAACGAGTTGTGGGTCGCGGACATCACTTACGTGCGCACGGCCGCGGGCTGGGCCTACGCCGCGTTCGTGCTGGACGTGTTCTCCCGCCTGATCGTCGGCTGGCAGGTCGCCACCAGTCTCTACACGGATCTGGCGCTGGACGCGCTGCAGATGGCGATCTGGCGCCGCCAGGCCGACCGCGCCGACCTGACCGGGCTGGTCCACCACAGCGACCGCGGAGTGCAATACCGAGCGATCCGCTACACCCAGCACCTGGCCGAGGCCGACGCCGTCGCCTCGGTCGGGTCCCGAGGCGACAGCTACGACAACGCGATGGCCGAGGCGTTCAACTCGCTCTACAAGGCCGAACTCGTCCGCAACAGCGGCCCCTGGCGCGGCCTCGACGACCTGGAAATCGCGACCGTGGAGTACATCGACTGGTACAACAACCGGCGCCTGCACGGCGAGCTCGGACACCTCCCACCCACCGAATACGAGACGCTCCACGCGATGACCCACCCGGTCACCGCAACCCAGGAAACCAACTAATCCACTCTCCATGAAACCCGGGGCTTGACAGACAGCTTGCGGTAGCAGCGCGCGGACGCGCTGCTGGCTATTGGCTCCGCTGGCTTGACATCGCTGTCTCGTCGGATACCTGGCGCTGGTGGCCACCCTGCCGTGAAACTTGATCGTCGGCGGGCTCGCCGTGTTCGCGCTGGGTATCCGGTCGCCTCGTCGTTCTGGCTTGGCGCTGGCGTTTCGCTGCAGGCGGTGGGGAAACGTCGTTACGGCAGCCCCCGCACCGGCCCGCTCTGGGGTGCCTCCACATCTCAGCCCTTTTCCGAGCGCACCACCATGACCGGGCAGTCCGCGTGGTGCAGCAAGGCCTGGCTCGTCGACCCGAGCACCAGCCCGGCGAAGCCGCCGCGGCCACGGCTGCCGACGACGAGCAGCTGGGCGTTGTGGCCCAACGCGAGCAACCGATGGCGGGGCTTGTCGTGGTCAACTTGGCGTTCGACGTAGACGTCGGGGTACTTCTCCTGCCAGCCGGCGAGGCGTTGGGCGAGCAGGCGGTGGCCGGTCTCCTGGAGGCTCTCGCCCTGGAACATGCCACTGCCGACGCCGGTGTGGGAGAGGTCGCCGTCGTGCCAGGTGTGGAGGGCGATGAGGTCAGTTTTGCGCAACGAGGCCTCCTCGAAGGCCCAGCCGATCGCCGCTTCGCTGAGCGGGCTGCCGTCGACGCCGACAACGACCTGGCCGTCAACAGTTTCCTGGCCGCGGACAGCGACCACCGGGCAGTGAGCCTTTGCGGCCAGATCGACACCCGGCGAGCCGCTGAACAGGCCGAGCAGCGGCCCGATCGGTTCGCCGACCACAAGGATCCTCGCGCGTTCCGACGCGATGAGGAGGGCGGGCACACGGCCTCGGTCTGTCGCTTCGGTCGAGACGTCGAGCCCGGGCACGACGGCTTCGAGCGTCTCGCGCGTCCGGCGCAGCAATGCTTCTGCCTCCGCGCGCTTGACGGCTATCCAATCCGATGGCATGTCTGCTGCGCTGCCGAACCAGGTGTCGTCGAACCCGTAAGCGGTGAGCACGACCAGCGGAGCGTGCCGCCGCGCTGCTTCCCCGACTGCCCACACCGCCGCCGCGGTCGCGGCCTTCGAGGCGTCCACGGCCACGACGACGGGTGACTTTCCGGGTGCGGTCATGATGTGTCCTCCCGTTCCACTACGACGAAGCACGAACGTAGGCCCGCGCGGACCTGCTCTGCTGCAGCCGTTCGTCCTGGCAGCCGGGGACCAACGTCAGCTCCGCGCGGCGACCCAGTCCCGGTCGCCGCTCACGGCCGTCGGCAGCGTCGGGAAAATCCGCTTCTCCCCCACCTTCCCGACCAGTCCCGCGGCTTCGAGGTCGTCGCGCAGGTCCTGCTTGACGTGCGCGAGCGCGGACACGCCGCAGCGGGTGAGTTCCTCACGCAGCTGGTCGAGGGCATCGGCCGCAGTGAGGTCGAGCTCGACGTTGGCCTCGGTGTTGCGCACGAACCACCGCACCGGCCCGGACACCTCGTCCGACACCGCGACGAGGGCACGCCGGCGGAAGTCCTCATCGTTGACGCCGATACACCGCCGTTGTGCCGTCGATCGCTTCATGCAGCAGCGCGGTGAAGGTCTGCTCGCAGGCCTACCGCACCGCGTACCTCGAATCCGCAAGGGCGAACCGATGACCGCGAAACCCTGGCACAGAGGCGAACTCCGCCGGAACGCCGAGACGCACGGGTGGTCGGATCCTGGCACCCGACCGGGCGGCCTGGCCGCAGGTGCCGACCCGCACTGGGTGTCCCTTCTGCCCACCGGCGCGATCCCGGGCAGCTGTAGAAGGGGCTCAGGAATGCGCCTTCTTCTCCAGCTCCGCCGACCACTCCCGGTGCCACTTCCGACACGATGACGGTTCAGCGCGAACACGGAACTCCAGTAGGCCAGCCGCGGTGAAAAGCACGTCACGAAGTACAGGCCGACCGCGGCGACCGCGTTAACCATGGCGCCCGCGGAGGACAACGGCGGGGAACGCGCCCCGCAACGGGGTCGCGAGTGCGTCGGCTGTCGCTTTAAGGTGACGTTGGGCCTGACTGGGGTTCGCGTGTCCGGCGTCGCGAGCTGTGAAGGCGACCACGGCCCCGATCCGCGTCACGTCGAAGGTGACCGGTGTCCCATCCCTGCGCCGAACCTGCACGGGCCACGACCGCTTTCGCGAGCGGAGCTCGCCCCGCGAGTGTCCAGCGTGCGCAGCCTGCCACGGCAGCGGGTCTGTCAAACGAGCAGTGTAAGTCGGGTTGAGGAGCTACTTGCGTCCGGCGGCCAGGCGGCCAAGGCGTTCGGAGCGGGTTTCCAGCGCATGGTCGGTTTGCGGCCGGCGCCGGTCGGGTCCAAGCTCATGATCGCCAGTAGACGCATTTGAGCGCGGCCTGCTCGCCTCGGGAAGTGTCCGCGGGCCTTCACGGCGCGGAGGATTCGGGCCTTAACACTCTCGATCGCGTTGGTCGTGCACATCACCCGCCGGATCTCGGGGTCGAACGCCAGGAGCGGCACGAACTCGGCCCAGGCTTTGTCCCACAACCTGACGGTGGTCGGGTATCGAGCCGTCCTCGCGTCTTACGGTCAATTCCGCTCCACCGGAAATCGATGAGGACATGGCCGGGGCCAGGCTACGAAGCACGGCCGAGCATGGTCGGGCAGAGGGCGTGGCGGGCACAGTGGTCTGCGGTGAACCCTAGTAGCAGGTTGGCCAGCGGGCTGTGTCCGCGTGACCCCAGAACCAGCAAATCGGTGTGATCGCTGCGACGGACGAGAACGTCGGCAGGGTGGCCGTGGATCACTTCCGGCTCTGCGGTCACACCGGTCTCGTCGAATTCCTTGGCCAGCAACTGTCCAGGAGGTCGGGACAGTGGGGGTGGCCCACTCAGCGCCGAAGTGGTTCCAGCAGACGGTGTGGACTATGTGTATCGCGAGCAGAGTGGCGCCGCGCAGGTGGGGGCGTGGCGGGCGGCCGTGGATCCGTCGACGCCGACGAGAATCACGCCGTGGGTTTCCTCTGGTTCCGTGCGCACGGCCACGACCGGGCACGCGGCAGTGTGCACACAGGCCCGGCTGACCGAGCCGAGCAGCCGTCGAGTCACCGGGCCGTGTGCTCGGGAGCCGACAACCAGCAGGTCGGTGGTGGCGCAGGCTTGGACGAGGTGGGCCGCGGCATCGCCGTGTTCGATGTGGTGCTTGACCGCAAGGCCGTGGCTGGCCCGTTCGATGGCAGGCAGCATCTGCGCGCGAAGGTCCTCACTGCGGTCGCGTCGAGTATGGCGGTCGACGACGGTGAGTGCGTGGATTTCCGCGTGGCGCAGGCGGGCTTGTTCGGCTGCCCACGCCAGCGCTGTCGCCGAGTGTGGTGAGCCGTCGTATCTGGCGATCACGCGGTCCATCGGAGCCTCCTCTGCGCCGGTGCTATCGCGCAGTGTTTCGGCGCTCTCGACGGTGAGCCGGTCGCGTACCAGGAGGAATCGGTTCCGGGAGAACACGACGCGGTGGCAGTGCTTCGCTGCGGTGGCAGCGAGGATTCCGGCACTCTCTTGGACGACGAGATCGATGACGACGGCCCTGACCTCACTACAGCTGATCGGCCCGTAGTGACCCGACGTCGATCGTCACTGGCAGGCCGTTGGGCTCGACTTGTGGTGTCGCCGTTGGCTGGTAGCCGTCGACGGCATGAGTGCGCAGGTTGAAACGTTTGCTCCGGAACTTCCCGATGCAGCGGATTGGCCACCCCGAACACATCGGTCGAACGGCCCGCTTTCTTGTTCTTGAGCTGGCCTTCTGCCTGATTGGCAGCCACATCGCCGATGACAGCGGCGTCTTGCTCGCTTGAGCCTCTCGATGCGCGACGAGTGAACCCTAGGTCGATCGCGCGATGGATGGATCGTGCGCCGACGGCGATTCGGCTTGTTTCGTTTGCGATGCGGGTGGTTGACCGAGGTCGTCGCGGAGGGCTGTGTACGACGTTGCAGGCAGTTGGCCTGACTCGCCTAGCGGAATCCGTCCCCCAGTGGCGCCCTGGCGGCCACCGCGAGTGCCTTTGGTCCTCGTGGCCAGGGCCGAGCGGCCGTTCCCTGGTGCCAGGCGGAACCGGTCTGCTGGACGGGCGAACCGCGCTTCCAAGGAAGGAACCGACGATGAATCCCTGGGTGATCGTTGGTATCGCTGGTGTGGTCCTGTTCCTGTTGGGTATGTCGATCAGGATCGTCAAGCAGTTCGAGAAAGGTGTTCAGTTCCGGCTGGGCCGGGTGATCGGTGTCCGCGAGCCCGGGTTGCGGTTCGTCATACCGGTGATCGACCTCCTGCGCGGGATCTCTCTGCGCATCGTCACCATGCCGATCCAGTCGCAGGGCATCATCACGCGGGACAACGTCAGCGTCGACGTTTCGGCCGTCGCATACTTCCGGCTAGTGGACGCAGTGAAGTCGGTCGTCGCGATCGAAAACGTCTACGCCGCGATCGACCAGATCGCGCAGACCAACGTTGCGGAAGGTCATCGGGGAGCACACGCTCGACGAAACGCTGGCCGAGACGGATGCGGTGAACTCCGACATCCGCCTGATCCTCGACACCACCACGACTGAAAGGGGAGTCGACGTGACGCTCGTGGAGTTGAAGGACATCCAGGTGCCGGAGACGATGAAGCGCGCCTTGGCGAAACAGGCCGAAGCCGTGCGGGAAAAGCGCGCGAAGATCATCAACGCGGAAGGTGAAGCGCCGGCCGCGGCGAAGCTCGGCGAGGCGTCGGACACCATGATGGCGCACCCGCTTTCCCTCCAGCTGCGGAACCTCCAGAGCCTGGTCGAGATCGCCGTCGACCACAACAGCACCGTCGTGTTCCCGGCGCCGCTGATGAGCACCATCGGCGAGCTCGGTTCGTTCCTGACCCGCGAGGCGGCTGCCTCGACTCCGCCGGCCCCGCAGGTGGCGGAGCCGAACGGCAAGGCCGCCGCCTCGGTGGTTGCCTGAACGCTGCGCGAGATCCTCGCCAAGTATCCGAGCACCTGATCCGGAAGGAGGCCTGTGATGCAGGAGAAGCACTGGCGGCTGGACATCTTCATCGACGAGGACAACGGCACGCCGGGGACGGTCCCGGCTCGGCCCTTCGCCGAACCCGAATTGGCCGAACCGCCCGGCGCCGCCAGCGAGGACGATGAGACCGTGCTCCTCGTGCTGAGTACCGCGTCCGTAGACCAGATGTCCCGCCTGCGCAGGGGAAGCGACCAGCGCGGCCCCGCTCACTGCGACCTGCTTCGGGCTCGCCGCGTGCCCGATGACCGAACCGCTCGAGCTGCCCACCGTCCGGGACACCGTCAAGGCGAAAGTCTCGTCCTACACCCTTCCCGCAGATGGTCCTGCGCCTCGGCTGGGCACCCGCCAACGCAGACTCGCTGCCAGCCATCCCGCGCCGTGACTTGGAAGACGTCGTGACGCCCCTCGACACGGCCGAAGATCACCGAGGAGGTCGCCATGGAGCGGCTCAGTCCCCTCGACGCGGCGTTCCTGGAGATCGAGGACGAGGACCCGCACGCGACTCTCGCGATCGCGTCGCTGGCGATCCTGGCCGGCCCCGCCCCGGCGCAGGACGAGTTCGCCGCGGCGATCACCTCCCGGCTGCCCGGCGTCCCGCGGTGCCACCAGAAGATCCGCCGTGTGCCGTTCGACCTCGGGCCTCCGGTGTGGGTCGACGACGAAGCCTTCCGCCCTGAGGACCACATCGGCCGGTTGGCCGTGCCGGCACCCCATGACGAGGCCGCCCTGGGCGAGCTCGTTGCACTGCTCATGGACGAACGGTTCGACCGCGACGGTCCGCTGTGGCGGTTCTGGGTGATCGAAGGGCTCACCGGTGGCCGGTGGGCCGTGCTGTCCAAGGTCCACCACAGCCTCGCCGACGGTGTCGCCGGCATCGGCTTGCAGCGGGTGCTATTCGGCTCGGCGCCCCCATCCGCCGAGGACGCCGAACCCGCGCCGGACCCCGGTTCGCTGCGGCTGCTCGCGTTCGCGCTCGGCGACCTTGTGACCAGCCCGTTCAGCGGGCTGGGCCATCTGGCCCGCAGCGCGCTGCACCCCCGCGCGCTCGCCCGCCGCGCTACCGACGTCGCCCGGGGGTTCGCCGCGCTCAGCACGGCACTCATGCCCGTCGCCCCCACTTCGCTGAGCGGGCCGCTCGGCCGGCGGCGCGGTTACGCGTTCACACGCGCCGCGCTGGACGACGTGGTCACCACCGCGAAGGCGTTCGAGGTCACCGTCAACGACGTCCTGCTCGCCGCGGTCAGCGGCGCCTTGCGGGAGCTGCTCGTCCGCAGCGGTGAGGAACCCGCCGCCGACAGCGTCCGCAGCCTCGTGCCCGTCGCGGTACGAGCCGGGCACGAGTCCGAGGTGGACAACCGGGTGTCGCTGCTGCTGCCGCTGCTGCCCGTCGACCTGGCCGATCCCGTCCAGCGCCTGATCCGGGTGCACCGCAGGGTCGCCGCGCTGAAGGACAGCCGCGAGGCCATCGCGGGCGAGTTCGTGACCACATCGGCAGCGCTGGGCCCGTTCGCCGCATCGGCGTGGGCGATTCGCGGCGCCGCCCGGCTTCCCCAGCACAACATCGTCACGGTGACCACGAACGTGCCCGCTCCGCCCGGTGAACTCACCGTCACCAGCCGCGAAGTGCTCGAGCTCTACCCGTACGTGCCGATCGCCCTGCGCCTGCGCACCGGGGTCGCGATGCTGACCTACCGGGGCTGCGTTTTCTTCGGCGTCACGGTCGACCGCGCGACCGTGCCGGATCCGCGGTTCCTCGCCGACGCGGTCGTGGCAGAGCTGGATGCGCTCAAGACCGCCGCGGTCTCGGCATCGAGGGCCGCCACGAGATCCCGCGGATCCGGCAGCCCGCGCCGGTCCATGCCGAAGCCGAAGCGGACCTGACCGGCGTAGCTGAACTCGCACACCGTGATCGCGTGGCGGTCGCCGCACGGCGCCCAGCCCACGATCCCCTCGACGGGTGCCCCTGCCGTCGCCATCGACCCGCGGGGCCGGGCACGTTGGCGAGCACGCCCACCGCCTTGGCGGACAGGAATGCGCTCAGCCCCTCCGACACCGGTCCCGGGGTACGGGCGACGACGTATTAGAGCCCGTAGTTCACCACCGGTTCGTAGGATTCACAGATCCGCGCGACGCGCCAGTGAGTCTCGGCGAGCCGTTCCCCGAACGTCCGGCCGCCCAGCGGCAACCGCGCGAACACCAGGGAAAAGTGGTTGCCGAGCCGTTCGGGGAGTTCGGCGTCGAATCGGGACTGCCGGCGATCCACGCGACCCTCGATCATCGCCTGTCCAACGCACTGATCGAGTCGACCAACACCAAGATCCGGCTGCTGACACGTCTGGCGTTCGGGTTCAAACACCCCCACGCCCTGATCTCCCTCGCGCTCCTCGCCCTCGGCGGCTACCGCCCCGAACTACCCGACCGCACCCACACATAGATCAACAGAGCCCGAAAAAAGGGGACCCATGACCGGCCCGAACCCGGTCGACCGCGGCAAGTCCGGATCGAAGATCCATGTTCTGTCCGACCGGGCCGGTCTGCCCCTGGCGGTCGCGGTGTCCGCCGCCAACACCAACGACTCCTACGCCCTCAAACCCCTGGTCATGGCCATCCCGTCGATCAGGTCCCGGCGCGGACCCCGCCGCCGCAAACCCGGCAAGCTGCCCGCCGACAAGGCCTACGACCAGGCCGACCTGCGGGACTGGGTCCGAGACCGCGGCATCGCCGTGCGCATCGCCCGCAAAGGCATCGAGACCAGCAAGAAACTCGGCAAACACCGCTGGGTCATCGAATGATCCATCGCCTGGCTCTTCGGCTACCACCGACTCGCCATCCGCTATGACCGCTACGCCAACCACTTCTGCGCCTTCCTCACCCTCGCTGCCACCCTCACCTGCTACAAGAAACTCACCAAATGAGACACGCTCTAAACCGCTGTTTGTTGGATCTACGGTGTCGGTTCGTCCAGTCTCGGACAATGAGTCAGGAACTGAGCCAAATCGGAGCTGGATCGCGGCCACTGATGATCCGCTGTGGACTACTGTGGTGGTTGCGGCGCGCCGTAGCCACCACCGCCCGGGGTTTCGACGATCAATACGTCACCAGGGCGGACCTGGGCCGAATCGGCTCCCGCGAGGTCGGTGACGGTGCCGTCGGCGTGCCGCACGTGGTTGCGACCGAGCGCTCCGGGCGAGCCGCCCGCCATGCCGTAGGGCGGGACCTTGCGGTGGCTGGACAAGGTGCTCACGGTCACGGGTTCGGTGAACTCGAGGCGGCGAGTGGCGCCGTCGCCTCCGTGCCATCTTCCGCGGCCGCCGCTGCCGCGGCGGATGGCGAATTCCCGCAACAGGACGGGGAAGCGCCATTCAAGTACCTCGGGGTCGGTGAGCCGGGAATTCGTCATGTGCGTCTGCACCGCGGACGCACCGTCGAATCCCTCGCCTGCACCGGAGCCGGACGCGAGGGTTTCGTAGTACTGGTGACGTTCGTTGCCGAAGGTGACGTTGTTCATCGTCCCCGAGCCTTCGGCCTGCACCCGCAGAGCGGCGAACAACGCACCGGTGATCGCCTGAGAGGTTTCGACGTTGCCGGCGACGACGGCCGCGGGATAGGTGGGCGCGAGCATCGAGCCCTCCGGGATGATGATCCGCAATGGGCGCAGGCAGCCGTCGTTGAGCGGGATCTCGTCGGCGACGAGGGTCCGGAACACGTACAGCACCGCGGCGTTGGCGACCGAGGACGGTGCGTTGAAATTCGTGTCCAGCTGGGGCGAGGTACCGGTGAAGTCGATGGTCGCACTGCGACTCGCGCGGTCCACTGTGACCCGCACGGCGATGATCGCGCCGGAGTCCATACGGTACCGGTATTCACCGTCGCCGAGCGTGTCGATCACACGGCGGACAGCGTCCTCGGCGTTGTCCTGAACGTGCCGCATGTACGCCTGGACGACTTCGAGTCCGAAATGGTCGATCATCTTGCCGACCTCGTCGACACCTTTCTGGTTGGCGGCGATCTGGGCACGTAGATCGGCGAGGTTCGTCTCCGGACTGCGAGACGGGTAAGGCAGGTCGGTCAGGAGGCGCAGCGTTTCACTCTCGCGGAACCGGCCGCTTTCGGCGAGCAGCCAGTTGTCGAACAGCACCCCTTCTTCGTCGACCTCGCGGCTGTGGGCCGGCATGGAGCCAGGCGTGATACCGCCGATTTCGGCATGGTGCCCGCGAGAGGCGACGAAGAACAGAATGTGCTTGCCCACGGCGTCGAAGACGGGGGTGATGACGGTGATGTCCGGCAGGTGCGTGCCGCCGTGGTAGGGATCGTTGACCGCGTACACGTCACCGGGTTTCATCTCGCCGGCGCGTCGGCTGACCACCTCCTTGACGCTGGTCCCCATCGAGCCCAGATGGACGGGGATGTGCGGCGCATTGGCGACGAGGTTGCCGTCCGCGTCGAACAACGCACACGAGAAGTCCAGCCGCTCGCGGATGTTCACCGACTGGGCCGTGGCTTCCAGCCGGGTGCCCATCTGTTCGGCGATCGACATGAACAGGTTGTTGAAGATCTCCAACAGCACCGGATCCGACGCAGTCGCCGCGTCCGTCTCATCCGGCGCCGCCACCCGCTCGGCGACCAGGTGCCCGGACCTCGTCATCGTCGCCCGCCAGCCGTCGTCGACCACGGTGGTGGCGTTGGCCTCGGCAATGATCGCCGGCCCGGTCAGAATATCGCCGGGGCACATCCGCTCCCGCTGCCGCAACGGCACCTCGCGCCAGGCTCCCTGGGTGCAGAGGGACGCGGTGTCGCCCAGATCGGCGGCGTCGGGAGTCTGCTCGCCCAGCTGGGACAGATCCGGTTGTTCGGTCAGTCCCGTGGCCTCGACGGAGATCGCTTCGGCGATCAGCGGACGGTCCATCAGAAACGAATACGTCGCTCGGTGGCTTGTCTCGAACTCGGTGATCATGGTGTCGAGTTCGGCCAGTTCTACTGGCACCGCGGTGTCAGTGCCGTCGTAGCGCACCTGCACTCGACGGACCGCTCGGATCCGCTCAGTCGGGATGCCCTCGTCGAGCAGCTCGAAACGCGCGGCCTCCTCGAGGGTGTCGGCGACCTGCGCCAGCTTCGGCAGCGCCGCGGCGTCGAGCCTGATCTCGACGGACTGTTCCCGCATCGCGGTGGTGTCGGCCAGCCCGATCCCGAGCGCGGAGAGCACGCCGGCCATCGGCGGCACGAGCACCGTGCGGATACCGAGTGCGTCCGCCACCGCGCAGGCGTGCTGCCCGCCCGCACCACCGAAAGTGGTCAGTACGTACCGGGTCACGTCGTGTCCCTTTTGGACGGAGATCTTCTTGACCGCATTCGACATGTTCGCCACCGCGATCCGCAGGAACCCCTCGGCGACCTCTTCCGGTGAGCGCTCATCACCGGTCTGTGCCCGTACCTCGCCGGCCAGTTCGGTGAAGCGGCGCCGCACAACGTCACTGTCCAACGGCTGGTCCCCGTCGGGGCCGAACACAGCCGGGAAGTGTGCGGACTGTACCCGGCCGAGCATGACGTTGGCGTCGGTGATGGTCAACGGTCCGCCGCCGCGATAGGAGGCCGGGCCGGGGTCCGCGCCGGCCGAGTCCGGGCCGACGCGATAGCGGCTCCCGTCGAAGTGCAGGATCGACCCGCCCCCGGCGGCCACGGTGTGGATGTCCAGCATCGGGGCGCGCAGCCGGACCCCGGCGACCTGAGTGGTGAACACCCGCTCGTACTCGCCGGCGTAGTGCGACACGTCGGTCGAGGTACCACCCATGTCGAAGCCGATCACATGGTCGAATCCCGCCAGCGCCGACATCCGCACCATGCCGACGATGCCCCCAGCCGGGCCGGACAGGATGGCGTCCTTGCCACGGAAATGCCCGGCCTCGGCCAGTCCCCCGTTGGACTGCATGAACATCAACCGGACGCCGCGCATCTGAGCGGCCACCTGGTCGACGTAGCGACGCAACACCGGGGACAAGTAGGCGTCCACCACCGCGGTGTCTCCGCGAGGCACCAGCTTCATCAGCGGACTGACCTCGGACGACAGCGAGATCTGGGGAAAGCCGATCTGCTCGGCCAGGCTGCCGATCTCCTGCTCGTGGGCCGGGTACAAGTGGCTGTGCAGGCACACCACCGCGACGGCGTGAATCCCGTCGGCGTACGCCTGCCGCAGCCCGTGGCCCAGCTGGTCGAGATCGGGCGCGCGCAGCACCGTGCCGTCGGCGGCGATCCGTTCGTCGACCTCGACGACACGCTCGTACAGCATCTCCGGCAGCACGATGTGCCGGTCGAAGATCCTGGGACGGTTCTGGTACGCGATGCGCAGCGCGTCGGCGAATCCCCGCGTGATCACCAGCAGCGTGCGCTCGCCCTTGCGTTCCAGCAGTGCGTTCGTCGCCACCGTAGTGCCCATCCGCACCGTCTCGACCCGCTCGACCGGCACCGGCGCATCCCCGCTCACCCCCAGCAGCACCTTGATCCCAGCCACCGCCGCGTCGCGGTAGCGCGCCGGGTTCATGGACAGCAACTTGTGCGTCAGCAGCTGCCCGTCCGGCCGCCGCGCCACGATGTCGGTGAACGTACCGCCCCGGTCGACCCAGAACTGCCACTCCGCATTCGCCACACCGGCTCCCTTCACCGGTCACCAGGCCCCTCCCACCGAGCCTACAATCGTCAGCGGTGGCGGACACGCCCGCGCGTTCCGCACCGAACAGCCGGTGACTCACGCTTTTCGGGTTGTCAACAGCGACCGGCAAGCGAGGTGATCCGAAGTGACAGCCCAGACGATCGGTGTCTACACCGAGGACACCCCTGGCGAACGGCGCGTCGCCCTCGTGCCCGCGGCCGTGAAACGAATCCGAGGGCTTGGCTTGGACGTGCTGATCGAGAGCGGCGCCGGGCGACGGACCGGAATCCCGGACGACAGCTACACCGCGATGGGCGCGCACCTGGTACCGCGTCAGGACCTGTTCGACACCGCCACCGTGCTCGCCGGCGTGAGGCTCCCGGTCAACCCGTTCGGGCATCGGTTCCGCCGTGGACAGGCACTGCTCTGTCTCATGCAGCCGCTGCGCATCCCGCTCCGGATCCGCGATTGGGCCGATCAGGGACTCACCGCGATCGCGCTGGACCTGCTTCCCCCGACCTTCGTCAGCGTACCTCCGGCACACGCCGGATCGGAGGACTACGCCACGATCCTCGCGGACCTGCTCGAGCACCTGGTCCGCGACGGGGCACTCACCATCGACCTGAGCGACCCCCTCCAGGCCACGATCGTGGTGACCCATGACCGGCACGTCCTCAACAGCGCGGTGTGGCGGCGGATCCTCGCCGAGACCGCGATCGCCGGGCTGCCGTGAAACTCACGTCGTCGCTGTGTCCACATCGAGCAGCGCTGCGCGGCGAGCGACCGCCATGGCATGCCAGGCGAAGCGTTCGTAGCAGCGCGCCACCAGGGTGAGATCGACCGCCGCATCCGCGTCGATCGAACCACCTCGAGACAGCAGGCGCCGGTACAGCAACCGCTGCGCACGGTCCGCTGACGCGTCGAACCCGGCTAGCTCCGCGATCCCGACAGCCCCACGCGACTCCACAACATCGGCTGCCTTGACAGTCATATCGAGGCAGATCCCGCTCACCTCGCGCAGCACCTCCCGCAGCGCCTCGGGGATGGATGACCAGGAACGCCGGGTCCGGGCGATGTCGGCGACCTCCCTCGCCAGCTGCCCCATCTCCTCGGCCTCGGCGTTGATGTGCACGGCCGCAATGGTCGCGGGCAACAGCTTCGGCTCCGCCGAGCAGCGACGGACGGCCAAGGTGTCAGTCACATGGCTGTCAACCTCACGCCGCAGCGCATCGACCGCCCGGTAAGCGGTGTTCAAGCTGTCGCCCAGGGAAGCATCCGGAGCAAACACGGCCTCGGTCGCGCGACTCATCGCGTCGCTCGCCAAACCGACCAGCTCAACCAGCTCCGTGCTCGCCCGGTCCACCTCCCAGGCCAACGTTTCCTGGTTCACGAGCAACCTCCCGCCATCGCGGTGAGCCACGATGGACGACGCTACTCCGCCCCGGCGAGGTCACCAAGGACACGGACAGAACCCGCCGACCATGCGCCAAGCATCAACGATGAGCGGGGGGACGAACTCCTCACCAGCCGGACTGAGGGTTCCCGGCACGGACGAGAGAATCTATTCCTGGCTTCCCAGTCCGCAGGGCTGAGTGGTGCCAGCGTCCGACACGTGGAACATTCGCCCGTTGATGACTTCTATCGGGATCCGCACGAAGTGTGAACGTTCTCCACCGGGCCATGGCCGGTGGCGGGGCTCGGCCAGCGCCACCAGTTCGTCGATTTCGGTGATCGGATTCGCCTTGCCAAGCACGACAACACTCCATCCGGTGCGGGTGGCGAGGTCGATGCTGTCGACCTCGAACGCGACCACTTCGTCGCGGAGCTTGGCAACCGACCCGGTGCGGCTGCTCCGGACGATGATGTTTCCCTCGTGCACGGAGAAGTTGACCGGCCGGATGGCAGGCAACGCGTTCTCGGTAAACACCAGCCTGCCCACAGGCTGGGTCGACAGCAGGTCGATGCATTCCCGCGTGGTCAAAGGGCGCAACTCGGTCATCGTTGATCCCGGTAGTCGGCGGAAAAGTGAGTTCACCGTCGAGTGTGCGCGGCTGCAGGCAGCGGGGTCAGGGCAAGAAGTCCCTGACTCTCGGGACAGTCGGCCAGCATCGGGCCCGCTGCTGCGGTATCCAGCCGTGCACCTCGCTCATCGACCTCGCACAGGTAGGGTCCGCTGGTGGCGGCGGCCGGCGACACGCGAGCGCATCGCTGGAACCCGCGGGTGATCTCAGCGCCTGAACTTCAGGGCGACGGAACTCACGCGGTCGGCTTGATCAGATGCGGGCAGGCCACTTCGACGGTGTGTGCGTGTGCCCGGCAGGCCTTGAACCGCTCGGGATCGGGCGAGATAGCTTGATCGTCCTTGGCAACCATGTACCAGGAGGGATCGACTTCCATCGCCCAAGCGGCGATGCGCGCCCACCGCTGATCCGCGGGCCAGCGTCAGACGAACGACGCGATGCGCGGGCGGCACCGTGACACCGAACGACGGCGGCAGATACCGCCAGGCGCACCCCCTGGTCAACACGAACACGATCGCCGTGAAAACCTCCCGGTCATCCACCCGCGCCGGCCCACCGCCCTGCGGACGAACCCCATGCTCCGGAATCAGGGGCTCCGCCAGCGCCCACAACTCATCCGGCACCAGCCGCCGAGACAGATCATCCACAACCCAAGATCATCCACCAAGACCAGCCAAACCCCTACTGAGACACGCTCTTAGCCGGTGGCGAAGAAGTCGAGGTAGGCCTGGGCCAGGGCGTCGGGGTTCTCCCACGCCATGTTGTGACCGGACGCGGGGATGACGACGCCGCGGACGTCGCGGCAACAGGCCCGGCGGCGCACAGTGCGACGCCGGTAGAAGACCCATCGTGCGCAGCTGGGGAGTCCTGATCGAGGCCGAAACCCCGCGACCAGACCGCGAGAGGTATGCCGCTGTGACTGCGCGGTCGGTCGGCCTTGTCGTCACGAATTTCCGCCCCACCCGAGTGACTAGACGCCACAATGCTCCTGTGACAGCCGAGCACACTCTGCCCATCGACAGCGCCGCCGAGGCGTTGCTCGCCAAGATCGACGCACGGCGATGGTCCGTCAGCGACCTGAGCGCGCAGCAGGCCTGGGCGGCGTTCCTGGACTTCGCAGCCCTTCGTTTCGACCTCCCTGACGAGCCAGATGCCGACGGCCTGCTTTACCAGTTCGGTGTCTACGACTTCACCGGTGAGCCGGCCTTTCACCTGGACCCGACGCGTCAGCTTGCCCTTCGCGAAGAGCAGTACGTCCAGGTCCATCTCGACATCCGATTCGCGCTAGACCCCTCGCTCGTCGCACTCGGCCGACACACCGAATGGTGGTTCAGCGAGGACGACACCGCCGTGGACGACTGGGCGGGGGCCATCTCACTCCGACCGGAGTGGTCCGTCCTGAACCAGCTCAAGCCGACCTCGATCGACATCTACCAAGACGAGATCTGACCCCGCCGAGCCGACAGCCAGTCGAACTCAATGCCCCATCTTGGGTGTGCTCTGGCATTTCCATGGCCGGCGCGCGCTGATCCGCGTCGGCGAGCTGCGGCAGTAGTTCGCGGAGATCGGCAAGCGCGCTGCCGTCGCCGGCCAAAGTTGTCGGTGACTCTGGCTATGATGCGGCGCCGGACGGAGATCGTGAGGGACTCGCGGCCTTGGGGGGTGGGTGTGAGAAGGTCCCCCGCATCGGGGCCGGGGACTGGATTGAATCCGTGTCCCCGCCCCCCAACTAGTCCCTCGTTCGCGGAAATTGGCAAGCGCACCACGTCGTTGCGCGAGGCCGCCGAGCACCCCGAGTCGTGACCTACCAGCTGATTTACGACTTGACGTGGACGTCGACAGTGATGTCGTCGGGGTTGAGGTCGAGGGCGGCAGCGATGGATTCGCGGGCCATGCGAGGTGCGTCCTTGAGACAGCGGGCCTGAGTTAGCCCGTCGATCTCGGGGATGTGCACCATCCACCATTTGCGCCACCATTTGCCCTCGCGGATGACGGTGACCTGGTAGTGCTTCACTGCTGTGCCCCCTCTTCGATCGCGGTGGGGGCCAGGTGTCGGGTGCCGCCGAAGACTTCAGCCCGGCACCCCAAGATTTCAGTGGGCGTTGCAGCGGGACGCCGAAGGGCTGAGTCGATCAGGCTGCGTCGTTGAAGATCCTCCGCTGGACCTCAAGGGAGCGACGCAGGTCCACGACGGGAGCGTCCGCCGAAGTCGGGGTCGACTCAGGCGACTCATCCAGATCGATCGAGTTCGCCTGGGCCAGCTGCCGCGTGTAGTCGATGACAACCTGGACCAGGGTCTCGTACTGCTCCGCAGAGAAGTCGACCGTGATGTTGCCGCTCTCGGAGTACGCCTTAGCCGCATCAAGATCGGCGATGAGGCGGTCGATGATCTCGGCATCGAGGCTCTGGTTGCGGACAGCCTCGCAGCAATCAACCAACGACGCCGGACAGCTCCAACGTCGAGCCGACCGCCACCAACTGCACCGACCGCCAGCAACGCGCTGCCGTCTCCCGGTCGGAAGCCTGGTCGAATCCCTGTGACCTGACGAGGCGGAAGGCGCCGAGTTCAAAGACTCATACACGGCGATGACTACGGCGTTATACGCCCTCGTCGCCGGTGCCTCGGCTGCGCTGTTCGGGCGAACGTAGCCAGGCTCACCGTCATGAACCCGGAACCGGTGCATCGGTTCATCGTGCCCCCTCCCCGACCACTCCCCGGGCCAGCGCCATCCTCAACAGCGACGGTGGACGCGCTCGCGCAGTGGATGACCACCAGCAGACCTACCCAGCCCTCTCCCCCACCCCACCGCGACGGCGGGCTGCGGTTCGCCTTCTACGGCCGCACCTCAACCCTGCGCCACCAAGACCGCGTGTCCTCGCAAGGCTGGCAACGCGACACCGCCGACGACCTCGTCACCAGCCACGGCCAGATCGTCGCCGACTACTTCGACGCCGGCACCTCCCGCCGCACCCCGTGGCCGCAGCGACCCCAAGCTGCCCAGCTGATGGCAGAGATTACCAACCCCGAGCCGGCGATCGATGCGATCGTGGTCGGTGAATACGAACGCGCCTTCACCGGAAGCCAGTTCGCCACGATCTACGCCTGGTGCACCCGGTACGGCATCCAGCTCTGGCTACCGGAAACAGAAGGTCCAGTAGACCTCGGCAACCGCGACCACCGAGCACTGCTTTCCCTGCTAGCGACCCAGTCGCAACGCGAAGTACTCCGCGCCCGACACCGGGTCCTGGCCGCGATGCACAACCAAGCGACCCAGCAAGGCCGCTACCTCGGCGGACGACCCCCCTACGGCTACCAACTCGTCGACGCCGGACCGCACCCCAATCCCGCCGAGGCTCGCTGGGGCCGACGACTCCAACGCCTCGCCCCCGACTCACGCACCGCACCCCACGTGACACGGATGTTCCAGCAACGTCTCGCCAGGCACACTGTCGCCAGCATCGCCCGATCACTCAACGAACGCGGCATCCCCTGCCCCTCCAGCGCCGACCCACAACGCAACCGCCACCGGACCCGCGGCACCTGGACACTGCGCACCGTCGCCGCCATCCTCGCCAACCCCCGCTACACCGGACGCCAAACCTGGAACCGCCGCGCCACAGGGTCCACCGATCCCAGCTCAACACCCGCGCTGTCGATCAAGCTCGCCCACCCAGCCCTCGTCACCGAGCACGACTTCGTCGCTGCTCAGCAGATCCGGGCGGCGCGACCATCCAACGACGGCCGGACCCACCAGTTCGCCCTCGCCGGCCTCATCCACTGCGGCACCTGCAACCGACGTCTGGACTCCCACTGGAACCACGGACGCCCCACCTACCGCTGCCGCCACGGCCACACCAGCACCCGAGGCCCAAACCAGGCTCGGCCGAAGACCTTGTACATCCGAGAAGACCATCTCATCGATCAGATCAGCATCCAACTCGAAGACCCGACGACCCACGGCGGCCACACCGGACCTGGATCCGACCGAACACGACGCAACCGCATCGCGACAGCGCTACGCACATCGGCAACGTTCGTCATCTGCGACAGCACCGGTTGGCGACTCGAAACGATCAACTCGATCTGAGCCACACGCCAGCCAGAACCACCAGGATCGCGTTTCGCGATCCGTGGGGTAATACTGTGTCCGAGACTCGAACCCCCACGTATGGGAGATCTCCCAGCTTCTGGGAGATCATGCCGTCAGAGTAACTGACGCGACGCGCGTCTTGCGAACGCCCCTCCAGCCTGCAACTCTCACTGCGTGGTCGGCTGCGAGCTGCGTGGACGAGGCACCCATCACGCCTCCACGGTGATGGGGCGAAT
Organism: Amycolatopsis sp. NPDC050768; assembly: GCF_040654155.1. Classification (NCBI taxonomy): domain Bacteria; kingdom Bacillati; phylum Actinomycetota; class Actinomycetes; order Pseudonocardiales; family Pseudonocardiaceae; genus Amycolatopsis; species Amycolatopsis sp. NPDC050768. The sequence continues at coordinate 127,565 of NZ_JBFAHL010000005.1, forward strand.
ATGGCCGGCCAGGCACTTCGGTGAGGTCAGAACCATGACGCTCCTCCTCGCTGAGCTCGTCACCGCCGACCCGGCTGGTCACGAACTCGTGGGCGGTCGCGGCGATCGCCGCGACGGCCTGGCCCAGGTCCTTCAGAGTTATCAACGGGTCGTCGTTGCGCTCGCCAGCCAGCGCGATCCGCGCAGCCCCTCCGCGGTGCGACCTATCCGGAACCGGGGAGCGCTGCCAAGAGCCGCCGGCACGCCTCCTCACACCGCCGGCACGCCTCAGCGCAGATGCGGCAATGTTCATGGTGCGCAGCGTGCAGCTCGCACTCCTCGGCGCATGCAATACAAGCGGCAAGGCAGGCCTCCACGGCTGCCCGGGTGACGGTCAGGTCAACAGCTGTGCGACGCGATAGGACGGTTGCTGTCGCGGCACACACGTCAGAACAATCGAGATCTGTGCGCATGCACTTGATCAACGAGACGATGTCAGGTTCCGCCATGCAAGCATCGGCACACGCGGCGCAGGCCTGGAAACAGGCGAGGCATTCTTCAACGCACTCGATCAGTGCGTCGTGGTAGACCGGCCGGGAACTCGGGTAGACATCGGCCATCTGTTTGACAACCAGGGGCATGATGCGATCCGTCCGTCGTCTTGAGCTGGGTTCGGTATGTAGCAGCGAAACTAACTCGCAGGAACACTGCGGCGCTAGAGCTTGATGGTCTTACCGATCAAGCCTAACGAGGCATTGTTACTGAGCGCGCCTCAAGCAACTCGGCACGCCATTGGGTGGGGAACGCGCGACGCACGAACCCCGCGGTCGTGGCGACGAACAACGACGCGTCCTCGCCGGTGACCATGTGCATGGCCCACGTCGCCAGGTCGTTGCCGCATTCGGCCGCGATCCCGCGCACGGGCATCTCCGATAAACGCGGGTGCCTGCTCACGCAGCACCTGCCGGCGAAGCACGTCCCGCCGCACGAGGGCCAGGCCGCGGCCGTAGCTGATGCGCAAGGCCTCGGCCAACGTCGTTTTGCCTGAGCCGTACAGTCCGCACACGACCAGGCGCGTGGTGTTCTCGTGCCCGATGGGTCACTCATGCCGCAGGTCCTCGACCGATCGGTCTCGCGAGATCGCGCGGGAGAACGCCTCGCCGGTGCCGGGCCGGCTGGGCAGCTACGACCCGTTCGACAACATCACTGATGTCTTCTCTCCCCACAGGGTTTTGCAGCTACTGCTGCACGACCTGATCGACGCTGTTCCCGGTGATCGTTGCGTTGTTCGCGATCACTACGTAATCGTGCTGGGATTTCAGGCCTTCCTGATGAGGACCACGGCCTGGCCCGCGAGTCCCTGCTCGGCTCTAATCGCCTCCGCGTCGGTCCCAGGTCGGCAGTCCCGTGCCGGTTCGTTCGGCGACCATGTACTCGGCGTACCAGTCGCGCCAGTTGATGTCACGCTCGCCGGTGCGCTTCCCGTGCTCACCGTGCGCGGCCTCCGCACGGCGCAGAGCCGCGGCGAGGTCGCCGGCCGACGAGAACCTCGCCTCTGCCGGGTCCACCCGCCCCGGCAGGCGGCTCGTGATCTCCCGCAGCAGCCACTGCTTGCCGTCCGGATCGGCGAACGTCGCGCGTGACCGGTACGTCCCGCGGTCCGGATCGAGGCCCGCCTCGCGTCCACCGGGCCCCTCGTGGAAGATCTCCTCCACCTCGACCCCGGCGGCTACCAGCGCGTCCCGCGCCGCCACGATGTCCGCGACGATCAGGTACCCCTTGGCGGAGCCGGGCTCGGCCTCGGTCAGCGCCGCCCCGAACTGCACCGAACACGCCGATCCGGGCGGCGTGAACTGCAGAACCCCCGGCGGGTCACGTCCAGCCGCCACCCGAGACGCCCGTAGAACTCCTTCGCGCGCTCCACGTCGGCGACGGGAAGCACCAGCACCTCACCCCTCACATCGACACGCCGCACGTCCTCAACAGCTATCCATCCTCCCCGGCGAGACAAGCGCCCACCGTAGCCGCGAACCACGCCGCCGCCGACACATGCGGGCCCGGCCATCTCTCAGCTGAACTGCTCCAAGCTGAGCCATCGCCTGCGCCAGAGCGACCGGGTGGACGTCAGTCCGTACTCGAAACCCTGAACGGGACTATACAGTCCAATCCTGAGGTTTAAGCTTTCGCTGGGAGATCACCATAACCGACAGGAGTAACGAGATGACCGACGAGACCGTTCGGAACCGGCGGGCCGACAGCTCAGCCCACGAGGCCCTCGCCAAACTGGCTCGCCAGGGCGCTGATGCCTTCGGTTACCGAGCCGAGTTGCGCATCGACCGCCAACTTGCCCAGCTCCTGCGCCTGAGGGTTTCGCAGCTCAACAACTGCGTCTATTGCCTGAACCTCCACTACGAGGCAGCCCGCGCCGCCGGCATACCCCGACCGGTCATCGACACCCTGACCGCCTGGTGGGAGACCGACTTCCACGACGACGCGGCACGCGCCGCCCTCGCCTACACCGAGGCGCTCACACGCGTCGCGGATGCGCCCATTGCCGGTGGTTTCGGTGCCCGGCACGACACTCTCGCCGAGCATTTCTCGCCCGAGGAGATCCTCGAGATCATCGGTATCGTCATCAACATGAACGTCTGGACCCGGCTCAAACTGGCCGAAGGCGCCGTGCCCATCCTGACCGCGCGCGCGAACTAGCGCTCTCACCGCAGTCGGCAACTCCGTCATTCCGGCGACGCCGGAATGACGCCAGCTCACACAGCTCGCCACCTTCGAGACCAGTTAAGCGGACCGCACCCACTGGGGTCGGCACCCCGCAGGAGCGCGATCGTCTTCCTCCTCTCGTCCGTCTCGAACTGGACCACGGGCGCCATCGTCAACGTCGACGACGGGGATCCCCGCCAGGACGGCGAACTGTGGTGGCGGGCCGCCCGGCCGGGGCTTGCTTCCTCGTGACGGCGGAGCCGCGAGTGGGAGCACCTCCCCCACGTCCACTGTGGAATATCCGGAGCCGGGCAGCGTTGCGGCCTTCAAGCCACCCGTCCAGCTGCGCCCCCTTCCGCACGGCAGCGCGGTCGGGCTCATGTGCCTCCTGCTCCTGCCGCTGGACTCCCGCTGCCGCGGCGGTAACGGGAATGTCCAGCCCCACCACGAAGACTCCCGGTCACACCCACCGGCCCCATCGGCACCGCGCGAGCAGGATCGAGTGCCCCTGTTCCCGCGACCGTGCCAGCTCCCCGCTCCGCCGACGAGGACGACGTGGCCGCTGCTCCAGCGTGGCATCACGATTTGCGCGACTTGGTCGTAGTACACCTCGTCGTCCGGCGGGCAAGCGGCGAGCACCCGCGGCGCGATCCAGCCGAGCCCCCGATACTCGCGCCGGAGCGCGGCGGCGCGGTCAGCGGGCAGCGTCGGATCCGGGGTGCGGTGGACCGCGAAGACGGCGACCCGGCCGTCACGGAGCCCGTAGCAGCCGAGTTGCGCGCCCGTGCTGTCGGAGAGGCAGAACCGGTCACGAACCAGCGGTTGCACCTTCGGGTCCTCGAACGTGAACGCCGCGGTGTGGAAGTCGAGGTACTTGAAATAGCCGTGCTCGGGACCGAACACCAGCCCGCGGACAGTCGAGTGCACCCCATCGGCGCCGACAAGCAAGTCGGCCTCGTAATCGGTTCCCTCGGCCATGCCCACCCGGACGCCGCTCTCGCGGTCGGAGACGGCGGTGACCTCCGCGCCGAACCTGAGTTCGACGTCGCCGGGCAGGCTTTCCCGCAGCGCCAGCTCGAGATCCGGCCGCATGATGCTCAGCAGCCGCCCGCCGACCGGCTTGGCGAACGCGTCGTGCCGGATCACGGCACGCTGCCGGCCGGTTTCGTCGTAGTAGCCGGCCTCGTCGACCGCGTAACCGAGCTCGCGCAGCCGCGGGAGGATGCCCATCGCCTCCGCGGCGTCGTATTCGGGGCCCATGAAGTCGATCATGTAGCCCTGGGCGCGTGGGGCCGGTGCGCGCTCGAGCATCACGACTTCCCAACCGTGCCGCGAAAGGCACTGTGCGGCGGCCAGGCCGGCGATCCCCGCACCACACACCACGGCCTTCATGATCCCGCTCCGTCGAGGCGCAGCTCGACCATCGGCAGGTCGGTGTCCCGCTCGCTGATCGTCGTGCCGAGAGTGTTCTCGAGGATCGTCTTGAAGCGGCGCCAGGCTCGCCGGTGCTCGCTCACGTAGACCGCGAGCACGGCGTCCGCCTCCGCGGTGGGCAGCCTCCGCGCAGTCGCCGGCGACAGGCCCCGCGCTCCGCTGGCGACCCGAACCCGAGGCTCGGCGACGACATTGCGGTACCACTGCGCCCGGTCGCCGAAGCCGGACGCCACCACGTACGTGTCCGGGGCTGGGTGTCCGACGACTTCCAACACGACCGTGCGCCGCGCACCGGTCTTGCGGCCGACGTGCTCGAGCAGGAGCAACCGGGAACCGAGGAGGAACCCGAGCCGGGCGCGGTAGAGCCAGATGGGGGCACGCATGAGCCGCCGGTTGCGCAGCAGCCGGGCGCCCGTGCGTCCGATCATGCCTGAGGCGAAAGGTGATGGGGCATCGGTCATCTGCCGACCTCGATTCGTTGTCGGAGGAAGGGTTTGTCAGCCCGGCCCGGCCGCGGGGTCGCCAAGGCCGTCGCGGTAGACCGCGAACACCTCGGTGCCCCAGCGGCGCATCCCCTCGGCCGACAGCGGGTCGACGCCGAGCACATCGCGCAGTCGGTCGCGCAGGATCAGCACGGCGAGGTCGTTGACAAGCAGGAACGCCGCACGCACCTCGGGATCGGCACCCGCATTCGCCAGGCCGGCCCGCGCCATGGCCGTGAGCACGTCGCGGCTCAGCGCGTGGAGCTTGCCGAACAACGCGGACGCCGCCGGCCCACCGGCGAGCAGCAGCCGACCGAGGTATCCGGGGATGGCCGAGTCGGCCGGAAGGTTGCCGGCCACCGCCTCGACGAGGCTGGGCACTGCCTCCGGGTCGAACGGGTGGTCGCCGCTCGGGGCGGCGGCCTCGGCGAGCGCAGCCGCGAAGACTCGCGCCACGTGCTCGTCGACCGCGGCACGCAGCCCGTTCTTGGACCCATAGTGCCGGATCACCAGCGCCGGCGAGACGCCCGACGCCGACGCCACCTCACGGACCGTCACCGCGTCCGGATCGCGCTCGCCGAACAGCCGCAGCGCCTCGTCGCGGATCCTCGCCTTCGCCGTCCGGTCGTCCGGAAGTGAACCCATGTTTATCATTGTAAACCGATGTTCACCGTGGTGGTCACGAGGATGATGCCGAAGGAATCCGGCAGGCGACGTCGCACCGTCTGCGGGTCAAGTCGACGCGTCAGCGCTGCCCCCCAGCTATCCCCACAACGTGACCCTCGAGCGGGCGGCAGCGTCATCATGGCCCGCGCCGAACCGGGTGGCTGCAAACACGTCACGGCGGCCGCCGGCGAACAGACCGCGCAACAGGTGGTCGTGCTGATCACCGTTACGACCGCGCCTTCCGGGCAGCGGTGCCCGCCGTACGTGCGCGAACTGTCGCTGCCGGTGCCGCTGACAGAACCGCGCGGCCCGAAACTAATACTGCGTCCTGGTTCAGGATGTCGTGCAACGCGGTACGGCGCGCATTCCGTCGTAGAGGCATGCGGTACTTGACGAAGCTGGTCGGCGCAGTCTCGGCCCTCGTCACGGTGATGGCCTGTGGCGGCCCGACGACCCAAACCCCACCTGGCTCGGGCGGCGTCTCTGGAGCGCCGAGCGGCACCATCTCGACCTCGCCGCCCTCGGCGTCTTCGCCATCAGCCAGCCCGCCTGGCGATTCGCGGTACGACGTACCTGCGGACAGCACGCCAGTGCCGGCGGGGCAGGTCGACGCGGCCGCTCTGCCACCCAGGTTCCCAGCCGAGGCGTACATCACCAACGGAGGCACCGTCCTCTACGTCCGCGCGATAGAGGGCGGTTGCCAGCACGCCCTCGCGGAGGTGACAGAGCAGACCGCACAGCACGTGGTCGTGGACCTCAGCCAGACCAAGGTCCCACCCGGCCAACTCTGCACGAAGGATCTGCGCTACCCGTACCTCCCCGTGACGCTCGCCGCACCGCTTGGCGATCGCACCGTGGTACTGACTCAGTCGCCACCCCGGTGACCAGGTCCACGGCCGCTGAGCGACACCGCCTGAGCGGAATCAGCGGCGAAACAGTGAGCTGACGATGGCCTTGCGACCGCCGTGAGTTGAGGCGCGCAGGAAGATTATTTCTTTGCCGCCGTAGGTGTGTGGTACGGGGAGCCGCACTGGACGCCGGTGACCGTAACCACGCCGACCATCATCGCGGCACGGAAGCCTTGTTCGGTGACGACGTCGAGGACGCGCTCGTCGAACTGGTGCACCCGAACCATGAGGCCCGCAGGTGTGCTCACCGTCGTGGCCGAAGAGGCGGCGATGAAGCCATCAGCGGCAAAGAGGTTGGCCTGGTAACGAAAAGCAGCGCCGGCACTCCGCAACAGGGGCCAGTTTGGCGTGGACGTGTGCGGTGCCCGGTGTTTCCTACGCGCGGATTTGCCGGGTCAGCGGTCTTGGTGGTGGTTGGAGAAGCGCAGGGCGAGGACCACCAGAACGAACACCACGATCACCATCACCGCGACGATGAGTTGGTTCATGCGAGCTCCTTCGTCCGGTGTGTGTCTTCAGGAAAGCACGAAATAGCGCAGCCAGAGGTAGGGTGCCGCGACGAGGACGGTGATGACGGTGATGATCGCGCCCTTCTTGGTGAACTCCCAGAAGGAGATCGGTGAGCCGGAGCGGGCGGCGATGCCGAGCATGACGACGTTGGCGCTGGCTCCCACCGCGGTCATGTTGCCGCCGAAATCGGCACCGAGAGCCAGCGACCACCACAGCGCCTGTGAATGCGCCGGGTCAGGGATGTCCTGCGCAAGAGCCAGCACGAGCGGGCTCATCGTGGCCACGTACGGGATGTTGTCGATCACTCCGGACAGCAGTGCGGAAACACCCAGAATCAGGAACACGGCGAGGAGTGCGTTGCCGCCGGTGGCCTCGGCCGCGAGGTGCGCCAGGTTGTCGATCACACCGGTCTTGACCAGCGCGCCGATCATGATGAACAACCCGGCGAAGAACAACAGCGTCTCCCACTCGACCCCGGCGAGATACTGCTTCGGCTGCGTGCCCGAGACGAGAACGAGCACCCCGGCACCGAGCAGTGCGACGACCGACGGGTCGAGGTGGATCACCGAGTGCAGCACGAACCCGGCGAATACGAACAGGAGCACAAAGCCGGATTTGAGCAGCAGTTTCGGCCGTTGGATCGCTTCGCGTTCGTTGAGTGCCATCACGTCGGCGACCCGGGCCGGGTCGGCCGAGAAGGAACCGCGAAACAGCCACGGCAGCACCAGGACGAGCACCACGAGCTCGAGGGCGACGATGGGCGCGAGGTTGACCAGGAAGTCGTTGAAGGTCAGGCCGGAGCGGCTGCCGATGATGATGTTGGGCGGATCGCCGATAAGGGTCGCCGTCCCGCCGATGTTGGACGCGACGACCTCGGCGATGAGGAACGGTGCCGGTCTGATGCCGAGCCGGTCGCACACCAGCAGGGTCACCGGGGCGATCAGCAGCACGGTCGTGACGTTGTCGAGGAACGCCGAGGCGACCGCGGTGATGAGCACGAGCAGGATCATGATCCGCAGCGGTGAACCCTTGGCGCGCTTCGCGGCCCAGATGGCGACGAACTCGAACACCCCGGTACGGCGCAGGATGCCGACGATGATCATCATGCCGAGCAGGAGGAAGATGACGTTCCAGTCGACGCCGGTGTCCTCGGAGAAGAACGCATCGGCCGATCCGCTGACCCCGGTCGCGAGCACGACACCGGCTCCGGCGAGTGCCGCGGCCATCTTCGGGATCTTCTCGGTGGCGATGAACAAGTAGGCGATGACGAACACGGTGACCGCGATGACGGTGCTCATCGCGGCACCGCCTGGGTCAGCGCAGCGCGAGCTCCAGCAGGCGCGAGGCGGAAACAACGCCGAGCAGCGTCCGGCCGTCCATGACGGCGACGAGCGGGCAGCGTAGCCGTGCCATCATCGCGGCGACCTCCACCACGGTGTCGTCCGCGTTCGCGCGCGGCAGCTCCGTGGGCTCGGCCGGCAGCAGTTCGCGGACGGTGCGGCCGCCGAGCCTGTCGGCCACCCGATCGGCCATCGACTCGTTCAGCACCCCGGCCAGGGCCGGGTCGTCCACCACGTACCGGGGCACCAGGAACTGCACTACCTGTGAGGCCGGCAGCACCGATTGCGGACACCCGGTCGAGTCGGTCACCACCAGGCCGGGCAGCCGCTGCTGAGCGAGCAGCCGCACCGCGGCCAGCGCATCGGAGTCCAGGTCGACGACCGGGTACTCCTCGGCCATCTCGGCAGCATGCATTCGCCCAGGTTACGACGAATCGAGTGGTGGTGCTGGGGCTCACGGGCCGCTCCTGTCGTTTTCTTGACGATCACCGGCGGGGGCCCGGCCGGTGGGCAGGTTGCCGGGTGGCTCGACCCGCAGCAGCTTCGCGATCGGCACGTCGGTCGACGAGTGGAGCACGATCGACAGCGCGATCGTCACCGCGACCAGGTCGAACAAGAGTTCGCTGTCGGCGATGCCCGACTGCAGCGCGAGCAGGCCGTAGACCACGGAAGCGAAGCCTTTCGGCCCGAACCACGCAGCGGTCGCTCGCTCGCGCCCGGACAGCGGGGTCCGCAGCAGCGACAGCAGCATCGCGGCGCGCCGGACGAGCAGGATCGCCAGCACGGCCAAGACCCAGCCGCCGGCGTCGAGGTGGGAGAGCCGGTCGGGGGTGATCAGCGCGCCGAACACCAGCAGCGCGGCGAATTTGGTGATCTCCGAGAGCAGGTCGCCCAGCGGCTCGAACTGCTCGGCTGCGGTCTTGTCGACGGTCGCCAGTGTCGAACCGGCGGCGAAGGCGGCCAGGTAGGGGTTCGCGTGGGTGAGGTGGCAGCCCGCATAGAGGATCACCGCGATCGCCAGCGGCCCCAGCGCATGCAGGCGTGGTTCCGCGGTGAGGACCTTGAGCCGCCACGCCAGGGCGACCAGCAGGGGCAGGACGATCCCGAGGGCCAGGCCGAGCAACAGTTCGACGACGACCGTGCCGAGGTCGGACGAGGTGTGGGTCGCGGTGGCGAGGAAGATCAGCACGAACGGCAGCGCGAGCCCGTCGTTGAGGCCCGACTCGACGTTGAGCAACCGCCGCAGCCGCAGGGGCACGTCATCGCGGCCGACGATCGCGGCCGCGAACACCGGGTCCGTCGGGGAGAGAGTCGCGCCGAGCAGCAACGACGTCGGCCAGTCCACACCGACCAGGAAATGGGCGGGCACCGCGATACCGACCATCGTCAGGGGCATCCCGAGCCCCAGGGCCCGGCCCGACAGCCGCCAGTTCTCCCGCAAGGCCGGCAGGTTCGCGCGCTGCCCGTCGGTGAACAGGACCGTGAACAGCGCGATGTCGGCCAGCGAGGTGACGAGCGGGTCGCGTGGCGCGATGTGGATCAAGTCCAGACCGCCGCCCCCGAGCAACGCTCCCGCGAGCAGAAACAACAACGCCGTCGACAAGACCGTGCGCGCCGCGACGCCGGACAGCGACACGCTGATCAGCAACACGACACCGAAGGCGAGAACGAGCGCCATGGCACTCCCCGAGGTCGACAAACCGACTCGTCACCCGGGCGGGCACGAGCAGGCCGACCAGACTTCCCGGCGCTCCGCGCGTAAAGATGCCGCAAAGACCGGCTCGGGGCAAACCGGGAATCACTCCTCCTGGCGCAGCGACCACACCAGGCGTTGCGGGGAAAGCCGCTCGGACGCGACGTAGTAGACGGTCGCGCCGCGTGGAAGGGACGCCGCCCCCGCTGGGTTCACGATGAGCCGGTCGCGGTCCCGCACCGCGAGCAGCGTCGCCCCGTGGTGCCGCCGGAGTGACGCCCGGCACAGTTCGACACTTGGAGATCCCGCCGACTCCGGAACCACCGTGGAGTACGTGCTTGCGCCGCCTCCGGTCATCAGGTCCGCGCAGACGTCGGCGATGTTCAGGGGACACCAGCTCCTCGATCCCGCTGGCGATGCCGACGATCATGGCCGGGCCAACCAGATCACCATGCCGGCGCTGGCGATGGTCGTGATCTCCGGCATGGTCGGCGCGCCCGGCCACGGCGCCGAGGTGTATGCGGCGATGACCAGCCTGAAGCTCGACCCAGGATTCGAATCCGGGCTCGGTGTCGTCGTCCTCGCCATCTACCTCGACAGGATCACGTCGTCGCAGGGCGATCGCTCGGCCGTGGACAAGCCCGCCGGCTCGCGGGCGCCTCCCGATACGAACGCCGTCCAGAAAGGACTGATGAGTGCGCACAGCCAAGTGGATTCTCGCGCCGGGCACGGCCACCGTCTCTCTGACCGCTCTCGATCGGCTACATCAACTGGGACGAGGACATCGCGCTGAGCACCCTGTACCAGTCGGTGCTCGCGGATAAGGGTTACACCGTCAAGACCCAGCTTCTCGACGTCGGCCCCATCTACGCCGCCCACGCGCAAGGACTACTGGAACCAGTACAAGGACAAACTCGAAGACCTCGGCGTCTGGTATGACAATGCGACTCTGAACCTCGCAGCGCCCGACTACGTCAAGGACGTCGACAGCATCGTCGACCTCAAGACGCACGCCGCGGAATTCGGCGGCAAGATCACCGGGATCGAGGTGAGCGCCGGCGAGACCACGGCGATGCTCGCCGCGCTGGACAGCTCGATCAAGGCCCGGAAGCCCATCGTCGTGACGCTCTGGCACCCGCACTGGACCTACTCCCACTACCACCTGAAGGACCCTCAAGATGCCATGGGCAAGGGCGAGCAGCTGCACGCCATCGGCCGCAGCAGCTTCGGAGCGGATTTCCCCGCTCTGGGCAAGATCACGAACAACCTCACGCTCACCGACGACCAGCTCGGTTCGCTCGAGGACATGAGCCAGCAGGCACCCAGGGGCCAGGAGATGGCCGCGGCCGGGAAGTGGGCCGACCACAGTTGGTCGACCAGGCATTCGCCGGCCTCTGACGGCTCGCGCGGTCCACTCTCGTCGCGGTGAGCGGACCCCGCCCGCGGCACGGCCGGTCGCGCCCTCCACACCGGAGAAGCACACTGCCGGAAACGCGCTGGCCTTGTCCGACCGCTTTCGACCGGATACGGCACACTGAAAGCATGGCCCGTCCCACGCCCGCCGCAGCCGGTACCGACGTCGACGCGATCACGGATGCCGTGCTCACGGCGTCCCGGCTCCTGGTCGCCGTGTCGGCCCGATCCATCGCGGCAGCCGGCGACCTCATCACCTTGCCGCAGTTCCGCGTCCTGGTGATCCTGCACTCGCGCGGCGCCTTGAACCACGCCGCGCTGGCGGAACTGCTGAACGTCACACCTTCGACCACGAGCCGCATGGTCGACCGGCTCACCGCAGTCGGCATGGTCGCCCGGCAGAACAGCCCGTCGTCACGCCGGGAAATCCTCATCGAGCTCACCGACGAGGGCGCCCGGGTGGTGCGACTGGTGACCAACCGGCGCCGCCGCGAGATCGCCAAGATCGTCGCGAAGATGCCCGAACACGCCCGCCACGGCTTGGTCGATGTGCTGACCGCCTTCACCGAAGCCGGCGGCGAGCCCTCTGTCGACGCGACCGCGGACGGCATCTGGGGCTGACAGGATCGTCAGGCAAATGTCAGGTGCCGCGGACCCGCCGCGCACGAGAATGAGCCAGTGAGCGCTCCCGATCGCACCAGCCATCGACAGGATCAGCCGCACCCGGGCCGGACGGTGCTGCGGGATCGGTGATGCGCTACGCCCAACACTGCCCGGTGGCCGCAGCAGCCGAAGTCCTCGGTGAGCCCTGGACCGTACTGATCATCCGAGAACTCCTGCACGGCAGCAGCACTCCCCCGCAGCTGATCCGCGGACTGCCAGGCCTGTCGCGCGGTCTCCTCGGCAAACGTCTCCACCAGCTGTCCGCAGCCGGGCTGGTGACGGTGGCGCGGTCGAAGGGAACGCTCACCGCGTGTGCCTTGACCGACGCTGGCCGAGCACTCGAAGGCGTGATCGACCTACTCGGGCGCTGGGGACGTCGGTGGCTCCCACCACCGCGCACCGGCGACCTGGATCCGGAACTGCTGTTGCTCGACATCGCCCGCGGCATCGGCCGGCTCCGGTTGCCGGCCGCGCCGGTCAGCATCCACTTCCGGTTCACCGAAACATTGCGGCAGCGGTGGTGGTGGCTGGTCCTGTCGGAGGCAGCCGCCGTGGCCACAGCCGAGGACCCCGCACTGCCGATCATCATGCAGATCGAGTGCACGCCCTCCGCGCTCGCGGCGATCTGGCTCGGCCACGACAGCTGGCTCAACGCGATCAAGGACCACGTGGTTCGCCTCACCGGCGACCGCGAGGCCGTCCGGTCGGCCGTCGCGTGGCTCGGGACGAGCCGCTACCACCGGCCCGCGGAGCCCCCGGGGTGAACCGCACACCACCGGGCGACGGCAGACAGCCGGGGTCGCGGCGGCGATGCCGCACGGATTGCTCGGGCCGGTTCACCCACCAGTCCAACGCCAGCAGCGACAACGCCGCGACGACACCCAGCCCGCCCAGCAGCACGGCGCCGAACGCCACCGCCAAACCCGACACCAGCAGCACGGGCACGACCGCGAGCCAGCAGTACGGGTCCGGCTTGCCGAACCACCTCCGGTCACCATTCGCCACAGCTTCCCACCTCCCCGGTCACCATTGCAGTATGCAACATTTTCCTACGACATCAATCCGGGGTGGGCGGTATCGTGGTGAACGATGACCGGGAAGGGCCCGAAACGATGACCGTGCGCGTGCTGCTGGTCGAGGACGACGTGATGATCAGCGAGGCGCTCGCCCTGACGCTCGCCGACGAAGGTTTCGACGTCATTTCCACGGGCTCGGGTGAAGAAGCGCTCGAAACCGTGGAAACCACCACCGTCGACGTCGTGCTCCTCGACTTGATGCTGCCCGGCATCGACGGGTTGAGCGTATGTCGGACCTTGCGCGACAACGGCGACCTGCCGGTCATCGTGATCACCGCGCGCACTGACAGCTCCGACGTGATCGCGGGGCTGGAAGCCGGCGCGGATGACTACGTGACCAAGCCGTTGGTGCCAGGAGAGCTGGCGGCGCGGGTCCGGGCCCTGCTCCGCCGGGCGGCTCCGGCTCGCCCGGCACGGCTGCGGGTCGGTGATCTGGAACTGCGCCCCGAAGACGCGAGCGCATACCGGTCGGGTAAGCCGATCCACTTGACCCGTACCGAGTTCCGCCTGCTGACCGAGCTGGCCGCGGCCGAGGGCGAGGTTGTCACGAGGGAGCAGTTGCTGCAGCGGGTATGGGGCCACAGCTACTTCGGCGACACCCGACTGCTCGACGTCCACATCAGACGGCTGCGGCGCAAGGTCGAACCCGACCCCGACGTCCCCACCATGGTGGTGACGGTGCGCGGGATCGGCTACCGTGTGGGCTCGCCGGCGTGAGTACCGGCGCACTCAGTCGCGTTTCCCTGCGCTGGCGGGTCTCCGCGGCGTTCGGGCTGGGACTTCTGCTCGTGGTGAGCACGCTCTCCATCGCGGTCTGGAACCTCACGACGGGGTACATGTTCAGCCAGCGCGAACAAAGCGCAGCACGGCAAGCGGACGTCAACGTCAGGTTGGTCGACGCGGCGATCCGCGCGCACCCCGACAGCCTCGACGAGCTCCTGACCGGGCTCGCCACCGGACCTGACTCGACGATCCTGCTGTCCCTGCCGGATGGTTGGCTGACCGCCGGCCGCCACATCGTCCCCCAGGCCCTTCCGGCCGAGCTGGTCGCGCAAGCGCGAGCTGGGCAGCCGGCGCGGCAGCGGTTCACGGCCGATGGCGTTCCGGTCCTCGGTGTCGCCCTTCCCGTCGCCGCCCAGAACGGCCTCTACGTCGAGCTCTACCCCCTGCTCGAACTCGATCGGACCTTCCGCTACCTCAGCACCATCCTGATCGCGGGCACCGTGGCCTGCAGCGTCCTGGGGGTCGCGCTGGGCGCGTGGTCCACGCGCCGCGCCCTGCGCCCGTTGACCGCGCTCACCGCTGCGGCGTCCCGGGTCGCAAGTGGCGACCTGAGCGCCCGGCTGCCGGACCAGGCCGATCCCGATCTCGCTCCGCTGGCCACCAGCTTCAACGCGACCGCCGACGCGCTCGAACAGCGAGTGCGCCGGGACGCTCGGTTCACCACTGACGTCAGCCACGAACTGCGCTCCCCGCTCACGACGATGACCACCGTCGCCGAAGTCCTGGACCGCCGCCGCGAGTCCATGCCGGCCCCGGCGCAGAAAGCGTTGCGGCTGCTGCTCGCCGAGCTGCGCCGTTTCCAGCGCATGGTGCTGGACCTGCTGGAGATCTCTTCGGCCGACGAACAGGATGCCGACCACGACCGCGAACTGATCGATCTGGCGGCGCTGGCGCGCAACGTCATCGCCAGCAGATCCGGCCCGGGCCTCGCCGTCGACTCACCGGCGGAACCGCTTCTGGTCTTCGGCGACCGGCGACGGCTCGACCGGGTCTTGACGAACCTGCTCGACAACGCCGATCGCTACGGCGGTGGGCCGGTTCGCGTCGGGGTGTTCGCTCACGACGGCGCGGTACGGCTGGAGGTCGACGACGCCGGCGAGGGCGTGCCCGCGGATCTCCGCGAACGCGTCTTCGAACGCTTCGCCCGGGGCGTGCACTCCGGGCGGCGCGGACCGGATTCCGGAACCGGTCTCGGCTTGGCCATCGTCGCCGACCACGTGCGCCGCCACCACGGCAGCGTGCACATCGAAGACCGCTCGGGCGGCGGAGCCCGGTTCGTGGTCGAGCTAGCGGAAGCTCGCGGATGACCCGACTCTCCACCAACGCTCGCCCTCGCCGCGCCGATCGTCAGGCAGTCGTCAGGTGCACCACAGCCGTGGAGCAGCAGAATGGGACGGTCATCACAGCAGCAGGAACGAGGAACCACCCGTGCCGAACCAAACTTCTGTAGCCGTCCCCGCCCAGGTCAGCGAGCGGTTGGCGGAAGAATTCACCGGACAGCTCTCCGCCGCGGCGATCGATACCATCGTGCACGCCGCGGCCCGCGACCTCGAAGGCCAGATCGTTCCGGAAGCACTGGACGAAATGCTGCACCGGCTGGCCCGGTTCCGCCTCGTCCGGCTGGTCGACGCCACGCGCGGAACTCAGAACAGGCTTCCCTCGTCCTCCGGCCAGCCCCAGACCGCGTAGGAGCCCAGCAGTTCCCGCAGCCCCGCCGCGTCCCGTCCGCGGGCCGGCGCGCCGCCTTCGCGTGCGCCGGACAACACATCGCGCACAAAACCCTCGACCACGGCGGGCGGCGGCACCGTCGCTTCCGCCAGCCGGGCAAGCACCGTCGAAGGCTGCCGGCTCGTGTTCTCCAGCACGACTTTCCAGCCGCTGCGCGCGGACCAGATCGCCATCACGTCTCGGTCCGGATGGCGGACGCACCGGTCGGGCAGTGCCAAGTAGGCGGCTGGTCGTGCCCCGCCTTCGCAAGCCGTTCCCCCTGGCGGCACCCGCAGGGCGTGGCCGACCGCGCGGATGTACGCAGCGAGCCCGAGTTCCTCCGGCGGCAACGGCCGTTCGCGGATCACCGGCGCGCGTCGCGGTCCGAGAGACGGGCCAGCATCGTGTTGTACGCCCGTAGCGCGTCCTCGTCCTCGTCGACTCGAGTCCCGTCGCCGAGCTCCAGCGCGGACCGGCGCGCGTTCTCCAGCCACGATCCGAGGTCGTCGCCACGCTCGGCCGACCGGAGCCAGCCGCCGATCACGACGACGGCCAGCACGGCCATCAGCGCGTCGCCACCGACCCACATCATCGCGCCGCCCCAGTGCAGGTCTTCGACCAGTCCGGGCCCCCAGTGCCGGGCCACGGCCGCATAGGCGGGGAACGGCTCGTGCGGCGTCATCATCAGCGCGACCCCCACGACCGCGTCGACCACCATCGCGGCGAACAACAGCACCAGCCGCATCAAATAGGGCGTGGGACGTCTGCGCGGTCGTACCCCCAGGATCGGCAACAGGAGCAGCAGACCGGCGAGCACGTAGCCGGCTTCCTCGACTCCGTGCAGTGCCGGGACGGTGAGGGCGCCCTGCAGGAACGGGGTGAGGTGGGTGCCCACGACCACCACCGTGTACAAGGCGAACCCGCAGATCGGGTGAGCGGCTGCGGCGACGACCGCGCCGCCGCGGGGCAGCAGCTCGAACGGCTGCCCGAACAGCAGCAGCGCCGGAGCGACCATGATGAGCAGCAGGTGCTGAGCCATGTGCACGGTGAACAGCACCGAGCTGTAGGTGTTCACCCCGCTGCCGAGCGCGAACAGAACCACGATCAGGCCGGCGGAGAACGCGCACGTCCGCCGCGCCGGCCAGGAACCGGCCCGCGCCGCGGCCCAGCCGTACCCCAGCGCTGCGAGACCGACGGCGATCGCGCCGGCCACCGGCACGTCCCAGTCGGTCAGCAGCGTCCACGCGCCGAGTGGTGCCACGGTGGTCACCGGGGCTCGGCTCGGCCGATAATCATGCTCGGGGTAACTTTTGCAGTGAGCAACACTTGCACGATGCTACTCGGCCTGCTGGGCCCGGAGAGGAGCGGTGCGGATGACCTCGGTCGCCCCCGTGCGCTCGGTGGAACTGGCCATCGGCGGCATGACCTGCGCGGCGTGCGCGGCGCGCGTCGAGCGCAAGCTGAACAAGCTGGACGGGGTGCGCGCGAGTGTCAACTTCGCCACCGAACGGGCAATCGTGGAGTCTGACGCCCCGCCGGACGAGGACGTGCTGCTGCGGCAGGTGAGCCAGGCCGGCTACACCGCCGAGGTGCTGCGGCCGGAACGGATGTCGGCGGCGCGGGGCGACGAGGCCCGGCGGGTGTGGCGTCGCCTTGTGGTGGCGCTGTTGCTCGGCATTCCGGCGGCGGACCTGTCGTTCACCCTCGCGCTGGTTCCGTCGCTGCGGTTCACCGGCTGGCAGGCCGTGGTGCTCGCACTGGCCGCGCCTGTCCTGACGTGGTCGGCGTGGCCGTTCCATCGCAAAGCCGCTGTGGCGCTGCGGCACGGGAGCACGTCGATGGACACCCTGGTGTCGGCGGGGATCCTCGCGGCGACCGCGTGGTCGCTGTATTCGATGTTCGGGGCGGACACCGCTTCCGGCGCCGACGGAGTGTGGGGGTTGCTGCTGCGGCCGGCCGGCTCGATCTACCTGGACGTCGCCATCGGCGTCACGGTGTTCGTCCTCGCCGGCCGCTTGTACGAAGCTCGAGCCAAGCGGACGGCCGGAGCCGCCTTGCGCGCGCTGTCGGAGCTGGGCGCGAAAGCCGTTTCCCTGCTCGACGAGCACGGTGGCGAGCGGCGCGTGCGCGCGGCCGAACTCAGAGCGGGTGACCGCTTCGTCGTCCGGCCTGGGGAGACCATCGCCGCCGACGGCGTGGTCCTGGACGGCGCGTGCACGGTCGACGGGGCCACTATGACCGGGGAGTCCGTGCCGCGGGACGTGACCGTGGGCGACACCGTGCTGGGCGCGACCGTCGCGCTCGGGGGCCGCCTGGTCGTCCGCGCCACCCACATCGGGGCCGACAGCCGGATCGGACTGCTCACCCGGCTCGTCGAACGAGCCCAGCACGACAAGGCCTCCGCGCAACGGCTGGCCGACCGGATCTCGGCGGTGTTCGTCCCCACCGTGGTCGCTCTGGCGGTGCTGACCGCGGTGGGCTGGGCGCTCGCGGGCAGCGGTGCGCCGCACGCGTTCAGCGCCGGACTCGCCGTGCTGATCATCGCCTGTCCGTGCGCGCTGGGTCTGGCCACACCAACGGCGCTGCTGGTCGCGTCGGGCCGCGGTGCTCAGCTCGGGATCTTCCTCAAGGGGACCGCGCCGCTCGACTCGGCTCGCGAGGTCGACACTGTCGTCTTCGACAAGACGGGGACCGTGACCACGGGACAGCTCGTCGTCACCGGAGTCCGCAGCGAGCAGTACGGCCGAGAAGAGTTCCTGCGGCTGGTGGGAGCGGTCGAAACCGCGTCCGAGCACCCCATCGCGGCAGCGATCACCGCCGAGGCCCGTGCTGAAGCGGGTGAGGTGCCCATGGTCGAGGAGTTCAAGTCGCTCTCGGGGCTGGGGGCACGCGGCAGCGTCGAAGGCCACGACGTGCTCGTGGGGTCGACCCGACTGCTTCGAGACCACGGCATCGCGCTGTCGCCAAGCTTCCACGACGACGTGAAGACTTGGGAACACGCCGGCCTCGGCGTCGTGGCCGCAGCGGTCGACGGCACAGCAGCGGGACTCATCGCGGTCGCGGACACCCTGCGCCCCACCGCGCCCGCGGCGATCTCGGCGCTGCACGGTCTCCGGCTGCGCACGATCCTGCTCACCGGTGACCGCGAGGCCACCGCCCGCACCATCGCCGCCCGAGCCGGCATCGACGAGGTGATCGCCGACGTGCTGCCCGACGGCAAAGCGGCGGTGATCGACCGGCTGAAACGTGAAGGCCGCACGGTCGCCATGGTCGGCGACGGGGTCAACGACGCCCCGGCGCTGGCCCGCGCCGACCTCGGGCTGGCCATGGTCACCGGAACCGACGTGGCCGCAGGCGCGGCGGACATGATCCTCGTGAGCACCGACCTGTCCGTGGTGCCACGGTCGCTGCGCCTGGCCCGCGCCACCACCCGGACCATCCGCGGCAACCTGTGGTGGGCGTTCGGCTACAACATCGCCGCTCTGCCGCTCGCCGCAGCCGGCCTGCTCAACCCGCTCGTCTCCGCCGCGGCGATGGCATTGTCCTCACTGTTCGTCGTGTCCAACAGCCTGCGGCTGCGCACGTTCGACGCCGACCGTCAGACCACAGTGGACCAGTAGGGCCAGAACGCCTGCAGCACCAGCACCACGACAACGACATACCACAACGCGAGCAGTCCACTGTGGACACGTCGGACGAGTCCGCCGAATACAGTCCCGCGCAGGTTGTGGAGCGTGGTGTACCAGAACGTGGCGATCGTGACGATCCACACGACCATGCAATACGGGCAGAGCGCGTGGATGCGGTACAGGCTAGCGAAGATCAGCCAGTGGACGAACCCGACGCCGAACGTGGCGCCGACCTGCATCCCGAACCACACCCAGCGCGGCGCTGTGTACCCGGTCAGCAGCACCACACCGAAAGTCACCACGACGGCGAAAGCCGCGATCCCGATCAGCGGATTGGGAAAGCCGAACGCGGAGGCCTGGGGGCTGTCCATCACCGAGCCGCACGAGATGACCGGGTTGATCGAGCAGCTGGGCACGTAGGCCGGATCGCGCAGCTTCGCGATCTTCTCCAGCGTGAGGGCGATCGCCGCGGCCAGTCCGAGTGCGCCGCCGATCAGGTAAAGCCAAGCCGGCCCCCGGGTGGTGTCGCCGGTGGTGGTCACGAGGCCAGTGCCCGGTCGAGCTGCCCGCGCAGTTGCCGGGCGACCTGGGCATAGGTGGTGCCGGCCGGCGAGAACTTGCTGCCGTTGACGAAGATCGTCGGCGTTCCGGTGACCCCGGCTTCGTTCCCGTCGGCCTGCCCCTGGTCGATCCGCGCCTGCACCGCCTTCGAGGCCATGTCGGAGTGGAACCGGCCGAGGTCGAGGCCGAGATCCTCGGCGTAGCTGTCGAACCGGGCCTGGGCACGAGCAGTGTCGTCACTGACGTTCTTGCCGTCGGCGGCCAGGGCCCACGTGGGGTAATCGCCGTAGAGCTTCTCGTACATCTGCTGGTACTTGCCCTGCAGCGCCGCGGCTTCGGCGGCCCGGGCCGCAGGGACGGCGAGCGGGTGCATGGGGAGCGGGAAATTCCTGGTGACGAACGTGATCCGGCCCGCGTAGTCGTGCTCGATGCTGCTGGTCACGTTCTGGTAGTAGGCCTCGCACACCGGGCATTGGTAGTCGAGAAACTCGACCACGGTGACCGCGCCGTTGTCCGCCTGGCTCAACGTGTGGCTGTCGCGATGGCGCAGGACGTCCGCGGCGACGGTGCCGGAGCTCGGCGCGGGCTCGTCCCTGTGGTTGAACACCAGAACACCACCGATGACCAGCACGGCGACGACGATCACGGCGATCGTCGTCCACGTGTTCGCCGACAGTCCTTTCCCGGTTGTCACCGGGTTGCGTTTGTTCCGTGCCATTTCTCGAAGGTGTCCTTTCGTAGTGTGTCCGGGACGTCGAGGTCGGTGTGCTCCCAGCTCGCCAGCAGCGCGGCGAGCACGGCGAGCAGGACGAGTTCGCTCACGACCAGCGCGAGGATCCCGGCCAGCCGCTGGTCGGCGTGCAGGTCCGGGACCCAGGGCAGTGCGAGGGCCTGGTACATGGCCGCCGCGGCCGGGCCGTTTCCGAGCACGCGGTGGCTGGTCACCACGGCCGCACCGAAGACGACGTCCGCCGGCATGGCGGCCAGGACCACCCCGAGGCGGGCGATGTTCGGCATCGGGCGCGGTGGCGGGTCGGTACCGATCACCGGCCAGAAGAACAGGTAGCCGGCCACCAGGAACCAGCAGTCGATCGCCAGATGCGCCCAATGGAAGCGGACCGCGGCGTCGAAGACTCCGGTGAAGTAGAGCCCGAACGGGGAGCCGGCGAACAGCAGCAGCGACGGCGCCGGATGAGTGAGGAACCGTAGCGGCCCGGTGCCGATCAGCACGTCCAGCCGCGGTCGAAGGCCGGGAGCGGACGCTCTGAGAAGACCGAGCGGTCCGCCCAGCGCCAACAGCGCGGGAACCAGCATCGAGAGCACCATGTGAACGGTGAGGTGCACGCTGAACTGCGCGGCCGCGTACCGCCCGAAGCCCGACGACGTCGCGAAGAGGAGCACGAGGCAGGCGCCCAGCCACGCCAGAGTGCGAGACCACGGCCATTCACCCGCGCGGCGCGCCAAGAGCCAGTACCCGATGGCGAGCACGACCGAGAGCGGGCCGAACACCACATCGGGGCGCCAGTCGACGAGCAGCCGCAGCAGGGTCGGCGGTCCGGTGAGGTCGTAACCCAGCACCACCTGTCCCGTCGTGGCCGCCCGCGAAAAGAACTCGGGCAGCGGGAGGTGTGTCAGATCCACGGACGCCGCGAAAACACCGGCCAGCGCCGCGAACTCGGCACCCGTCCAGGCGAGCCAGCCCGGACGGCGACGCAGCCGGAAGCCCAGGACGCCGATGCCCAGGACCACCGTCGTCTTCCCGATCAAGACGAGCCCGTAGCCGGATGTCCAGCCCGTGGCCGGGACCAGCACTCCGGCAAGGACCAGCCCGCTGGCGACGAGAACGAGCCAGCACCCGACTGCGGCACGGTGGTACCTGAGCAATGCGGAACTATCGGGCGCCGGGCGTCGGCGCAGCACAGCGAAAAGCAGTCCCAGCCACACGCACGCCGTCGGGACGTGCAGGATCAGTGCGCCCAGCGCGAGGTCGTGACCGACGTCGGCCGAACCGTGCCCCGTCACGACGGGAGGCAGCACGGCCAGGACGGCGACCGCCAGCAACGCAACCGATGTGGTCCACCGGAGGGTGCCCTGGGCGCCCAGAGCGGTCACCGCTGCCAAGACCGTCGTCACAAGCCAGGCACGCGGTTCCTCAGTCGCCCCCATGAGGTCGATCAAATGCTCAGGCACAAGCACATCGCCCAGCCGCAGCCCAGCGGCGTTCGCCGCGGACAGCGGCACCTCGACCAGGGCGGCCAACATCCAGCAGGCGGCAGCGGCGGACGCCACGCGCAGCTCGCGGTACGCGTCGGGCCCCACCGATCCGGACGGGCGCGGCCGCGTGCAGAACACGGTGTAAGCGAGCGAGCCCACACAGATCGCCGCGGCGAAGTCGGCGACCAGCCTCGCCACCGGAGCCCCGACGGCGACCACGACGCCCGGGTCCCCGTCGCCCACCGCCAGATACGGCCCCGACCCCGCGAGCCACGCCGCGACGCCGAGACCGACGACCGCGACGGCACTGGCCGTGGCCACGCGCCGCGTGATCACCGCGCAGCCACCAGCATGAACGCCATCCCGCCGGCCATCGTGGCGAGCATTGCCCGGGCCCCGAGGTCGGTGCGGGTGACAACCGCCGGGTTCCGCGCGGGTTCGGTTCCGGTACGGCCCTGGTGGATCCGCCCCCACACATCGAAAACCCACGCCAAACCCTCGATGGTGAGGTAGGCCGCGCAGAGCTGCGCCAGGAGGCCCAGCCGCGCCGGCGACTCGGCGCACATCGCGGCCATCACCAGGAAATCCGCCGTCGACAGCACCCAGCGGTGGTGTACGCGGCGGTCACGCCACCACAGACTGACAGTTGTCACGGCGAGCACGGCCCCGCCGGCCGAGAACAGCACTGCGCCGGCCTCGTAGAGGCTCGGATGGGCCATTCTCGGCAGCGCGTACATCGCCGCCATGGCCGCGGCCATCACCGTGTGCCCGGCGTGCCACCAGCGCTGCCGGCCGTCCATCGCGACGACGTGAGCGAGGTGCACGACAGCAGCGCCGGCGAGGACGGCCACCCAAGCCAGGCGGGCCCACTGCGGCAGCATCGACGTCACGTGGCCGCCGTCGCGGGGTCCAGGGCGGTGAGGACCGCCTGGTGGGTGATCCACCCGCTCAGCCGGTGTTCTCCTTCCAGCACGGGCAGGCCCGTGCCGGGAGCGTTGGTCAGCGCGGTCAGGGCGTCGGCGAGGCTGGTCTCACAGGTCACCAGCGGGGGCAGCTCGGCGAGGTCCCCGACGGTGCCTTCGTGATCGTCGGCGAGCGCTTCGGCGACCGCCCGCGCGGTGACGCATCCTTGGTACCGGCCATCCGATCCGACCACCGGCAGGATCCCGTGACCGGACACGGCGAGGGCGTGCGCTGCGCGCTCCAGCGCCAGCCCCCCGTCCAGCGGATCCGGCAACGGTTCGGCAACCGCCGCCACCCGGGTCTCGGCCAGCCGGCGAGCGTCCGGGTGCCGGTCGAGGTCGACACCTCGGCGGCGCAGTTTGAGCGTGTAGATCGTGTCGCGGCTCAACGCCCGGCTGGTCGCGGTCGCGATCACGATGGCCGTGAGCATCGGCAGGATGATCGTGTACTGCCCCGTCAGCTCGAACAGCACGATCACCGCTGTGATCGGTGCCCGGGCCGCTCCGGCGAAGGCCGCGCCCATCCCGATGAGGCCGTAGACCCCCGGTGAGGCGGTAAGATCCGGCAGCCAGGCGTGGGCGACGATGCCGAACGCAGTGCCCGCCATCGCCCCGATGAACAACGACGGCGCGAATACCCCGCCCGAGCCGCCGATGCCGATCGTCAAGCTAGTCGCCACGATCTTGCCCACCAGCAACAGCAGCAGGAACCCGATCACGTACTTGCCCTCGACCGCGTTCTGCAGCACCGGATAGCCGACCCCGTACATCTGGGGCAACAGCAGCAGCAGGCCCCCGAGGAACACCCCGCCCACCGCGGGCCGCAGCCACTCCGGACCGCGCCACAGCCAGTCGCACAGATCCTCGATCAGGTAGAGCACGCGGGTGAACAGCACACCACACGCCCCGACGATCAGCCCGAGCACGATGAACAGCAGATACTCGACCGGATTGCGCAGGGTGAACGGCGGCAGGTCGAGGAACGGCACGTTGCCGAACACCGCGCGGCCCACCACGCTCGCCGTGACGCTGGCCAGCACCACCGCACCGAAGGACTCCGCGGCGAAATCGCGCAGGATCAGCTCCATCGCGAAAAAGGGCCCGGCCAGCGGCGCGTTGAACGTCGCCGCGATCCCGCCCGCGGCACCACACGCCACCAGCACCCGCAACCGCGACTCCGGAAGCTTCGCCACGCGCCCCAGCGTCGAGCCCAGGGCCGACCCGATCTGCACGATCGGCCCCTCTCGTCCCACCGAACCGCCCGACCCGATCGTCAGCGCGGACGCGAGGGCCTTCACCGCGCTCACCTGCACCGGGATCCGCCCGCCCCGCTCCGCGACCGCTTACATCACCTCCGGCACCCCGTGGCCCCGGGCTTCCGGTGCGAACCAATACACCAACGGCCCGTACACCAGCCCCGCGACCACCGGCGCGAGCAGCAGGAACCACGGTCCGAGCTGGGGAAACCACGGGTGCGCCTCACGTCCCGCGGCCGAATAATCGCCATGCCCGGAGAACACGTGCGTGAACGTGGTGATCAACCACCGGAACACGACCGCACCCAACCCCGCGCCGGCACCAATGACCAGCGCCAGGCCGATCAAGCCGGTCGTGCTCTCCCGCAACCACCGACCCAACAGCTGCCGCGGAGGAACCACCAGTCGCCGACCTGTCACACCATTACCTCCAGACACAGTTGCAGTATGCAACACTTGCCGTGAGTAACAGCTGGCGGCCCACACTACGGTCCGCCTGCGTCGACGACGTCGCCGCGCGGATCAAGCCGCGTGGTGGCCACCGGGAGGAGCCCCATGGTTGGCGTGCGCCAGTTCGACGAGCGCGTGACCCTCGACCGCGCCCTGGACCTCTTCACCGAACGCGGCTTCCGCGCCACAACGATGCCCGAGCTCGCCACCGCCACCGGCGTCCAGCGCGGCTCCCTCTACCACGCCTACGGCGGCAAAGAGGAGATTTTCCTGCTCGCCTTCGGCGCGTACACCTCCCGCTTCCTCGCCGGCGCAGAAGCAGCCCTGGACCGGCCCACGAAGCACGCCGCGGTGCTGTCCTTCTTCGAGTACTGCATCCAAACCTTCACCGAGGGCCGTCCCTCTCACGGCTGCCTCTCCACCCGCACGGCGATCGAAGCGGCGAATGAGGTGCCCCGGGCGGAATCCGCAGTCCGCACCATGCTGAACAACCTGGAGACCATCATCTTCATCAAACTGTCTGCTGCCGACGACGGCGCGTCCCCTTCCGTCGACCTGCGCGCAGCCGCCCGCCTGATCGTCACCACAACCCGCGGCCTCGCAGTGATGGAACGCGCGAACTACTCCCCGACCGAACTGAAGTCGATCGCGGAAAGCCTGGTGACCTCACTGTTCAGCCGCTGAGCCCGCCGGCTCCGCAGTGAAGCCGCACCACGTCAGAAATCAAGGCAGGGTGCGAATTGCACCGTGACTCGCGCTGGTGTGACTCGTGGGCGTGGCCATTTGCGCAAGCGGGACCAGGTCGACGTGAATCGCATTTTTTCTCGTGCTTGACGCGATCGGGCCACCGGGGATGTGCTGGACCTGGCGATGGATCCCCCCGGGCCCGCTGGGCCGAACCGCCTCGCATGAGGCTGATGGCTTCCTGGTGCAGACGTGTGACGACCACTCGTGCCAGGAGGACGCAGATGACCACGAAGAGCTCCGAGCGGGTTTTGCGGCTGTCGATCTTTGTCGGCGACGGCGACCTCTGGCACCACAAACCGCTCTCCACGGAGATCGTCGACCGCGCCCACAATGCCGGCCTCGCCGGCGCGACCGTCATCCGCGGCATCGAGGGCTACGGCGCCACCTCCCGGATTCACACCCAACACGCGTTCCGGCTCGGCAACGACCTCCCCATGCTGATCACGATCGCCGACAGCGAAGAGCGGATCAGGGCCTTCCTGCCACAACTGGACGACCTCGACATGAGCGGGTTGGTCACCCTCGACGAGGTCGAGGGCATCCGCTACACCGCACCCGAGCGCCCACACACCCACTGGTGGCAGCACACCGAGTAGGCAGACGGTACCCGACACGAGGACTCCCGGGCAGGAGGCGCGACCCATGCAGCTCACCGAAAAGGCGTTGCGCACCTTGATCTTCCTCGGCGAGGACGACACCTGGAATCACCAACCACTGCACCACGAAATCGTGAAACGTGCCCGCGAAGCCGGCCTTGCCGGCGCGACGGTGCTGCACGGCTGCGAAGGTTTCGGCACGACATCACGAATCCACACCGACGAGATCTTGAGCCTGACCGAGGACCTTCCCATCGTCGTGATCATCGTCGACACCGAAGACAAGTCCGCGCGTTCCTGCCCGAGCTCGACGAGCTCATCGCCGATGGCACAGTGCTCCTCGACGAGGTCGAAGTCGTCCGCTGCGAAGGGGCACCCCGAGCATGACCCATCGCGCTCGGCTGCGGGGGCTCTCGGTTCCGACGCACTCGATAGTGACGACAAGACTTCACAAGTCGGAAATAAGACACCGGTCATTGTCCTGTTGCGCTCAATCGACGACCCGGCCTCGGGGCGGCATTGTCAGCCACGCGCCAGTCCACGCGCGCCGCGACCAGCAATGACGCGGGAGCTTGGCCGAACGGACTACCGTCGACGCGCGGCTCCGACTCAGCGGGACCCGGCGAGCGGTGGGAGGCTGCAGCGGCATG
The DNA here is from genome assembly GCF_040654155.1 of Amycolatopsis sp. NPDC050768. Classification (NCBI taxonomy): domain Bacteria; kingdom Bacillati; phylum Actinomycetota; class Actinomycetes; order Pseudonocardiales; family Pseudonocardiaceae; genus Amycolatopsis; species Amycolatopsis sp. NPDC050768. The sequence continues at coordinate 153,999 of NZ_JBFAHL010000005.1, forward strand.
TCTCCCAAGCGCACGCGCGAGATTTCGTCAACGGGACTTGTCAACTCCTGTCGCGGGATCGGTCGGTGTCGCGAGTTCGGTGTAGACGTCGGGGATGCCGTCGCGATCCTGGTCTCGGGTTTCAGCGTCGTGGATGCGGCGGTACACGCGGTTGCGGGCACGGAGCACGATCGTGGCGAGCAGCGCCGCGATGAGGGAGCCGGTGAGGATGGCGATCCGCGCGTGGTCGTCGGCAGGAGTGCCGGTTCCGAAGGCGAGTTCGCCGATGAGCAGGGACACGGTGAATCCGACACCGCCGAGCAGCGCGAGCCCGGCGCAGTCGATCCAGTGCAGACCTTCGGACATGCGGGCGCGGGTGATTCGGGCGGTGAGCCAGGTCGCGCCCAGGATCCCGAAGGTCTTGCCGAGGAGCAGCCCGGCGACGATGCCGAGCGCGACGGGGTCGGACAGGGCATTGGTGAGCCCGGTCCAGCCGCCGAGCGGGACCCCGGCGGCCATCAGGGCGAACACCGGCACCGCGACCCCGGCCGACAGTGGCCGGAACCGGTGCTCGAAGTGCTCGGCCAGACCGGGGCCGGCATCGGGGCCACCGGCGGCCTGGCTGCGGACCACGGGGACGGCGAAGCCGAGCAGGACGCCGGCGACGGTGGCGTGGACCCCGGAGGCGTGCACCAGAGCCCATGTCGCAACCGCCAACGGCAGCAGCAGCCACCAGGACCGGACCCGGCGTTGCACCAGGACGGTGAAGGCGGCCAGCGGTGCCAGCGCACCCAGCAACGGCCAGAGTTGGAGGTGGTCGGTGTAGAAGCCGGCGATGATGACGATCGCGATGAGGTCGTCGACGACGGCCAGGGTGAGCAGGAAAGTGCGCATCGCCGCGGGGAGGCACCGGCCGACCACCGCCAGCACCGCGAGAGCGAACGCGATGTCGGTGGCGGTGGGGATCGCCCAGCCCTGGAGGGCTCCGCTCCAGTTGACGAGCAAATAGATCAGGGCGGGGAGGGCGACACCGCCGACAGCGGCGGCTACGGGAACAGCAGCGCGGCGGGGATCGCGCAGGTCGCCCGCGACGAACTCCCGTTTGAGCTCGAGGCCGGCGACGAAGAAGAAGATCGCGAGCAGCCCATCAGCCGCCCAGGCGCCCAACGACAGGTCCAGGTGCAGGGCGGCCGGACCGATGGTGAACGAGCGCATTGCCTCGTAAGCCGGCGCCCAGGGGGAGTTCGCCCACACCAGAGCCACCACCGCGGCCGCGAGCAGCAGCGCGCCCCCGATGGTCTCTTTACGGAGAATGTCAGCGATACGTCGCGCTTCCGGCCAGGATCCGCGGATGAAAACCGCCCGGTACCGTGATGGGGTCGAGGTCATCGCCGCTCCAGTCGGTCGGGTGCACGTCACATCGCCGACCAGACTTCCCGGCACACCACAAGCGAGCTTAGGCGGCTTTTACGGTTTATGTACAACCGAACCAGCCGGACGGCGCGTTGTTCTGGCCCAGCGCCCACTGGACTCCTCGCTCGCGCGCAACCTCTGCACAGCTGGCGCCCTGCCATTCGCCCACGGCTCAGGGTGGGCGGCGACGAGCGTCGCCCGACGGGCGCCGCTGGTTGGCCACGAGATGAGCTGCGTCCTGACGGCGGGCTTGCTCCAGGAACACTTCGGCGGATCGGCCGCCAGAGCCCTGCCGAGCGACCGCAAGCAGCCCTGGCTCCTTGCCCCCAACCTCGACACGGACCGACGCTCCCACGGACTGCCAGTCGACCGCACTATTCCCGCATCCAGCACCGCCAGGCGCTTCCGCCTCCGGCGGTGAGCCCAGCCCGCCGTTGACACCGGCGACGCCAAGGCCGGGCGGGGCCAGGTACCAACGCCAGGAGCACCCCGACGAGGGGCTGAAGAAGAGGTCGGGACGCCAGTCGGTGACCAACTGCAGCAGCGTTGCGGCGGGGAACGCCAGCTCGTTCAGCGCGAACACCGGCTTGCCGGTGAGGGTTACAGTGAACTCTCTGCAGTCGAGCGGCGGGCTGAGGGGCACGAGATCGTCGGGCTGCTGCACGCGAGTGTGCAGTCCTCGCAGCCGGGCACCACCCGCGAGATGCTGTCACGGGTCGAGTCGTAGCCGGTTTCGAACGTGCTCCACAGCACGCCGTGGTCGCCACCGAACGGGGCACGCGCGAGCCGTGCGATGATCGCTACCTCTGAGAACAGGTGGTCGCTCGCCGGGGCCAGCCAGGCCACGACCGGCGCCCTCATGTAGATCACTCACATCCTCGGTGAGTTCCGGGGCGATGCGCAGTTCACGGCCTGGGCCTGCAAATTCGCCATCTTCGAGGTCTCGACGAAGGTCGGCCGGCGCTGCTGGCAGGACCACCGAGTGTTTCTCGACGAGGACGAGACGAATCGCACGCGAGCCCCGGTCGGTGACGAATCACCCCACCAGGTGCAAGCCGTCGGGCTTCGAAACGCCCCCGTCCAGGCCGTCCAGGCCGTCGAGAACGTGCTGACCGAACACCAGCGGCGTCACCAGCGCCAATCGTAGGAGGTGCACTCGTACTTGTCCCGGTATCGAGGTCGGTTCGATTCATCACGCCTTCGAGCACGACGAATGACCGCCCGGTACATCCAACGAATGTCGCACCGCACACGACCAGATTGCCGCAACGGGGACGGCCGACGTGGCGATTCCTCGGCGACGCCAACGCGAGACGACCGTGCCGAACCCGCCCCTACGGGGAGCAATCCGAGCCTACGACCTGCGGAGAGACGCGTTTCACCAGGTCGAACCAGGTGCCACACTTCCCTGACACGGAAGAGGTCACTGGTTCAATCCCAGTATCGCGCACCAGCTGAAACCGCAGGTCAGAAGCCCTGTCCCTCCCCGGAGGGGCGGGGCTTCAGTCGTCGGATGGCGATGATCCGGCGATGGCCCCAGGCCCGGGCCCGATCGTCCGTCGAGACCGCAGGTGCGGGAACCACGACACCAGTTTCGCCCGTTCCCCCGGATACAGCGAAGCCAGCGACCGCAGCCAGCGCTCCTCCAACGCGTCCAGGATCTCGTTCACCATCGCCGGGGTCACATGGTCGTATACCCGCGCTATCCCCTTCATCTTCTGCCCCAGCCGCGCCCGACGGGCCACCTCCGGGATCCCGTCCTCGGTCAGCCACGTGGCGTGGGCGTGCCGGCCCTCGTGGAAGGTGAACGTGGGCAGAATCGGCGGTCGCCGCTCCCCCGCCCCGGACTCGTCGAGATCCACTCCGTCCCACGCCGGACGCCAGAACCGGATCCGGAAATTAGACCGCCGCCAGGGGTGCCCCTCCGCCGTGGACAACACAAAGGGATGCCGATGGCTGTCCATCAGCTCCTCGTACAACACCGCGATCCCCGACGGCAGCGCCACGAAGCGAGTACCCGCCGGTGTTTTCGTCCGCCCCTTCTTCGGCCGGGCGTTCCCGCGCCGTGCCGGAGGCCGCTGCCGACCCGGCGAGTGATCGCGATCACTCTTCCGGCCGCCCAGTTCGACGAGGTGCCGCGCGGCCGTGGCGGGTCGACGGCGTCGGCGACGCTGCGGCCGATGATGACGATGTCCCAGTCCCGGCTGGCGAACACGCCTGAGTCGATGGCACTGAACCCGCCGCTGACGGCGACGGGGAGTTCCGTCCAGCTGCGGACCGCGCGGGCAACGTCGAGCGGGGTTGCGCTGCCGATACCGATGTCGATGTTGGTGGTCACCGTGAAGCCGTCTACGCCGGCACGTTCCATATCCGTGATCCATCGATGCGTGGCGTTGACAGGAGTGTCGAGCAGGATCGGGACCGCAAGCCGACGCCCGGCATCAACTGCTGCTCGAACGCTGGCGGTGGTCGCAGGACCAATGAGCTGAACGATGTCTGCCCCTGCATGAGCGGCGAGGAGCAGGCTCGTCGAGCAGGGAAAACGCAACGGCCGGTGGCTCGTTGCCCGCGAAGCCGCCTACATCTGTGAAACGTCGCCCGACGATGAACCTCGCCTTGCCCGCGAACGCTTCCGCCGCAGGCGAAATCGCTCCGACGCCGACTTCCTTGATCAGAGGATCGCCAACTTCGATCAGGTCTGCCCCCGCGTTGGCCGCAGCACGAGCGACGGTGACTGCGTCTTCGATGTTGTGCATGTCGAGCGCGATCTGAATGGAACGGCGGGTTGAGATGACCGGTGCGGACTTCTCGGAGGATGGTGCGCAGGGCACGGTGGTCACCTCGCCGTCGTCGGAGTTCGGCGATTTCGTGTGGCGGTTCGCCGCTGTACAGGATTCGGAGTCGGTCCTGTGTCGGCTCTACGTTTCCGGGCGCATTTCGCCAGGTGGCCGATGTATCCATGATGGACAACGCGCAGTCGATCAGTTCTTTGCGCCGGGGAGGTATGCCAAGGCGATCGAGACCCCGCAGCGCGCGGTCGCGCACATGCCAGTTGTTGTCTTCAAGCAGGATCGTCAGGAAGTGGATCGCGGCGTCTCCGGGAGCTCGGGTGACGACGGGAGCGACCGTGGCACGGACCTTGTAGTCGGCGTCGGCGATCAACCGCGACATGACCGTGAGGCCGGTCTCGTCAACGGCGACGGTCTCGTCGGAGAGGGCTTCGGCGAGTGCCGCGCGCACTCGCCAGTCCGGGTGGCTAAGAAATGTCTCGAGCGTCGTGTCGCCGGCGTCGCCGAAAAACAGGTAGAAGTGGCGTGCGAAGAAGGTTGCTTCGCCGCTGTCGGCGAGGTTGGTGCTGTCGAGAAGCGTGTAGGCGTCGACACTGTTGAAGGTTGTTTCGACGAAAGTCCCGATGTCGGGCCAGATTTCTGTGCCAAACCTGCGGAGGAGTGTCAAGAGCCACCGGTAGCTGGTGCGCGCGAGCGCGTTGTGGGTGTTCGGGTTTCTCAACAGGGCCCGACTCAATGCGGGATCCTGACTGGTCGCCGCCCGGTCGGCGCACGCTCGCAGCACTTCGGAAGTCGCGAAGCGAGTGCGCTCTGCTCCCGTCATCATCAACGGGACTGTCGAGACGAGCGACGCCGTAGGGGCGGTCGCCACGAAATCGAGGATCTCTGGCGCGACGGCGTCGAGGCGCTGCAGGACGAGGTCGTAGATACTGCGCGCCGTCCCGGATGTGGCCGCGCGGTCGGCCAGTTCGTTAAGTGCCCTGACCGTGTTCACGGATCGGCCTTGTTCGTGCAGGCGATCAGCAAGACTGGTGCTGAGGAAGAATTCGCACAAGACGTCGTGGGTGAACTCGCGCTTCCCAGAGTGAGTTCGCCTGATCACCGTGGCGGGCATGCGCAGGGGCAGTTCCGGCGCGGTGGTCACGGCGGCGCTGGTGAGGCCGGCGAGGGTTGGCGGAACCTCGTCCTCGCTCTGATGTTGAGCCAAATGGGTGAGCAGGGCGATGCGCTGTTCGACAGCGTCTGTGTCGTTGCCGAGGACGCGGCGAACGCAATGGTCGATGAGGGCGTAGGTACTGAGGTCTCCGCGTGTTGCGTCGGGCGGAGCATCGAGAGCGAGGGTCATGTACAGCGGTGTGCGTATGAGGTGCTGCACTCCGGCGGGGAGTCCACTGAATGGAACATCGGCCGCGCGATCCCAACGGGCCCGGGCTTGAGCGGTGGTCCATGGCTGGATCGTGTGGTAGCCGGCGTGTTCGCCGCCGTGGTTCTCCTTGAACAAGGACGCGTGCAGCAACGGGTGGGCGGTGGTCTCGATCGCCGGGGGGCTGCGGACGGTCAGCACGAAGCGCAGTGCACTGGTCGTGACCTGACGCAGAATTGCGTCGACCTGGCGTCCGATCGCTGCAAAGGCCTCATGGGTGGCGGTGCCGTCGATGACTACCAGGAACGGCCGGGTGAGCTGGGCGCTGTGGGATTCGAGGCTGAGCAGGGCGTCGTCACCGCGGGGGATCGACGTGTACCGCAGGATCTCTGCGGCGACGTCGACGGTGGCGAGCTCCCAGCTGGCCAGGGTGAGCAGCTGGCAGTCGATGGAGGGCCCGAATTGCCGAGCCAAGTACTCGATGAAGGTCGTCTTGCCCGTCCCCGCAGCCCCGGTAACCAGGAACACCCGGGCTGACGAGGTCACGAAGCCTCGGACCGCGTCCTCGATCGGCTCTGGCGGCGCGTACGGCACTGCCGGCGCCAGTCCGTCGCCAGCAGCGTCGAGGAGGACTGCCGTGCGCGTGGCCGACCCTGCGCCGAGGCGGCCGGCCGTGACGTTGCGTTCGCGGTCGAACAGGTCCCGTTGCTCCGGCGAGAGTCTGCCCAGCTCGGTGTTGAGCACATCGATCGTGTCGGTCTGGAGAGCGGAGTCACGGTCGGGCTTTTCCCACGTGACCACCGAACTTTATGAGTATCCGAGCCGCTTGGCGAAATCACGCTGGTTGCGGTTCAGGACGGTACGCAGCAGTTTCACCTCGCGTGGTGTCCAGGTCGGCTGTCGGTTCACTGCGGGTTTGCCTCCGTGAGATGGGCCGATCACGCATCTTCGCCGAATCGCCAGCGTAGCGGGCCGTGTACGCGCGGCTGCTGATCGCGGCTGATCACTCCACGAGCAGCCAGGCCTTCCGGCTCGTCCGTCAACGAGGTGCCGATCCCGGGTCACGCCACCGCGGGCGCGGTACCGATTTCACAATGAGCGGACACCGTTCAACACTGGCCGCACATTCTTCGCACCCGTTGGGTGTCAAGCCTCTCGCCTTCACGCACATTCATGTGCCTTTTGTACGCGTCCGGAATCTGCTGCACAATGGACGAAGACCGGGAAAACAGAAGCCATTGAGAGCGAGCACATGTCCTACCTCCTGCGCATCGACGCGTCCCCGTCGACCGAATCGTCCTTCTCCCGCCTGGTCGCGGACACGTTCGAACAATCCTGGACCGGCGACGTCATACGCCGGGACCTCGCGCTCACCCCGGTCGAGCACCTCGGTCAGGCGGGAATCACCGCTCGCACCACACCGCCGGGCGAACACACCGCCGAGCAGGCTGCCGCGGCCGCGCTGCAGGACGAACTCGTAGAAGAATTCCTCGGTGCGAGCGCATATCTCTTCGCCGTCCCGATGTACAACTACTCGATTCCGTCGGCTTCAAGGCCTGGCTGGACCAGACCATGATCGTCGACCGGACCATCGGGATCGGACCGGATGCGGCACCCTCAGCCGGCCGGCGCGCCGCCATCATCTCCGCCCGCGGCGGGGGCTACAGGCCCGGAGCCCCTCAGCACGGCAAGGATTTCCTCGTCCCCGCCCTGAAAACCATCCTCGGCGACCCCATCCCTCATGGCACTCGACGTGCACGTGATCACACCGGAACTGACCTACGCCCCCACTGTGGACGCGCTCCGCCCACTGCACGCCCTCGCCCGAAATACGCCACCGAAATGGCCACCGGCCAACACGTAGCCTGACCCACCTGTAAATCAAAGAACGGAATTCTGTCATGTACAAGCCCCTCAAGGCGCACGACGCAGCTCTGGTCCTGATCGACCAGCAGATCATCTCCATGACGACGATCAAGACTCAGTCGCCGGAGGTCGCCAGGCACAACACCATTGCCCTGGCGAAAACGGCGTCGGTCCTCGGCATCCCCAGCGTGTGGACCAGCAGCACCGAGGACGAGAACGAGGACTGGTGGATGCCCGGCCTCGAGGAAATCAACCCCGAGGCGTACAAGAACCGCATCAAGCGGACCGGGATCGTCGACTCGTGGAACGATGCGAGGTTCGTTCGGGCGGTGGAGGCGACCGGTCGGCGTACCCTGATCATGGCGGGCACCACCAACGACGGATGCCTCCTCTACACCGCCCTGAACGCGCGGAAAGCCGGCTACGAAGTGCACGCGGTGCTCGACGCAGCCGGATCCCCTTTCCAGTTCTCCGAGGACGCCGCTCGCGTCAGGATGGCGAACGAGGGCGTGATCCTGACCGCCACCAACACCGTGATCGGCGAACTCGCGCTCGACTGGTCCACCAGCACCGGTAGCGCATTGCGTCAGATCCTCGCCGAGACGTTCACCTCCACCTTGGGTGAATTCGGCCTCAAGAAATAAAAAAGCACCTCGCCGATTGATCACGAAAGGAGAAGCTGATGCGGATCGAGATGTGGTCGGACATCATCTGCCCGATCTGCGGGCTCACCCAGAACCGCCTGCACCGGACCGTCGCCGGCTTCGAACACGGCGACCAGGTCGAGGTGGTGCACCGGTCCTTCCAGGTGCACCCCGGCCTGCCGCCGGAAGGCGTGACGCAGACTCAGCTCAGTCTCAACGCCGGCATGACCGTCCCCCAGATGGAGGCGATCCTCCGGCCCATCGAAACCGCGGCGGAAGCCGAGGGGTTCACCCCCTACCGGGCTATCGACCGCACGCTCGGCCCGACAGATCTCACCCACGAACTTCTCGCGTACGCGACGGAAAAGGGCAAGCACCACGAAGCGTGGACCAGGATGTTTCGCGACCACTTCGGGGCAGGACGCCAACTGTGGACGCTTGAGCAGCTGGTGGACTTCGCCGGCGAGATCGATCTGGACCGTGAGGAAGCCAGGGCGGTCCTGAGTTCCCGCCGCTACCGTCGCCAGGTGGAGGCCGAGCAGGCGCGTGGCGAGCAACTCGGCGCCCGCGGTACGCCGTTCACGGTGATCGACGGGAAGTACGGGATTTCCGGCGGAGTCGACGCGTCCACGCTCCTGCGCGCCATGGAGCGGGCCTGGGCGGAGACCCGGCCATCGCTCACCTTCCTCGGGGACGGTGATCACTGCGGTGTCGACGGCGCATGCGCCGTCTGAGGGCGCATCGCCAGGCGAAGCTGAACGATGAGATGGCCGGGGCCACAAAGGCGCCGGCCATCGGCTCAGTGCGGGTGCGGGTGCGGGTGCGGGTGCGGGTGCGGGTGCGGGTGCGGGTGACCGGCAGGACGTTCGGCCAGCAGTTCCGACAAGGCCTCCACAGCACCCGCGTCCACCGTGCCGTTGTCGACCAGCACGTCCTCGAGCGCGGCGAGCCAGTGCCGGTAGTAGCTCCACTCGCCGGACGGCGCGGCCTCCCACGCGGCGATGCGCGCGATCAGCGCGGCCTGGAAGGCCGACCACGGGAACACCGCCGCGTCATGCAGCGCGATGGCAACCCCGAACGCCCGGCTCTCCCAAGGTTCGGTGAACAGCAGCTCACCATTGCTGCGCGGCGGCGCGGCCGGTCCGTCGATGTCCAGCGGCAGAAAGTTCGTGACGGCCGAACAGCGGCCTGTCTTATTCGACACCACCACGGGCCGGAGCCTTCCGATCACGGGTCTCGACTCCGGCGGGGACTGCGGCTTCGGTGCCGACGGCGTCGTGGTTGCCAAGTACTCAGTCAGTGGCGCATCACGGCAAACCCGCATTGTCGTCTCCGGGCTCGACGGTCGAAGCCGCTGGCGTAGCACCTGTCCCTTCGAAGCCCGGATCCGGACCAACGGCGGCGGCCGAAGCTGGCTGGCCTTGCTCGAGGGCGTAGCGGAGGAACCGAGCTTCACCGGCGAACTGCTGCGGACGATACCCGACGTCGCCGACGCCAAATATGACGAAAACGGAGGCTTAGTGGCGATCAGCCCCTCTGGCGCAGTTCGATGGCTAGCCGGACCGCAGTGAACTCCAGTCCAAAATGCCAGTAGCAGCTGACGACGGATGCCCACGGCCGCAGGTCAAAGGCATTGCGCGAACGGCTCTCTACCCCAGCCGTTCCACGATGGAGGCCAAGACCGGGCCGCTCCGGGGAGAGCTGACCGACCTGAACGTCCTGCACGCCGCTCCCCCAACCCGCAACACCGGGCGCTCCGGCGGCGTCTCCTGCTGCGCCGCACCACACACCATCCGACTCTTTCCCTGACGTTCTCAGTGAGGATCAGCGGACGCCGGTCGTGCCAAGTTCTCGACGACAGTCCACTGGCGTGGCCTCACCTCGGCGGTGCTGAACCGGGACAGCTCCTGGCGGCGCTTCCTGATCTGGTCGGCGGGGCAGGACATCTTCGACCAGCCCGCCGCACAGGTCATCGTTGCCGGGATCCGCGCCTACCGCGCCCGGGTCCCGTTCCAGACCTGCCCGCGGGAGGAAGACCTGCGCGCGATCCAGGTGCCCGTAGTGGCGCTGTTCGGCGGCCGCAGCGTCGTCCACGATCCGGCCGCCGCCGCAGCGAACCTCCGCACACTCCTCCCCCATGCCGAGGTCGACCTCCTGCCCGAAGCCGGGCACTACCTCTATCTCCGGCCCCCCGACCGGCAGCGGATTCTCGGAGTGATCAGCACTGCCCGTCTTCGGTGATGCCGCGCACGTGGCTCGTTCGGCGGCCGCCAGCCTAGTCCGCGCAGCGGCAGGTGCCGCGGAAGTTCTCGCTGACCTCGACGACGCGGACGCCATCGACCGCCGGGCTGAAGTCTCGAACCCGATCGTTGGACGCCACACCCGACGCACCGGCCTGTTATCGCTTGGCCCGGTCAGCGGTGTGGCGCCGGCAGGTGTGGCTGTCCAGCCCGGCGCTGCTTGTGCGCAGCATCGCCCAAGCCGGGCAGGGCGCCGTGTCCCTCGTCGCCGACCAGATCACCCCACTCGACCTGAAAAGCCTCGCAGCGGCGTCCCACGACTTCCGTTGAACGCCGTACGCTCGGGATCAGCTTTGCTGACGCAGTCCGGTTGAGTTGGCTGGCTTGTCCCCCATGCGCGTCCTTGCCTTCGTGCTGAGCACACCAAGCACTGACGCTCAGATGGCTGGCGACGCCCGGCATCTCGGACGGCGCCTGCGGGTCCGCACCGGCGCGTCGGGCCGGCAACAGACCACGAGGAGCACCTCAACCCGGGAAGACTGGTGGGCTCGCGTTTCAACCGTCGCGAGTTCTCCGTCCACGCGCTGTCAGATCGCTGTCGCCGGATCGAATCGATGAGGCGTGAGCGGCCTGACGGGGACGTGCATCCACAGACGCAACGGAAGATTTCCCAGCAGGTACCGCAGTTCAGCCTCACCGTCGGCGCACCGGAACCCCACTATGCGGGGAGCGTCGCCGTCGCTGGTACGCCACAGCCGCTTGACCAGGCCCTCGGGCGCATAGCGGGTGATCATCGCGGCTTCACCCTGCTCCAGGTGGTTTCGGGTGTCGGGGTCAGGTCGTCCGGGAGATGGGTTCGCATCTCGACCAGGAACGCTTCCATCGTACGAGCGTCTGGTTTCTGAGGGCGGCTTGATCCGGGATCTCTATTTGGTGCTCGGGATTAGGCTGTCGCCACAACAGGTAAGCCTTGGCGTCGAGGGCGAGTTGTTCTTCTGTGCCGTGACCGACTCCGTTCAGGAAGTGGCCGCCGACGTACTTCATGCCTTCGAGGGCATGGCCGCCGGGGCCATAGGCCCAGCCACGCTCCAGAACCTCGTCGAGCCAATCGCGCAGGATTCCCGGGGCGCTGTACCAGTGGATCGGGCACTGCAGGATGATCCGGTCGTGCGCAGCCAGCTGTGCCTGTTCCCTGGGCACGTTGATCCGGCCGTCGGTGAGGTCGTCGCTGAGAACGTGGACGTCGACGGCGCCGCTTGCGGAGAGAACATCGGTCCACGCACGATTCACGCGCGAGTGGGCGAGATCCGGGTGAGCGACGACGGCGAGGGGGCGCGTCATGTTCACTCTCCTTCGCTGACGGCTTCGGCTCAATGGAGTCCCACGCTGCGCCCGGTGGTAGCGAGGGCGGTGAGGGCCGCGGCGATCAGAACCGCGCCAAACAGTGCGACGGCGATGGAGAGCCCAAACGCGTCGGATGCGTAGCCGACTAGGACCGAGAGGATGCCGGCGGGGATGTAGCCGCCGATGTTGAGCACCGCGTTCGACTCGGCGCGCTTGTCTGCCGGGACGTGGGTCGCGATCAGGGAGAGGCCGGCCAGCTGGCCCAAACCTTGTGCAGCGCCGGCGAAGAGAGCGGCGATGACCACGAGCGCAACAGTCGGCACGGCGGTGACGGAGAGAACGATGGCCACCATCGCGGCGATCGCCGCGACCGAGCTGAGTGCCAGGTGGACGCGCGTGGTCAGTCGTGCGACGGCGAACTGCACCCCGGTGGCCACCAGGAACATGGCGCAGGCGACGGCACCGGCGACGAAGGTCCCTGACACTCCGACGGAGCGGAGCACGGTCGGCCCCAGGGACAGGACGAAGGAAGTCGCAGTGATGCCAGGCGCGAAGGCGCCGATGCCCCACCGCAGCTCGCGACGGTTCTCCCGCGGAGCCGCTGGCCAAGCCAGCAGCCGACTGGCGCCCGGCTGGGCCGGGCGCTTGAGAGGCAGCAGGATAGCGACAATCAGCGCGAGGAGTTCGATGCCGAGCACGATGCCGAAGACCAGGTATTGGGGTGAGCGGGATCCCGCCGAGGCCACACCACCGGCCAGTAGCGGTCCCAGTCCCGCGCCGAAGACCATTGCGACAGAGGCGACGAGCGAGCCGGTGCGCTTGTGGTGGCCGGGGGCAAGGTCGACGGTTGCTGCCATGCCTGCAGTAACGGCGGCCCCGACCGCGACACCCGCCAGGAGCCGAGCGACCAGCAGCCAGATCACACTCTGGGCGCTCAAAAACAACAGCGAGGCCAGCGCTGCCGAGGCAAGCCCGGGGACCAGCACGGCTTTGCGGCCGAACCGATCGGCCAACCGCCCGGCCACGACGAGAGCGGCGATGAGCCCGACCATGTAGGTGGCGAAGATGACGGTCAGCATGCCCGAGCCCACGCCCCATTCGGCCTGCCAGTGGGCGTAGAGCGGCGTGGCGGAGTTGGACAGCAGAAAGACCGCGGTGACGGTGCCTGCGGCGCCGATCGACCTGCCCAGGCCACCGGACACAACAGGGTGCTGCTGTGGCGAGCCATCGTCGGGTTGGCCAGCCCTCACCTGTTCGACTATACTCGTACTAGTTCGCATAAATTCGAACAGTAGGTAGCAGTACGAGAAAAGTCAAACAAGGATGTTGGACCCGTGACCGAGCTCGCATCGACTTACGCCAACCCGTCCGACGAGGCAGGACTGCCGCCTCGTCTTCCAGAGCCGAGCATCGAGGGGATGCAGCTCGACCGCGTCTTCGCAGTGCTGTCTGAGCCGCTCCGGCTGACGATCGTGCAGCGACTGCTGACCAGATCGGAGGAGTTTGACCACACTTGCGGCTGGTTCGAGTTCGACCGACCCAAATCGACGCTCACCCACCACTTCAAGGCCCTTCGCGAGGCCGGCGTCATCACCCAGCGGCAGTACGGCCTGGAACGGCGGAGCCGCGTACGACTCGAAGATTTGAATATGCGGTTTCCCGGACTCATCGACCTGGTTCTGGCGTGGAGGCCGGCTGCTACATGAACGGCGACGGGGCGCCGCTCCAAGTGAGTGGGCGCCCCGCGGCCTTGGGCGCCTTGCGACTCAGGCCAACCGCGCTCAGGTACTCCCCCCGCCGCGATCCGGGGCAGGTACCGCGCGCTGCTCGGCGTCGAACCGGCGGTGAACGGCTGGCCCCGGGCTATCAGGCTGGCCACGCTCATCCAGGCCCGGGCGAGCTCCTCGACGGTGATCGCGTACTCGGACAGGCTCAGGCCGAGGCCACCGTGTCCCTCGGGGACCAGGATCCCGAAGAAACCGAGCTCGGCCGTCTGGTTCCGCAGCTTCATCGGGATCTCACCCGGCGCCGGATCGAAGGCGTTCGCGACGGGCAGTACCTTTTGCCGGGCGAAGTCGCGGGCCAGCTCGCGCAGGTCAGCCGGTCGTCGTCGGCGAAGGGGCGAGGGCCGGCGGCGTGGTCAGCGGGATCAGCCACGGGGCATCAGCTCGCCCTCGTTCCCGACAGCCTGCGCACCGCGCTCGTCGGCGTCCCGGCTTGGCCGCAGGACCGGGGTCGCCACGAGCGTGATCAGGGCGGTAGCCGCCATGTACCTGCCGAACAGGCCCCCGACACCCGCGTCGGTGAGGGCGGTGCCGATCATCGAGACCGTGCCGCCGACGAGGGCTAGAGCCAGCGCGAAGGGGAACGCCGGCCCGGAGACGCGGATCCGGGCCGGGAACAGCTCGATCAGCGCTGTACCGGCGACACCGGGGCGATGATGGGCAGGTCGCAGGCGCGCTCGCCGAAAGGCCGTAGTCGCCGGGTTCTGCTCCGCGAGCCGTTCGCATCGGCCTGCGACATCGGGCCTATTTCGGTCTGCGGGTCACGAGGATCGCCGAACCTGATCGTCTTGGCTCGCGCGGCTACACGGCTGACCAGTTCGTCGGCGATGCTGGTTGGCAGGCGGCGAAGATCCCCGTCACGACACCGTCGACCGCCTGGTCGACGGTGTCGTCGCGAAAGAAGATGCCGGCGGCCTTGCCACCGAGCTCGAAGACGCTCTGCTTGAGACCCTGGGCGGCGCGGGCCGCGACCAGTCGCGCCGAGTCCACACCTCTGGTGAAGAACACCTTCCTCACGCGCGGGTCTCCCACGAGCGCGTCGCCGCCGCCCCTCACCGTGGACGACGTTGAGGACACCATCGGGAACCCCTGCCTGCGTGGCGAGCTTGGCCAGCAGGCACAGGGGCTTGGGGGTTCACCTCCGGTGACTTGACGACGACCGTGTTCCCTGCTGCGGTCGCGGGCGCCAGGCTCATCGAGCCAAGGAGCATCGGCGAGTTGAAGGCCGGGATCACCTCACCCGGATCACTCCGTACGGCTCCCTGAGTGTCACCGCGAGCAGGAAGGCCTTGATATGCGGGATCTGGCGGCCGTCGAGTCGGCAGGCCAAGGACGCGTAGCAGTGGTACTAGTTCGACAGCACGTTCTGCTGGGCGAGGACGTCGCGGATCACCTTGCTCGCGTCGCGCGACTCGAGATAGGCCGGCCCTCACGCGTGCTCGGCGATGAGGTCACCCAGCTTCCACAGGATGTTGGCGCGCTGTGATGGCCCCCCGGCGCCCCGAGCGGAAGGCCTCGGCGGCGGAGACAGCCGCGTGCACGTCGTTCTCGTCCCCAGCAGCGATCTCCCACCACGGCTGCTTGTCGGGGCGGTGTCGTGGCCCCGGATCCAGTGGTTGGTACGCGACGGGCTCACCCGACCACACCTCCCAGGTGCCCCGGCACCTGCCGTTTGCGCGGTGCGAAGGCGAGCTCGTGCTCGGGCAGCTTGCCCAGCAGGTAGTCGGCCAACTGATCGGTGGCGCCCTGGGCGAATTCAGCGAATGCCTCTGCCACCACCCATCCGACATGAGGAGTGAGGACGACGTTGGGCAGAGTCCGCAGCGGCGAGTCTGCCGGGAGCGGCTCGTGCACGTACACGTCCAGGCCGGCGGCCCGGAGCGGGCCGTCCGCGAGGGCCTCGGCGAGCGCGTCCTGGTCCACGATCGCGCCGCGGGCGGTGTTGACGAGCACCGATCCGGGCTTCATCGCCCGCAGCCGTTCCCGGCTGAGGTAGCCACGCGAGCGCTCCGAAAGCCGCAGGTGAACGCTGACCACGTCTGAGGTCGCCAGCAACTCGTCCAGGGGGATCCGCGGGATTCCGTCGACACTCTTCGTGTTCCCGCTTTCGCTGGCCGAGGCGACGACATCCATTTCGAAGGCCTTGGCCAGCCGGGCGACCGCGCGACCCTGCAGGCCGAGACCGAGGATCCCGAGCCGCCGCCCACGCAGCGTGCCGCCCATGGTCTGAATCCAGCCCCCGGCGTCGGCATCGCGGACCGCCTCGGGCACCCGACGCAGCGCGGCGATCATGAGCCCGATCGTCAGCTCACGCACCGCAGCCTCACAGGCTGCATTTTCCCGCCACAGAGGAACCACGATGTCTCGCTTGGCGGCTTCCTCCAGATCGATGTGGTAGGCGTGCCCGCCGGTCTGGAGAATCATCTCCAGACCGGGCATCCGATCGAGCACGCCGACATCGATGCGGGTGCGCTCGCGCACGGCCATGATGAACCGCGCGTCACGAACGAGCTCGTCCGGAGTCTCGCTGAGCGGCTGCTGGAGCACGTGGACCTCGGCCAGCGTGCGCATGGTGTCCAGTGCCGCCGAGCGCCCGATCTCCCCCTCCCAGTCATCGAGGATCAGCAGCTTGGGCTTGCCCGCAGTCATCCGTTCACCTTTCGCGTTCTACGAAGTCGATTTCGAGTTTCCGGATTGTGTTCCCCGCCGAGGAGGCCGGGCCACTGCCCAGCCGCGAGGGCGGGGTGAGCACCGACACCGGTGGCGGCCGGGTCCGCGTACCCGCCGTGCCGCGCGCCCACCGCAAGCACGTCGCTCTCGGCGTCGCAGTCTTCGCGCCCGGGATCACCTCGACGTCGTTCGTGCTCTCGCTCGGCCCGGCGCTGCTGACGGACGTGCTCGGCGCCGCCCTGGCTTGCTTGGGTTCGCTGGTGCTTGCCGTGCACGCGCGGCGGCTTCCCGCCATCGTCGTGACCGCGATCCTCGCCGGCGCCGCTCAAGGCCTCGGCCAGCTCGGCGGGCTGACGATGATCAGCACCCACGCGCCCGCCCACCGGCGAGCCGAGGCCAACGCCCTGCTCGACTTCGGCGGCTACACTCCCGCAGCGCTTCTCCCCGTGGCGGCCGGTTACCTGAGCGTCGCCGTGGGCCTCACCGGCGGCGCCACGACCTTCGCTATGGTTCTGGCTGCGGTCACGCTCGTCGCCGGTGTCCTCGTGAGACACCACACTCGCGAGCGCGATTCCGGGCTTCACTTCGCCGGCGGTGGCATCAAGGACCCTTCCGAGAGCGCCCAGCTGCCCAGCAGGTTCAGCGCACGCTGTGACGGCGAATCGGGTTCCGCGGTGTAGACGTAGAGCGTGGTGTCCGGGTCCCCGACCGGCGTGAGCGTTTCGTAGTCGACGGTCAGATCGCCGACAACGCGGTGGCGCAGGCGTTTCGCGCCGTGGGTGCGTTGGTAGACGCGGTGTTCGTCCCACCACTGCCCGAACTCGGTGCTCCGCTCCCGCAGATCGGTGATCAGCGCGGCCGTGCCCCGGTCGTGGCGGTCGGCGCCGATCTCCAGCCGCAGGTTCTCCACCACCGCGCGCGCCTGAACGTCCCAGTCGACGAACAGCGAACGCGCGTCGTCGTCGAGGAACATCCACCGCGCGTAGTTGCGTTCGCTCGGGCGCATGGCGTCGAAGTCGGCGAACAGCGCCCGCGCCATCCGGTTGGCGGCCAGCACGTCGGTGCGCCGGCCCAGGACGAGGGTCGGCTGGCTGTCGAAGGCGCCGAGAAGCTGGTAAAGGCCAGGGCGCACGCGCTGCACCGCGGTCGGCCGGGCGCGGTTGCCCGCGCCGACCAAGCCGACGAGGTCCTCGAGGTGGGCCCGCCCCGCCGCGTCGAGGTTCAGCGCACGGCCGAGCGCCTCGAGCACAGCCGGCGAGGGCACGATGCGGCGTCCTTGTTCGAGGCGGGCGTAGTAATCGGTGGAAACACCGGCCAGCAGTGCCACTTCCTCGCGGCGAAGGCCAGGCACGCGCCGGATCCGGGAATCGGTCGGCAACCCGGATCGGGCCGGGTCGCACTGGCTGCGGGCGCGGCGCAGGAAATCGGCGAGTTCCTGGTTCTTCTCGGGCATGTGTCCATTGTGCACGGCGATCGCCGGCCCGCCTGGTCCTCTGAGTCCTAGGCAACAGCGTCCGGGCCCTTGCAGGGCGCGAGATGACGGTCCACAACGCCCTTTCAGTTGCCAGGCTGGGAATCGCACCGGACAGCCGGCAACGGTTTCAGGACCGTGCCACCGCACAAGGAGAAAACACCATGAGCTATCCCGCCGACCGGCCCGCGACCTGGTTCGTCACCGGCGCTTCCCGGGGTCTCGGCCTCGAACTCGTCGCCCAGCTTCTCGAGCGCGGGGACAACGTCGCCGCGACGACGCGCTCCACCGAGCGGCTCTCCGGTGCCCTGCAGGGCCGTGCCGACACCACGCGCCTGCTCGCACTGGAGGTCGACCTGCGCGACAGCGGCGACGTCAACCGTGCGGTACGGGAGACCACGGCCCGGTTCGGCGCGCTGGACGTCGTTGTGAACAACGCGGGCTACGGTTTCCTTGCCGCCGTCGAGGAAACCAGTGCCGCCGACGTCCGCGACATGCTCGACGTCCAGGTCGTCGGTGCGTGGAACGTCCTGCGCTCGACCCTGCCGATCCTGCGCACGCAGGGCAGCGGCCACGTCGTGAACGTGTCCTCGGTCCTCGGCCTGACCACCATGCCCGGGTGGGCCCTCTACTGCGCGGGCAAGTTCGCGCTCGAAGGCCTCAGCGAAGCCCTCGCCGCCGAGGTCGCCGGGTTCGGGGTCAAGGTCACCGTCGTCGAGCCCGGGTACTTCCGCACCGACTTCCTCACCACCGACTCCCTCGCCCTGCCGGCCACGACAACCGAGGCCTACCCGGCGATCCGCGAAATGGTCAGCAACCACCTCGGTTTGCAGGGCACCCAGCTCGGCGACCCGGTCCGCGGCGTCGCGCGGATCATCGACAACGTGGTCGCCGGGAACGGGCCGCTTCGCCAGCTGCTCGGTTCGGACGCCCACACCTACGCCACGGCCAAGGTCGACGCGCTGCGTGCGACCCTGGACGAGAACAAGGAGAGCGCGCCGCTGACCGACATCACGGCAGCCTGATCCGCGAGCCGCCCCAACACCAGTGCTTCGGACGGCCGCCTCCGTCATCGACCGGGGCGGCCGTCGGTCCAACGCGCCGTTCAACACCGGCGCCGCGACGTAGCGAATCATCACGGCGCCAGACGGAGCGCCGCCTCGTGAGTGGTCATCCCCACGGGAATCGGGAGGATGACGGGCACGGTGACGCCGTTGTCCACATAGGAATTGATGTGCGCAACGCAATCGGCCGGGCTGCCGTGGACGACGAGAGCGTCGACGGCCTCGTCGGGGATCGCGGCGACAGCACCCCCTGCGATCGCCGTGATCCCACCGCTGCCACAGCTCGGCAAACTGCTCACCGCGTCCGAGCGATTCCTGGAACGCGCGGTACACCGGCGCGGTGAGGTAACCCGGCCATGATGCGCCGCACCGTCTTCCGCACTTCGTCGGTGTCTTCCGAGGGAGCGGCGAAGATCCGCGCCGCGACCTGTGCCCCGGAGCCGATGTGCGTGGTCACGGTGGGCACGTCGGTGGCGGCCGGCCAGCTCAGGACCGCACCGTCGGCTTCCCGGCCGGCCAGGCGCAGCATCCCGGTCGCAGTGCGGCGACGAGGATCCGCGGCGCCACCGCCGACGCCCGGTCGAGGCGGAATCCCCGTACGCTGAACGTCTCGTAATCCTGCTCGACCCGGCCGCCGGCCAAGGCTTCCCGGAGGAAGCGAACGGTGTCCCGGGTCCGCTGGAACGGCCGGGTGAACGGAACTCCGTTCCAGTCCGAGAGTAGGAATCGATGGCAAACCGCAGGTCGTGGTGGGTGAATTCCGGCCACGACTTGTCAATGAAGACCAATTCGGCATATGCGGCTTGCCAGGGCAAGAAATTCGAGATGCGCCGGCCGGCACCGGTTCGCAGCAGAAGGTCAACGTCGGGCAGGTCGGGGACGTGGAGATATTTCGCAAACTGGGACTCGGTGACGGCGCTAGTCCGCGTCGTGGATCGTGGTGGTGTAGGTGTCGATGGAACCGCCCGCGTCATACTGCGTCAACACCACACCGTCCGTGGTGGGCGTGGCGAGGATCTCGTTGGCGTTGCCGCCGCCGATCTTCGTCGGGTAGCCGTTGAGGATCGCGTGGTCCGGGTCCTTGAGGTCGATCAGGTCGAACCCGCCGTGGGCCTGGATGCCCTCAGAGGCGCCGGAGCAGAGCATCTTCTCGTACGGCACGTACTGGCAGTCCTGGTAGCCGACGTAGTCCGAGGGGTTCTGCCAGGTGTCGACGAGCTTGCCCTTCAGGGTCCACTCATAGAAGGTCCGCGAATCCCAGCTCTGGCCCACCAGGGTCTTCTTCACCGGGTCGTAGATGACGCCGCCGACGTGGTCGTAGTCGACCGTGAACAGGGTCTTGACCTGGTAGGTCTTGATGTTGATCTGCAGGATGTCGGCCGAGCTGTGCGCCGAGTCGACCGCGAGCGGGACATAGGCGTAGTCGCCATAGACCTCGAAGCCGCCGGCGTGGGTGCGGGCGCCGTCGACGAAGGCGATGTCCTTGATGAGAGCGCCGGCCTTGTCGAGGATGACGAGGTGACCGTCGTTGGCGGTGTGGTCGTAGACCGAAATGTAGTAGCGGCCGTTGTAGTACTTGAAGCCCTCCTGCTCGAAGTCGACGCCGGCAGGCTGCCAGGTCTGCGGGATGGAGCCGGACTTGGTCCAGACGGTGTTCTGGTTGACCTGCTCGAAGGCTGCCACCAGCGGAGCGTCGCGGTGGTCGGCGCCCGGGGCCTTGACATTGTCCTTCGGGGGCTGCGCGGCCGGGCCGGCCTGGATCTGGATCGGAGCCGGGTCGCTCAGGGTCGCGGCGACAGCGGTGGAGGCGATGCCGGCCACGGCAAGGGCGGCGCCCGCGATCACAGCGAGGCGCGTGCGGTGGCGCGAGCTCGAGCGCTCGGCAGTGGACCTGGCGGGGAGGATTCTCATGGGTCGACGCTGCCGGAAGCGTCTGGCCGGTTCGTAAAGATCGACGGACCGGATCGCGAACGTTGCCTAAACCTGGATCCACCGATTGATGCCTGGGTGCGGGAATCCAGGTTCTCCTCAGCGGGTCGGGATTCCGCGTGCTCAACCGGTTATCGATCAAGCAGCCGTCACCCAGCTCGAAATCCGCCGACGTCAGCGGTTGGGCGGCATCCGCAACGAGAACCACCACGCCGCCTGACCTGCGCAGAGACGACATCTCGGCAAGCACACCGTCGCACCACACCGCTCCAGCCCCCAGTCCTCAGCAGCCTTCTTAGTGGGAAACCCAGACCTGCTCCCCCACGTCCCATCCGGACGCTTGTACCGGGCACGCCACTCACCCATGCCGGGCTCTTCCTGGCCGAAGGCCATCCTTGACGCCTCTTCTCTGTTACTCCGCCCCGGGGCAGCGCTGAGCCGCACCATCTCGGCGACATCGCCACGGGTGAACCGGTAGTGCTTGCCGAAGCGGTGATGCGGCAGCATTCTCGCGGCAGCTTGGTCCTTCAACGTCCTCGGCGACAGCTGCAGCAACTCCCCCACCTGTTCCGCGGTCAGCAGCGCGTCCGGATCCGCCGGCGGCCCCGGCACAGCAGCATTCACCACTCCTGCAACCTCCCGGATCGCAGCAGCAACAGCACAGTGGTCGGGTTCGGTTTCCATGACGGACTCCTATGCATTTCTCGTCGACCATCGAGACAGATTCAGGGAAGTGTTCGCCGGAGCACATTACTATCCATGCTGACGATCCACCGAGCAGTCAATAGTCTCTCGCAAGAAGACCAAAGAGCCTCGTCAACGCACATGCCGTCCAACTGGCCGCGATTTCAGGACGCTACTATTCGGCAGATCGACCACATGACACATCGACACAATGAAGGGCGATACAGATGGCTAAGAAGTTCACGATTGAAACTGAAGAAGAGAGGTGCGTCGATAATTCACGCAAAACAGCACGAGACAGACGAGTCATCATCGTCCTCCACTGGTAGCGTTTCAGCATCGAACACGTCTTCTTTGACACCTCTGACTCCGGCAATCCGCTCGCTTGGAGACAAGTTGCGGCCGACTTTCTCGACTCCTCGCAACCGGCTGCGGCCAGGCCCATAACGCGTCGGCGACCGACATCACCTGGGTGCAGGACAGATCACCGGACAGTCTTGTGCCCGCGTCTTCATCCTTGATCGTTCACGAAGTAGCGTCGCCGAGGGTCTGTCCAGGGGAGGCATGCGGTGGCGAAATCGGTCCGACGACGACTTCTGGTGCGGCTGCTGGCCGCCGTGTGCCTCGCGGGCACCCTCGTGTCGACGGGGGTTTCCGCCGGTGCGACACCGGTTTCCGCACCGGCCGGGCAAACCGTCACCGCCGGGCAGGCGAGGTTCGAGGTCCTGTCGCCGACGCTCATCCGGACGGAGTACGCGGGTGACTCCGCCTTCGTCGACGCCGGTACCTTCAACGCGGTCGGCCGCGGCAGTTTCGCCAGAACCCCTTACACCGCGACGAAGCGCGACGGTTGGCTGACCATCCGGACCAGCGCCGTCCAGCTGCGCTACAAGCTCGGCTCAGGCGCGTTCTCCGACGACAACCTCACCGTCGGGCTGCGCACCGGCGGCCAGGACGTCACGGCCCGCCCCTGGGCGGGCAAACTGACCCCGGCCTGCGCGTTCGGCACCCTGTGCGAGGCCGAGAACCTGCAGCTGTCCGGGCCGGGCGTCGCCGGCGACCACCGCGGCTACACCGGCGACGGCTTCGCCGCGGGCTTCGCCAACGCCGGCGACGACCTGGCGTTCCGCACGACCGCCCCGGCGGCCGGCGCCTACCAGCTGGATCTGCGGTACGCCAACGGATCCGGCGGCGACGGGCAGCACACCACCCGCACGCTCACGATCCTCGTGGACGGCGGCGATCCGCACCCGGCGTCGCTGCCGCCCACCACCGACTGGGACACCTGGACGCTCGCCACCGTGCCCGTGACGCTGCCCGCGGGCGAGCACCAGGTGACCGTCGAGCGCGGCGCCACCGACTCGGGCAACGTCAACATCGACAGCCTCGCCGTGGTCACGACGGGCGCGCCATACCCGCAGCCCGTCCCGTCCGCACCCACACCCTGTGCCTTCGGCGCCCTGTGCGAAGCCGAGCAGGGCGCCCTGGTCGGCGGCGCGCACGCGGCGAGCGACCACGACGGCTACTCCGGCAAGGGCTTCCTCGCCGGGATGGAGCGCGCGGGCGCGGCCGGCGCGCTCGCGGTGACCGGCGTGCCCGCGAACGGCTCGTATGACCTGCAACTGCGCTACGCCGACGCGATCGCTGTCTCCGGCCAGACCCAACCCACCAGTTTGTCCCTCCAGGTGGGCGACGCCGCACCGACCAGCCTCACGCTGCCCGCGACGAGCAGCTGGAACTCGTGGCGGACCACGGCCGTCCCGGTCAAGCTCGCGGCCGGCACCAACACCGTGACGCTCGGCTGCCCCGACTCGACGAACTGCCACCTCAACATCGACACCGTCGCGGTCACCCGGCCCCACTCGGCGCTGCTCGCGCCGCACGCGGCGTTGGGCGGCTACCGGCGCGGGCTCGACGGCGTGGACGGCACCGCCGTCACCAGCCCGGGAATCCTCTACCAGGACGGCTGGTCGCTGCTCGACGACACCGCCTCGGCGCTGTACGACCCGCGTACCAAGGTCGTCACGCAGCGCCCCGCGCACGGTGGCAAGGCCTACCAGGACGGGTACGTGTTCGCCTACGGTCAGGACTACGCCCGCGGGCTGCGCGAGCTGTCCCAGCTGACCGGTCCGTCCCTGCTGCTGCCGCGCTGGTCGTACGGCGTCTGGTACTCCGAGTACTACGACCGCACGGCCGGGGACTTCGAGCAGACGATCCTGCCGAAGTTCCGGTCGCAGAACGTGCCGCTGGACATGCTCGTGGTCGACACCGACTTCAAGTCGCCGAACAAGTGGAACGGCTGGGAGATCGACCCGACCCGCTTCCCCGACCCGGCGGCGTTCTTCCAGTGGGCGCACGACCAGGGCCTGCACACCGCGCTGAACGTCCACCCGAGCATCCTCGCCTCCGACCCCCAGTTCCCCGCCGCCCAGGCAACGGCGAAGGGCAAGCTCAAGCCCGGCAGCTGCGGCGGTGGGGGCACCGACTGTTACGTGTTCGACTTCGGCGATCCGGACCAGCTGCGGGCCTACTTCGACCTGCACCGGCCGATGGAGCAGCAGGGCAACGACCTCTGGTGGCTCGACTGGTGCTGCGACGGATCGAGCTCCACCCTCGCCGGCGTCACCCCTGACTCGTGGATCAACCAGCAGTACGCCGACGACGCGGCGAAGACCGTCGGCCGCGGGTTCGCGTTCTCCCGCGCGTACGGTTCGCTGCAGGCCGGTGGTTACAGCTCGCCCACCGCGGTGCCCACGGGGCCGTGGGCCGACAAGCGCAGCACTCTGCACTTCACCGGTGACACCGTTTCCGACTGGGCCACGCTGGGCTTCGAGGTCGGCTACACGCCTGGCGAGTCCGCGGCGACCGGCCTGGCTTCGGTGAGCCACGACATCGGCGGCCACACCGGGGGCCTGCAGGAACCCGGGAGCGAGCCGGGTAGCACGAAGCTGCCGGACGACCTGTACGCGCGCTGGGTGCAGTTCGGCACGTTCCAGCCGGTCGATCGCCTGCACTCCAACCACAGCGACCGGTTGCCGTGGCAGTACGGGGCCGCCGCGGACGCGTCGGCGACGAAGTTCCTGAACCTGCGCGAGGACCTCGTGCCGTACACGTACACGCTCGCGCAGCAGGCCACCGCGACGGGACTGCCCATCGTGCGGCCGCTGTACCTGCAGTACCCCGGGCGCCAGGAGGCCTACGCCCAGGCGGGCGCGGAGTACCTGTACGGGCCGGACGTGCTGGTGGCTCCCGCGACGAGCCCGGGCACAACCGCCACCACAAGTGTGTGGTTCCCGCCCGGCAGCGACTGGACGGACTACTTCACGGGCAAGACCTACCGGGGCGGGACCACGGCGCAGATCACCACGGGCTGGGACACGATGCCGGTGTTTCTGCGCTCGGGCGGCATCATGGTCACCCGCAGCGGCGACGTCCCCGGCGACGCGGGCCACCCGCTGACCGCCGCGACGGTCACCGTGGCCGGCGGCCACCGGGGCGCGTTCACCCTCTACGAGGACGACGGGCAGTCGGCCTCGGCGAAGGGCGCCACCACCGGCATGACCTACACCGAGGACGCCCACTCGGCGACACTCGCGATCGACGCCCCACACGGGTCGTACCGTGGGCGGCCGACGCAGCGCACCTGGACCGTGCGGTTCACCGACGCCAAGGCACCGTCGGCGGTGCTCATCAATGGTCACCGCAGCCCGGAGAACACGTGGACCTGGGACCCGGCGACGAAGACCGTGACGGTGCGGACGCCGGCGCAGCCGGTCACGCGGCCGCTCACCGTGCGGTTGCTGAACTCGTAGCCGGGGGTGCCCGGTGCCGCCCTCCTCGGTGCCGGGCATCCCGTCGAGTCGCGATGACGGCGCGCCGGCCTGGTCACGAACGGACAGTCCCGCGCCGCGGGTAGGCACAGCGCCGGGTCCGTTCGAAGTGCTCGGTGCCCAAGTGGGCAGCGACCCGTCGCGCGGCGGCGAGGTCGGCGGATTCGGCAGTGCCGACGGAGAAGGTGCGCAGCCGGTCTCCGCGCTCGCGGCACCACCGGGCGGCGATGGCCGCGGCTGCGAGCGTGGTCGCCGCCGAGCTCGTCCTCGTTGGCGCGCCCTTCGCCACAGCCGCACCGGCAAGAGTCACCCGGGATGTTCGGGTTTCCTAACGGCACCACCGCCCCACCAGCACTGTCACCTTCGGCAACCAAGGCATCACCGTGAACCAAACCCAGCACGCCGTCGGAAGCCGAACCTTCTCGGACTGGGGCCCAGCCGAGAAGGGCGGCGGCGAACACGTGCCGCGCTCGTCGCCGGACATGGGACAGCAGTTGGCGGTGACGGAGTTCCAGCAGTAGTTTCCTTGCCCCCCGAATCCCGAAATGGCGCGTTTAGGGCAGTGACGCGGCGCAAAGCGTGCCTGAGGCGCAAGTCGTGGCGCTGGTGCGGAGGGGTGTCAGACTGTTGGCTGCTCCGGTTGCGGGTCGTCAGGCGAAGTAGTGCCCTTCTTCGATGTCGTCGATGAGGCCGGGGTGTATCGGTGTCCACCCGAGCAGTTGCTGGGTGATCGTGCTCGAGGCGGGCATGTCGGTGCCCAGGAGTGCTCCGAGGGGCATGCCGAACTCCTCGGCGGGGCGGGACTGCGCGGGCACGCCGACGCCTCGCGCGATCGCCTCGGCGATGTCGCGGAAGGCGACTCCCTCGTCGCCCACGGCGTGCAGGACCGATCCTGCAGGCGCCTTCTCGATCGCGAGCCGATAGAGGGCCGCGGCGTCCTTGACGTGCACGGCCGGCCAACGGTTCGTCCCGTCGCCCACGTACGCGGAGACTCCGGTTGTCCTTGCCCGGGCGGCGAGCTGGGGGATGAAGCCGTGCTGCTCGCCCTTGCCATGTGCGGATCGCGGGATCATGACAAGGCTCACGCGGACTCCGCGATCGGCGGCGGCGAGGGCGGCCTGCATGTTCTTGATGCGCGCAGCGATGGGCCCCTCTGGCACCAGCTCGTCGTGCTCGGTGGCGGCTCGACCCGGCACGGTGATGGTCGCGCCGGTGACGAGCAGCGGCTTGTCGGTGCCTTCCAGCGCGCTCGTGAACGTGTCGATGGCGGCGGCATCGGCCGGGGCGCCGCCGATCTGCCCGAGTTCGTGGGCGTAGGCGAGGTGGATGACGCCGTCACTCTCTTCCGCCGCGTCTCGGAGGGTGTTGAGGTTGTCCAGGCCGCCACGGCGGGCTTCGGCGCCCAACTGCTCGATCGTGGCGGTGGCGGTGTCGGAACGGGCGAGGCCGATGACCTCGTGGCCGGCGTGGATGAGTTCGGGGACAACTGAGGATCCGATCCAGCCGGAGGCGCCGGTGACGAAGATGCGCATGTGATGCTCCCTGCAAGTGATGCGACTGTGTCGCATTGAAGCTAGATGATGCGACTCAGTCGCGTCAAGGGAGTGATGCGATGCTGTCGCATCGGTTATCGTGTGAGCATGAGCAGATGGGCGCCGGATGCGCGTGAGCGACTGGAGGATGCCGCGCTCGAGCTGTTCTCCGCTCAGGGGTACGAGAACACGACGGTGGCTCAGATCGCCGAACGTGCCGGCCTGAATCGCGCGACCTTCTTCCGGCACTTCGCCGACAAGCGCGAGATCCTCTTCGGTCGAGAGGACGAGCTCGCCATCCTGTTCTCCGACGCGATCCGCTCCGCACCGACGGATGCCGACGTGCCCGCCTGTCTCCTGTCCGCCTTGCACGCGGCGGACGCGAGGATGACAGCTGATCAGCGCCCCAGAGCCCTTCAGCGGCGCCGGATTGCCGACGCGAACATGGACGTGCAGGAGCGTGGGCTGCTGAAGATCGCACGGACCACGACCGCGGCAGCCGACGCGCTCACAGGCCGCGGCGTCGATGAGCTGACCGCGCGTCTCGCCGCCGAGATGCTGATCCTGGCATTCAGCGCCGGCCTCCGCGAATGGATCAACGCCGGCGATCATGCGGACCCGTTCTCGTCACACGCCGCGGCAGCCCTCGAAGCGATCCGCGACCGCGCCGGACTGCTTCGAGACTCGACCACCGCGAAGACGTGAACCTGCTCCTGGACACAGCCTCAGACCAGTTGGGAGCACACAGGTTTCCGACACTTCCGAACGAGAAGCACGGAACCTGTTACCTTGCTGGGTCATCCACCCCGTGGGTCGAAGGCGGCGAGTTCGGTGGGCCGCCCACTCCGACCAAGATCTCAGACACACTCTCAGATCTGTCACCACTTCGTGCACCAAACGCCTGAGCCCCCGACGACAGTTGGATGGGGCTCACCGGGCCGGGCCTGACGACGTCGGGGACATTGTCGACTACGTTCTGGCCCAACCGAGCCCACCATCGCCGCCCAATTTCGGCCTTGGGCTGTACGTTGGGCTCGACGGCCTGAACCAGGATGGCGCGCCCGCATATCCCGGTGATCCGGACGGCCAGCCGACGCTGGTGGGCGTGCCGCGCCTGCCAGCCGTGTGGGAGCGCATGCCGCGCATGCACCGGGAGCCGGACACGGACAAGCTGAAGTGGGCAACCCGGCCCTGAGCTGCCGGAGCTGCTGCCGCCGAAGAAGTGATCAGCTGGCGCAGGGGTTCCAGCCGAGCCAGGTGAACACGCCCACCACCGCAGCGACGTCGCCGAAACAGCCGCTGGATCCTCCTGCCCGACTTCCATGACGCCGCCCGCGCCCAGGCCGTGCTCGAGGAGGGACCCTTGGCTCGGCGAAACCCAAAAGGGGCAGCGCGGTCACGTATCTGCCGCCGCGTCAGCGGCTCGGTTAGGGTTTGCGGCCCACGGCTGCGAGCAGGCAGTGATCGGAGAGTTTGAGTGGCTGCACGCGGGGGCCCCCGGGCCACCAGTCGGCTGGCTGTACCAGGCCAGGTTTGAGCAGCTCGAGTCCGGCGAGCATGGTGTTGATCTCGGCGCGGGTACGGAAGTGGATCCGCCCTGAGGAGGCGCCTTGATACACGCGCTCGATGTTACGGGCGACGACGCTGTACTCGTCGTCTTCGGGATCGAAGGCGTGGCTGAACACCACATACGATCCTGACGGCAGGGCGTCGAGATAATCACGCAGCACGGCGGCCGGGTCGTCGGCGCAGAAGTGCAGGCTCATCGAGTGGATCAGTGCGATGGGTTTGTCCCAGTCGAGCTCGCCGCGCACGGTCTGATCGGCCAGCAGCCTCGTGGGCTGGAAGATATCGCCGCTGACGAAGTGGGTTTGCATGTTGTCGGCCAGCAGCGCCCGGCCGTGGGCGAGCACCACCGGATCGTTGTCGACGTAGACCACGCGCGCGTCGGGGTTGGACCGCTGTGCGACCTCGTGGACGTTCTCGGCGGTGGGTAGCCCGGAACCGCAGTCGAGGAACTGGTCGATGCCCACGTCGCGGGCCAAGAAGCGCACGGCGCGGATCAGAAATTCTCGAGCGACGATGGCCAGTTCGGTCACCTCGGGCGCCACGGCTTGGACCTTGCGCAGCATTTCCCGGTCGACCTCGTAGTTGTCTTTGCCGCCCAAGCCCGCGTCGTAGATCCGGGCGGTGCTCGGCACGGTCGGATCGATAACCGTCGCCAAGTCGTCGTCGCGCTCGCTCATGACCATCAAAGTACCGCTATGCGGTTGCGCCGCGACTTTGACCGAGTGCCCACCGTAATGAGGGACCCGGGTGTCGTCCGCGCACGTTGCCCGACATCGTCGCCAGCGCTCTCGCGATCATCACAAAGCAGCCGTCCGCGCTGCCTGTGACCGTGCGGCGGGACCGGGCGCGCGGCCGGCGGCGACCTGGTGGTGTGCGCCATGAGGACTCGACAGAAGACAGGCTGATGCGGCTGCTCGCCGCGTGGCGCTGTGACGTCGACGCCCAGCCCCTCTCGGTGTCCCTGGACATTGCGGCGATGCGCCGCCGCGCGCGGGCAGGTCGCGTGCCACGACGCGCGCGATAGGTCGCAGGGCAGCTCGGCCTCCACCTGATGGATGGTGTGACCTGCACTTTTCCCGCGCGCAAGCAGGCTGCCGGAGTTACGCTCGCGCCCAGGCGCGCCGGTGTTACAGGTCCCGGCTGCCGGACCCGGGAGGCCAGGATGGCGACGTTATGCGAGCCGCGGCGGGCCGGCGAACCGGGCGTGGAGACCGGGTAGCCATGGCCGCGGTCCGGCCGCCGGTGCGGTTGCCGCTGGCGCAGTCCGCACGGGAGGTGCCGGTGTCGCGCCCGGGCTGGACGTGGGCGTACGAGACGAAGCTGGATGGGTGGCGCGCGGTCCTGTTCGCCGAGCTCGGGGTGCTGCAGTCGCGTCAGGAGAACAACCTGGCCGACCGCTTCCCCGAGATCGTGTGCGCGGGCGCCCAGTTGGGTGGCGTCGTGCTCGACGGCGAGCTCGTCGCGCTGCGGGACGGCCGGCTGGATTTCGGTGCGCTCACCTCGCGCCCCGCGGCGCGCGCGAAGGCGAGGGTGAGCATCTACTTCGCGGTGTTCGACGTGCTCACCACCGGACCTGAGGACCACGCGCGGTCCAACCCGTACCGGGATCGGCGGGCTCGACTGGGGCAGCTGCTCGCCGGTGTCGCGCCGCCGCTGCAGCTGGTGCCGAGCACGACTGACCGCGACGCTGCGATGGCGTGGATGCGGCCGGAGGCCAGCGATGTCGGGATCGAGGGGGTCGTGGCCAAGCTGCTCGACGCCCGCTACCGCCCCGGCCGGACCGATGCGTGGGTGAAAGTGCGGCAGGTGACCGTCGTCGACGCCGTCGTCGTCGGCGTGGCCGGCAATCCCGAAGAGCCGAGCGAGGTCGTGGTCGCTCGCCGCGACACCGGTGGCGCGTGGCAGCAGATCGGGCTGTCCCTGCCCCTGGAGCCGCGGCTCGGCCAGCAGATCGGGGCGCGCGTCACCCTCACCGGCGAGCTCGCGGTCCGGTTAAACCTGCAGGTGTACTGCGGAATCCGCACACGCGACTCCAGCGCGCCCGCCGTGTACGCCAAACGCCTGGCGCGGCGGCTCGCGAAGGAAACGTCCGGCGAGGTGACCGCGGTGATGGCGAAGGCCCAGCGCAACGGCAAGGTGTTCATCGACTGGTCCCAAACAACCCAGCCAAGATCACGATCGCGCCCTACTCGCTACGCGGCCGCGCCCACCCCACCGCGTCCACGCCGATCACCGGGGACGAAGTCGGCACCTGCCGGCGCGCCGACCAACTGGCATTCACCGCCGACGACGTCCTCGACCGCATCGACGACCTCAGCGACCTGTTCGCCGACGTGGACACCACCAGCCACCGACACCCGAGTGCTTGAGCTCATGCACTGCACCACAGGCGATGCCCAACGACCGAGCAGGACTTCAACCTCGCAAGATTTCCGTGATATTCGCGGCCGCCTGTCTGACGAGTTCACCCTCCTTCCGCAAAGCCTCGAGGGCGACCACCGTCGTGGCAAACTCTTCGAGCGGCTCGACAACACCCTCGGCGCCCAGAACCTCTGCGCCGCTCAGGTAGACGCGTTCAGCGACCGGACCGAGCAGTACCGGCGCGTGTTCGCCACCCACGCCGCCGTCGCGCTCGTCGGCGCCCAGACCGAAGCGCAGCTGCACGTCGCCATCGAAAGCCGCGACGTCATCGGTATGGCCAAGGGAATCCTCATGCAGCGCCACGACATCGACGCAGTCCAGGCCTTTCGACTGCTCGTCGAATCGTCGCAGACCACCAAGGTGACACTGCACGACGTCGCCACCTGACGCGCCAGGCAGACCGGGCAGCGTCAGACCGAATCCCGGGCGTCCGGCACCCCGGCGTAGTCGGGCAGCTCGATGCCGTTGAGCGCGCGCTCCACCAGCGCCATGAGTGCCTCCATGTCGGGCTCCGGGGCCGGCTCGGCGTCCGGCCCGGGGACGTCGCGGCTGAGCGCGTGCAACCGGCCGATCTCCTGGTTGGCCTCGACGAACGAGCGCATCCGCCCCTCGTAGGCGGCGAACCCGGCCTTCGGGTCCCACCCGGCCGCGGCCAGCTCTCCGGCCAGGAGGTAGGCCCCGACCAAGGCCATCCCGGTGCCCTGCCCGGACAGCGGCGACGAGCTGAACGCCGCGTCTCCGAGAAGCCCCACCCGGCCGCTGGACCAGCGGTCCATCACCACCTGGGCGACCTGGTCGAGGTAGAAGTCCGGAGTGTCGTCCAGATGCGCGAGGATGCGCGGGGTCAACCAGCCGAAGCCGGCCATCCGCTCGCGCAGCAGGCGCTTCTGCGCTTCGATGTCACGGTAGTCGACGTCGAAGTCGGCCATGGAAAAGAAGAGCATGGCCATCGCCCGGGTGTCGTCCGGGAGGGGCCGCAGGCCGGCGGAGCGCCCGGGCTCCTGGTAGTCGATCACCCAGCGATCCACCCCGAACTCGTTGGGCACGCTGTAGAAAGCCAGCACCTGCCCGAGGTGGCGGACGAACCGCTCGCGCGGCCCGAAGACCATGTCTCGCAGCGCCGAGTGCAGCCCGTCCGCCCCGACCACCAGGTCGAAGCGCCGCCGTTCGCCGCCCGCGAAGACCACGTCGACGCCGTCCGCGTCCTGGTTTAGCTCGACGATCCGGTCGCCGAAGACGTACTCGACGCCGTCGCGAGTGTCGTCGTACAGCACCCGGGACAGGTCCCCGCGCAGGATCTCGATCTCCGAGATGTACCCGTCGCCGCCGTCGTCGTCCGCGCTGTGGGTCTGCAGCACGGTCCCGTCGACGTCCACCGTGTACGCGCCGGCCGTCTCCGTGCGGGCCGCTCGCACCGTCGCGTCCAGCCCCATCCGCCGGATGACCTCCCTGGTCACCCCGCGCGCGTCCACCGCCTGCCCGCCGGGACGCAGCCCGGGGGCCCGCTCCACCACGGTCACCTCCGCGCCCCGCCGGCGCAGCCAATGGGCCAGCGCCGGCCCCGCGATGCTCGCCCCCGCCACCAACACCTTGACACCGCTCACCGTGCCCCCACTCACCCGTCCGAATCTCAGTCCGGATTGTACGGTCGCCGGTGGGTCCGTCCGGCGATTTCGGCTCGAAACCCGTGAGTTTCCCCGAGCCCGCCCTTGCCTGGATTCGATGCTTCACGACAAGGCGCGGCAAAATAGGGCCAGCGCTGGGATCTTCCGCCCCAACCGCGCCCGTCGCGCGACCTCAGGGATCCCCGTCCTCGGTCGGCCACGTGCTGTGCGTGTGCCGGCCCTCATGGAAGGTGAACGTCGGTGCAGCATCGCTTCCTGACCCGCTCTCATCGGCTATCCGGATCGTGAGTCGACGGCATTCGAGCGGAAGCTCCCCGGCGCGTGCCGACCGGATGCCCGGGCGCGCCATGGCTTGTACACGCCGAGCGCCGCTGCGGCGAGGTACAGCGCGCAAGCGACGGCCGGAGCGATGACGAGTGTCGGGCCCGGCGCGTACAGCGTCGCGAACAAGGGCCCGGGATCGGCGCCGGGCGCGGTCGCCGCCGCAGCCTGGGCCGCGCGAGGGCGCAAGGCGAACCAGGCCAAGGGGAGAGCGACGACGCTGACCACCAGTTTCACCGTGGCCCAGCGATCACGCCGGAAACGCCACGGGCCCGCACGCATCAGGAGCAGGCCGGAGCCGATCGAGGCGAGGCTCACGGGCACCAGGAGGGTGTCGAGCAGCAGCACCATCACGAGGTATGACGCGTGCCGTTCGGCAGGGTCGGCTGCCGCGTGCACGCCGAGAGCCAGCAGCACGAGGTCCAGTCCCAGCCAGCTCATCGAGGACACGAGGTGAGCCAGGAGCGCGATCCGCCGGGTTCTCCGGCTGAGTGTCGGGGTCATGCCGCCAGCGTGCGGAACCGGTGGGTCCCAGCGCGTCGGCGCGGAGGAGCGTTTCCCGGCACTCCCCCGGGAGTACCGATCACTCGCCGATCCAGCCGGGGCGGACCAGCCCGGTCTCGTACGCGAGCACGACCAGTCCCGCCCGGTCTCGCACCGAGAGTTTGCCCATGATGTGAGAGACGTGGGTTTTCGCGGTCAGCGGGCTGACGAACAGCCGGGCGCCGATGTCCGCATTGGACAGTCCCGCTCCGGCAAGGGCCAGGACTTGGCGTTCCCGCTCGGTCAGCGCGGCGATCTCCGCTGCGGCCACCGGAGCCGGCTTCGTCCGCGCGGCGTACTCGGCGATCAGCCGGCGGGTGACGCCGGGGGCGAGCAGGGCGTCCCCGGCCGCGGCGGCGCGGACGCCCCGCACGAGCTCGTCCGGTTCGCTGTTCTTCACCAGGAATCCGGCCGCGCCCCGCCGCAGCGCTTCGAACACGTACTCGTCGAGGTCGAACGTGGTGAGCATGACGACGCGGGTCCCGCCGCACGTCGGGTCGGCGGCGATCCGCGCGGTCGCGGCCAGTCCGTCGAGGCCGGGCATGCGGATGTCCATCAGGACGACGTCGGGCCGCAACTCCCGCACGAGGGCGAGAGCGGTTTCGCCGTCGTCGGCTTCGCCCACCACGACGAGGTCCGGGCGGGTCTCCAGAAGCACTCGGATACCCGCGCGCACCAGTGCCTGGTCATCGGCGAGGACGACCCGGATCGCGCCCGGCGCGGTCACGGGGCGCCGCCGATCGGCAGGACGGCGGCCACCCGGTAACCGCCTCCGGGTACCGGCCCAGTCGTGAGCATCCCGCCGAACGCTGTGGCGCGTTCCCGCATCCCGGGCAGCCCGTTGCCGCCTCCGGCCGTCCGGCTGCCGGGACGTCCGCCGCCGTCGTCGGTGACAGTCAGCTCCAGCCGTCCTTCGGTGCAGGCCACGCGAAGCCCGACAGTCGCGCCCGCGCCGGCGTGCCGGATCGCGTTGGTGACCGCTTCTTGCGCGATCCGGTATGCGGCCTGGTCAACCGGAGCAGGCAGGACCGGCAGCGGGCCCGCGGTGTCAGTCGTGACGCGCAGCCCCGCCGCGCGCGCTCCGTCGAGCAGTTCGGCGAGGTCGCCGGGCTGGGAAAGCCGAGGGCTCGGACGGTACGGAGCGGCCCCGGCACCGGGCGAGCGGAGTGCGTCCAATGCTGCACGCAGCTCCCCGAGCGCGGAGTTGCCTGCGTCCTTGATCGCCGTCAGCGCCTGCTCGACGGCTCGCGAATCCCGCGGGAGCAGAGTGAGCCCGGCGTTGGCCTGAACCGTGATCAGGGCCAGCTGGTGAGCGAGAACGTCGTGCAGATCGCGCGCGATCCGCAGGCGTTCGTCCCCGGCGCGACGCAATTCCTGCTCCTGGCGGGTCCGCGCCGCACCCGCCAGTTCGGCCTCCCGGGCGCGGCGCGCCTGCCGTCGCACCCGGACGAGTTCCGCGGCAACGGCCAGCACGAGGAACCACGCCGCCAAACCGCCCCCCGACGCCACGCTCGGCGGGTCCCAGCCCGGCACCGGAACGAACACGGCCAGCACATACCCGGCGACGAGAACCGCGTACGCGACCGGCCTGCTGCCGAGCACCACCGCGGCGGCGAACGTGACGATCAGCGGCAGGAACACCGGTGCGGGGGCCACGCCCGACGCCAGATCCGCCGCATACGCAGCGAATCCGATCACCACGGCGAGCGTCGGCCGCACCCGCCACCACGCCACGGCCGCACCGGCCGCCGCGGCCGTCACGCACCCCACGGCCCACGGCCCGCTTTGAAACGCGGCCGCCACTCCCGCCGCAGCCGCGGCGAAAGCCAAGCCGAGCAGCGGGTTACCGCCGCCCGGCAGACGGCGGTGCCCGGCGATTCCACGGCGAGGTGCCACCCGGCCATCGTCCGCGCGTCGCCGCGCTGACGCGTCCGCCTGGAAGCGCATTTCCCGCTACGCCCCTGGACGTACTCCCGGGGGAGCAGCCGGAGATACGCCTGTGACGCGACGCGGACCAGCCGCGGATCACCGCATGATGCCCGCCATGACCACTTTTCGAAGGATGTTCCGCGCAGGGCTCGGGGTAACCGCGGCAGCAGCGCTGCTCGCCTGCCTGCCCGGCTCGGCCTCGGGCGAGGCGGCCGGGCCCGATCTGGTGCAGGTCCACGACGGACAGCTGCGCGGCGTCGTCGCCGGCGAGCATCGGACGTTCGCCGGGATTCCGTACGCCGCGCCCCCGGTGGGCGACCGGCGATGGCGTGTGCCCGCACCGGTCCCGCACTGGCACGGGGTCCGGGCGGCCACCGCCCCGGGCAACCGCTGCCCGCAACCCGGCTCCGATCCGGCAGGCGGGCCGACAGTCATCGGCTACGAGGACTGCCTGTATCTGAACGTCACGACGCCCGTCATGTCCGGGAACCCGCGCCTGCCCGTCCTCGTCTGGCTTCCCGGCGGCGGATTCGTCAACGGCGCGGGCAGCGACTACGACCCGTCCCGGCTGGCCGTCACCGGCGACGTTGTGGTCGTCACCGTGAACTACCGGCTCGGAGCGCTGGGATTCCTCGACGAACCCGCGCTCCACGACACCTGGGCAGGCAATTACGGGCTCGCCGACCAGCAAGCCGCATTGCGCTGGGTCCGGGAGAACATCCAGGCCTTCGGCGGTGACGCCCACAACGTCACGCTCGCCGGCCAGTCCGCGGGTGCGTTCAGCGTCTGTGCCCAGCTCGCCGCGCCCGCAGCACAAGGGCTGTTCGACAAGGCGATCGTGCAGAGTGGACCGTGCGGCAACAGCTTCGTGTCGCAGCCGGACGCACAACGACGCGGCGGGCGCACCGCGGCGCGCCTCGGCTGTGCCGCACCCGCCGACGTCGCGGCCTGCCTGCGCGCCATTCCCGCAGCCGACCTGATCGGGCTGGACACCGACGACGCCTTCCGTGCGACCAACCGGCTCCGCGACATGCCCTGGAGCCCCGTAGCCGGCAGCCCGGCACTCCCCCGGCAGCCGCTCGACGCACTCCGCGACGGCTTTGCCGCGGGCATTCCGATCATCCAAGGCACCAACCGCGACGAAATGCGCCCGTTCGTCGCGCTCGACAACGACGCCCGCGGAAAACCCGTGACCGCTGCGGGCTATGCGGCCGCGCTGGGGGAGCTCTTCGGCCCCGACACCGACCGGGTGCTCGCGGAGTACCCGGCTGACCGGTTCTCGACGCCCGGAATCGCACTGGCCACCGCGCTGACCGGCCGCGGAGCAAAACTCGGCGCGTGCCCCGCGGCCCTCGCCGATCAGGCAGCCGCCCGGTACGCGCACGTCTACGCCTACGAATTCGCACAGGACGACGGCCAGCACATCCTCGACTTCCCCATGGGCGCCGCGCACAGCGCCGAACTGCCCTACCTGTTCGACGGAACTTTCGCCGGACCGCCCGCGGCCCCGCCGGACGCCGGGCAAATCTCCTTGTCCCACCAGCTGATCGGGTACTGGGCCGCCTTCGCCAGAACCGGCGACCCCAACGCCGACGGCGCCCCGCGGTGGCCGCGCTACCAGCCGACCACCATGCCGTCCTTCACCGCCGCCGGCACCCAGCAGATCGACTTCTCAACCGAACACCACTGCCCGTTCTGGCAGACCGTCCGACGGTAGCGCTCGCACCATCCGAGGAGACGAGAGAATGTTTCCCGACTCGGTACCAGATCACAAAAAAAGGTGAGGCAGAAGCTACCGGCGGGCGATCAGCGCGCGGCGTCACGACGGACGCCGCGCCGTTTTTGCCCCAGCAGAGTGGGAAGGGGCGAGAGAGATCAGGAAGAAGACCACATAGGACACTACGGCCAGCCCGCTCGTACGGGCGCGTAATTCCGGGGTGACGGGCATGGGCTCCAGACCCACCCAAAGATCATCGAGAGGTCGACAAGTGCGGTGCCGGTGCACACACCGAAGTCGATCTCATCGGGTCGATGCAGGTCCACCGCCGCCCCTCGGGTCGGCAACCACTTCGACAGCCGTGCCCGGCTTGTCGCCGCTCAATGATCGGTACTGACTTTATGTTTCTTCGCAGGTCAGAGCCGCATCGAGGGCGCGACGGTGAACATCAGCAAGTCCAGAACAGGCTGTTCAGCGTTCCCTCGGCCGCCGACAGACCACACGCGCCGACACTGCCCTGACCACGAATATCGAGCACCACGCACACCCACCCCACCCCCCGCACACCTACCTGGGTTGAGCCGATGCTCGCCAAGCCCGATGGCGGCCGGCTCCCCGTCGGCTCGAGGTGGGCCCACGAGCACAAACTCGACGGCTACGGCCGCGGTCCCGGCACGATCAGCCACCCACTGATCAAACGATCTGCCGAACCTGGCGTGGCAGCAACCATGTCCGCCCTCGAACTACACACTCCACAATAGACCGTATGTGCTGGCCCGCAACAGTATCCCGCCACTGGCGACACTCAGCCCCCTGATCGGCGAGGTGATCCGGGCCGGCAAGACCACAGCGGTGCGCTACGAACGGGACCGACCTGGCGAGCCGGCCCCGCATGGAGGTCAAGAAGACCGGCCGCATTCCCGACGGCGGCGGCACTCGAACACCACGGCGTACAGGTGCCCTCACCACGGCGCTGTACGCGCGCAGCAGACGACTGAGGAGGGCCTCGACAGGGCTGCCCAGACTTCGGTTGTCATCTGGGGCACTTTCGAGGCGGCTGAGTCATCTGGACCACTGCACGACGACAAAAGGACGTTAAGGACCTCGGCCGCCTCCGCGTCGGCCTTGACTCGTTGCTGGCGCGGGCATTTCATCACTCCCGGCGGCAACGCGGACGGTAGTTGGGCACGTGAGCGGAGAACTTCTCCGCTTTCGTGACAGCGTCCGGTTGCGTGCTGTCGACAGCGCGGTGTATTTGAAGGAGCAAGGTGGAGCCGAATCTGAGGTCCGGCGAGGATCTCCAGTACTATCTCGAACGACAAGCCAGTCAAATGCAGGAACGGGCATCCGCGTTACATGAAGCTTTCGCTGCGGCCGCCGCGACCGTGACTTCACGGGACGGCGCGGTCACGGTGACACTGGCGCCGAACGGTGCGCTGCGCAACATCCGACTCGGCAGGCGCGCGTGCGAGCTCGGGGAGGCCCGGTTGACGGCGGCGATCATGGAGACCGTGCGCCAGGCGCAGAGCCAGACCGCGCGCGCAGTCACGAACTCGGTGGAGTCCATCCTCGGTGGCGGCCAAGCGGTCGAGATGATGAAGAGTTTCCTCCCGCCGGAACCGGCGGCCTACGACGAGGTAGACCAGAACAAGTTCGTCGAGAACCCCGAGCCGGACCAAGCTCCCCCGCCGCCGAAGCCGCCCACGAACCCGCCGCCGGCGTCGAGGCCCGCACCGCGACGCCGCCCTGCCCGCGACGACACAGATGACGATGAGGTGGACCCGTGGTGAGCGGTGGATACGAAATCAAAGATCCCGCCGCGTTTGACACCTTCGGCGGCAAGCTGAACGAGCTTTCGGACAACGTGCGCGGCACCGGCGATCTTGTGGGCCACATGATCGCCGATCCTGGCCTGTTCGGCATTCTCGGTGGCCAGATCATCGGCATGGCTGCGAGCATCTACTGCAGCGGCGCGAGTCAAGCCTTCGCCAAATACGGCGAGGCTCTCGAGAAGCACAAGGAGAAGCTCGACCAGGCCAAGAAGGCCTACGAAGCCCAGGAGGATGGCGCGAGCGACTCGATCTCGAGGTACCAGCTGTGAGCGCCATCGAGGATAAGGAATCCTACAAGCCCAACGACTTCTGGCACAATCCGAAAGATACGATCACCGCCGACAACACCCGGACCAACGGCGCGGGAATCGTCAACACGATCGATGTCCTGCAGGCGGCCGTCCACAATAACGACAAGGTGACAGAGGGCATCGCGGGCGCCGGCCTCGCGCTCGACGTTCTCGGGCTGGCGATCGATCCGCTCGGCACCGTGTTCGCCGCCGGGATCGGCTGGCTCATCGAGCACGTCACGCCGTTCCGTGTGCCGCTCGACATGTTGATGGGTGACCCAGACGGCATCACGGTCGCGACGAACGCCATCGGCAACGAGAAGGACAAGGTCGACGGGTGGTCCCAGGACCTCAAGAACGACCTCGGCGCTCTCATGGACTCGTGGTCGGGTGATGCCGCGGACAAGTTCAAGGAGAACACGGACGGTCTCGCCGAGGGACTCACGGCGCTGGGTAATTCCCTCGAATCTGCGAAAAAGACCATGTCGATCTGCGGCGCTGTCATCGGCGCCATCCGAGGGATCATCCGTGACTTCATCGCCAGCGTACTCGGCGGCATTCTCGCGGGCGCGATCGCCGCGGTTGCGGCCATGCCATTCACGTTCGGAAGCTCGATCGGCATCTTCCTGGGCACCGTAGTCGCGACGGTCGCCATCGCGATGGGCAAGATCGCCACCCAAATCGCGAAGCTGACCAAGCAGCTCTCCTCCGCAGCGAAGGGGATCAAAGACCTCGGAAAGGGCACCCAAGGCTTGGGGGACGACGCTGCCAAGGCCGCGGATGACACCGTGCCCACATCCACCAGCGGCGACCACGACGCTCCCGCAAGCGGCGGCGGCAATACGCGGGCTGACGATGACCCCACATACAACCCGTGGGCAGACAACAACACC
This sequence comes from Amycolatopsis sp. NPDC050768, assembly GCF_040654155.1. NCBI lineage: Bacteria > Bacillati > Actinomycetota > Actinomycetes > Pseudonocardiales > Pseudonocardiaceae > Amycolatopsis > Amycolatopsis sp. NPDC050768. The sequence goes on from NZ_JBFAHL010000005.1 coordinate 193,741, forward strand.
AACAGCAGCCACGACGTCCCACCACCCGTCCCGCCCAAAGACAGCAACGACGTTCCGCCGCCCGTCCCACCCAAAGACGGCCACGACACCCCCGAAAGCAGTGGCGGCGGCAATACGCGAGCAGACGATGACCCCACATACAACCCGTGGGCAGACAACAACACCGACAGCAGCCACGACGTCCCACCACCCGTCCCGCCCAAAGACAGCCCCAACACCCCCGAAAACAGCGGCGGCGGCAACAGTCCCGACTCGTCAGGCGGATCGATCTCGGGCAGGCTCGACGGCGGGCCCAACACCCCCGAAAGCAGCGGCACCGGCGGCGGCCACGATACCGGCAACACCGACGGAAACCCTGGCGATGCCCAGAACGCCGATAGCAAGGACAAGTCCTGGCTCTCTGACAAAAATACGGAAAAGACCCGCGACCTGTTCATGGACGGCGCAAGGAAATACGCTGACGAGCACCCAGAAAAGAACATCACAAGTCAGCAGCTTGACGATTTCGGGTCCAAGATGGACCGGATCCTCAAGGTGATGGATGGGGGCCCGCCAGCGCTCGAAAAGGCGGGCGTGGACCCCCAAATCGTGGAAAAGGTTGAAGACACCATCAAGACTTTCACCGATTCGACTCACAGCGGAACGGCGTTCATAACGAAGAGCACTATCGACTTTATCCGGTTCGGAGCATTCCCCGCAATGCAGGCCGCGGGCATCTTCCCCGATGAATGAGGGGTAAGAACGCGTGAGTGTTGCCCTGGGTTCGGGTGTCCTCAATGGACATCCGGACCCAGGGCTTACCAAAACACTCCAGGAGACCGACCCGTCGTAGCCGTAGCCGGTGGTCTGGCCGGATTTGGCCGACGAAGCCAGCTGACCGCGCGCGTCCCAGGTGTAGGTGGTGGTGCCGTCCCCGCGGCGAGGTCGACGACTTGGGCGAGGTGACCTTCGGAGCTTCCGGCGCCGTCGAGCTCGTCGACGAGATCGCGCGCCGCGCCTGGCTGTCGGGCGCCTACCTGCTCGCAGTCCGCCACGAGGACGTCCCCGGCGGCGGCGACGTCGCCGCGACCTTGAGATACGCGCCGACGGCGTGACCGCGGACCGCTCGCCACCTGCGGTGACTATCGTGCCGGTTGACCACCCGCAGCACCGAGTACAGCCGGTGAACGGGCGCGTCGCGAGCCGCCAGGTTTCCCATCTCGATACCTCGCCGATGTCGTCTACCAGCAGCTCACCAACGACACGCCCACACGCCCGAACACGTTGCGCCAAACCAACCGCCGCTTGACACCAAACCCCGGGTGGTCCTCATTCCAAGATCATTAACCTTCGTGTCGTTCGTGTTCGCAACCTCGCACGACCACCACCGAGACCACCGCTGACACATCACCCTTCCAGGGTGAGAAACGCCTCGCTACGCGCCCGGGCCCGGGGTCTTGGCGCGTCGCTGCGGCAACGGGTGTCGCACAAGACGATGGGGATGGAGGGACGCAGTTCGAGGTCTCCACCCTCCCGGACGAGGTCACGCCGACGAAGCCGGCGCAGACTTGGCGAAAGGAGGTGCATGAGCGCGTGACAAAGTCGGCTCCGCTGGTTCGCGCGCTGCGCAGCCGAGTCGAGGCCGCCCTGCGGGTCACAGCCGAGGACCAGCTACCCGACCGAGCCGCAGCACTGACCTACTTCGGCCTGCTGGCGATCTTCCCGGCGCTCATCGTGCTGGTCGCAATTCTCGAGCTGACCCTGCGCTCCACTCCCGACACCGACGTCGTCGTTGATGGTTTTGTCGAGCTGCTGCCGGCCGGCGCCGCCGGGGTAGGCCCGGTTCTGCGCGACGCCCTGCGCGACCGCACCGCGGCCGGAACTGTCGTGGGGGTCGGACTGGTCGCGAGCGTGTGGGCGGTCTCGGGCTACGTCGCCGCCTGCCAACGCGCGATCGGCGGGATCCGCGGCGTGCCAGACACCCGACTGCCCTGGGTCGCCAAGTTCTCGCGGCTTCCGCTGACTCTCCTGATGCTCGCCCTGCTGGCCGGGATCACTCTCGCGCTGCTGGCCAGCGGTCCGCTCGGCGCCGCCCTCGAGCGGGCGGTCGGGCTGCCCGACCTGGTCGCGCGCCTTTGGCACGTACTGCGCTGGCCGCTGTTGTTCGCAGTGCTCCTGATCTTCTTCGGGCTGCTGCAGCGGGGGCTGCCGGCCACCCCGGGAGCCCCGCGCGGGCGAGCTAAATGGGTGAGCCGGGGCGGCGTTGTCGGCGTGCTGCTCTGGCTCGCCGGCTCCGGCGCGTTCTCCTGGTACAACGCGAACTTCGCCACTGGTGGCTACGGCGCGCTCGGCACTGTGGTGATCTTTCTCGCGTGGCTATGGGTGGGCCACTTCGCCCTGCTGATCGGTGTGGAGATCGACCTCCGGTCAGTCAGGTGCACCATCAAGAAGTGAGCCTCAAACTCCGCGCCATGAACACTGCCGGCTCGACCACACCCTGACCAACCCAGCAGCGCTCCCGCCGCTGCCGGCCCACCGACTAGAACAGCGCCGACACAACATCGCCCGCCTCCTCGCCGACGCCGACTCACCTGTGGAGACACCGTGATCCGCCGCCGCGCCGGGCGCTCAACGCAAGTACGGTGCGCAGCTACGCAGGGAAGGTGCGCTCGTTGGCCAGGATGAACCGGTAGTCCGCGCTACTCACCTTCGGTGTACCCCGCGCGGCACCGCGCAGGCCCACCGTTCATCGGCCTACCGGCGCAGGCGCCTGGGTGCAACTCACGCGACTTCTAGCTGGTCCGTCCATCTGTGGAGCTAATCAGTCGACGCTGGCAACGCTGACTTCGGACCGCGGACTTCGAGGGATCTTCTTGGCCGCTCGCCACTGGCGCAAGACCCGCCGTAGTTGTGCGTACCGGCCACCCGATCCAACTCGGCACCATTCGGAGTCCGACCGCCGGCTGCTTCACGCAGGTAGTGCTCCCACATCCGCTGCTCGGCCGTCATCCCGCCCGCTGTGGACGGATGCGAGACCGAGTGCAAGCCGACAATCTCGGCGGTCTCGTGACCCGACTCGTCGTCGAGACAGCGTTCGCTCCGCTCTCGGCGTGCGGAAGCCGTCTCGGAGCCAGTCTCGACCGCTGTCCGGCGCTTCAGTGCGCCGTTGAGCAGTTCGACCGCCAACAGCAACACCAACGGAGGACAAGCAGCCACCGTCACCTGAAGCGCGCGCAGCATCGGCGCCGAGCCGATGTTCGCCACCAGCGACAAACAGATGCCGAACACGAACGCCAGCCACGCCACCCGACGACCCTCCGGCCGAGCACCATGGTGGCTCTTCCACAGCTCAACCGTTGCGATCGTCAGCAAGCCGTCAACGAGCAGCGGCCAGATCGACGCCGTAACCCCGTCCGCACCGAACCGGAGCGCGAACCCGCGTCCGTGCCGATACGACGCATACGCCGCGCCGAGCGCAACCAAGCCGGTGCAGACGCACTGAATCGACAGAGCAAGGTCTTGAGCAGGCCAGCTTCGTCCAGGTGCGCGAGCGACGCCACGCCGACCACCAAAAATGATCCGGACCGGGCAACACCACCCGGCACCCGCGAGCCCGAGAGGTCGGAAACACGACGGCAGACGCCGGCACACACCAACACCGCAGGCACCCGACAGCCCAGGAAAACGACGCTCTCCGGCATCACTCGGCACCGTCCGACAGGTCAGGCCGCGAACTCTTAACCAGCGGTTTCAAGAACCCGTGCTTTACTCTCCGACGGAGGGCTCGAGCCCGAGGCTTTGCGCTCCGAAGGCATGGTGAGACCTGGGCAGTCACCAACGAGTCGCCGGCGTTGGAGCACTTTCCGACCGTAGTTGCTCGTACCGGCGAGTCGATCTAGGTCTGCGCCCGTCGGGATGCGTCCAGCGGACCGCTCCGCCAGGTAGAACGTCCGCATCCGCTGCTCAGCAGTCGCCATCGCCAACTGCTGGTCTTCAACATCGCCTGACGCCGCGCCCGGCTCCGGCTCCGCGACGTCAACTGGCGCAAGCGCACCATCCGGCTGTGCGCCGACACGAACACCCACGTTGTGGGCTACCCGATGCCGCTTCAGCGTCCACGGCGCTCTTGGTGACCGCCGCGGACCGACAGCGGCCATCACAGACGTCCACGGATGGACCAGGACCCCGCGCACTGGCGGCCAGCCCTTCGCCAGTCACCAGAGTTCGGTCACGCGGCAACTGACGCCCCGGGCCTCCGCCAACTCGACGGCTGGTGACACCAGCCCATGTGGCGCCGGCACCACGGCACTTTCTCGTGCGGCGGCATGGATCGGTTTCGTGTTCGGGTCGGTCATGGCGATCGCCGCCAATGTGCTCCACACCTGACTCGCCACCACAGCCACACACCTGGCACTGGACACTCGCCCGGCACGAAGAAGCAAGAACCGTCGCACTCGGTTCCGCCATCATCAGCTACAGCCCCCTCCACGCGCTCCTCCTCGCGTGGGATAACACCGTCGGCCCACTCGCGCTCGACGCCTCATGACCGTCTCCGGATTCTCACTCCTCGGTCACGACCGGCAGACACTGCCAGTCGCCGCCCGACCGCACGCCGGGCAACGCGACGGTCTAGTTACGGCGGTTGAGGCCCGTGACGCGCAACCGCGCACCAAATGAGACTTACCAAAGACATCGACAACGTGTCGGATACCGTGGACGAGCCACGACTCCGACAGCTAGGCCCCTCAGTGGAGAACTCGACCACGGGACCAGCGGCTTACACTGTCGTGCGATGTCCTTCTCATTGTCACCGCTGTGCTCGCGTGTGCAGAAAGGAACCAGGGAATGCAGATCCAGATCAGCACAGACAGAAACCTGCACCGCGACGCGGAGCTGATTCAGAGCTTCGAGACCGCGCTCGAATCAAAGCTCGCACGGTTCAGCGACCGCCTCACCCGCCTGGACGTCCACCTGAGCGACGAAATGGGCGGTGGTACCGATGGGGAAGACCTGCGGTGCGTGATCGAAGCCTTCCCCATCGCGCGAGAGCCGGTCGTCGTCACGAACCGCGCCGGCTCGGTGGACGACGCGTTCAACGGCGCAGTGTCCAGGATCGAGCATGTCCTCGCCACCCTGTTCGGCCGCACCAGCCACCACAAAGGAGGCGAGTCCATCCGGCACATGCCGAGCGACAACCAACGCTGAACCGTGCGGCTCTGCTCAGCGCCCAGGTGCCACCCTCGCCGTCCTCCTCACGCGACGCCGAATCGACGTACTCCTCGACATCGACCGGGTCCTGCTTCCTTCTCACCCGAACCAGCCCGACCGGCCACCGCGACGTTGATCGCGATCGTTTCCGGCACGTCCAAGCGCGGCCGACAAGAGGCTCGGCGACGAACGCGCAGCTCTCTCTTCCTCGCGGACGGCGTCCCACAGCGAGGGGTGCGTCATGTGTACCTCCGTTGAATCAAACTGAATCAACGTCATTGATTGCACGAATCGCCGGTCGACAGTGCACAGCAACCAGAACCTCCGCCGTGAGCCCGCCACCACGGCGATCCAAGCCAGCGGTCAGGTGGTACTGCCCAAGAGTGCCGGCGCGGGAAAGCAGTGACTGAGGCGGGCGAAGCCCGCGCGGTCACCGATGATGGTCAGCTCGCCGGTGTCTTCGAATGACTTGGGGTCGCCGCCCCTGCCCAGAGTGGCCCGGAGGGCGCCGACCGTGCCGGTCGCGCGAAAGTCGACGTCGCCGACGGCGCCCTGTTCGACCTGAAGGCCATTGGTGGACGCGGTGAGGGTGAAGTTCTCCCGGCCGATCGTGAGTACGGCGGTCGTGGTCGCGCCCATGCGCGCCGGTTCGTAGAGCGCGCTGAAACCCAGCAGCAGCGCGGCAGGGCTCTGTTCGGCCCCGGGCGGCGCGGGCTGGAGGACACCCCACCGGGACAGCTCGATGAGCACGGGCCGCAGCTGAAGCCCACGGGTGGTGAGGCGGTAGGCCGGGGTGTTGGCCGGCGGGTCGAGCAGAATCCGCTCGACCAGTCGCGCCTGCTCCATCTCGCGGATGCGGCGGGTCAGCACGTTCTGGCTGATGGTCGGCAATCCGCTGCGCAGGTCGCCGAACCGCTTCGGCCCCAGTAGCAGCTCCCGGACGACCAGCAACGTCCACCGCTCGCCGACCACGTCCAGTGCGCGAGCCATCGCGCACGCATCGTCGTAGCTCCGCTCCGTCACAAACGCACACTACCAGAATCGCTCCTGATGGTGCTAGCTTCAAACTAGCCAGTGCTAAAGTAGCACCAACAACGCCAGGAGCTCCCCATGACCACCACGCGAGGCCTGCGGTTCGACTCCCTCGGCGAACCCGCCGACGTGCTCTCCCTCGTCGATCTCGACCTGCCGGCTCCCGGGGCCGGCCAGGTCACCGTCGATCTGGAGGCCGCCCCGGTCGACCCGGCGGATCTGAACTTCGTCCGCGGCCGCTACGGCCTGCAGCCGGCACTTCCCTCCGGGGTGGGCCAGTCCGGTGTCGGCCGCATCTCGGCCGTCGGCCCGGAGGTCGCCGCCGGCGCCTACGGGCACCGGGCAGGCGACCGGGTCTTGATCATCCCGACCGGCGAGCAGTTCTCCTGGAGGAACCGGGTCAACGTCGATGTTGCGAACGTCGTCGCCGTTGACGGGGACGTCGACCCGGTGCAGCTCTCGGCCGTGGGCGTCATCCTGATCACCGCCTATCAGCTGCTCGACCACGGCACTCTCGAGAAGGGCGACTGGGTCGCGCAGACCGCGGCCAACTCCGCGGTCGGCGGCGCCGTGATCGCCCTTGCCCACCAGCGGAGTCTGCGCACGCTCAACATCGTCCGACGACCGGAGGCCGTGCAACTGGTCGATGAACGAGCCGACGCTGTCCTGGTCGACGACGACGACCACCTCGCCGAAGGCATCACCGCCGTGCTCGGCGAGGAGAAAATGCGGCTGCTACTCGCCGCGACCGGTTCCGCGGTGCCGACCGCCATGCATTACCTCGGATACAACGGCACCGTCGTCGCCTACGCGGCACTTGACCGGCAGCCCATCGCGCTCCCGCCGCTCGCCTTCGCCAACCTGCACGTACACGGGTTCTGGATGCTGAACTGGCTCCGCGACACCGACCGTGCCGAGGTGCACAACGCCTACCGCGCTGTCGCGGACCTGGTCGCCCAAGGGGCGGTCCGGACGCCGGTCGCGGCCACCTACCCCCTCGAGGAATTCGCGACAGCGCTCGCCCACTCCGCGAAGACCGGCACCGACGGCCGCCAAGGCAAGGTCTTCTTGACATTCGCGCAGTCCTGATCCCGATCAGTCACCCGCCGCTGCTCCTGAGGACAGAACCCCGCTTGCCGACTTCACTACGAACCCGCCGGTACGTCTTGGCGGCCTGCCCCTCGACCCTGACCGGGTCCCGTCGACGACGGCGTCGAAAGCGTGCGCCGCGACAGCAGGAAGCTTCTTCGCCGGGTGCGCGGTCGACTCCGGCACGTACCGGCCCTTGCGCTGCGCGGCCGGTGACGTCTGGGCGGTCGCCCACACCGACACCGGTCCCGCCGCTCGTCCGCCGACGAGGGTGAGCTGTCCGTCGCAGAAAAGTTCGAGGCATGAACTTCGTGTTCCGGGGAAGCCTTCAGGTGACAAGAAGGAGGTTTCCATGGTGGAGAACGACGAGGACGTCCTCGAGCTGCTGCAGCGGGAGCACTGGGAATCCACGAGCGGTTCACTGGGAGGTGAGCGGCAGTGAGGCACGGAGAACCGCACGACGGCGACGTCGAGGCCAATCCGCAGGAGTTCGCGGAAGAAACCAGGACGGACCCGGTGCCCCGGGAGGTGCAGGAGCCGAATCAGTCGGCGGCTCCGGTCTCCGGCCGCCGCCGGCTGGCCTGCGTGCTGCGGATCCTGTTCGGGGTGGTGTGGGCGATCGACGCCTCGCTCAAGTGGCGCCCCGATTTCCTGCGCGGCCAGGTGTTCGCCCACCAGTTCGGCATCCACGACCAGATCGCCACTCCCGTCATCCGCCAGTGGATCGACCTGTGGCAGTACATCGCGGCGCTGGCGCCCACCGGGATGGGCGTCGCGACGGCCATTGTCGAAACGCTCATCGCGGTCGGCCTGCTCACCGGCACGCTGTGCAATGTGGTGTATGTCGGGAGCGCCGTGTACTCGTTCGGGATCTGGTCCGCGGCGGAGGCGTTCGGCCTCCCGTGGTCCGCGGCCGGCGCCACCGACATCGGCCCGTCGATCGGGTACATCATCGCCGCCCTGGCCCTGCTGGCCGCTCCGGGCAACGCCATGTGGAGCGTCGACCGCGTACTCCGGCCACGACTCGGCAAATACGGCTGGATGTGCGGCGATTGAGTCCCACCAGGCTTCGCGAATACCAGTGAGTGCACCGCCCGTCGCGCTGGGTGACTTCTTCGTGGGACGCGGGAGAAACCGACCGCCGAATGCTCCGGCAGGCACGCAGTGACGTTCGGACGATCGCCGTACACGGCCAAACCGACGCCGCTCAACCTGGGCAACTCCGGCGGCGCACTGGCCGACAGCCATGGCCGGATCAGCGGCATCATCACCGCCGACGCCCGCTTCGGCCTCGGACTGACCGCCGAAAGCATCGGGAGCCAGTGACGACCACTCACGCCGCAGAGAGAGCAGCGCTGAACTCGCCGCACAGGAGAGTCAAATCGCTCAATTCGCCCAGCGGTCTCACCAACCCGGATCTTCGGCAAGCTCGGCATCACCTCTCGCCACGAATACCGCGCCGCCGCGGACGAACGCCCGCCCGGTGGAGCCCTGACGACACGGTTCGCTTGATCGATGACTCCGGTAACGAGCGGACCGGTCCCTCGCCAGCGGTGGAACTCCAGCCGCGAGCGGGTGAGGCTCCGGATGTCGCAACGCCGACATCGTGCACGCTGATCAACTGAAGCCCTTGATGTGGTCGTCTTTCTGTCGCAGGAAGCATGATCAACCAGGGCTTCATCCGTGATCATCAAGTTCCTGATCACCCAGTTCAGACGTCAAAACTCAAGCCAGACAGCGATTCGAGCAACGTTGGTTACTGCGCCACCTATTTCCCATGTGTCCGGGATGCGCGAGCCAAGCCGGCCCATGAAGATGTCAAGCTCGGCGGCAGTTTGGCTCCAATCCGACGTGGGCGCAGGAGTTGATCTATGGGTCGCGCAGTGTGTGGCTTTCATCGGTTGGCGTCACGTTTGCGCACTCTGCGCAGATATGGTCCATGGCAGGAAACCGCCTTTCCTTACGCAGTTCTCACGGCCTATGCGACGTGTTCGACGACACTTCTCTCGCCAAGTCTGCAAGTCGATTTCCGGGGTACCGTCGTTGATGTCGGGGCGCGCCGACGGAACAGATTCAAACTGTATTGAGGAGGAGATCACGATGGGTTCTTTCAAGCCGGTTCACCGCGACCGTTACGACTCGCGACGCAACGACCACGACCACTCCCGACGGTACAACCGCAACCGTCGCTACGGTCGCTGATCCTGTTCTGATGGTCAGGACAAGCAAGTCCTGATCCCGAAAGAGGGGGAGGGGCCGGCGCATCGAAAGCGCCGGCCCTCACTCTTTCCCCGACCCGGCCGGCCAACCCGCAGTCCATGGAACGACTCGAAACGAGGTGCGCGTGACCGCCATTATTCCCGCGGCGAGCGACGGCGGCACCTACACGAGCGACGCGGACAGCCCCGCGAAGCCGGCGTCGGTACGTCAGGCATTCCGGAGGTTCTGGCCCTATGTCCGCGCCGAACGCCGTCTGCTGCTGCTGGCCATTCTATTGCTGGTGATCAGTGCCGCCGCGGAGACCGTGTCGATCTGGACCTTCGGTGTGATCATCGACGATGCCTTGACCACGGGCGACCTCCGCGGGTTCTGGCGGCCCGCCGCGATCTGGGTCGGCATGGCCGCAGTCGGGGGCTTCGCCTCGTTCGGAGGCGGCCTTCTGACCTCCTGGGTGTCAGAGCGGTTCCTGCTTCGCCTGCGCGACGCCGTATACGCACACCTGCAACAGCTTTCCGCCGACTTCTTCGCCCGGCATGACACCGGTGACCTGGTAGCACGGGTGACCAGTGACATCGAGATGGTCGAACAGTTGACCGCGTCCGGGACGGTCGAAACCGTCAGTGCGATCGTGACCGCGATTTTCTACGCCGGCGCGGCACTGATCGTATCCTGGCACCTGGCACTCGCATCATTTATTCTCGCCCCGCTATTCGGACTGGCGGCACGGTCGTTTTCGAAGAGAATCAAGACAGTCTCCCGCGACGAGCGCGACTACAACGGCATGATCACCACTGCGGTCCAGGAAAGCCTGACGAACCTGCCCCTGGTGCAGGCCTACAACCAACAGCAGACCGAACAACAGCGGCTGCACGCACACGGCGCGTCCTGGATGCGAACCAAGGTGCGCGAAGCACGGGTGTCCGGAGCGTACGCACCGTTGGTGGACATCACGGAGGTCACGGCGTTGCTGCTGGTGGTCGGCGCAGGGATCTGGGAGATCAGCCAGCATCACCTGACCCCGGGGGGCGTGCTGGCGTTCACCGCATACGTCGGCTATCTCTATCCTCCCCTGCGCCAGCTCGGCTCTCTGACGATCATGGTGAACGCGGCCACGGCGAGCTCCGACCGCATCTCGGAATTGCTGAACACAAGACCGACGGTCGTCGACCACGCAGGTGCCCACGTGCTGGCCCACTCCCATGGCGAGATCAACGTGGACCGGGTCAGCTACCGCTATCCTGAGGCCGACCGGCCCGCGCTGACTGAGCTGTCGTTCACGGTCCGCCGTGGCCAGTTGGTGGTGATCACCGGGGCCAGCGGCGCCGGCAAGTCGACCATCACAAAATTGCTGCTGCGCTTCGCCGACCCGTCTTCAGGCAGTATTCGGCTCGACGGCTTCGACCTGCGTGGTATCACCACCGAATCGCTGCGCGAACAGGTGACCCTCGTGCTGCAGCAGACCCAGGTCTTCCATGGCACCGTGCGTGACAACATCGCCTACGGACGGCCCTCGGCCACGGATTCCCAGATCGTGGCCGCGGCGGTCGCGGCGGACGCCCACGAGTTCATCTCCGCCCTGCCGGAGGGATATCAGACCGTGCTGGACGGCGCCGGCCAGCGGCTCTCCGGTGGGCAGCGGCAACGGCTGGCGATCGCCAGGGCCATCGTCCGCGACACCCCGATCCTGGTCCTGGACGAGCCCACCGCCGGGCTCGACGCGCGTGCCGTCCAGCGCGTGATCGAACCACTGCGCCGGCTCGCCAGTGGCAAGACGACGATCCTGATCAGCCACGATCTGTCCCTGGCTCCGGCTTCAGATCACATCCTGATGTTGGACCACGGCCGGCTGATCGAATCCGGTCGGCACCAAGACCTGCTGGACCTTGGCGGACCGTACGCCAAGCTGTACGCGCAGCACCGGGCTGAAGCGAACACCCCACCCACGTCGCCATGGGCGCTGGTGGGCTCGCAGGCAAAGCCGGAGGCTGGCGAAGGCGAGCGGCGTCCAGGGATGGAACCCGTCCGCTGGCGGGTACAGGGCCAGCTTTTCGACCCAGAGGACGGCCACCGTTCCGCCATTTCGCAGTGACTGGGAAAGAATGCACCGATCTCCAGGCACGGGTTGCTTCCGCGCCGGCGGTGAGTACCAGTGCTCACCGAAACCGGTGCCCCGCTGACGGCCGGGTTGCGCAGCGTCCAGGCCGCAATCGCGCCGGGTGTCGCGCTGGCCGCTCGGCGACAGCCCGCAGTCGAGCGGCCAGCGCCAGGTGCCAGGAAAGCCGGTGTTCCGGTCCCGGTCGCGGATGAGGCCCGCGAGCTGGCGCGCTCGGCCGGCGCGGATTCGCTGCTGAGCGTCGGCAGCTGCTCGACGACCGCCACGGCGAAGGCCGTCGCGCTGAGCACCGGCCCGCCGATCATCGCGATCCCGACGAAGTACGTGGGCTCGGAAGTCACTCCGGTGTGGGGGCTCACCGACGCGGCCCGCAAAACGACGGGGACCGATCCGCGGATGCTGCCGCGGACGGTCATCTACGACCCGGAGCTCACTTGCACGCTGCCCGTGGACCTGTCCGCCGCGAGCGGGCTCAACGTGATGGCGCACTGCGTCGAGGCCTTCGCCGCGCCACGGCGCAACCCGATCTCGTCGCCGGCCGCCGAAGAAGGGATCCGGGCGCTGGCCGCGGTCCTCGCCGATCCCGATGACCTCGAAGCCCGCGGGAACCTGCTCCACGGCGCCCGCACAGCGGGAGCGCGGGTTTCCCAGCGGGGACATCAGGAAGGCAGAGCGGTGACTGCCTCGGAACTCTTGGAAATTTGGGTCTCGCCCATCTCCGCGATAACCGAACCCGGTCTCCCCCATCCAGGTAGCGGGCGTGACGAGCACCGCAGAGGACGGCCAGTGAACGAGCTCCTCAATCCGGAGCAACTGCGGGCCGCCTTCGATCAGCCCCAAGCGACCCGCGGCAGCCCGAGAGTTCCCCGCGCAACCGACGCCAGTGACGCCGGCGCCTACCGGGATCCTCGGACGGATTGCGGTCCGGCAAAGCGACTCCGCGGATTGGCCATCACAACTCGGCTGGTACCGGCAGACCCAGATGCTCGAGCAGTTCCGCGAGTTTGCGCGAACGTGGGCAGGTCCAACGCCGGCACAGCGGCTTCGTAGCGCTGGACGAACTCCGCGAACGCCGCGTTGACGGGCACAGCGAACCGTTGCACCGCGTGCACAGATGACTCAACGGAACGAGAATCGTTGAAAGACATGCCGTTCTCCTTGGTGCGGGACACCGCAAGACGGGGACGGGTCTGTTGCGGATCCCGGGACTACGAGCAGACGAGTTCGAGGGACCTCGCCCGCAATACCGGGTCGTAGATCGGTGTGGACAACATCAGTTCGTCCGCGCCGGTCAGTTCCGCGACCGCTCGCAGCCGGCGGCGCACGGTCTCCGGCGATCCGTGAGCCTGCGCGGCGCGCATCCGGTCAAGCCGTTCACCGAGAGCGGCCGGCAAAACCTCTTCGGACGCCTGGGCCGGACTCAGCAATCTCGCATCAGGCCCTTGGCCTTGCAGTGCCAACGCCATCGTGTGCCGGGCCGGAAGCCCGAGCTCTGCGGCTTCGGCATCGCTGGGTGCACAGCACGTCTCGACACTCGCCAGGACGTACGGGTCGGCGCACCACTGCGACGGCCGGAAGGCCTCCCGATAGCGGGTGACCGCCTCGATCGCGTTGTCCGGGCGAATGTGATAGGCGAAAGCGAGTGGCAAGCCCAGCTCCCCGGCCAGCGCCGCGCTCTCCGCGCTCGATGCCAGCAACCACGGCGCCGGGACGGCGGTCAGGCCGGGTACCACGCGGAGGGCGCTCGTGCCGGCCAGGTACGACAGCAGTTCGGTCAACTGGTCGCGGTAGGACTCGCCGGATCGCCGCAGCGCGCCAACCACCCGGGGATCGGTCGTGCCGGGTCCCCGGCCGATGCCGAGATCGATACGGTCCTGATACAGCGCGGCCAGGGTGGTGAACTGCTCGGCCACCGCAAGTGCGGAGTGATTCGTCAGCAGTACTCCACCGGAGCCGACCCGGACTCGCATCGTCTCGGCCGCCAGTCGAGCTGTCAGTACGGCTGGTGCGACGCTTCCCACCGAACGGTAACCGTGGTGCTCTGCGACCCACACCCGTCGGAAACCAAGCTCCTCCGCGCGCCGTGCGGACGCGACGGTAGCCGCCAGTGCCTCGGCGGTCGTGGCGCCCTCTTCGACGAGCGCCAGTTCGAGCAGTGACAGCGGAGGCAGGGAAGTCCGCTCGTCCATCGGTGTCGTCCGTTCGAGTGCATCAACGCGTTCGCTCATACTGACCTTTCAGCTCGACGCAGTTACTCCACAGCGTGATCTTGTCAGGAGCGATTCTCCCGCAGCAGATCCGCCGCGCGTTCCGCGATGGCATAGACCGTGGCGTTGGTGTTGGCCGAAGGAACCGAGGGCATGACCGACGCATCGGCCACGCGAAGACCTTCGATCCGGTGAACGCGCAGTTGCGTGTCCACGACCGCGGTGTCGTCGTCTCCGATGCGGCAGGTACCGACCGGGTGGAAGTAGGTCAGCAAGCTGAGCCGGATGTAGTTGCGGATTTCCTCGTCGCTGTTCACGTCCGGGCCCAGGGAACACTTCTTCGCCGCGCCAGTCCTTGAAAGCGTTCGCGCGTCCCATTTCCCGCGCCAGACGCAATCCGGCGACCATGACGTCGACGTCGTGGTCGTCCGTGTAGTACCGCGGATCGATCCGGGGCCGGTCCGCCGGGTCGCCGGACCGCAGTCGCAGCGTTCCACGGCTGCGCGGGAGCATCGCCGAGAACACGACCGAGTACAGCCCGTCCGGGCCGGGCAAGGCAGGCCCGTAGAGGGGAATGTCGGAGAACAGGAACTGCAGGTCGGGCCCCTCGAGCCCGGACCTGCTGCGCAGCAGACCGATCACCCCGCTGTGGTTGTGTTCCATCGGGGGCAACGGCTGCGTCGGCCGGTAGGTGACCTGCGACAGAGAATGGTCGTGCAGGTTCAGCCCGACACCCGGAAGCTCGCGCACCGGTTCGATGCCCATCTCGGTCAGGTGGGACTTGGGTCCGATCCCCGAGAGCAGCAGGAGCTGTGCGGACCCGATCGTGCCGGAACTCAGGACGACCTCCCCCGCACTCGACGCGATGACCACGTCGTTCCCGGCGCGGTACTCGACGCCCATCGCGCGGCCATTTCGGACGATCACCCGGTGCACAAGGGTGTCGGTGAGGATGGTCAGGTTCGGCCGGTCCAGTGCGGGCAGCAGGTAGGCGTCCGCGGCGCTCTGCCGCCTCCCGTTGACGATGTTGAGGTCGGCGCGGCCAAACCCTTCTTCCGCGCCACCGCTGACGTCGGTGGCCAGTGGGTGTCCCACTTCGGCCGCGGCTGCCAGGCCGGCCTCCATGATCGGGTGGAGGGGTTCGGCCGGCCCCGGAGTCAGAGGACCGTCGGTTCCGCGCAGAGAGGGGTCCCGGCCCGGCACGTTTTCGCTGCGCCGGAAGTACGGGAGGAGATCCTGGAAACCCCAGCCGCGCGCGCCGGTTCGCGCCCAGTCGTCGTAGCTCGTGTGGTGGCCACGCACGAAGAACATCGCGTTGATCGACGAGGAACCGCCCAGCACCCGTCCGTGCGGAAACGGCAGCGAAATCCCGTTCGCGCCCTGCGGTTCGGTCGTGTCCGCCCAGTCCGCGTCAGTGCCGAAAAGCATGGGCCACGCGGGAGGGACGGCCGAGAGGTCGGGCGCGTGCCGGGAACCTGCTTCCACCAGGAGCACGCGCACGTTCGGTCCTCCGACAGGCGCGCGGCCAGCACGGAGCCGGCCGTTCCCGCACCCACAACGATGTAGTCGTAATCCGTCACGATGATGGTTCCCTTTTCCGGCTTGGTCGGAGCAGGAAAAATGCAAGCCTGCTGCGGACATGGGGAGCACCGGGCCGCGGTCACGCGACCCGGTGCTCGGATCTCGTCGCCGCGGCGGTCAGTCGCGGAGAAAGTCCAGGACCTGCTGGACGAACAGCTGGGGGTACTGGAAGAGCGCGCCGTGACCGGCGTCCGGGTAGATGCCCAGCTGGGCATGGGGCAGCACGTGCGCGAGGTTGACCGAGCTGATGGTCGGAATCATGATGTCGTCGTCACCGTTGATCACCAGAGCGGGCTGCGAGACGTTCGCGAGGCCGGTCGGCGAACTGCTCTGCTCCCATTTGGCCAGTGCGGTGGCCTGGGCCCCGATGGTCTCGTTGGTGACCGCGGCGTCCCGGTCGGTGGTGCGCTCGTCGAGCCGAGCGAGGAACGCGTCGGCCGCGGCCTGGCTGGCGTCGGTCTGCGAGAAGAACAGGACGTGCTTCGGGTGCCTGCCCGTGGCGGTGGCCTTTTCGACCGAAGTCTGCAGCACGCCGAACGCGTTGGCCGGTCCCGCATCGCCCGCCGGCGACGTGCCGGCCAGGATCAGGCGGCGGACCAGAGCCGGCTCCTGCTGAACGAAGGCCTGCGCGACCATGCCACCCAGAGAGAAGCCCAGCAGGTCAACGCTGGTCAGGCCAAGCGCCTGCACGAAGGCAACGGCGTCAGCGGCCATGGCCTCGACGCTGTCGGGCGTGGTGCCGCCCGAAGCGCCCACTCCGCGCAGGTCCACCAGGATGACATGGCGCTCGGCGGCCAGGCCGTCGACCACGGTGGGATCCCAGTCGTCGAGGTTGGCCGTGAAGTGGTGCAGCAGGACGACCGGAACACCCGATCCGGCGCCGATTTCCCGATAGGCGAAGGGCGTTCCGTCGACGTCCACCGTGCGGGTGGGGGCCTCGTTGTGGCTTGTAGACATGGGTGGTCCTCGTACCTCTCGTTGTTCGGGGCAGTGACCCGTCATGGAATAACGGTCGCTATATAACGATCGCTATCGTATGGTGGTGGCAGCGTGAAGGCAAGTGGGAAGACGAGGACTCGACGTGCGTTACCCGAAAGACCACAAGGAGACGGCACGCGCCGCGATCCTGACCGCGGCCGCTCGCCCGCTGAAGGAGAAAGGCTTCCACGGAGTCGGTGTCGACGGCCTCGCGGCAGCGGCCGACGTGACCTCGGGGGCGATCTACTCCAACTTCGGCAGCAAGGAGGCGTTCCTCCAGCAGGTGGTGGAGGAGCAGCTCGGCGTCGAGTTCACCGTGATCGACGCCCCCGACCCGGACGAGCGCCGGCGTCGTCTCGTGGAGTTCCTCCAGTTCTACCTGAGCGACGAGCACTGCGCGGCAATCGCGGACGGGTGTCTCATGCCGGCGCTCAGCGGAGACGTCGCGCGCGCGAGTGAGGCGGTTCGGGAGACGTACGAGCGTCGGATGGCGGCCCTGGTCGAGTTGCTCACTCCGGCCATGCCCGGCTCCCCGGACGAGCAGACAGAACGCGCGTGGGCACTGGTCGCCTCGGTCGTCGGCGCCGTCACGATCGCACGCGCTCTCCCGTCGGGCGAACGAAGCCGCGCCATCCGTGCGGCCACGCTTCGTTGCGTCACCGCCGCAATTGACGGCGGTGGCAGCACTTCTCCCTGATCGACCGGACAACCGAGCGTGCGCAGGAGGATGACCGGGCTCGAGCCGCCGGTTACCCTCAGCGGATACCGCCGCCGCGAGGCGAGCTGACGGCGAAGGCGAGGCTCCGCTGTGGACATCCACCCAACAGACATCCCCTTGGGCTGCGTTGTCGACGGGTTGACCGGCCTGTGTTCGGCGCCGGGCGCGACAGCACGGCAGCTCGAACGTGGGGTTCGCGCGGTGGTGGTATCGGATCCCACGGACTCGGTCCAGAGCGCCGGCGCCGGCAGCGGACACATCGTGGTCCTCACCGGTGTGGACGGGTCCGAGCCGCCCGGACCGGAGGGGATCCGACTGCTCAGTGCGGGCGTCGCGGCGCTCGTGCTCAAGGCGAGCACCGAGCTCGACCGTGCCTGGCAAACGGACGAAGGCCCCGCTGTGCTGGTCGCCGAGCGGAAACTCCCGTGGCTGGATTTCCTTTCCGCGATCTCCAGCACCGTGGGGACGAATGCCGGTCCGGCAGCGGCTGGTGCTTCGTTGTCGGAGCTCGTGGACGACCTGGCGGGTGAGGTCGGCGCGAACATCCTGGTCGAAGACATCGCGGGCCACGTGCTTGCGCATTCGGCAAGCGGTGAGCAGATCGACGACTGGCGGCGCGACGCGATCCTGGCGAAGCGGTCGGTGTGGCCGACGTCGGTTCTGCTCCGGCGGCACGGAGTGCAACCGCGGGCGATGGCCGGAGGCACGCCCATCCGGTTCACCATGCCCGGGGCGCGGGATCGGCTCGTGGCCGAGCTTCCCGGAGATCGAGCGGTGAGCGGTTACATCTGGGCTGCGTTGCCCTGGCCGGAGCTGACAGAGGACGAGGTCCAGGCGCTCGCGGAGTCGATCCGCCGAGCGACCGCCGAGATGGGGCGAGCAGTGTCCCTGCTCGGGACCGGCCGGCGCGCGGAGTCGGCGCGGCGTACCGCGCTGGTGCGTTCGGCGCTCGAGCACCCCGACGCCACGACTCTCAACCGGATCGGGTTGGCACCGGCTTCGCAAGTCGTCGTGTTCGCTGCCCGCTTTCCCACTCCCGCCGACGGCCCGGACGAGCTCGATCGGCTCCGCGCCCGGCTTGAGACCGACCGGGATTCCCGCATCGTCGTCGTGCTCGACGACGTCCTCGCGGTCATCGATCGCGCCGACGACAAGCTCCGCGACCGGACAGGTTCATCCATCACCAACACCGGCGCGACGGCAACCGTGGTCGAAGGCCCGGCCGCAGAACTCGGGGCACTGTTCGAACGCGCGCGTGCCGTGTTGGAGGAGGCGCCGCGACTTCCACGGCTCTACGAGGTGCGCCATGTGTGGGGAGCGCTGTGTCTGCGAACTCTCGCCGCACGCCCCGAGGACGACACCTGGGGTTCAGGCGGTGCCCTGCCACTGTTGCGCCACGACGCGGAGCACGGCACCGCTTACGTCCTGACTCTTCGCCGTTATCTCGAGCACTTCGGCGACGTCAAAGCGACTGCGCGCGGGCTCGGGGTACATCCCAACACCATTCGATACCGCCTCGGCGTGATCCGGAAGATGCTCGACGTCGACCTGGACAATCCGGACAACCGGCTGGTTCTGCACCTCCAGCTCGCGGTGCTGGAACGGCGGGGCGCCGGGCTCGCTCCGGCGCCCCGTCATCAGTCCCGTGTCGCCTCGAGCTCGTCGAGGACAGCCGGCTGAGCGGATCGGACCGAGTTCCGGCGACGCAACTGGTGCACCGCGCCCAGTGCGCACGCGAGGACCGTCACTCCGATGCTCATCACCGTCGACCCGCGGTTGCCGGGATCGAACAGGAAGCCCACCAGCACGGCAAACAACGCGGCGACCACGACGATGCCGAGCACCGGGTGTCCCCACATCCGGACCTGGAGCGCTTCCGTTTGCGACGCGGTCATGCGGAAACGCGCCTTGATCTGCGTCAGGGCGATCGCCAGATAGACGACGAGCGCCATCCCGCCGATCGAGCTCAGCAGGAAAGTGAAAACCGTCTCGGTCGGCAGGAAGTAGTCGGCCGCCACGGTGACAAAACCACCGCAGGACGCGGTGAGGATCGCCAAATGCGGTACGCCGCGCTTCGTGGTCCGCATCAGGCCGCGCGGCGCCTGCTGGTGCGTCGCCAGTCCGAACACCATTCGCGAACTCGCGTAGATGCCCGAGTTGAGGTTCGAGAGCACGGCGGTGATGATGGCGATCTCCATGACCGCGGACGCGCCGGGTATCCGCAGGTGTTCCAGCACCGCGACGAACGGCGCCGATGCGACGGCCGGGGAGTCGGAAGGCAACAGGGTCACGATGATCGCGATCGATCCGATGTAGAAAATCAGGATCCGCAGCACGACCGAGCGCATCGCTTTCCGCAGCGTGTAGGCGGCGTTCTTCGTTTCGCCGGCGGCGACCGTGACGACCTCCGTGCCGAAGTAGGAGAACATCACGACGAGCGCGGCGACGACGACGCTGCCGATCCCGCTGGGGAAGAATCCGCCGTGTCCGGTCAGGTTCTCCAACCCGGGCGAGGATGTCCCCGGCAGGATCCCGAAGACGGCGAGCACGCCGATGGCGAGGAAGGCGACGATGGTCACCACTTTGACCAGAGCGAACCAGAACTCGAGCTCGCCGAACAGGCCGACCGCCACGAGGTTGACGCCGGTCATCGCCACCACGAAAACCAGAGCGAACAACCACGGTGGAACGGCCGGCACCAGATTGCTGAGGATGGACGCCGCCGCGGTCGCCTCGAAGCCGGCGGTCACGATCCAGATGTAGGCGTAGACGTACCCGACCGCGATCCCCGCCCACGCACCGAATTCACGAGTGGCGTAGGCCGAGAAGGACCCCGTGTCCGGCGAGTGGACCGCCATTTCGGTCAGCATGCGCATGATCAGCACGACCAGCAGTCCGACAGCGGCGTACGCGACCAGAACGCCGGGGCCGGCCGTCTTGATGGCGCTCCCGGACCCGACGAAAAGTCCGGCCCCGATCACGCCGCCGAGCGAGATCATGCTGACTTGCCGAGAGTTGAGCCGGCGCTTCAGGCCGGCTCCGGATTCTTTGGTTGTTTCGCCCATCTTGTTCTCCTGGCTCTGTTCTGCGCCGGTGGTGCGCGCGGGATCGAAGCCCCCCTTGAGCTGATCGGGTCCCGGCGGTCGTCAGACCGCGACCGAAATCCCGGTTCCCGGCCGCACGTTCGCGAACTCCGCCCTGATCTCGGCCGGCAGGCCCACCCCGAGCCCCGGTGCTCGCGGAGGCGCGACGGAACCCCCCTCGATCTGCAGAACGCCGTCGAGCAGCCTGGTCATCAGCGGGTTGTCGTAGGTGCAGAACTCCACGAGCTCGATGCTCGGATTGGCGAACGCCGCGTGATAGTTCGCCATGATCGCGATCGCTGATCCCCAGGTGTGCGGTACGACTCGGAGGCCGTGCGACTCGGCCAGCGTCACGACCGCGTTGAGCTCACCGATCCCGCCGACAATCGTCGCGTCGGGTTGCAGAACGTCCACTCCGCGGCTGTTGGCCAGCGCCCGGAAGTCGGCTCGGGAGGTATACGTCTCGACGCCGGCGAGGGGAACGTCGACTTTGCGGCGCAGCTCGGCATAACCGGCGTGGTCATCGGCCGGACGGGGCTCTTCGAACCACTCGGCGTCCAACGCCGACAGACGGCGTCCGATCTGGACCGCTTCCTGGAACGTCCACGGCGTCGCGACTGTGCCCTGCGCACCGTCGAGCGCGAACCGCGTTCCGGGCAGGAGAACGTCCGCGACCCGATCGAGCAGCTCGAGGGTCTCCGGCACAGTCGGTCGCGCCCTGACCTTGACCAGGTCGAACCCGGCCTCCTGCTGAGCACGCACCTGCTCGACGACGGCGGCGACGGTCGGGCCCAGCCCGGTGCTCGCGTAGGCGCGAACCCGCTCGTGGGCCAGGCCTCCGAGCAGTCGCCACAAAGGCACGTGCTGCTCCTGCGCGAGCAGGTCCCACGCCGCCACCTCGAGCGCGGAGATGACGCCCACCGGCAGGCCGCCGCGCGCCCAGAACCTCGTGCTCCGCACAAGCAGGTCCCGCAGCGCGGCCGCGCTGCTCAGTCGTTTGCCGACCACCAGCGGCCGCATCGTTTCGACGATGCTGCTCACGGCCGTCACGGCGGCCGTCGCCTGCGTCACCTCACCGAGGCCGACCAAGCCGTCTTCGGTCTCGACCTCGACGATGGCGTGGTCGAACCCGTGGAACACACCTCCCAGCCACGGAATCGGCTCCGGCAGAGGCGCGCTCAGGGCAACCAGACGTACGTCTGTGATCTTCACTCTCTGGACCTTTCGACACCGGCGAACCACTCACGGTTGAACGGACGGAGTATGCGGAGTGTCGAACGACCAGGTCATTCGCTTGTGTTACAGGAAATGGGGCGAGCTTCTTGTGCGGATTTCCAAACGACCGCCGGGGAGATCAAGACCGGTACTAGCAATCTTCGCTAGCTCCTGCTAACTTCTCTTTGCATGTGCAGGGTTTCACTATGAGCAGCTCTGTGCCGACCGGGGACGAGCTCGTGCAGATCCTCGCGACGCTGGCCAACCCTCACCGGTTGCGGGTGATCGCGGCACTGAGCCGTGAGCGCAACTACGTCAGCAGGCTGGCGCGCGAGCTGGGCATCAGTCGCGCGCTGCTGCAGGTTCACCTGCGGAAGCTGGAAGCGGCCAACCTGGTGTCGGCGCGGATGGAGCTCTCGGAAGACGGGAAAGCAATGAAGTTCTACGAGGTGCGGCCATTCGTGCTGGACCTGACACCTGAAGCCGTGGTGGTCGCGGTCCGCACGCTGACCACGCCCGGCGAATCGGAAGGAACCCGGTGATGGATCGCAACTTGCAGGAACTGGCCGGCGTGATCGGGATGTTCGCGCTGGTCATCGTGATCATCGTGGTCACGGCCACGCAGATCGGAGCGGTCCGGCGGGAGAAGGCGCGGCGCGTTCGCGATGACGACTACCGCAAGCTCGCCGAGGAAGGCCTCGCCTCGCTGCGGAACATCGAACGACAGCTCACCGAGATGAGGACCCAGATGAACTCCGTCGAACGGATCCTGCAGCAGGTCGAGTAGTCACAAGAAGTCCTGGGCCGCCGAGCTGCCACTCGACGGCCCAGGTGAGCGAAGACGCACCGAACTCGCCCGCGGGCGAGCACTCAACGGAACCGTCCTCACGAAAGGACAGTATTTCATGCTGCCTACCGACAGCAGCCGCACCGGCGCGCCGTCACCATCTCAACAGCAACGCAGAGAAACACTCGCCGAACGGATCTCCGCGTGGTCCGTGCAGCACCGCGCGCCGGCGATCATCGGTTGGCTCGCACTGGTCGCACTTGCCCTGCTCATCAGCGCCGTTGCCCCGGGTGAGGGCGCACGCGCCGTGGACCCGGGCGAGTCGGGTCGCGCCGAAGTCGCCCTCGATGCGCAAGGAAAGCACGAGCCCGTGCGGGAGAACGTGCTGGTGCAGCCAGAAAGCGACGGACGAGCGCCGTTCTCGGCCAACCCGGCAGTCCGCGCCGCGACCGGTGATCTGGTCGCGACACTTCGAGCCGTACCGGGAGCGGTGGCCGAAGTCCTTTCGCCGCTGGATGATTCGAGCCGGATTTCCGGCGACGGCCGGTCCGGCCTCGTCACCTTCGTGCTCGCAGGCCCCGACGACCAGGTCTCGGCTCATTACCGGGCTGCCACCGAGGCCGTCGGGCAGGTGGCCGCACGCCATCCGCAGGCGCGGCTCGCCCAGGCAGGTGACGTGAGCCTGAACGACGTGGTCAACGACTCCCTCGGCCACGACGTCGAGCGCGCCGGGCTCATCTCGTTGGTGCTCACCCTGGCGATTCTGCTGATCGTGTTCGGCGCGCTGGTCGCCGCCGTCCTGCCCGTGCTGCTGGCCATGACCGCCGTGGCGGGTGCGTTCGGGCTGCTCGGGGTGATCGACAAGGCGGTGCCCGTCAACAGCGCGGTGAACGCGATCGTGCTGCTCATCGGGATGGCGGTGGGAGTCGATTACACCCTCTTCTCGCTCCGTCGGGTCCGCGAGGAACGCGCTGCCGGACACACTGACGACGAGGCACTGAGGATCACCGCCCGAACGTCCGGACGCGTCATCGTTGTTTCCGGGGTGACGGTGATCCTCTGTTTGTCCGCCATGCTGTTCACCGGCCTGGACAACCTGCGGGGTGCCGGTCTGGGTACCGCCGTCGTGGTGGCCGCCGCGATGGCCGGCGCGGTGACGTTCCTGCCGGCGCTCATTTCGCTGCTGGGTCCGAGAATCGACCGCGGACGCCTGCCGTGGATCGGCCGCCGGCGAACGGCCGCAGCCGAATCCCGGGCCTGGTCGGTGGTGGTCCGCACCGTGGTCCGGCGCCCACTGGCCTGGGGCGGCGCAGCCGCACTGGTGCTCATCATTGCCGCGCTGCCCGCGTCTGACATGCGGTTGGAAGACGCCGGTGCCCTGCACAGCGTGCCCCGCAGTGTTCCCGCGATGGACGCGGCGATCCGGGTCAACGAAGCGTTTCCCGGCGTGATCGCGCCCGCGAAGATCGTTGTCTGGGACGACGACGGCGGCGTCGTCGACAAAGCCGGAGTTGCGCAAGCGCTGGCAGGCCTTGGCCGGCGCGTAACCACGAGCGGCGGCTTGCTTTCCCAGCCAATCACCACCGTCACGGTGGGCCGCGCCCTGGTGGTCCGGGTGCCACTGGCCGGTTCCGTGACCGACCCAGAATCCTATCGAGCGCTGGAGGACCTGAGGACCGACATTCTGCCGGCCACCTTCGGGAAGGTGAGTGGCATCCAGTATGCCGTCACCGGCAAAACGGCGATCGCCTACGACTTCACGGCCGTGCTGTCCGGGCGGATTCCGATCGTCTTCGCCGCCGTGCTCCTGATGGCATTCGTCCTGCTGGCCGTGTCCTTCCGCTCGATCGCGATCCCGATCATCTCGATCGTGCTCAACCTGCTGTCCATCGGCGCCGCCTACGGCGCACTGACCTGGATCTTCCAGGACGGTCACCTCTCGTCCGTCTTCGGTTTCACCAGTTACGGCGGTGTGGTCTCGTGGCTGCCGATGTTCCTCTTCGTCATGCTGTTCGGGCTGAGCATGGACTACCACGTCTTCATCCTGAGCCGGGTCCGCGAACGGCGCGAGAGCGGAATGGACCTGCGCGAAGCGATCGTGAGCGGGATCGGGCGCAGCGCCGGCGTCGTGACGAGCGCGGCCGTGATCATGACCGCGGTCTTCGGCGTCTTCGTCATGCTCAACGCGATCGAGTACAAAATGCTGGGCTTGAGCATGGCCGTCGCAGTGCTTGTCGACGCTACCCTCGTCCGCGGAGTGCTACTCCCCGCCGCGTTGGCACTCCTGCCTCCACGGTCTTGGAAGCCGTCACGGTGGACGCGGCCCGGATGACCTGCGAACTGGCCGAAGCAAGGCTTTGTGAACTGCCATCCTGTGGCGTCTGCCGGATCAGCGCTGAACTGCGCTCGGCTGCAGTCAACCGCAAGAGCCATCCAGGGTTTTCTCGATAACGGCAGGCCAGGGCGTATGTGTGGACCATTCTGGCAGTGAGGGGGCGCGTCTTCGCAGGAGGACCGACGCGGATGTGGTCCTCATCGACGGTGTCCGCTCCGCCGGCGCCATCACGGAAATCCGGACCGTGATCGGCGACAAACCGTTGCTGTTCAACCAGATCGCGGGCGGCAAGTCGGCACGTTTGTCCCTGCCCGACTCGGCGCCTGACCCCGGGGCCGGCCGGATCCGTTCTTCCGGCCGGCCCCGCCCGGCGATCGAGCAAAGAACCCATCGCAATCGTCAGCTTATGTTGACACCTCGGCATCGTCAGCTTATGTTGACGAGATGAAGACACGAGCGGAGATCGCCGAGAGCGCGGCCAGTTCCGACCCCGACGTCGGATTGCGGGCGGTGGCGGCGCTGCGGGCGCTGGCGGAGGAACTGGAGACACTGCAGGTGGACCGGGCGCGCCTGTCGGGGTGGTCGTGGCAGGACATCGCGGCCCGGCTCGGCGTGAGCAAGCAGACGGTGCACCGCAAGCACGGCCGCAGAATCCGGGGGCCGAAATGAGGAACCGGCAGTTCGCTGAGGACGCCCGCGCTCTCGTACGAATGGCACAGGAACGCGCCCGCACGCTCGGACACCCCGGGATCGGCTCCGAGCACCTGCTCTTCGCGGTCGCGGACGCACCCACCCGAGTAGGCGAGGTGGCCCGGGAGTACGGCTTGACTCCCGACGGCGTCGCCACCCAGACCGACCGGCTCCTGGCCAGGCCACGCCGGGCGTTCGACAACGTGGACGCCGAGGCGCTCGCCGCGATCGGCATCGACCTGGACGCGGTGCGGGAAGCGCTCGAGACCAATTTCGGCCCCATCCCGCCACCCTGGCCGCGGACCCGGCGTCCGCGGCTACCAGGACACCTGCCGATCACCGGTCGGGCCCGGTCCTGTCTGCGGGCCGCGGTCACCGAGGCCGGGCGCCGTGGCGTGTCCCCCGCCGGGGCCAGTCACCTCGGCGCTGTCGTGGTCGGCACGTCCGGCGGGATGGTGCCGCCGATCCTGACCGCCCTCGGTATCTCCGCGCCGGCACTCCGGACGGCGCTTCTCGAACGCACCTGGTGACGTCGTGACCCGCCGGAACCGCCGGGGCCTGTGGTGGCTGCTCGCGACAGGCCTGGCCGCCTGGGCCGGCAGCTGGCGCATCATCCACTTGGAAGTGACCCGCTGGCACCATCTGGACTCACGCCTGCGCTTCACTCCGCCGCCCGCGCCTCCCGGCGGTCCGGCTCCCCACGCCGGACTACCGGTGATCATGGCCCTCGCGGTCGCCGGAGCCGCCCCACTGGTGTCCATCGTGGTCATCACACTCCTGCTCGCACGTCCGTCCACAAAGGACAAAAAGCACGCAGCCGGCTGACGTCTCGGGTCAGTCGTGGCCGAAGCCGGAGCAGCCATGGTTCGAGAGTGCCCCGTCCCGCAGCCGGTGTCCGCCGATTTGGCCGCGATTTTGCTGTGCTCTGGCCGAATTCGATGATCCACGGGAGCATCCACTGTGCCCGGTCACGAGCTTTGCGCAACAGACGGTTGGCGCCCCTCGATCTCCGCCGGTTGCGCCGCACCGCATGCGTGGCGGTACACGGAAACGAAGCTCTCGAGTGTGTCGGCGAGGTCGTGGCGGGCCACCAGCGCTCGGCCGGCCGCGCCCATCGACGCGCGGGCGCCGGGGTCGCGGGCCAGCTCGTCCAGCCGGATGGCAAGCGCGTCGATGTCGCCCGGCGGGTAGAGGTGGCCGTTGACGCCGGGGTGGACGAGGTGCGGCAGCGCCATCGCGTCGGCCGCGACGACGGGCAGGCCTGCGGCCATCGCTTCCATGGTGGCGATGCTCTGCAGTTCGGCGGTGCCGGGCATGCAGAAGATCTGGCAGCAGGCGTAGATGCGGACCAGGTCGGCGTCCGGGACGAAGCCGTGGAAGCAGACGCGGTCAGCCACGCCGAGCTCGGCGGCGAGGCTCATGAGCGCGGGGCGGCATGAGCCGTCGCCGACGATTTCGGCCCGGAGGCGCGGCAGGCGGGCGACGGCGCGGACGAGTTCGTCGACGTTCTTCTCCGCGTCGAGGCGGCCGACGAACAGGGCGGCGACGTCACCCGTGGCAGGTGTGGCGCGCTCGGCGTAGTGGGCAAGGTCGATCCCGCACGAGATGACGCGGACGGGACGTTCGAGTCCGTTGCGCGCCAGCAGTTCGGCGGCCCGCGGTGTCGGCGTCGTGACGGTCCCGACCGTGCGGTACACGCGAACCAGGTCGCGCCAGCCGACGCGGATCAGCGCGCGCCGGAGGGACTGAGGCAGCCGGACGTAGCCGAGGAGGTTCTCGGGCATGAAGTGGTTGGTCGCGACGGTCGGGATGCCCCGGCCTCGCGCGGCTGCGAGCAGGGCGCGCCCGACGGAGAAGTGGGATTGGACGTGCACGACGTCGGGCCGGACCCGGTCCAGCACGTCCTCCGCGGCCTGGCGGGCGCCGCCGGGCGTGCTGATCCGGAACGTCGGGTGGAAGGGCGTCCCGAAGGCGCGGGCGTCGTGGATGGTGAGGCGGCCGTGGTCCGTGTCGTCGCCGCGGGGCCGGGGTCGCAGCACGTGCACGTCGTGTCCGAAGTCGGCCAAGCCGTGGGCGAGCCGGGCGGTGAAGTGGGCGGCTCCGTTGATATCGGGCGGGAACGTGTCGGCGCCGAGCAGGATCCGGAGGCCGGAGGTGGGGCGCGAGTCGGGCATGGGGGGTTCCTTGTCGTGTTCGGAGGGACCGCTGAGGGAGCCCGCCAGCACGAGCACGCCGAGCACGGCGGCCAGCGCCAGGACGAGGCGTGCTGCGGCGAGTGCCGGCAAGAGGTGAGGTGCTTCGCCGTAGAGCACCTGGTCAGCGACGACGGCGGTGAGCGGGTCGAGCACTGTCGTGGCGGCGACCACGACGGCGGTGGGCCCGGCGGCGTGGGCTTGCTGGAGCAGCCAGCCACCACCGCCGATCAGCGCTCCGCCCGCGAGCGCGAATCCGGCCGCGGTCGGCAGGTGGGGCAGGCTGAGCGCGGCCGCCCGCATCACCGCGGCGCCGAGGCCGAACAGCACGGCTGCGGCGGCAGCGCGCCCGAGGCAGCGCGCACGGCCCCGGCAAGCGAGCCCCGCCGCGGCCACCACCGGACCGGCCAGCACCGCGAGCACGACCGCGCTCGTGGTGATGTGCGCGTGTGGGGTCGGCGCGGACGCCGAGGTGAGCACGAATCCGGCGACAGCGACGCAGACGACCGCGGCGGCGACGCGGATCCGGCGTGAGGTCGCCGCGCCTCGGCCGGCAAGCACGGTCAGCACGAGGCTGAGCACCCCGAGCGGCTGGACGACGGCCAGGGGCGCGAGCGACAACGCGGTCAGGTGCAGGGCGGTGCCGGTGACGCCGAGGAGGACCCCCGCCTGCCACGTTCGTGACCGGGCCAGCCGCGCGAGCTTGACCCGGCCCGTGACGCTGCTCCGGGTCTGGACGGCGTTGTGCTGCAGGGCAACGGATCCCGCGAAGAAGCAGGCACCGAGCAGTGCGAAGGCGACGGCGAGGAGGGTCATCGGGCCGCCGTCCGCACCACGAGCGCGATGGTCACCAGGGTGCCGAGCTCGGCGGCGAGCGCGACTCGTTCGAGCAGTCCCTGGGGCAGCTCGGAGACGAACTGCGCGATCCCGAACGCCGCTGCGGTGGCGAAGGCCAGCCGGCCGCACGAGCGGATCCGCGGTGCGTGACGGGACCAACGGGGGTCGGCGCGCAGGAGCCGTACCAGCGCACGGCAGGCCAGCGGAAGGCACGCGAACAGCACGGCGCCGCCGAAGCGGTGGATTTCGCCGTGCACCGTGACGACGGTGGTGCTGGGGTTTTCCTGGAACAGCAGGACGAGGAACAGCCCGGCCACCCACAGTCCGAAGAGGACGGACACGGCACGGTCGCGCGGCAACCCCGCCAGGTGCGCTGCCACGACGAGGGCGATCCCGCCGGCGAGCACGAGCAGCACCGCGATCGTGAACACGCCTCTGCCCCAGCGGTGCAGCGCGTAGTCGCTGACGGGGTCGCGGAACGGGTCGACGCGGTGCGCGAACCCGACGGTCAGCCCACCCACCAGGGCCAACGCGGCCGTCCACAGTCCGATCGCGGTCCACGCGATGGGGCTGATCCGCGCCGGCCGAGGCGAAGTGGTCCTCACTCCGCCCACGATCGTGAGCCTGGATGAGGAAATGATGAAGATCGAGCCCGATTTGGTTAAGAACCGCGGACAGGTGCCGCGCAGGGCAGGGTCAGCTCGAAGCGAGCCCCGCCGCACTCGCCGTTCGACGCGGTCACCCGGCCGTGGTGCTGCGCGACGACCTGCTGCACGATGGCCAGCCCAAGCCCGGAGCCGGGCAGTGAACGAGCGGACGCCGCCCGGTAGAAGCGTTCGAACACGTGCGGCAGGTCGGTGTCGGGGATGCCCGGGCCCTCGTCGGTCACCACGAGGTGCGCTTCGCCCGGCTCGGCGGTGAGGGTGACGGTCACGGTGCCGCCGGCGGGACTCCACTTGGCGGCGTTGCCCAGGATGTTCAGCACAGCGCGCTCGAGCGCGGCCGGCCGGCCCCGGACCACGGAGGCTTCGGCGGACAGGTCGAACCCGATCCCGGGCGCGTGTGGCCGCGCGCGGTCCACCGCCGTACGCACGAGGTCGTCAAGCTCTACGTCTTCCACGCCTTCGGGTGAACGGTCTCCCGTGGCCAGCTCCACCAGCTCGCCGACCAGGTCGGTGAGCTCTGCGGACTGCGTGTCGAGGTCGGCCAGCAGGCGGGCGTGGTCGTCCGAGGGCAGCCCGGACCGGGTCTGCGCGTGGATGAGCAGCTCGATGTTGTTGCGCAGGCTGGCCAGCGGCGTGCGCAGCTCGTGGCCGGCATCCTCGACCAGGCGGCGCTGTTCGTCGCGCGAGGTGGCCAGCGCGGCGAGCATCTCGTTGAACGACTCGGCCAGTTTCGCCAGCTCGCCGCGGCCCTTGACGGTGATCTCGGCCGCCAGAGCCTGGGTGCGGGCGACCTCGCCGGCCGCGGCGGTCAACGTGTCCACTGGCCGCAAGGCCGTTTTCGCGACGGCGCGGCCGATGAGCGCGGCGACCAGGACACCGGCGAAGCCGACCAGCAGTTCCCACAGCCCGAGGTCGGCCAGAGTGTGCTCGACACCCTCCGAGTCGCGGGCGACCTGCACCGCGCCGCCGTCCGGACGCGCGGCGATCCAGACGCGGTAACGGTCCGAACCGATCTTGTCGACCTCGGAGCCGACCGAGATCGCCCCGGCGGCGACTTGCCGCGCCGGCGCGCCGACCGGAAAGGCGCTCACTTCCCCGGCGGTCCCGGTGGGCGCGCCGGCGGCGTCGAGGAACTGGACGGTGAGGCCGATGCCGTGGTCCGGGTCGGTGCTGCGCCCGTCACGGTCGGCCGAGCGCAAGGTGGCCAGCGCGTCGGCCGGTGACGCGGACTTCGCGGCCACCTGGGCGTAGGCCTGCAGCTGCGCGTCGAACTGCCGGTACAGGCTCGCTTGCGTCACCAGCCAAGAGGTGAGCGAGACGGCGACCACCGCCACGGCGACCGCTGCCACCACGAGCACGGTCAGCCGGGCCCGCAACGTCAGGTCCGGGAGCCGCCGTTTCACAAAGGGTCCTCACGCAACACGTAGCCGACGCCGCGCACGGTGTGCAGCAGCCGGGGCTCTCCCCCGGCCTCGAGCTTGCGGCGCAGCGAGCCGACGTAGACGTCGAGGCCGTTGGACGCCGCGCCGAAGTCGTATCCCCAGACCTGTTCGAACATCACCGCGCGGGTCAGCACGTGGCGCGGGTTGCGCAGGAAGGTCTCCAGCAACGAGAACTCGGTTCGGGTGAGGCGAAGCGGCCTCGACCCCCGAGCGACCTCCCGGGTCGAGGAGTCCAGCACCAGATCGGCGAACGACAGCGGTGGCGGCAGCTCCGTCGCGGCGGAGGCGTAGTCCGTGCGACGCAGCAGAGCGCGGACCCGGGCGAGCAGCTCCTGCAACGCGAACGGCTTGACCAAGTAGTCGTCGGCACCGGCATCCAGGCCGGCCACCCGGTCGTCGATGCCGGTGCGGGCCGTGAGCATCAGGATCGGGACGTGGTTGCCTTCGGCCCGCAGCAGCCGGCAGCTGTCGATGCCGCCGAGGACCGGCATGGTCACGTCGAGGATCACCCCGTCCGGCCGCTGCGACCTGACCAGCTCCAGCCCACGCGCCCCGTCCGACGCGACCGACACCGTGTAGCCCTCGAACCGCAGGGTGCGCGACAGCGAGTCCCGCAGCGCGGCTTCGTCATCGACGATCACGACGTGCACTCGCGCCTCCGGGTCTCTTTCACGCAAGTTACCGACGGGTGGCTGAGCGGACCGTCAGCGTACGGTTATCGGCCGGTTAAATCCGCGTGCGAAGTCGTTGACCTCGGTCGAACCTCCCGTTGAGCGTCGAGAACCTACAGTCGATTCGTGCACGAAACCGCGGAACCGGAGACCGGCGGCCGGGTGCTCGCCCCGGCCGTCGTCGCCGGAGTCGCGACGCTGGTCTTCCTGCTGTTGATGGTCTCGGCGACCGGAACCCTGCCCTGGACGAAGGGATTCGACCTCGCCGTGCACTCGTGGCTCGTCGCGCACCGCTGCGCCGCGGTGGTCTCGTTCGCCGCAACCTTGACGAGCACCGCGTCCTCGGCGTTCGCCGTGCCGGCAGTGTTCCTCGCCGCGATCGCCCTGACGCGAGGCTCGCTCGGCGCCCGCCTGGCGCGTGCTGCTTGGGTCACCGGGGTCGTCGGATTGGGCGTGTTGTGCCGGTACGGGCTCTCCGCGCTGATCGCGCGGCCACGACCTCCCGAGGCCGACTGGGCCGTCACCGCGTCGGGCCAGTCATTCCCCTCGGGCCACACCTCGGACGCGATCCTGGCCGCGGGCATGCTCGCGTGGCTCGCGGCGCAACGGTTGCACGACCGGCCGGTCCTGCGCGCGACCGTGTGGATCGTTGCGGGCACCTACGTGGCGGCGATCGCGTGGACGCGGGTGTACCTCGGCGTCCACTGGCCCACCGACGTGATCGGCAGCATCGCCTTCGGGACCGCGTGGCTGTGCGGCGCTCTCGTCGTCCGCCGAGCGCTGCTCTCCGGCGGCCGTTCCGGCGCGAAGCCGTCCTCCGCGCCCGACTGAGCTGAGGTCGTGTCGGTCTCGGAATCCGTTCCGGTGGCGCGGAAAACGGTGACCGCAAGGAAAGTCCGGAGCGGGGCCCCCAGGCATGGGGCGGCCACGCAGACGAGCAATACGATCCCTGCTACCACAGAGGGCCGCGACCGCCTCGAGAACGTCAGTGCGTGGGCATGAGGGGCGTGAAGTCGCGGGCGGCAACGAACGGGGGACGCGGCGAGGCAGCGGCATACGGTTCCCGCAAGGTGTTCTCCACGCTGTTGAAGACCACGAACACATTGGAACGCGGGTAGGGAGTGATGTTGTTGGCGGATCCGTGCATGAGGTTGGCGTCGAACCACAGCGCGTGCCCGGCAGGACCGGTGAACTGGTTGATCCCGTGGGCCGCTGCCAGGCGCGCGATCGTGGTCTCGTCGGGCACGCCGACCTGTTGTTCCTTGAGTGAATCCCGGTAATGGTCCCCGGGGGTGGCGCCGGCGCACTGCGCGAACTCCCGGTGGGAACCGGGCATCACCATGAGGCCGCCGTTGAAGGGGTGGTTGTCCGTCAGTGCCAGTGACAGGCTGACCGCGCGGGGAACGGGCATGCCGTCTTCGGCGTGCCAGGTCTCGAAATCGGAGTGCCAGTAGAAACCCTTGCCGCGGAAGCCGGGCATGCAGTTGATCCGGCTCTGGTGCACGTACACCTCCGAGCCGAGCAGTTGCCGGGCCCTGTCCAGCACACGGGGATCGCGCACCAACCGTGCGATGAGCGGGCTCATGCGGTGGACTTCGAAGATCGACCGCACTGCCCCGGAAGCCTTCTCCCGCACCACGCGTTCGTCCGCTGCCAGCGTCTCGTCGGCGCAGAGCCGATCCAGCTCCGCACGCAGCAGGTCCAGTTCCTCTTCCGTGACCGACGACGGGACGATCGAAAATCCCCGTTCGGCGTGAGCGGCCAGCTCGGCCGGGGTGAACGGCTCGCGCAGCCGACCCGGCCACACCGCGGGCACCTCGCGGCGCAGCAGCGCCGGTTCACCGCCGATCCGCGTCGGATATCTGTCTTCGGTCGTGGTGCCCGTCGTCGTCATCCCAGTTCCTTCCATTCCACGGCAGGGCGAGTACCCCCGAACCCGAGTAGAATCCACATTAACGTGAAAATTCCTGCGACCGGCAGCGCTCACCCGCCTTGGCGCGGCATGCCGTCCTGAAACAGCACTGGTAAACAGTCGGGCTGATCGACGATTTCTTCGCAGGCACCCGTCGCATGCTTGCGTAACTCGGGACCCGGCCCGGGCCGCGGATCGATTTCGGCGACCGGGCCGGTGCCGTGAAAAGTTCGTCGTGGAAAGCTGCGTGAGCCGCCGCGGACTCACGAGAGAATGTTTCCCTCGGGATCCTCACCTCACCAGGTCCGTGACTTTCCCACTCGGGAAACAAGACCACGATTCCTTCTACGTCGACTTCATTGCCGCGCGGGCCGGTCAGCGTTTCGTGGTGATCGTGGTGACCGGCAGGCCGAACCGGCGCTCTGCTTGGTGCGGCAGGTCGGCCCGGAGCCAGCGGGAGGCGCGCCGGGGCAGCGTGGCCACGATGATCTCGTCGATCTCGCGGCCCGCGAGCACCTTCTCGATGGCTTCGAGCGGCCGGGCGCTCCCGAGGTCGCCGTCCGCCTGAACCTTCCGCTCGGCGAGGTCGGCGAGCACCTGGTCCAGCCGTTGCCGGGCCTGCGCTGTCGCCTCCTCGTCGGAGGCAGGTCGACCGAAGTCCATCACCACGCTGGGCATCGGCATCAAGCCGCCGGCGGCGGGCACCGTGTGGTAGTGCACGGCGGCGGTGTTCGGGACGAGCACGTAGAAGGAACTCGGCCCCGCCTCGATTCTCTTGTGGAGCTCGTTCTGCAGCTCCGGACCCAGGAGGGTCTGGTTCGCTACCACGAGGTAACTGCGCATGAAGACCACCCACTCGGTCAGCCCTTGACACGCTGTGAAATCTCATGATAAGTCGCCGCACGTGCCGTGGTCTACGGGCCAAGGGCCGCGACGGTCGCCTTCGAGACCAGGCGGAACCCGCGCACCGCCCGGGCCAAGAGGTCCACAAAGGACTTGCCGGTAGAAAATCCCGACCGACGCCCCGAACCCGCCGGGCTCACCGCAGATGGGACAGGTCGGCGGCGCCCACGAGTCCGGCCTCGTTGCCCAGCTCTGCGATCCGCACCTTCGCGGTCGGGCGGTGTCCGCGGCCGGTGAGGTTCTTGCGGAAGACGGCCTCCGTCGGCGCGCGGAGAATTTCCCCGGCCTCGCACACGCCGCCGGCGATGACGAACATGCCCGGGTCGAGGATCGCGGCCAGCGCGGCCATCCCGCGCCCGAGCCATTTGCCCAGCTCGTCGAAGCAGTTCAGGGCGGTCACGTCGCCGGACCGTGCGGCCTCGGTGACGATGTGGCCGGTGATGCCCGCCGGACGCCCCCCGGCGAGCCGCAGCAGCTCCGGGGCCATCGAGGGCGCGACGGTCGCCTGCTCCTGCGCCTCGAGTACGAGCGCACGCCCGCTGCCGTACTGCTCCCAGCAGCCGTGCAGGCCGCATCCGCAGCGCCGTCCGTCGGGGACGATGGTGAAGTGCCCGATCTCGCCGGCCAGCCCGTAGCGGCCCCGGAAAAGCTTCCCGTCGAGGACGACACCGCCGCCGATCCCGGTACCGATGGTCAGGATGACGACGTGGGTCTCGCCGCGGGCGGCGCCGAACCGGGCCTCGGCCCACGCGGCGGCGTTGGCGTCGTTCTCCACGATCACCGGCATGCCGAGCCGGTCCTCGAGCGATTCCCGCAAATGCTCGTCCCGCCAGGCGAGGTTCGGCGCGAACATCACTGTCGAACGCTTCTCGTCGACGAAACCCGCCGCGCCGAGGCCGACCCCGACCACGGTGTACTCGCTGGTCAGCTCGCGAACGGCGTCGGCGATGGACTCCTGGGTCTTCGACGGGTCGTCGGCGGGGGTCGGACGCCGGGTGCGGGCGACGATGTGCCCGCCCTCGTCGACCACCCCCGCGGCGATCTTGGTGCCGCCGATGTCGACGCCGATGGCGAGCGTCCCCTCAGGGGCTTCGCGGGCTGCCAGGGGAACCGTCTCCGCTGCCGGCGCCTGGGCGTTCACGACGCCCGCCCGGCCAGCACGTGACGCCCGAGCGCCGCGACGTCGATCTCGTCGAGGGAGGTCACCACGAGGTCGGCCCGCGCGGCCGCGAGCAGCGCCTCGTCGTCGGCCCTGGCGACACCGAGCGCCGCCATCCTGCCGGCCTTGGCTGCCTCGATGCCGCTGGCCGCGTCCTCGACGACGAAGCAGTCTTCGGGGGCGACGCCGAGTTCGGCCGCGCCGGTCAGGAAGATCTCCGGGTGTGGCTTGCCGTGGGCGAAGTCGCGGCCCGAGATGTCGGCGTCGAAGGAGTCGAGCAGGCTCAGTCCGGGCGTCACGAAGTCGTGGGAAAGGCCGTTCTGCGCAGCGAAGGTGTCGAGGCGGATCTGCCGCAGGAAGAGCCCGGCGTTCTTCGACGACGACGCCGCCGCGGTCGGGATGCCCGCGGCCTTCACCGCGAGGACGAAGCGCAGCGCGTCGGGGTAGGCCTCGAACTCGCCGGCCTCGATGAGCTTGATGACCATGTCCTGTTTGTGCGCACCGTAGACCTCGACGCGCGCCTTCGCGTCGGGGACCTCGAAGTACTCGAGGGCGGCCAGCGCTCCGGCGGCCCGGGGTTTGCCGGACATCACTTGCTGGTAGACCTGGGGAGTGAAGCGGTCGTCCGACCACGTTGTCCGCTCGCGGATGTCGGCCCACTCGGTCTCCATCAGCTCGCGCAGCGAGTCCTTCCAGGCCCGCTCGTGCGGGGAGTCGACGAGCACGCCGTCGACGTCGAAGATCGCGCCCTCAAAGCCCTTCGCCATGGTGACTCCCTTCCGCGTGGCCCGGGTGGCTCTCCACCGTCGCCGGCCTGGGCTCGTGGGACAGGGTGAAGATCCGGCTGTCCCCCGCCCCGAGCTCGTGGACCTCGTCTCCGACGCCGACGAAGACCGGCCCGCGGAAGCCCTGGGGAAGCGCGAAGACGGTCAGCTCGTCGCCCGTGATCGACACCCGAAGCGGTACGCCGCGGTACTGCATCGAGAAAACCAGGCCGTCGAGCCGGTTGAGCTGGGTCGGCGCGAAGTACAGCACGCCGTCCCGCACCGCGCTGCCGACGTAGTAGCGCTGCAGCAGGTCCAAGGTCCCGGACATGACACCCATGTGGATGCCTTCCTTGGTCGTTCCTCCTTGGACGTCACCGATGTCGCTCTCCAGCGCCACGATGAACCGGTCCCAGGAACTCTTCGGGTCCAGCGCGGCGAGCACGCCGGCGTGGGTGACGAGACTCAGCGTCGAACCGTGGGAGGTGCGCCGGTCGTAGTAGTCGATCGTGCGCCGGGTCAGCTCCGCATCGTGCTCGTAGCCGAGCCGGCGGAAGAGAGTGCGTAGCTCCTCGTCGGAGAACAGGAAGAACAACATGACCGCGTCGGCCTGCTTGGCCAGTTTGAAGCGGTCGGGTTCTTCGCCCTCAGCCTTGAGGATCCGGTCCAGCCGCTGGATGTTGGCATGTTCGGCCCGGTAGTGCTCCCAGTCGAGTTCGTCCAGGTCCAGGTAACCCTCGAATTGGCTGATGATGCCGTCCGGGTGGAACGGCACGTACATCTTGCGGCTCATCTCGTCCCACGTGTGCAGCTCGTCGTCGGTCAGTCCGAGGCGGGCGCGCAGCGCGGCGCGGCGGCTGGCCGGCAAGAGCCTCAGCACCCGCGGAGCGGTGTCGGCGATCCAGGCCACCATCACGTTGGTGTAGGCGTTGTTGCGTAAACCGCCTTCTTCGCTGCCGGGATAGCGCTCGTGGAACTCGTCGGGTCCCATCACGCCGTGGATCTCGTAGCGGTCGCGCTCCGGGTCGTACCGGGCGATCGAGGCCCAGAACCGTGCGATCTCGAGCATCAGCTCGGCGCCGTAGTCGCGCAGGAACTCCCGGTCGTCGGTGGCCTGGTAGTACTGCCAGACGTTGTAGAAGATGGCCGCGTTGACGTGGCGCTGGTTGTGGCTCAGGTCGGGGTCCCACTGGCCGGAGAGCGGGTTGAGGTGGACGACCTGGGTCTCTTCGGTGCCGTCACTGCCGCTCTGCCACGGGAACATCGCGCCCTGGAAGCCCGCTTCCCGGGCAGCCGCGCGGGCCTCGGTGAGCCTGCGATAGCGGTAGAGGAGCAAGCCGCGGGTGATGCCGGGCAGCCGGAAGTTGAGGAACGGGTAGATGAAGAGCTCGTCCCAGAACACGTGCCCGCGGTAGGCCTCGCCGTTGAGCCCCCGGGCCGGGACACCCGCGTCGTGCCGTGCGGTGTGCCGGGAGCAGACCTGCAACACGTGCGCCACGTGGAACCGCAGCAGCAGTTCGACCCGTGGTTCCCGTGGGAGCTCGAGGTCGCAGACCTCCCACAGCTCCTTCCACGCCGAAGCGTGCTCCACCAGTGCCCCGGCGAAGTCCGGGTAGCGCAGGACGCCCCGGCCCGCGGCCGCCAGCGTCTCGGTGATCGCGTTGTCGTGCGAGGTGAACAGCGACACCATCTTCTCCACCCGAACCGGCCGGCCTCGCGTCACGTCGAAGGTGATGACCTGCTGGATGTAGTCATCCATCTGATCCAGGGTGCGCTCCACCGGAAGCTGCTCACCGTCGAGGAAGACGCGGGTGCGGGCGGCCTCGGTGACATAGATGTCCGACTGTCGGGTCTGCACCTTCAGCGCGATGGTCTCGGGACCGAAAGTGCGCGGGGACACCGGGTCGAGGTGACGTCCCTCCAGCTCGCGGTAGCGGGCGACCATCTGATTGGTCACCCGGCCGTCCAGCCCGGAGATCACCTCGACGCGACCCGACCAGTTCTCGGGCGTCAGCGTCCACTCGATGCCGGCCTGGTGGCTGTGGGCCATGCTCACGAAGCGGCGGCTGCGCAGTGTCGTCTCCCGGCCGGCGCGGTCGCGGAAGCGCAGGACGCGCTGAACGGTCGCGAGCCGGATGTCGTAGGAGTGCTCGTAGGAGATCAGTTCGACGTTGCCGAGCCTGATCGCCTCCTCGCCCTCGATGCGCAGCTTGAGCACCAGCCAGTTCGGCAGGTTGACCAGGTCCTCGTTCTGCACCGGGCGTCCCCCGAGGATGGTGGTTTCCCGATTGAAGCCACCGTGCGCGTAGGTGCCCGGGTAGTGGACTTTGTCGGCGTCCTCCCACTCGGCCGCACCGCGGGTGCAGAAGTATCCGTTGCCCGTCGACGTCAGCGACTCCCGCAGACCCTCGACGCCGGGGTCGAAGTGGTCGTAGACGAGCACGCAATCGGACCCGGACTCCCCCTCGTCCGGGGCCTGGCCCTCGCCGACGGCCAGAGTGGACAGCAGCTGGGCCACTTCTTCCGGGGAGGAGAGGATGAAGTCGGCCGACGTGTTCCGATCGCCCACTTCGGGATCATCGGCCGTGCCGACGAAGATGCCGGCTCCCCCGCGACCGGCCAGTGCCCGGAACGCATCCTCGTCGGTGATGTCGTCGCCGAGGTAGATCGGGACCACGTCCGGCGAGTCCAGGTGCAGGTCGCGGAGCAGGTGGAGCACGGCCTTGCCCTTGTGCCAGTCGATCTTCGGCTGAAGCTCGTAGACCATCTTGCCGGGCGTCATCTTCAGCCGGTCCGGATGCTCGGCGAGGAGGGTCTCGACCACGGTGGCGATCCGTTGGCGCCGGTCCGGATCGACGCGTCGGTAGTGCACCGCGACCGAGGCCTTCTTCGGTTCGATCACCACGCCCGGGATCGAGCCGGTTTCGGTGCGCAGGCGATCGGTGACCTCACCGATGACGTCCTCGAACCCGCTCGCGGCATCGTGCTGGATCTCGCCCGCGGCCGGGCTCCAGATGTCGAAGCCGTGGCTGCCGGCGACCACCAGGTCGTCGATCCCCATCAACCGCTGCACGTCGAGCCGGTCACGCCCGCTGACCACACAAACCGGGCAG
The DNA here is from genome assembly GCF_040654155.1 of Amycolatopsis sp. NPDC050768. Lineage (NCBI taxonomy): Bacteria > Bacillati > Actinomycetota > Actinomycetes > Pseudonocardiales > Pseudonocardiaceae > Amycolatopsis > Amycolatopsis sp. NPDC050768. Next base: position 232,634 of record NZ_JBFAHL010000005.1, read on the forward strand.
CGCATCGCCAGCGCCCGCACCGTGTCCCGCATGCGGTCGGAGATCAGGGCGTCCTCGGGGTGGTCCACGATCGGGGCCAGCACACCGTCGTAGTCGAGGAACACCGCCGGGCGCCGTCCGGCCAGCCGCTGCGCGAACCGATCACCGTCACGCAACGCGTGGGGAAGTTCTCGGACCGTCGACGTCGGCTCGGTCATCGTCAGGCCATCTCCTCCAGCTCACGCCCCTTCGTTTCCTTGACGTACTTGATCACGAAGAAGATCGACACGAAGGCGAAGAACGTGTAGACGCCGTAGGCAAGTCCCAGCCCGACATCCGACAGCGCGGGGAAGGTCGTGGAAATGGCGAAGTTGGCCAGCCACTGCGCCGCCGCGGCGACGGACAAGGCCATGGCGCGGATCTTGTTGCTGAACATCTCACCGAGCAGCACCCACACCACCGGGCCCCACGTCGCTCCGAAGAACACGACGTAGACGTTGGCGGCGATGAGCGCGATCGGCGCGGCCGAACCCAGGTCCGGCGTGCCGTTCACGATCGGCGCGGTGCCGAAGAGCAGGGCGAGGACGCCCAGACAGACGAACTGGCCGATCGAGCCGATCAGCAGCAGTGGCTTGCGGCCGATCCGGTCGACCAGTGCGATGGCGATGACCGTGGTGAGGATGTTGGTCACCGACGTGATCACGGTGATCGCCAGTGCGTTCTGCTCGCTGAACCCCACGGCCTGCCACAGCACCGAGGAGTAGTAGAAGATCACGTTGATGCCGGTGAACTGCTGGAAAACCGACAGTCCGATGCCGATCCAGACGATCGGCAGCAACCCCAGCCTCGGGCCACGGACGGTCACGAAGCCGGTGCGTTCGTTCTTTCCTTTGACCGTCCGGATGATCTCCGTGATCTTCGCGTCGACGTCTCCGCCGACGAACCGCCGCAGCACCTCTGCCGCTCTGGCCAGCTGCTCCTTCTGGACCAGGTGCCGCGGCGACTCCGGGATCGTCAAGGCCAGGAGGCCGTAGGCGAGGGCGGGAATCAGCAGCGACAGGAACATCCACCGCCAAGTCGCGAGGCCGAACCACAGAGGATCCGACGCCCCGCCCGATCCGGCGACCAGTGCGAAGTCCACGAGTAACGCCACGAAGATGCCGGACACGATGGCCAGCTGCTGCAGCGAGCCCAGCCTGCCGCGCAGGTGCGCCGGCGAGATCTCCGCGATGTAGGCGGGCGCGATCACGGATGCCGCGCCGACCCCGAGACCTCCGACGAGCCGCCAGAACGCGAGCTCCCAGATCGAGAACGAGAAGCCGCTGCCCAGCGCGCTGATGGCGAACGCGATCGCGGCGAGCCACATGACGCGGATCCGGCCGTAGCGGTCCGCGATCCCGCCCGCGAACCAGGCGCCGATCGCGCAGCCGATCAGCGCCGCGGCGACGGCGAACCCGAGGACGAAGGGCGACGCGTTGAAGGTTTCCCCGACAGCCTTGACGGCGCCGTTGATCACCGCGGTGTCGTAGCCGAAGAGGAAACCGCCGAGCGCCGCCGTCGCGGCGACGAGCACGGTGCGCCCGGTACTCGGGGTGGGATAGCTGATCCGATGGGCAGGATTGCCCTGCTGCCAAGAGGGTTCGCTCGACGGTGGCTGTTCGCCCGGTGTGGTCCCCACATGGACCTCCCCTGCGTGAGGGTCTCCGAGGCGGTCTGCGCTCGACGGCTCCCTCACACCTCCCTACAGGGTGTGTCCTAATTCACATTCCGTCAAGAGGGCGGTCGCCTGCGCAAATTTGCACACGAGCGCCGCATTATCCGGCTGCACCGTTTCCCGGCACACGGTCACGAACACGACCGGCCGACCGCAACTTTCCTACCGAGGAGAGGCCGGTGCTGTTGTTCGGCTGGAATACCCTGATTGGCGCCGGTATGGGAATTGACCTTGTCGGATTAGCCGCCGGAAAAGTCAAAGGAGCGGCCTTCCCGTCGCAAAGGGGTGCCCCTCTTCGGTCTGTGCCAGAGTCAGCCCCACCCATCGTCGTACTGCGGCGACCAGCCGGGGCCAGGGTTGGCCGGGGCCACGGTTCGCCTGGTCCGGGTGAAGCCGGACACGGGCACTCGCCCGGATGCTGCACTGGTGGGGAGGTTCGAGCGGAAACCGTTGCCGAAGCAGGACGCCCGCGGCACGTCACGCGTCGTGCACGCCGCTGACCTGCGTATCGAAGCGTGGGGACCGACGCGGGAAGCGTGTCTGACGGAAGCCGTCCGAGCGCTGGTGGAGAGTTTCGCCCGGACACGTCTGCACCGCGGGTCCGCGGCCTGGTCGTTCGAGGTCTGCGGCCCGACGGACGGTTCGGTGCTGGTCGCGTTGCTCGACAAGGTCATCCTCATGATGCGGACTCGGAGCCTGATCCCGGTCACCGCGGAAGGGATCGTCGTGGACGGCTCGACGGTGCGGCTGCGCTGCCAGATGACCGACCTCGGCGCCGTCATCCCGACCGGGGCGATTCCGAAGGCCGTGTCCCGGCGGGAGGTCCGGTGCGAGCGCACCGAACGCGGCTGGTGGTGCGCGGCCCGGATCGATGTCTGAGTCGCGGTGAAGTCAGGCGACTCCGTGCCTGCGCCCTGGAGATTTCACCCCGGTGCAACGCCGACGGTTCCGGCTACCGGCCGTGCTTCGTGCTGCGGTGGTCCGACGCGAGCGCCGGGTGTCCTGGGGTATCACCACCGTGGGCCGTGCATCGCTGCGCGCAATCGTTCTTCCCGCAAGGCCTCGACCTCCGGCAGGGCCAGCGGCGATGGCGGGGTGCCGAGCACCCATTCCAGTAGCCGGTCGGCCAGCGCGGGGTTGCGCGCCAGCACCGGGCCGTGGAGGTAGGTCGCCAGTACCCGGCCGGTTCCCGCGCCCTCTGTGCCATCCCCGTTGCCGACGCCGGCGCGTACCGAGCCGAGCGGACAGCTGCCGGGGCCGACGAGCGTGCGGCCGAGGTGGTTCTCGAAGCCGGTGAGGGGCTGTGCCGTCAGCTCGGGTCTGACGTCGACGACGATTTCCCCCACCGCGCGCCCCCGCCCGGGAGACGTCACTACGTCGAGCAGACCAAGCCCACGATGGGAGACGTTGTCGGGCGTCGTGAAGTTCATGCCGAGGACCTGAAGTCCGGCGCAGACGCCGAACACCACGGCACCTCGCGTGACCGCCCGCTGCAGTCCGGGATGCTCGTGCAGGTGCGCCGTCGCAAGAGCTTGAGCATCGTCTTCGCCGCCGCCCAGCAAGTACAGGTCGAGCGAGCACGGCACCGCCTCGCCGTGGCGGGTCTCCGTCACGCTCGCGGCGATGCCCCGCCACTGCAATCGCCGCCGCAGCACTTGGGCGTTGCCGCCGTCGCTGTAGGTGCCGAGGATGTCGGGCAGCAGCACCCCGATACGGACGGCTGACTCAGTCATCGCCGAGCTGCTGCCGGAGATCACGGAAAGCCGTGTAGTTCGCGACGAGCTCGACCGGGCCGGGCGGCAGCAGTGAGGCGACCGCCGCGAGCGGACGGGGGCAGAGCGTGTGCCGCACCTCGGCGTAAGTGAGGCGCACGGCCAGATCGGTCGCCCGTTCACCGGCGGCCACGACCTGCCGTCCACGCAGCTGCTCGAACCGCACGTCCCACAACCACGACATGTCCCGCCCGTCGGCCTCACCGCTGTTCACCGCGATCACGACCGGCGACCGGGAGTCGAGCAGCGGCAGTGTTTCCTCCCAGCAGGCCGGGTTCTTCGCCAGCATCACCCGCACACTGCGCCCGGACACCCAAGCCTGGCGGTAGCGGCCGGCGACGTCGGCGATCGGACGCAGTCGCGCGACGGCGACCTCCGGCGAGACACCGAGCCGAGCGGCGGTGGCCACCGCGATCGCGGCGTTCGCGGCGTTGGCGCGGCCCGGCAGGCGGAGGCCGAGCGTGATCTTCGAGCCCCCGATGGTTTCCACGGCATCACCGGTCAGAGTCCACAGCGGATCCGGCCGGGTAAGACCACACGCACAGTGCCAGCAGGTGTTGTGCCTGACCACGGCTCGGCCGCATCGGGCGCAGGCCACGGCGTCGGCGTGCCACCGCTGTCCCGCGCCGACCCACACGGGGTGAGCGGAGCCAAGGGCGGCCGAGGTGACCAGTGGGTCGTCGCAGTTGGCGACCACGGTCGTGTCCGGCAATGCCGCGGCGACCGCCCGCAACGCCCGTTCGGTCGTCCGAACCTCGCCGACCCGGTCCAGCTGGTCTCGGCTGAGGTTGAGCAGCACGAGGCAGGCCGGGTGCACCTGCGCGGCGACGGCGGGCACGTAGGTCTCGTCGACTTCGAGGACCGCCAGGGGGGCGCGATGTTTGTCCACCAGGGCGGCGACTACCCCGTCGGTCATGTTCGCGCCGTCGCTGTTCGTGGCGACCTGGCCCAGCGTCTCCAGGATCCGGCTGAGCATGAGCGCGGTGGTGGTCTTGCCGTTGGTGCCGGTCACCAGCACCACTGTCCGACCGCCGCCGATCCGGCTCAGCACGCGAGGATCCAGTGTGAGTGCGATCCGCCCGCCGATGACGCCGCCGTTGCCGAGACCCATTCCCCGCGAGATCGCCGCGCCGAGCCGCCCGGCCGCGACCGCCAGCCGCGTTCGCGCCGGGAGCCGGCGCGGCACGGGCGGCAGGACGGCTTGCTTGCCGACGACGCACGGTGAATCGGGGCTCACGCACAGCCTCCTTCGCGCTTGGTCGGGCAAATAACCGTCACCCCTCGTCGCCTGGCCGTGCGAGGGCGCTGAGAGCGCGGTGACGACGGCACGTCCGGTGCGAACCGGCGGCGCGTTCCGTTGGCCCATCCGGGACTGAGAGTACGTCGGACCGCATCAGTGCGCGCTCAAGAAAGGTCGACAGAACGCTGTCTCGTTATCCCTTTTTGTCCGTTTCGGCCACCGACTTGCCGCCGTCTGCCAACCCGCAATCGTCCTCAACGCAGTGAATCACCGGGACCGCAGCATTTTCAGACCTGCTCCAGCTGTACCCGGCCCAGACGCGGCGGGCAGATGTCGTGCCGCACCCGTAGATGTCCGGGCCACCGGCCGCATTCGTCGCCACGACGGCCGGCCTGAGCGAGCCGTGCTCAACGAACGCCGCAGGTCGCCCGTGATCGGTCGCGCGGAACCGGTTCGGACGGCGGACCACCGCAACAGACCTGGCTCGGCAGCACGGCCACAGGGAAACGCTCGGCTGGGAGTCCCAGCCGAGCGTTGCGCCACTGTCGGTCGACACCGAACGAAGTCCGGCCTCGCTGAAACCCCTCCGCAGGTCAGGACGCGACCGCGCACTGTCCGCGATCGGCCCTCACCGGGCCTTCGCTCGTCGGGCGCACGTCGAAATCGAAGATCTCCGTGGGCACGTAGAGCGTGCAACACGCGTTGGGGATGTCCACGATGCCGCTGATCCGGCCCTCGATGGGCGCCGAGCCGAGCAGCAGGTAGGCCTGTTCACCAGTGAATCCCCACTTCTTGAAGTACTCCACCGCGTTCAGGGCCGCATTGCGGTAGGCCATGGTGGCGTCGAGGTAGAGGTTCTCGTCGGTCTCCCGGTCCACCGAAATGCCCACGAACGACAGGAACTCGGAATACCGGGGTTCGACGTTTCCCGGCATGAACACCGGATTCGTGGTGATGCCGTACTTCTCCATGCCGCCTTTGATGAGGTCGACGTGGAAGTCGATGTACCCGCCCATCTCGATGGCGCCACAGAAGGTGATCTCGCCGTCGCCCTGGCTGAAGTGCAGATCTCCGCCGGAGAACTTGGCGTCGTCGACGTAGACCGGGTAGAAGACCCGCGATCCCCGGGTGAAGTTCTTGATGTCGTGGTTCCCACCGTTCTCCCGGGCCGGCACCGTGCGGGCGCCCTCGCTGGCGATGTGCTCCGCGGTCGACCTGTCGGCCGTTCCGGCGAGCGTCCCGTCGAGCAACGGCGGCAGGCCCAGCGGCGGTACGCGGTCGGGCTCGCGGGCGACCAGCGCCCGCTCCCTGCGGTTCCACCGCTGGAGCAGCTCGGCCGACGGCGCGGTGCCGAACAGGCCGGGGTGGGTGATTCCGGTGTACCGGATGCCCGGCAGGTGGCGCGAGGTGGCCTGCTGACCGTGGAAGTCCCAGATCGCCTTGTAGGCGTCGGGGAAGTAGTCGGTCAGGAACCCGCCGCCGTTGGCCTTGGCGAACACCCCGGTGTAGCCCCAGCCCTGCCCCGGCGCGTCGCCCGTCTCCTGCGGAACCGGGCCGAGGTCGAGGATGTCGACGACGAGCAGGTCACCGGGCTGGGCGCCCTCGACGCCGATGGGACCGCTGAGCATGTGGCAGCGCGACAGGTCGACGTCCCGCACGTCGTTGGCCGAGTCGTTGTTGCCGAGCTGGGCGTCGGTCCATTCCCGGCACTCCACGCGGAACTCCTGCCCGGGACGGACCATCGCGGCGACCGGTACATCCGGGTGCCACCGGTTGTGGCCCGGCACCGCCTGGTCGCGCATGGATTTCGTCTGGTCGACACTGAACACTACTTCTGGCATGCGAATTCTCCTCTGTTTGCGGGCCTTTGATCTGGCTCGCCCGCCGTTCTCGGGTCAGTACCTGTGAACCTCCTGGTCATATCGGCGACGTTCGACAGAAAAACCGACGCCTGAATTTACGAAAAAATTGAGTTCGTCGACGATGTGAAATTCTGAAAAAAGACCTTCGCTGTTCGGCGATCCGTACCCACGCCCCGAGGCAGGCATCGACGACTCCGGCCGGCGCTGATCGCCACTGCGGTTGCGGTCGCCACATCGACTGCTTGCGGGCTACTTTCCGTGACGGCCCGGGCGGACTCACGAGGACGTTCGGTCACTCCCGAGACCAGGACGGCACTGGCCCGACGCCGCATCTTGAACGGGATCGCGCTGTACGCAGCGTATTCGCAGGTCGCGCAGGGATGTCAAGGGCAACGAAAAACCACGCACCGGCTTGACTTAAGGTATATCGTTTCGTTATCTTGCCTCGTCCTGCACCGGCTGCCCCTTACGGGCGTCGAAGCAATGCTGATCAAGAAATCGGTGGAGCGTCGTGGAAGCGAAGTCCGACGACGACGGCTCGATGGAGTTCGTCGTCCTCACTGCGTGGGAATGCGCCAGCTGCGAGGTCGCCGGGCGGACTCCGCCGGGGAAGGCGGTCGAGTGCTGGAGTTGCGGCGGCTCGGTCGTGATCACCGCACGGCCCAGCATCCGGCGCTTGGCCGGGTAGCCGCACGCGGCCCCACCTGCGGTTTCCTCCGCGACCCAGGAGGCGCTGTCCGTCGCCCGAGGACCCGAGTTGACTGGCCTTCCGGACCGTCTTACGGTGCCGAAAGGCAGAGTTTACTTTCTGTAGCTCAAAGCCGTCCGGATCCACAGTCAAGCGGGCTGGGAGGGCGCGCATGACGACCTACGAGCCACGAGATGTGCGACCGCGGATCGCGGCGCTGACCGAGCGCCTGCGGGCGGCGCTGGGTCCTGATTCGGTCATCGACGATCACCAGCGGCTGCGTACCTACGAGTGCGACGGCCTCGCGCACTACAAGGTCACTCCCGCGCTCGCCGTGCTCGCTCGGGACAGTGCCGCCGTCGTGGAGACCGTGCGTGCCTGCGCCGAGGCCGAGGTGCCGTTCGTCGCGCGCGGATCCGGCACGGGCCTCTCCGGTGGTGCGCTGCCGCGCGCCGACGGGGTCCTCATCGTCACCTCGCGGATGCGGCACATCATCGAGATCGACCGGGAGAACCAGCGTGCGGTGGTCGAGCCAGGGGTGATCAACCTGGACGTTTCCCGGGCCGCCAAGCCCGAGGGCTACTACTACGCGCCGGATCCCTCGAGCCAGCAGGTGTGCTCGATCGGCGGCAACGTCGCGGAGAACTCGGGTGGCGCGCACTGCCTGAAGTACGGTTTCACCACCAACCACGTCACTGGCATCACCTTCGTGACCGCGGACGGCGAAGCCGTGCGGCTCGGCGGCAAGGCGCCGGATCCGACCGGGTACGACCTGCTCGGGGCCATCGTGGGTTCGGAAGGCACGCTCGGCATCGCCACCGAGGTGACGGTGCGGCTCACCCGGCTGCCGGAAGCGGTCCGCACGTTGCTCGCGGCCTTCCCGAGCACCGACGACGCCGGCGCGGCCGTTTCGGAGATCATCGGCGCCGGAGTCGTGCCCGCGGCGATCGAGATGATGGACGCGCTGGCGATCGAGGCGGCCGAAGCCGCCGTGCACTGTGACTACCCCGGTGGTGCGGGTGCGGTGCTGATCGTCGAGCTGGACGGACCGGCCGACGAGGTCGAGCGGCAGTTCGAGGAGGTCGAGCGGCACTGCCGCACGCACCGGGCCTTCGAGATCCGCATCGCGAAGGACGACGTGGAGCGCGCGTTGTTCTGGAAGGGGCGCAAGTCGGCGTTCGCCGCCGTCGGGAGGATCAGTCCCGACTACATCGTCCAGGACGGTGTCATCCCGCGCACCGCGTTGCCCGAGGTGCTGCACCGGATGACGGAGCTCTCGCGCAGCAGCGGCGTCCGGGTCGCCAACGTCTTCCACGCCGGGGACGGCAACCTGCACCCGCTGGTGCTGTTCGACGACGCGGTGCCCGGCGAAGCCGAGCGCGCCGAGGAGGTTTCGGGGGCGATCCTCGACCTCTGCATCGAGTACGGCGGATCGATCACCGGCGAGCACGGCGTCGGGTCGGACAAGGCGAAGTTCATGCCGCGGATGTTCACCGAGGCGGACCTCGACACGATGCAGCTGGTGCGCTGCGCCTTCGATCCGGCCGGACTGGCCAATCCCGGCAAGGTGTTCCCGACGCCGCGCTTGTGCGGTGAGGTGCCAGGCCGGCACAAGGGCGCGCATCCCTTGCAGGAAGCCGGAATCGCCGAGGTCTTCTGATGAGCGGGCCCGATCCGGCGGCGCTGGACGCGCTGTGCGCGGCGACCGCGAAGCACGCCCGGCCCGCGGCGGCGGGTGACGAGGTCGACGGCATCGCGCCGGCGTTGGTCGCGGCACCGGGCAGCACCGCGGAAGCGGCGGACGTCCTGCGGATCGCCGCTGACTACGGGCTCGCCGTCGTCGTCCGGGGCTCGGGGACGAAACTCGGCTGGGGGCAGCGGCCCGCGAAGGCCGACCTGATCGTGGACACCGGCCGCATGGACCGCGTCGTCGAGCACCGCTCCGGCGACCTTGTCGTTCACGTGGACGCGGGCCTCCGCCTCGCGACGCTGCAGGACCGCCTCTCCCCCGCGGGTCAGCGGCTGGCCGCGGATCCCGTGGTGCCGCCTGGCGCGGCCGACGCCGGAACGGTCGGCGGGCTCATCGCGACCGCCGCTTCCGGCCCGCTGCGCTTCTCCCACGGTGCGGTGCGCGACCTGCTCATCGGCATCACGGTCGTCCGAGCCGACGGTGTGGTGGCGAAGGCCGGCGGAAAGGTCGTGAAGAACGTCGCGGGTTACGACCTGGGCAAGCTGTTCGCCGGTTCCTGGGGAACGCTCGGCCTGGTCACCGAGGCGGTGTTCCGGCTGCACCCGCGACCGGCGCTGGCCCGCTGGGTCGTGGTGCCGGTGGACTCGACAGGCGTCGCGTACGAGCGTCTGCGGCGGGTGCTGCACGCCCAGCTCGTGCCGAACGCGGTCGAACTCGACCGGCCTGCCGGCGCGACGGGGACGCTCGCGGTGCTCGTCGAGGGCATTCCGCAGGGAGTCGCCGGCCGGGTCGAGAAGTTCCTCGAACTGCTCGGGGCCGGCGCCGAACCGCGCGAAGCCGCGCCGCAGTGGTGGGGCCGAGCCCCGTGGCAGCGAGGCGACGTGGCCCTGCGCCTCACGCACCGGATCACCGGCCTGCCGGCTTTGCTGAACGCGCTCGACGAGCAGGCGCGGCGTCACGGTGTACCGGTCTCGGCCCGTGGTTCGGCCGGCGTCGGTCTCCTGTACGCCGCGGTGCCGGGCGCCGTCGAGCCCGCCGTGATCGCCGAGCTGGTCCAGGTCTTGCGAGACCGGTCGGCCACCTGGGGTGGGGACGTCGTCGTGCTGGACGCTCCGCCTGCGGTCAAGGCGGCTCTCGACCCGTGGGGACCGGTGCGAGGAGTGAGCCTGATGCGCCGGGTGAAGGACCAGTTCGACCCCGAACACCGGCTCGCTCCCGGTCGCTTCGCCGGAGGGATCTAGATGTCCGAACCTGCCTTCGATGACCACCACCCGCCGTCGGCGGCGCTCGTCGGTGACTGCGTGCACTGCGGGTTCTGCCTGCCGACCTGCCCCACGTACACGTTGTGGGGCGAGGAGATGGACTCTCCACGCGGGCGGATCTACCTGATGGAAATGGGCCTCGGCGGCGAGCCGATGACACCGGAGATGGTGCAGCATTTCGACGCCTGCCTCGGCTGTATGGCCTGTGTGACCGCGTGTCCGTCCGGGGTGCAGTACGACAAGCTCATCGAAGCCACCCGTGCGCAGGTGGAGCGGCGTCACCACCGCCCCGCGCGCGACCGGCTGATGCGCCGCGCGATCTTCAGCGTCTTCCCGTACGCCAAGCGGTTGCACGCCTTGCGCGGTCCGCTGCGGGCCTATCAGGCCACCGGCCTCAGCCGCTGGTTGCGGCGTGGCCGCTTGCTGCGCAGGACTTTCCCGGCGCTGGCTGCGCTGGAGTCGCTGGCACCCGAGCTCGAGCCGTTCGAGCAGGTGCCGGAACAGTCTTCTGCCCAGGGTGCGAAGCGAGGCACCGTCGGCATGCTCCTGGGCTGCGTGCAGCGGGAGTTCTTCCCCGGCGTCAACGCGGCGACCGCCCGCGTGCTGACCGCAGAGGGCTTCGACGTGATCGCGCCCGCCGGGCAGGGGTGCTGCGGTGCGCTGAGTGTCCACAATGGCCGGGAGGAGGAGGCGCAGTCCTTCGCCCGCAAGCTGATCGACACCTTCGCGGCGGGGGGGGTCGAGCAGGTCGTGGTCAACGCCGCCGGCTGTGGTTCGGCGATGAAGGAGTACGCGGACCTCCTCGCCGACGACCCCGTCTACGCCGAGCGCGCGCGAGGATTCGCCGAGGGCGTCCGCGACATCACGGAATTCCTCGTGGAGCGGGGAACGGTGGCCACCCGCCACCCTCTGCCGGTCATGATCGCGTACCACGACGCCTGCCACCTCGGGCACGCGCAGGCGATCCGCACGCAGCCCCGCGCGCTCTTGCGGGACATCCCGGAGCTTCTGCTGCGGGAGATCGCCGAAGCCGAACTGTGCTGTGGTTCCGCGGGGATCTACAACATCCTGCAGCCCGAGGCCGCGGGGGAACTCGGGGACCGCAAGGCGCGCAACGTTCTCGCCACCGGCGCACCCCTGCTGGTGACGGCCAACCCGGGCTGCCTGATGCAGCTGGCCGCGTCCGCCGAGCGCCTCGGCGCGCAGCTGAAGGTCGCGCACACCGTCGAGGTCCTCGATGCCTCGATCCGTGGCCTGGCAGCGGACGCGGTCGGGAGGTCCCGCTCCGGGGCGTAAGCCGGCAAATCCCAGGTTGTCGTCCTCAACGATGAGGTGACACATGTACCAGCAGATTCTCGACCCCGTCGCGGGTTCGCTCGCTTGGTCGTCGCTCGTGGCGGCTGTCCCGCTCATCGTGCTGTTCGTCCTGCTCGGCATCCTCCGGATGACGGCGTGGCTCGCGGCACTGATCTCACTCGCGGTCGCGCTCGGGGTGGCGATCTTCGTCTACCCGATGCCGGCAGGCCCGGCGTTCCTGGCGGCGGCCGAAGGTGCCGCGTTCGGGTTCTTCCCCATCCTGTGGATCGTCATCAACGCGATCTGGATCTACAACATGACGGTCCACACCGGACACTTCGACGTGCTGCGCCGCTCGTTCTCGCGGGTCAGCGACGACCAGCGGATCCAGGGCGTGATCGTCGCGTTCTCGTTCGGTGCGCTGCTCGAAGCGTTGGCCGGGTTCGGCACCCCGGTCGCCATCACCAGCGTCATGCTGATCGCGCTGGGCTTCCGGCCGTTGAAGGCCGCGGTCGTCGCACTCGTCGCCAACACCGCACCCGTCGCCTTCGGCGCGCTCGCGGTGCCGATCACCACGCTGGCCACCGTCACCGGCCTGCCGCTGCACGACCTGTCCGCGATGGTCGGACGCCAGACCCCGCTGCTGGGGTTCGTCGTCCCGCTCGCGCTCGTGTTCATCATCGACGGCACCCGCGGGGTCCGCCAGACCTGGCCCGTGGCGCTCGTCTGCGGCGTGGTCTTCGCCGTCGCGCAGTTCGCGATCTCGAACTACGTGAGCGCACCGCTCACCGACATCGTCGCGTCGCTGCTGAGCGCCGGCGCAGTCGTGCTGTTCCTGCGGTTCTGGCGGCCGGTCGAGGGGTTCACCGAGACCGGCGGACCTGAGGTCACCCGCACCGGCGCGGGCGCGGACGGGCGCGCGGAGGCGGCGGCGACCTCGACCGCCACGATCGACCGGCAGGCGCCCCGGGCGGGCCGCGACGGTCCACCGAGCGGAAGCGGCGACGGTGACACCGAAGCCGGCCGCCGCGACAGCGGCGCCGAGGTGTTCCGCGCCTACTCGCCCTACCTGATCATCATCGTGGTGTTCGGGCTCGCGCAGATCCCGGCGATCCAGCACGCGCTCACCAGCGTCACGCGCACCTTCGCCTGGCCAGGCCTGCACATCACATCCGCGAGCGGGAAGGTGTCAACGCTGCCGATGTTCAAGTTCGACTGGCTCGCCGCGGCCGGCACGCTGCTCATCATCGCCGGGCTGCTCACCATTCCCGTGATCCGGATCCGGCCCGCGACCGCGCTGCACATCTACTTCGCCACGTATCGCCAGCTCGCTCCCGCAATCGTGACCGTGATGGCCGTGCTCGCGCTCGCCTACGTCATGAACGCGAGCGGGCAGACCACGACACTCGGCACCTGGATGGCCGGTGCCGGCGGGATCTTCGCGCTCATTTCGCCGATCCTGGGCTGGCTGGGCGTCGCCGTGACCGGCTCGGACACGTCGTCGAACTCGTTGTTCGGCGCGCTGCAGGTGGTTGCCGCACAGAAGGCCGAGCTGAGCGCCACCCTGCTCGCCGCCGCGAACTCGTCCGGCGGGGTGCTCGGCAAGATGATCAGCCCGCAGAACCTCGCCATCGCCGCGGCGGCGGTGGGTATGTCCGGGCGGGAGGGCGATCTCTTCCGCAGGGTGTTCCTCTGGAGCGTGCTCTTCCTCGCGGTGATGTGCGTGCTCGTCTACCTGCAGTCCACCGCTGTGCTCTCGTGGATGGTGCCCTGAACCTGATGACGCCGGGAGTGCTCGATCGGCACGGACGACAATCGCGTGAACCGTTCGACGGGGCACTCCTCCCGCTCAGTGGGCAGGTGCAGCCGGTCGTCACAAAGATCTTCTGTTGAGAATCCGTCGCGGTTAGCGTGAGCCAGGTTACTAGTTCCGAGTTCGTGCCGATGTCGCCGCTGCCGGCTGCCACGACGCGCCGGAACGAGAGCGTTCGACCGACAATTTGGGGGTTTCCATGCCGCGCCCGTACGCCAGCGGAGTCGTCGCAGCGCCTGTCGAAAAGGTCTGGGCCCAGGTCCGCGCATTCGGCGACGTGTCCGCCTTCCTGCCGGCAGTCGGCCACAGTGAGATCGCCGACGGCGTCGACGGGCAGGTCGGAGCCGTCCGGAGGCTGACCCTCGATGCGGGTGGTGACCCCTTCGACGAACGGCTGCTCGTCCTCGACGACCCTGGTCGCACGCTCACCTACGCGTTCACCGGGGCGAATCCGTTCGGCGTGCGCCGCTACGTTTCGACGGTCCGGGTCAGCCCGGTCACCGACACCGGCGAGTCCTTCGTCGAGTGGTGGGCCGAGTACGACGCCGACGCTGGTCAAGAGGAAGAGCTCGACCGCACCTTCGCCCAGGACGTGTACGGCAGCGGCATCGCCGGGCTACGGAAGCTGCTCGCCTGACCGGACGGGGCAGGTCGCGGGCGTAGACAGGTTCGCCCCGCTATCTCACCTCAGTTCGATGGCGGGCACGATCGCCGGCCCGGAGCCCCTTTTCGATACCGATCAAGGAACGGAGTCGCTCACATGGCTTTCCCCGGCCTGCAGCACGTCGCGATCACGGTTTCGGACCTCGAGCGCAGCACCGAGTGGTACAGCCGCCTGTTCGATGCCGAACCCGTACTCGACGAGGACGAAGAAGGCGGCGAGTTCCACCACACGGTCTTCGCCCTCGACGGCGGAATGCTCTTCGGTCTGCACACCCACCCTGGCCGTGAGTCGAAGGACCGCTTCGTCGAGACGCGCACCGGCCTCGACCACGTGGGCTTCGCACTCTCTGGCCTCGCGGAGCTCGAGCAGTGGCGCGATCGCCTCGACGAGCTCGCCATCACCCACGGTGGCATCAAGAAGGCGCATTACGGCTCGGGCGTCTCCTTCCGCGACCCCGACAACATCGCTCTCGAGTTCTTCATCGCACCGGGGACATGACCATCGATCCCTGCCGGCTCGTTCGTCCTGTCTCGCCGTAGTCGGAAACGCGGAATTGTCGGTCGCGACGCGCGCTGGATCGACCTGGCTGGGTACTTGCCGTTTGGCGCGGAGTCGACGGACGAGGTCACTGGTTCGATCGCAGTATCGCGCACCAGCTAAAATCGCAGGTCAGAAGCCCCGTCCCTCCTCGGAGGGTCGGGGCTTCAGCCGTCAGATGGCGATGATCCGGCGATGGCCCCAGCCGCGCCCGCCACTCCCCCGCCCCGGGCTCGTCAAGCTCGATCCCGTCGCACGCCGGCCGCCAGAACCAAATCCGGAAGATCGACCGCTGGCAGGGATGTGCCTCCGGCGTCGACAAGACGAAGGGGCACCGGCGGCTGTCCATCAGCTCCGCGCTCGAATGAAACCTTTCAACAGGGCGACTTAACCAGGGTTTCCCGGGGTTGTCAACGGCGGACAATTCCGAGTTCACGGTGGCCGGTGATTCCGTTCCGCGTGACGCGAACTCCACTTCCCGGATTCCTGCGGGTGTCGCAGGCTCACGGCGAAGAATCCCGCGCTTCCCCGCCGCATCCTGAACCGATTCCGCCATGCGAAGGCGATGTTTGACGCTTGACAACGATCACGGGGAAGCTGGAAACTGGAGTGGCTCGAATTGAAACGTTTAAATGATTCGAACCCTCAACGGAGAGGCCAGCGAGTGCGCACAGCACCATCGCGGGTGTACCGCACCGGCCGGAAGGAGCGCCGGCTTGCTGTCGCGGACGCCTGGTCGCAGGCGCCGTTGCGTGACGGCATCGAGCCCGCCGGGCGACCCTCACCCGCATGTCATCGATGGACGATCGATGTCCGCGACCAGATTCGCGGGCACTGCGCAGCGCGGCTGGCGACGCACTGTCGGCGCCGGATCCGCTCACGCCGGCTCTCGAGGCCATCACCATAGGGAAGAGCCCTCCGCCCGCCGGCGCGGCTACGCGCGCGGGTGACCAGGCCGTCGATGGTGGCGTGCCCATGCCCTGGTCAACGCGACCAGGTCCACCCCCATCGCCGGCAACTGCTTCCAGCCGTACCGCATCGCAACATTCCGAGATCCATTCACTGAAGCAAGATCCGTTCCCCGCCTGCCCCAGGAGGACTGATGGAAGACAGCAAGCCCGGCTTCGACCGGAGAGATTTCCTCAAGATCAGCGGTGGTGTCGGCATGGCGCTGGCGCTCTCCGGTGTGGTCGGTGCCGGCTCCGCCGCGGCTTCGTCGTCGTCGAGTGTCGCCGACAAGTTCATCAAGGCCCAGCACGCGCTGCTGGACGACCCGGAGGGCAAGTACCGGCCGGGCACGCGGTGGTGGCTGGCCGAAGGGCTGCACACCGACGCGACCATCAAGGCCGACATGAAGACCCTCCACGACATGGGCATCGGCTCGGTCGAGATCGTCTGCATGCCCGAGCCCAATGTGGACAGTGACCTGAGCGACACGGTCTTCGTCAGCAACACCACGGGAATGACCCCGCAGCAGATCTACAGCTGGGGCTCTGATGAGTGGAAGAACGACACGAAGCTCATCATCCAAGAGGCCAACAGGTACGGCATGGGCTTCTCCATGACCAGCGGCACCCACTGGGCGAACGCGAACCTGCCGATCGCGAACCTGAAGTTCGACGACGACGGCGCCGGCAAGGCACTGGGCTACGCCATCCAGACCACCACCGGCGGCACCGCGTTCAGCGGCACGCTGAAGCGCTCGGTGATGACGGTGGCCGGAACCGTGCGGCAGGACCTGATCTCCGTGGTCGCGGTCCAGCGAGCAGCTGGCAACACCGGCTCGGTCACCGCCGACGGCAGCATCTCCGGCACCATGAGCTACACCGACACGTCGGTCGTGCTGACCGGCAAAGTCACCCTCAACGGCACCCCGGTCACGCCGAGCACGATGAAGGACCTCACCGGCAAGGCGAGCTATTCCCTGAACTGGACGCCGGCGGCAGGCACGGGAACGTGGGACATCTACGCGTTCTGGATGCAAGCGACCGGCCAGGCGCCGACACCTTCGTCCACGACGAACGTGACCATCAACTACATCGACCCAGCCGGCATGCAGGACTTCATCAACTACTACCGCAACCACGTCTTCAACGACCGTGAGCTGAAGAATGCCATCGTCGACAACGGCCGCGGCGAGATGTACATGGACTCGCTGGAAATCTCGACCAGCAACTCCAACGGCGGCGAATTCTGGGGCTCCTCCCTCATGAGCGAGTTCCAGAAGCGCCGCGGGTACAGCCTCGAACCATACCTGCCGTACGTCATCAGGAAGGACGGCAGGGCGGGCTTGACCTCATTCCTGGTCGTCGGAGCCGACCAGGTCGCGGTGGACAAGGTTCGCAACGACTTCTTCGAGACGATCACCGACATGTACACCGACAATGTTCTCAAGCCGCTCCGGGCCTACCTGAACAACGACATGAACATGAAGCTGCGGGCCGAGATCTCCTACAACGTGGGTTATGAGATCACCACGCCGGCCCAAGGGGTGGACTATGTAGAGACCGAAAATCTTGATTTCGGGAACCAGGTGGATTCGCAGCGGACGCTGGCGGGCGCGGCCCACACTCACGGGTTGCGGTACTCCAGTGAGACCGGGGCGATCAGTGGCGAAAACTACACCTGGGGCCAGGACCGGTTCATGCAGATCATCAACACCCAGTTCGCCTCCGGCGTCAGCCACACCGTATTCCACGGCTACGCGAGCATTTCCGGCGCCGACTCCCACGACCCTTCGAACCCCTGGGACGGCACCTACTGGCCGGGCCACGAAGGCATGTACGCCCGGTACTCGGAGCGGTGGGGGCCGCGCCAGCCGGAGTCCACGCAGTACACCGACTACATGCCGATGATCGCCCGCACCCAGGCCGTGCTGCAACAGGGCAAGCCGCAAATGGACCTGGCGGTGGTGCGCACCGACTACGCCTTCAACAGCGACCACCCCCACCCCGACTTCATGCGGCACCGGAGGGCCAACTACTTCAAGGACCTCGAACTGCAGGACAACGGGTACACCTACGAATACTTCGCACCCGAGATCCTTGAGAACAAGAGCGTCAAGTACAGCAAGACCGACGGTCTGATTCCCGAAAACGTCGGCTACCAGGCCGTCGTCATCTACCAGGACTCGATCCGGCTGAAAAGCGCCCAGGCGATCTACGATCTGGCCCGGCAAGGTCTGCCTGTTGTCATCGTCAACGGTCTGGTCGAGACGTTGAGCGCGACCAGGAACTACTTGAACGCCAAGGCGGCGGTCCACACCCTCGGCAACGACGGTACCGACGCCGACCTGGCGAAGGTGATGGCCCGGCTGAAGAAGCTCGCGAACGTCAGGGAGGTCAACGCGAACGTCCCCCAGAGCGCGACCACCCCCGACCCGAACGCCGAGGACTACGAAGAGAAGTACTACTACGGCAAAACCGGGGTCTACGACGCCCTGAAGCGACTCGGAGCGCGGCCACGCGCCGAATACGCCAAGCCGAACCAGACCGTGCTCACGGCCATGCGCAGGACCAAGGACACGCTGTACCTGTGGGCCTACAACTACATGGAGAAGCGCGGTGACTACTTCAACAATCCGATCGATTCGGAGACCGTGACGACGACCATCAGTGTCGACGCGATCGGCAAGCCCTACCACATCAACACCTGGTCGAGCCGCGTTGAGGCGCTTGCCCTGTACAACTCCTCCGGCGGACGCACCTCGTTCGACGTGACTCTCGCGCCCGGCGAGACCACGGTGATCGCCATAGACCTGAAAACCAAGGCCGCCGCGCCCCTGCGCAACACCAACGCCCCACAGGGCGTCGTGACCGCCGACGGCGTGGCCATCCTCGCCACCGACTCGGGCACCTACACCGCCAAGCTGGCCGACGGCTCCACCGTGACCAAGAAGATCTCCGTACCGGCCAACATCAACCTGACGAACGCGCAGTGGAACCTGGTCCTCAACAGCTGGACACCGGGCGAGAAGAAGACCTTGACCGAGGCACGCCAGGGCTACACCACCAAAGAGGTGTACTTCACCACGAAGAAGTCCGACATCAACGTGGGCACGACCCAGCTCATCCCCTGGAAGGACATGACGTTCACGGCGCAGAATCCGGCGTCGGTATCCGGTGTCGGCACCTACAGCACCACGTTCCGCTTGCCCAGTTCGTGGAATGCCTCGAACGGTGCCTACCTGAACATCGGCTCCACGGGTGGCGCCCTGGCCCAAGTCTGGGTCAACGGCAAGAAGATCACCGGCTACGACTTCATCACCGGGCGCATCGACGTCAGCTCCGCGCTGAAGGCGGGCACCAACGCGATCAAGATCGAGGTATCGAGTTCGCTGCGCAACCAGATGAGGGCCTTGGGCTACCCCAACCTGCCCGCCGCCAACACCGTCGCCGGTGCCGTGGCGTCCTACGGCCTGCAAGGCAACGTCTCACTCGAGACCTTCACCATCGCAGTCGTCGAACACCCGGGTCACCCACACCAGGCCGGGCAGTGATCTTCCCGCCGCCCTGATCGCCACAACCACGGGGATGGTCCCGCCGTTCACCAACGGCGGGACCATCCCCGTACCGTCGACGTCGCACTCGACAAGTCTGCCGATCCGTCCGCGACCTCGAGCCGATTCACGCCGGCGGCCACACCGGGTTCACCGCATCAGGTGCAATCCGTCCACAATGTCCACGGGTCAGGAAATCGTGGTCGTCCGGCTGAGCGACTCCCACGTGGTGACGTCGGCTAGCAGTGCCTCGTTGTGCTGGCGCAGGCCGTCGATCGCGTCTTCACCGAGGAGGAAATGCAGCGGCGGGTTCTCGGACTCGAGGACCTTCACGATCGCCGCGGCGCCCTTGACCGGATCGTTCGGTTCCTGGCCCACGACGTTCTTGACCATCTGCCGCAGTGCGCCCGAGGTCGCGTGGTAGGCGGGGTTCTCGGGGGTCCACTGCAGACTGGTGCTGAACTGGGTGCGGAACATTCCCGGTTCCACCACCATGACCCGGATGCCGAGAGGGGTCAGTTCGAGCGACAGCGCCTCGCCCAGAGACTTGAGCGCGTGCTTGGTGGCGTTGTAGCCGCTCAGGCCCGGGAAGGTAATCAGGCCGCCGATGGAGCTCATGACCACGATCGTGCCGTTCCCCTGCTCGCGCATCACGGGGAGGACGGCCTGGGTCAGCTGCACAGCACCGAAGTAGTTGACGTCGAACATGCTGCGCAAGTACTCGACCGGGGTTTCCTCGACGGCACCGATCACGCTGACCCCGGCGTTGTTCACCAGCACGTCGATGCGGCCGAACACGGCCAGCGTCGCGTCGACCGCGGCGCGGATGGACGCCGGGTCCGTGACATCCATCGCCGCGGTGCTGACCCGGTCGCCTCCGACCTCCGCGAGGTCCGCGAGGGTCTCGGGGCGGCGCGCTGTCGCCATCACGCGGTCGCCGGCGGCCAGCGCGGCCCGCACGAGCTCGCGGCCGAAGCCGCTGGAGCAGCCGGAGATCAGCCAGACGCGGCCCGGTGTTTCGTTCGTCATTCCCATGCCTCTCACGTTCGTGTTTACCGAGGTCAATGGTCGTCTCGAGAGCTCGGTGCCGTCCAACACCGGTTACCTGTCGTGGTTGTAGGATTTTCCTGTGAGCCCTGATCTACGGCAGCTGAGGTACTTCGTCGCCGTCGCCGAGGAGTCCAGCTACACGCGGGCGGCCGAGCAGCTCCTGATCAGTCAGCAGTCGTTGTCGCAGCAGATCACCTTGCTGGAGCGCATGCTGGGCGCCAAGCTCTTCGACCGCGACACCCGTGGCACCAGTCTGACCGCGATCGGCGCGCTGTTCCTCCCCGAGGCCCGTGCGGTGCTCGCCCGGGCGGACGAAGCGTTCGATCTGGTGGCCCGGGCCACGCGCGGCGAAGTCGGCAGTCTGCGCCTCGCGTTCCTCGCGACCACGACGAACTACCTGCTGCCGCCGGTGGTGCGCGCG
Source organism: Amycolatopsis sp. NPDC050768 (assembly GCF_040654155.1). Taxonomy (NCBI): domain Bacteria; kingdom Bacillati; phylum Actinomycetota; class Actinomycetes; order Pseudonocardiales; family Pseudonocardiaceae; genus Amycolatopsis; species Amycolatopsis sp. NPDC050768. The sequence goes on from NZ_JBFAHL010000005.1 coordinate 253,120, forward strand.
GTCCGGCAACGGCTGCCCGGGCTCCGGCTGACGACAGAGGAGACGACGATCGCCCCGCTGGTCGACGGGTTGCAAAAAGGACGCTACGACGTCGCGTTCACGCGACCACCGCTCGTGGTCGGTCTGGAATCCCGGACACTCGTGGTCGAACCGGTGTGCGCCGTCCTGCCCGAAGATCACCCGCTCGCCGACCGCCCCGAACTGACGCTCTCCGAGCTGGCCGGCGAGCGCTGGGTCCTGACCCCGCGCAGCTCGTGGGAGCCGTGGCACCAGGCGTTCGACAGCTCCTTCCAGGCCGCCGGATTCACCCCTGACGTGGTCCACCGGGACGCCAGCGTGCAGGCGCTGCTCGGGTTCGTCGCGGCCGGAACCGGGATCACGCGGCTCGCCCAGTCGGCCAGCAGCCTGCGTCGCTCCGGTGTGGTGTTCGTGCCGATCGCCGGAGAGTTCGTCTCCACCGAGATGGTCTGGCTGGCGGGCAACGACTCCGCCGCACTGCACGCACTGCTCGACGTCGTCACCGACGTCGCCGCCTCGACCGACTTCGCCGAGGCCGGCTGACCCGCGGGCACCATCGGTCAGGCGGCGGCCCGTTCTCGGATCTCCACCGCCTTCTCGAGCATCTGCCCTGTGCTGGTGAACCAGTCCTGCAGGTTCAGGTCCACGATGAGCTCGTCCGCGCCGGCCTCTTCGGCCGTGTGGATGTCTTCCAGGATCTGATCGAGCGTGCCGACGAACGCCGATCGGTCGGATCCGGCCGGACGGTCGGTGAAGGTGACGTTCCCCACCACGACCAGCTCCATCCGGCTCGTGTCCCGGCCGTACCCGGCAGCCATTTCCCGGATGCGGTCCCAGTTCTCGCGCAATGCCGCGGCTCCGGCCGGCCCGGGTGTGGTGAGCAGCGGCAGCCAGCCGTCCGCACGTTTCGCGATGCGCTCCAGGGCCGTGGAACTGGAGCTGCGACCCAGATTGCTGGCACCGCCGGCGAGCATAACGGGGATTTTCGAAGCAGGCTTGGGCAGGACCGAGGCCTTGTCGATGACGACGCGCGGACTCCGGATGGTCACCGGGTCCGGGCCCCACACGGCATCGAAGACGTCCAGCGTCTCGTCGAGGAACCGGCCGCGATCCGCTCGGGTGGCGCCCGTGGCCCGGAGCACGTCGCTGGACCAGCCGGCGCCCATGCCCGCGATGACGCGGCCGCCGCTGATCTGGTCGACCGTGGCCAACGCCTTCGCCAGCGGGACGGGGGTGTGGAGGGCCGCGATCAGAACGGCCGTACCGAGGCGCACCCGCTCGGTCACCACCGCCGCGGCCGTGAGAACCGCCAGGGGGTCGGCGGTCTGCCGCCCGCTTTCCGGCCACGGCACGTTCGGCGGCGCATACGGTTCGATGGGCGTCTCCGGGAACAGCAACTGTTCATAGGTCCACAAGCTCGCGTATCCGGCCGCTTCCGCCGTTCTGGCCGCTTCGACCACGTCGTGTTGCAGATCCACTCCCAGTCGCTGGGGCAGGCGAAGTCCGAGTTTCATTCGAAACCTCCAAGGTAGCGGTGGTTGTTGTGGCGATCCCTACCGCAAGTCTCAACACTCACATCAATGTGAAGGTCAAGGTAGTCTGGAGCACATGAGAATCGGAGAACTAGCGGAGCGCACCGGCGTATCCCGTCGGCTACTGCGCTACTACGAGGAGCAGGGACTGCTCGCGCCCAACCGCTCCCTCAACGGTTACCGTGAGTACGGCGAGCCGCACGTGGACGTCGTGCAGCAGATCAAGGGACTGCTCGACGCCGGCCTCCCGACCCGCATCATCCAGCAGCTCCTGCCGTGCCTGGACAAGCCGCGCACCATCTACGCGCCGTTCGTGACGCCCGAGATGATCGTCACACTTCAACACGAGCAAGCCCGGCTGTCCGAACGCATCGAATTCCTGACCCGCAACCGAGACGCCATCGCCGACTACCTCGGCACCGTTCTCACCGTCAGCGAACGCCGGGAACAGGACCACGTTCTGAACTGACGAGCGTCGGGAACAGAAGGCGCGACCTTGAAAAGTTTCCCGCTCGATCGACGGCTCATGTCAGGCGATGGCCGCATAGGCGCTCACGTGCTCGATGCGCATCCGCACGAGCAGCATGCCGGGAACACTGTTGCGTTCGCCGAACTCGCGCGCACGGTCCTCGCCCATGTATCGCGCCGCGATGCTGGTCGCCCAGGTGCGCAACTCTCCGGGGTCCTCGGAGATGTCCGTGTGTCCCCACAGGACAGCGTGGGAGTAGGGAGCCACCTCGTCGTCGACGCAGACCGCGGCCCGTCCGTCGCGGATGAGGTCGTGGGCTTTCACCGTCACGTTCTCCGTGGTGAACACGAGATCATCGCCGTCAAGGAGGAACCACACGGGTGCGATGTGCGGGGCACCGTCCGCGCGCACGGTGGCCACCTTGCCCGTGCGGGTGCCTTCCGCGATGAAGGCTTTCCACTCGTTCTCTTCCATTTCGGTCATGCCGGCCAGCATCCGTCCGCGCTGCGGCAGACGCAATGCTGCCACCGCGTTTCAATGGCCCTGACCTGCGAAAACGCGTGATGTGGAGCATTCGGCGCGAGTGGGCCGCTCACGGCTGACGTCGGGCGGAACGGCGGAGTCCACAATAGACTGTGGCAACGCGGATGCGGGAGTGGACACCCTGTCCTGCAAGCCACGCCGTTGATTCATCACCGGCAGTCAGCGTGCCGGCCCGGGCACCACAATTACCTCGGGGATCGTCCCACGCGACCCATCGCGCCATAAACTGGTCCTCCGCGGCAGCGCCACGTCGACGTGGGTCAGCCGCGGATCTGGTGGACGGAGGCGATCAGGTGCTGCTGGGCCGGCACCGAGAGTGCGCAACGCTCGACAGGCTCGTCGGAGCCGTCCGGGCGGGGCAGGGCCGTGCACTGCTGCTGGTCGGCGAACCCGGTGCGGGCAAGACCGCGCTGCTGCGGTACGCCGCCGCTCACGCCGCGGAGTGCCGGGTGTTGCGCACGGCCGGCGTCGAGGCCGAGATGGAACTGCCGTTCGCCGGGCTGCACCAGCTGTGCGTGCCCCTGCTGGACAAGCTGGACACGCTGCCGGCACCGCAGCGTCAGGCGCTGAGCACTGCCTTCGGCCTGACCGCGGGTTCGGCGCCGGACCGGCTCCTCGTCGGGCTGGCCGTGCTGGGCCTGCTGGCCGACGCCGGGGCCGAGCGTCCGCTGGTGTGCCTGATCGACGACTTGCAGTGGCTCGATCACGCTTCAACTCATGCGTTGGCGATCGCGGCGCGCAGGCTGTTCGCCGAATCCGTGGGCTTGATCTTCGCGACGCGAGAACAGGTGCCGGCTGCCGTGTTGATCGGCGTCACCGAGCTGCCGGTCCTGGGTCTGCCCGCCGGGGATGCCCGGGCCCTGTTGCGGACGGCGCTGCCGGGGCCGGTCGACGAGCGCGTGGTGGAACAGATCGTCGCGGACGCCGGGGGAAATCCGCTGGCGTTGCTGGAGTTGCCGCGGAGCATGCCGCCCTCGGAACTCGCCGGCGGGTTCGGCCTGCCGGCCGCCCGGGATTCGCCGGGCCGGATCGAGGCGAGTTTCCAGGAGCGGGTCATGCGATTGCCGGAAGCGTCCCGGTGGCTTCTGCTGGTCGCGGCGGCCGACCCGCTCGGCGACGCGGTGCTGGTGTGGAGTGCCGCCGAACGGCTGGGTGTGGGGGTCGACGCGGCAGCCCCCGCGGTGTCGGCGGGCCTCGTCGAATTCGGCGCGCGGGTGGGGTTCCGGCACCCGCTCGTGCGCTCGGCGGTATACGACGGTGCCACGGAGCAGCAGCGGCAGCGTGCCCACCGGGCGCTCGCGGAGTGCACGAACCCCGAGTCCGATCCGGACCGCAGGGCGTGGCACCGGGCCCGGGCCGTCGCCGGGCCGGACGAGGAGGTCGCGGCCGAGCTGACCCGGTCGGCGACCCGTGCGCAGGCCCGAGGCGGCCTTCCCGCCGCGGCGGCGTTCCTGGCTCGTGCCGTCGAGCTGACCCGCGACCCGGTGAGCCGGGCGGAGCGGGCGCTCACCGCCGCGCGGGCGGCGTTCGACGCGGGCGCGCCCGAGATGGCGCTCGGCCTGCTGTCGGTGGCACAGGCGGGCCGCTTCGACGACCTGCGCCACGCGAAGGTCAACCTGCTCAGAGCCGAGGTGGCGTTCGCGGTCAGCCGGGGTGCGGAGGCGCCCATGCTGCTGCTCAAGACCGCTCAGCAGCTGGAGTCGTTCGACACGCGCCTGGCCAGAGACACCTATTTGCAGGCCCTGTCGGCAGCGCGGTTCGCGCTCCACCTCGCGGTCGGCGGCAACGTCGTGGAGGTGGCGGAAGCGGCCCGGCGCGCGCCCGCCCCGCCCGGCCCGCCCACCCCGGCCGACCTGCTCCTCGACGGCCTGGCCGCTCGCGACACCGGTGAGCTCGCGGCCGGCAGCGAACTGTTGAAACGGGCCCTGCGGGCGTTCTGCGACGAGGCCGACGCCGGCGTGGACGAGCTGAGCTGGCTCTGGCTGGCCGGCACTACCGCACCCGACCTGTGGGACTACCGGAGCTGGGAGCGGCTCGCGACGCACCACGTTGAGCGGGCCCGTGCGGCCGGGGCGCTCACCACGTTGCCGCTGGCCGTGACCTCGCGGGTGGCGGTGCACGTGGTCCTGGGCGAGCTGGCCGAGGCCGCCGCGCTGGTCGGTGAGATCGACGTGCTGGCCGAGGCGATCGGCGTCGGCCTCGCGCCTTACGGGGCGGTCATGCTCGCCGCTTGGCAGGGCCGCGAGGAAGAGACTTCGGCGATGGTCGCCGCCACCCGGGGCGAGGTGCTGGCTCGCGGTGAGGGCGCCGGGGCGCAGATCTACGCGTGGGCGGAGGCGCTGCTGGGCAACAGCGTGGGCCGCTACGCCGACGCGGTGGCCGCGACCGACCTCGCGGGGCAGGAACAGCTGCTGGTCGGAGCGGGCCTGTGGATGTTGGCCGAACGCGTCGAAGCGACGGCCCGGAACGGGCAGCCGGATAAAGCCGCCCGGGCGTTCCGACGGCTTTCGGCGCACACCAGGGTCAGTGGCACCGAATGGGCACTCGGCATCGAGGCCCGCTGCCGGGCACTGGTCACCGAAGGCTCGGTCGCCGAGGACAACTACGTGGAGTCCGTCGAACGGCTCGGCCGGACGCGCGTGCGTGGCGAACAGGCCAGAGCCCACCTGCTGTACGGCGAGTGGCTGCGCCGCAACCGGCGGCGGCGGGCCGCGCGCGAGCAGCTGCGGACCGCACACGGCCTGTTCACGGAGATGGGGATGGCCGCGTTCGCGCGCCGGGCGGAGCGGGAGCTGCGTCCGGGCGGGGAACTGCCGCGCCGGCCCGCTGTCGAAGGAAGTTCCGAGCTCACCGCGCAAGAAGTGCAGATCGCCTGGCTGGTGCGGGAAGGACTGTCGAATGCCGAGATCGGGACACGGCTGTTCCTCAGTCCGCGCACGGTGGAATGGCACCTGGGCAAGGTCTTCGGCAAGCTCGGCGTCACGTCGCGCAAACAGCTGCGCACGTGGGCGAAGCCGGCCCACCCCGGGCCCGACCGAGGCCGACCGGGGTGACTCCCGGGTCCGGCGACGGCCGCCGCGGCCCACTCTGAACGGATGACCTCTACGCCCAAGCTGAGCACGGCGTCGCGGACTCTCGCCCCAGGCGCCACCGAGACCACCACGGCACTCGTCGTGAACGGAGAACCGAGGGTGGTGGTCGCCGACTCGCGCGTCACGCTGCTCGACGCTCTGCGTGACCGGCTGGACCTCACGGGCACGAAGAAGGGCTGTGACCAGGGCGCGTGTGGCGCGTGCACGGTGCTCGCCGACGGGCACCGGGTGCTTTCGTGCCTGACGCTCGTCGCCCAATGCGAAGGCCGTGAGGTGACCACCATCGAGGGGCTCTCCCGCGACGGGCGCGCGCACCCGATGCAGGATGCGTTCGTCCGGCACGACGCATTCCAGTGCGGCTACTGCACACCCGGCCAGATCATGTCGGCCGTGGCACTGCTGGCCGAAGGCCGCGCGAAGACCGACGAGGACATCCGCGAGTTCATGAGCGGGAACCTCTGCCGCTGCGCCGCATACCCCAACATCGTGGCCGCGATCCGGGAAGTGGCGGACATCGGAGGTACCGATGCGCGCGTTTGAGTACGTCCGGACGTCCGAGGTAGGCGACGCGCTGGCGGCATCGGAGCGCGCCGGCGCCGCCTACCTCGCCGGAGGCACCACCCAGGTCGACCTGATGAAAGACGGAGTCCTCGCACCCGATCGACTGGTCGACATCACCCGGCTGCCGCTGCGCGGGGTCCTCGGCACCGGGCACTCGCTGCACGTCGGCGCACTGACCACAATGGAGGAGCTGGCCGCGGATCCGCTCGTCACGCACCGGCTGCCCGTGGTGCGCGAGGCGCTCCTGCTCGGAGCCTCCGTGCAGCTGCGGAACATGGCCACGATCGGCGGCAACCTCCTGCAGCGCACGCGCTGCCGCTACTTCCGCGACCCGGCGGTCGCCGCCTGCAACAAGCGTGCGCCGGGCTCCGGCTGCGCCGCCGTCGCCGGACCCGCCCGGATGCACGCCATCCTCGGCGTCAGCGAGCGGTGCATCGCCCTGCACGCGTCCGACCTCGCCGTGGCCCTGGTGGCGCTGGACGCCGTGGTGCACCTTGAGAGCGCCCGGGGAACGCGGACCGTGCCGCTTACGGAGTTCTACCTGGAGGCGGGCACGACGCCGAGCTCCGAAACCGTGCTGGCACACGGTGAGCTGATCACGGAGGTCGAGATCCCGCTGTTGCCGGAGACCATGCGCTCGGGCTACCTGAAGGTCCGGGACCGGGTGTCGTACGAGTTCGCCCTGGTCTCGGTGGCGGCAGCTCTCGAGATCGAGGACGGAGTCGTGAGCAAGGCGAGGATCGGCCTCGGCGGCGTCGGTTCGAAGCCCTGGCGGGCCCTGGCGGCCGAGGAGGTGCTGCGAGGCGCGCCGGCGACCGAGGCGAGCTACCGCGAGGCCGCGGACGCCGCGGTCACCGGGGCGTGGACCGTGCCGGGCACCGCGTTCAAGGTCGAGCTGGCCGAGCGGGCTCTGGTCCGGCAGCTCCAGACGGTATCGGAGATGTCCCGATGACCACCTTCCAGGCGCTGCCGTTCATCGGCGCCGGGCTCAACCGGGTCGACGGACCCCGCAAAGTCAGCGGTCAGGCGCCCTACTCGTCGGACTTCAGCGCGCCCGGACAAGTGCACGCCGTCCTCGTACGGAGCACCATCGCGGCGGGACGGATCACCGCGATCGACGCGGCCACCGCCGAAGCGGCACCCGGAGCGGTGAAGGTGTTCAGCCATCTGAACGCACCCTCGCTGGCGCGGGGGCCGATGACCCCACTGGGCTCGTCGCCGCCGGCTCCGCTGCAGGACGACCGCGTGCTGCACCACGGGCAGCACGTCGCGCTGGTCGTCGCGGAGACCCGCGAACAGGCCGATGCGGCCGCGGCCCTGGTGCGCGTCGAGTACGCGGCCGCCGAACCGGTCCTCGACCCGGAAGATCCTCGTGCGGTCATCGTCGACAACCCGTGGGGCCTGGACCGCGAGCGAGGTGACCTCGCGGCGGGTCTGGCCGCGGCGCACGTGACGGTCGAGGCCGAATACGCCACGTCGGACAACACCAACAACCCGCTGGGCCTGTTCGCCACGCTCGCCGAGTGGGAAGGCGATCGGCTCACGGTGCACGACTCGACGCAGTGGCCGTCGATGGTGCAGGAGACGCTCGCGGTGGTCTTCGGCCTGCCCGAGGAGTCGGTGCGGGTGCTCAGCCCGTTTGTCGGCGGCGGATTCGGTGCCGGTCTGCGGGCGTGGCCGCACGTGATCCTCGCCGCGATGGCGGCACGTGAACTGGGCCGGCCGGTGAAGCTCGTACTGACCCGGCCGCAGATGTTCACTTCGGTCGGCCACCGGCCCAAAGGCGTCCAGCGGGTGCGGCTCGGCGCGAGCGCCGACGGCCGTCTGCTGGCGCTGGAGCACCGCAGCCGCTCGCTGCTGGCCGTCGAGGACGACGACTACGAACCCTTCGCAGCGGGCTCGGCCGTGGCCTACGCCTGCCCGAACGTCCGCACGTGGGACCAGCAGGTGCGGGTGAACATCCCGGCGCCGGTGTCGATGCGGGCGCCGGCCGAGGCACAGGGGAACTTCGCGCTCGAATCCGCGATGGACGAACTGGCGCTGGCACTCCGCATGGACCCGGTGGACCTGCGGCTGCGCAACTACGCCGACACGCATCCCGCGCTGGGCCTGCCGTGGTCGGGCAAGGCATTGCGGGAGTGCTGCACCGTGGGCGCCGAGCGGTTCGGATGGTCCCGGCGCCCGGCCGAGCCGCGCACCCTGCGCGACGGGCACTGGCTGGTCGGCCAGGGCATGGCGGGCGTGAGCTACCCGTGGTACCAAGCGCCGTGCTCGGCACGAGCGACGGTGGCGGCCGACGGGCAGGCCACCGTCAGCAGCGCGGCCATCGACATCGGCACAGGTACCTACACGGTGATGACCCAGCTCTCGGCGGAGCTGCTCGGCTTACCACCGGAGCGAGTGCGTTTCGAGCTTGGCGACTCGGACCTGCCGAAGGCACCCCAGGCGGGCGGGTCCGGCCTCACCGGCGCGCTCGGCTCGGCCGTCCACGACGCATGTGCGCGGCTGCTCGGCGCGCTGCTCGACCTCGTGCGCGACGACGCCCGATCGCCATTGCGCGGCAGTGACCCCGCGGACGTGGTCGCCGCCGGCGGACGGCTCCGGCGGCGCGACGAGCCGGAGCGCGCCGAAACCTACACCGCCATCCTGGCCCGCCACAGACTGCCGGACCTCTCCGCCGAAGGGAGCAGCACCCCGGCCGATCCCCGTGACCTCGGCATGGCACCCGCGGGCGCGTTCGGAGCGCACTTCGCCGAGGTCCGGGTCGACGAGGACCTCGGCCTGGTCCGCGTGACGCGCGTGGTGTCGGTGATCGACGGTGGCCGCATTCTCAACGAGAAGACGTCCACCAGCCAGATCATCGGCGGCGTGATCGGCGGCATCGGCATGGCGCTGTTCGAGGACACGGTCACCGACCCGACCACCGGCCGCATCACGAACGCGACCTTCGGCGACTACCTCGTCCCCGTGCACGCGGACATCCCCGACATCGACGTCACCTTCGTCGGCGAGCCAGACCGCATGAACCCGATCGGGACCAAAGGGGTCGGCGAGGTCGGCTTGGTGGGCGTGGCTGCCGCGGTCGCCAACGCGGTGCACCACGCAACCGGGGTACGAGTGCGGTCCCTGCCGATCACCCTGGACGCATTGCTGTGACACACCGGGGGTGGGCCTCCCCTATCGGGATGCTCACCCTCGGCTCAGGCTGGGTGGATCGTGGAACCGGCCGGCCGTGGTGGGCATCGGCGACCAGCTTCACTGTCCTGCTCGACCGGCTGCTCAGCGGCCGGCGTACAGCGGTGCACCGTCACCCTGATTGAAGTCCCGACCGAGCGATGCCACCGACTCGGCTCGGTCTGCGCCTCGAACGCACCGATCGAGGCGCAGACGACGCTCGCGCGTGTAGTCCTCGGCCCGACGGAGCCCGCGTTGGTTCCCCTCAGCGGACGAATCCGGGAAGCAACCCGAGCGCAGGGACCACCGCTGCCGTGCACACCGTCATGGACACGACGTTGCCCACGAAGGGGTGGAACGCGTCCGGGAGCCTTCGTGAGGTGTACGCGGCGAGGGGCGGGGCGAGGATCGCGCCCAGGACGGCGCCACCCACGATGGCCGGGACGGTGGGGCCGTAGGTGAGCACTACGGCGGGTGCGACGGAGACCAGGGGGACAAAAGTCGGGTACCAGCCGTGTCGGGCCCACTGGCGGCGGTAGAGCAGGACGCCGAGCGTCGAGGTCAGCACCTGGGTGGTGAGCAGTGCCGGGAGCAGCGCGGTGCCGTGCGCCGGGGTCAGCGGGTTGAGCAGGTATGTGAGCAGCGTGCCGACGAGCAGGCCGGCCGAGCTGATTTCGTTGCCGTGGAACGGTGCTTCGGTGAAGTCGGCAAGTACGCGGCGGACGACCCACGCAGGTCCTTGGCGTGACGGATCGACCGGATCGGGTGCCGGTGTCGGCAGCTGTGGGAACCACGGCAGTATCCGGCACAGCGGGAACGCGAGCAGCGCACTGAGCCACATCCCACTGGCGGTGCCGATCGAGGTGGGCAGCCCCAGTGGGTAGCACACGAACCGGACCAGTCCGATCGCGATCGGCGTTGTCAGCATGACACCGAGGACCGCGCCGGTGAGGGCCACCCGCCAGCCCGGCCCGTAGATCAGCACGACCGCGGGCGGGATCGACACGAACGCGACGAACGTCGGCTGCCACGCGCCCGTGGCGGGGATCGTCCAGCCCCACGCGAGGTTCGACAGCAGCAGCCCGAGCAGCGCCGATCCGGTGAGCCACGGCCACAACCCGGTGCCGGCAGCGATCGGGAACCCGGCCCAGCGGCGCCGCCGGGTCGCCGCGACGTGGGCGATCCAGCCGCCGGCGAGCAGGCCGAGCCCGCCGAGATCGGTTTTGAACGACTGCGCCTCGGTCGTGTCGCCGAGGCACCAGCGCAGGAACGGGGGAATCCGGGCGTACGCCTGCTCCTGCCACACGTCGTAGCCGGGAAGCACGTGCGGCAGCGAGCTACCGGCCGCCGAGAGCAGGTGAGCGAGGCCGGCGGTCACGGCCACGAGCGCACCGCCGGCGAGCCAGCGGCCCAGAGCTCCGGGAGCGCGCCCGACGGGCGGTGCGGGGAGCGTGGTCATGTCGCAGGTGATCGGCGAACGGCCGAGAAACGTGGCACCGCTTTCCTTACCGACCCGGTTCGTTCCCCCGCGCTGATCTGCCCGACCCGAAGTCGGCGTGAAACCGGATCAACCTGGTTTCGCGTGATTCCGGTGTCTGTCCTTCGCGTTGTCGTCGACGAGTTTCCTGCTGGTTCGACGAGGGGGTCGGCCGACCGAGCAGGAAGCGTTGTCCTACCACGACTTCCGGGCGGACTCTGTCAGTCTGCCGGGAGTGGTGAGCTGTGCTGCAGAGCGAAAACCGACCGGGTTCCCACAGATCCGGACATCGGTTCGGCATGGGGAGCCAGGGATGCAACGCTTCGGACAACCCGGCGCTTCGGCAACCGCGCGCCGGGTTCGACGATTGCGAGGTCAGGTCAGTGCCCAGCTCGAGGAACGTGGTGTTCGTCATCTTCGACGGGGTGAAAAGCCTGGACGTGGCCGGGCCGGCAGAGGTCTTCGCCGAAGCGAACCTCTTCGGGGCGGACTACTCGCTGTCCTATGTGTCACCTTCGGGTGAGGCCGTGGCCACCTCGACCGGGTCGACCATGCCCGTCGACGGTCCCGCCGCCAGCGTGGCGCGCGCGGACACCGTCGTGGTCTGCGGCGGCGATGTCCTTGTCGGCGCCCCCATCGATCCCGAGCTCGTGGCTGCCATCCGGGTGCTTCGCGAGCGGACCCGCCGGCTCGTCTCCATTTGCACGGGATCCTTCGCCCTGGCCACCGCGGGCGCGTTGTCCGGGCGTCGGGCAACCACACATTGGCGCCACGCGCAGCTTTTCGCTCGTGCGTTCCCGGACGTCGACGTCCTCCCGGATGCTCTCTTCGTCGAGGACCGAGGTGTGTTCACGTCGGCGGGGGTGTCCGCCGGGATCGACCTCGCCCTGGCCTTGGTCGAGGCCGACAACGGCCCTGACCTCGCGCGTGCCGTTGCTCGAAACCTTGTCGTTTTCATGCAACGCCCCGGTGGCCAGTCGCAGTTCTCTGCCCCTCTGGAGATCAAGCCCGCGCGGACGCCGACGCTGCGAGACGTCGTCGATCTCATTTCCGCGGACCCCGGCCTGGATCACAGCGCCGGCCGGCTCGCCGACCGGGTCGGGGTGAGCGCTCGGCACCTCATCCGGCTCTTCCAGGCGGAGTTCGACATGACGCCCGCGAGATATGTCGAGAAAGTCAGGCTTGATCACGCGAAGTCGCTGCTGGATTCAGGACACAACGTCGAAGAGGCGGCGGCGGGCGCGGGATTCGGGAGCCCGGAGACGATGCGCCGCACCTTTGTGGCTCGATTAGGGCTCTCGCCGAGTCAGTATCGCGACCGGTTCAAGAGCACGGGCAGGCCATAGAATTCGTGCCGGTCATCCGGTCGAGAAATTCAGTGCCAAGCGAAGTGCCTTGCCCAGTGGTTTCGGAACGAGCAGCGACATTCGACCGCCGGGTAGTTCTTCGGCGTTTCGGCGAGCCAGTGCCGAAAGAGTGCGGTGGATGTCGTGGGACGGGTACAGGACATAGGCTTGACCTATGGCCCCGGGCGGCAGCTGCCACCTGCGGATACCGGCAAGATCGGCCATGGCACCGGCTTGGACGTAGTAGCCGATCGGGTCCGTGGACCTGTCGAGGCCGGGTGTCGCGTGCGCGACCACGGCATCGGCGGCTTCGAGGGCTCTGCGGCGCGGCGCGCCGGCGCGGTCGAAAACCTCGAGAACGGTGTCCGCAGATCGCCGCGTGAAATCCTCCCCGGGCACGCTGACGAGCATTCCCGAGTCGTGCAGCAGTGCCGTCACGAAGAGAAGTTCCGCATCGACCTCGGTCTGGTCCGCCTGGGCCAACGCTGTGCCGAGCAGCCAGGTTCGGTAGCCGTGGAAGAGAAGCGTGGTGCCTTGCTTCTTGGCCATCTCGACAGCGGTGCTCGCGACTTCGGTGTCGGGAACGTCCGGAAAGAGGCTTTCCGTCGAGTGTGGCCGGTTCATCGGCCACGTGATGAAACCACCGATCGTCTCCAGGAGGAATTTTCGCATGCCGGCGCGGACGGACGAACGCTCGGCGCGAGTCAGTACGCCGTTCGTTTCGCAGACCCAGTCGTAACTGGCCATCGCTGACGACGAAGTAACCGAGGTCGATCCACTTGCTGCGTCGCCGCTTGCGCACACGAGGGCTCCAGTGAGACGGGGGATTCCTGCTTCCAGTTTTGGTGATCGGCAAAGTCCCGGCCAGGCGGTGGGTGACCGGCATCCCACAAATTCGGACGCGACTGCGCCGAGTCGGCAAGGTGGTCCGATTCTGTCCGGATCTGTGGGATTTTCGTCAGGTTCTGCTCTTCAGTGCCGTACCTGGCTCGCAGACGCTGGTGCTGATCAACATCGACGCCACCACCGGAGGCACCGGACCTTGACCCGCGAACTGTTTACCGAAGAAGAACTCGTAGCGTTCAAGGCGGCTCAACGTCTCGCCTTCGACGCGACTGTCGCGATCGAAGCCGAATTGCACGAAGGGATCACCGAGCAGCAGGCGGCCGGGAAGCTCGAGCGCTGGCTTCGTGCGCGTGGCGTTTCCCACTTCTTCCACTACGGCTTCGTCTGGTTCGGCGACCGTACTCGGTTCCTGGACTTTCCGCCGCTTCCCCGTCGGGTGCGAGACCTCTTCGAGGCCAAAACCGTTCGTGGCAGTGGACATTATCGGCCGAGCGGTCGCCGGTTGACTCAGGGTGATGCGGTCATTCTCGATATCGGCCCCATCTATCGGCGTGGAGCCGCCGATATCGGGTACTCTTGCACACTCGGCGAGCCGACGGAAGAATTCCACGAAACCCGAATGGCACTCGCCGCCTTTCGTCCGATGATTCTGGAGATGGTGCGCAATGGCGATGCCCAGGCCAGGATCGACAAAGCGGTGGACGACTACACCCAAGATCACGGTTATGTGAACATCCACTCGATGTACCCCGGGTCCGCGATCGCGCACCGCGTCGGCCGAGTGCCCGGTCTGCGGTTGCCGACGTTCAACGTGAAGGGTTTCAGCCCGCAGACGGTCAGCTATCTGGCGGGCGACGTCGTTGGATCGGCCCTGCGCCTGGACGTTCGCTCCGCGCCCTTCTGGAAGCCGAGGTCCGACCGGCCGTGCGAGCCGGGTTTGTGGGCGTTCGAGCCGCACATCGGCCGCGGCGACGTCGGCGCGAAATGGGGCGAGGTTCTCGTGGTGACCGAGGACACCGCGTACTGGCTCGACGACGACCTGCCGCACGTTCGCTATTGGGCTGATCACGATGTTGTCCAGGACGCTTCCTGAGTGGTGACAGCGCCGCGCCGGCCTTGTCCGACCGGCCCGGTTTCCCGATATTCACAGTTCACCAGGAGAAATACCATGACCTTCGACGATTCTTCTTTGCCGCCGGTGCTGCCTGATGACGCCGCGTCCCTGGCTGCCGTGGTGGCGGGTTCGGTTCTGCTGCCGGGCGACGCGGGATACGACGACGAACGTGCCGTCTTCAACCTGAACCACGAGCTGGCGCCCGCGGTGATCGTGGTGGCCGAGAGCGCGGCCGATGTGCAGGCCGCGATCGCGTTCGCGGCGGGCGGGAACCGGCCGGTTCTGGTGAAGACCACCGGCCACCAGATGGTCGGCCCGGCACACGGCGCCGTCGTGATCGCGACGCATGGGATGAACGACGTGGTGATCGACGCCGTCAGCCACACGGCCCGGGTCGGCGCCGGGGCGTTGTGGGCCGAGGTCGTCGCGGAAGCGGCGAAGGTCGGACTGGCCCCGCTCAACGGGTCGAATCCCACGGTGGGAGTCTCCGGTTACACCCTCGGCGGCGGCCTCAGCCCGACGCTGGGCCGCTCCCACGGCTACGCTGCCGACCACGTGCGCTCGCTCGAGGTGGTGACCGCGGACGGCGAACTGCGCCACGTCGACCCCGAGTCCGAACCCGAACTGTTCTGGGCGCTGCGCGGCGGAAAGGGCAACTTCGCCGTGGTGACCGCGTTGGAGTTCGACTTGTTCCCGGTGCCCCGCCTCTACGGCGGCGCCCTCTACTTCCCCGGTGAGCGGATGGCCGACGTGCTGCAGGCCTGGGCCGACTGGCACCCGGGCACACCGGAGACCATGGTCTCGTCGTTCGCCGTGCTGCGGCTGCCACCGCTGCCCGAACTGCCCGAGCCGCTGCGCGGGGCGTTCTCGGTGTCTCTGCGGTTCGCGTACAACGGCACGGCCGAGGACGGCGAGCGCATGGTGGCTCCATTGCGGACAGTGGCTCCGGCGATCCTCGACACCGTGCGGGACATGCCGTACAGCGAGGTCGCGTCGATCCACAACGAGCCGACCGAGCCGTTGCCCTACTACGAGAGGGGCATCATGCTGCGAGAGTTCCCCGCGGAGGCACAGGAAAAGCTCATCGAACTCGTCGGCCCGGAATCCGACACCACCATGTGGATCGCCGAACTGCGTGCGCTGGGCGGGGCGTGGGACCGCGAGCCGGCAGTGCCCAACGCCGTGGCAACCAGGGGCCTGCCATACAGCCTGCTGGGCGTCGAGGTCGGTCCGCTGTCGCAGGAAAACCAGCTCAAGAAGTCGGTCGCCGCACTGCTCGAGGGCATGCGGCCCTGGCAAAGCGACCGGCGGCTGGTCAACAACCTCGCCCCCGAAGAGGCTTTCGACGCTGCCGCGATCTACGGACCGGAGCGCTACGAACGCCTCGCGGCCGTCAAGTCGACGTATGACCCGGGCAACATGTTCCGGGCAAACCACAACGTGGTGCCGGCGGACTGAACAGGCGTGCTGCGTGAGCACCTGTGCCCCTTGAGGTGACGGTCACTTCGTCCGGGCTGTCGCGCCCGACACACTCGGGCCCACTCTGCGGATGTCGTCCTATATTCAAATGTACGTACATTTGAGTGGGTCCCCGAGGGGAACCCCGACGCACAGCGCAGCCAGGAGGAGAGCAATGTCCACCGTGGACTCCACGCACTTCGATCTCGTCGTGATCGGATTCGGCAGAGGGGGCAAAACACTGGCCGCCGCGATGGGGCGGCGCGGCAAGCGTGTCGCCGTGATCGAGCGGTCGGCGCAGATGTACGGCGGTACCTGCCCCAACGTCGGGTGCGTGCCCACCAAGTCGCTGATCCACCACGCCGAAACCGGTACCGGCCACGGCGAAGCCGTCGGAAAGACGCGGAACCTGACCACGAGGCTGCGCGGCATCAACTTCTCCACCCTCGACTCGATCGACTCCGTCACGGTCCTCACCGGACGGGCCGCGTTCGTCGACCCCAAAACGGTGGAGGTCAGCGCCGGCGACGAACGCCTGACCGTGACCGGCGACACCATCATCATCAACACCGGGGCCGAGCCCGTCCTGCCCGCCATCCCCGGGTTCGCCGACAGCAACCGCGTTCACACGAGCACCGACCTCATCGGGCGAGACAACCTCCCGCGCAGGTTGGCCGTGCTCGGCGGTGGGCACGTGGGCATCGAGTTCGCGTCGATGTTCGCGCAGTTCGGCAGCGAGGTGACGGTGCTCGACCAGGCGCCGCGCATCCTGGGCCGCGAGGACGACGCCGTCGCCGCGGCCGCGGAACAGGTGCTGGCCGACACCCGAGTCCGGTTCGTTCTCGGCGCTCAGGTCACCCGGTTGTCCGAGACGGCCGAGGGCGCCCGACTCGACTATCGCCAGGGTGAAGACGGCAGCACAATCGTCGTCGACGCCGTGCTGGTCGCGGCCGGCCGCAAGCCCGCCACGGAAGGCCTGCGCTTGGACCTCGCGGGTGTGGCGACCACGGCCGGCGGTGCGGTCGAAGTGGACGATCGGCTGCGCACCAGCCAGCCCCACATCTTCGCGGTCGGCGACGTCAAGGGCGGACCGCAGTTCACCTACGTCTCCCTCGACGACAGCAGGATCGTCGCCGACCAGCTCGCCGGCCTCGGCACCCGATCCACTGCCGACCGCGTGCACATCCCCTACACGCTCTTCCTGACGCCCCCCTTGGCACGAGTGGGACTCACCGAACGGGAGGCGCGCGAGCAGGGGTACGCGGTGAAGGTGGCGGAAAAAGCGGTCGCGGACATCGTGGCGATGCCCAAAGCGAAGATCCTCGGAGAAACCCGGGGGCTGATGAAATTCGTGATCGACGCGAAGACGGACCAGATCCTCGGCGCCGCCTTGCTGAGCGTCGACGCGCAGGAGCTGATCAACCTGGTCACGCTGGCCATGCGGCACGGGGTGACCGCCGCGGATCTGCGCGACGGGATCTACACACACCCGTCGTCGACTGAAGCCTTCAACGAAGTGCTGGCCGCTACGCGGAGCTGACGCGGGCCCCTTCATCTTCTGCCTCGGTACTTGACCCATCGGACCAGCGGGGATGTACTGGTAGCGGCGATGGATCCCGCCGGGGCCACACGGCCCGAACCGCCGGATGCGACGGCTGATGGCTTCCTGGACGATGCGTGCTGCAGCGGACCGGGAGGACGTCATGACGACAACCAATCACTTTCTGCGATTGTCGATCTTCCTTGGCGATGGGGACACCTGGCACCACCGGCCACTGGACGTCGAGATCGTGTTCCGCGCGCGCCGGGCGGGCTTGGCCGGGGCGAGCGTGTTTCGCGGGATCGCCGGTTACGGCGCGAACTTGCGCATCCACACGCAACGTCGGCTGCCGCTCGGCGCAGACCTGCCGTTGCTGATCGTCATCGTCGACTCGCCCGAGAAGATCCGGGAGTTCCTGCCACAGCTGGATGACCTCGAGCTCACCGCGCCGGTGGTGATCGACGAGCTCGAGTCCCATCCCTTCACGGTCCAGCGGTGGCCACCCACTCGAGAGGGAGTGCGATGACGATGCAGCTCACGGGAACCGCGTTGCGCATGACGATCCTCATCGGCGAAGACGACCTCTGGCAGCACACACCGCTGCACCGCGAGATCCTCGACCGCGCACGCAAGGCCGGCCTCGCCGGGGCCACGGTGCTGCGCGGCTGCGAAGGGTACGGCCTGCACCGCATGATCCACACGACACGGCTACTGAGCATGGCCGATCACATGCCCATCCTCGTCCTGCTCATCGACCGGCCAGACAAGATCCGGGCGTTCCTGCCCCAACTGCGGGAGGTGATCAGCAACGGCACCGTCCTCCTCGACGAGGTCGACGTCATGACGATGGGGTGGTCCACGCTGGGCCCGGCGACCGGATCGCTCACCGAACACTGACGACCGCGCCCGTCCCACTCCGGAAAGCGTGCCCTCGTCGGCTAGGAGATCTTGCGGCGGTAGGTCAAGACAGCGAAGAAGTAAGCCACGACAAGGATGCCGACGCACCAGGCCAGCGCGATCCAGATGCCGCTGCCGACCGGTTGCCCGGTGAACAGGTCGCGGATGGCGTTGACGATCGACGTGACCGGCTGGTGCTCGGCGAAGGCCCGCACCGGGCCGGGCATGGTGTCGGTGGGCACGAAGGCCGAGCTGATGAACGGCAGGAAGATGAGCGGGTAGGCGAACGCGCTCGCGCCGTCCGCGGATTTCGCGGAGAGGCCGGGGATCACGGCGATCCAGGTCAACGCCAAGGTGAACAGGATCAGCATGCCGGCGATCGCGAGCCACGACAGCACGCCCGCTCCCGAACGGAAGCCCATGACGAGGGCGACGAGCACAACGACCACGACCGAGATCAGGTTGGCGACCAGCGAGGTCAGCACGTGCGCCCACAACACGGACGAGCGGGCGATCGGCATGGACTGGAAGCGTTCGAAGATGCCGCTCTTCATGTCCAGGAAGAGCCGGAACGCGGTGTAGGAGATGCCCGACGCGATCGTGATGAGCAGAATGCCGGGCAGCAGGTAGTTCACGTACGAACCCGACCCGGCCTTGATCGCGCCGCCGAACACGTAGACGAACAGCAGCAGGAAGGCGATCGGCATGATCGTGGTCGTGATGATGGTGTCCACGCTGCGCGTGATGTGGTGCAGCGACCGTCCCAGCAGGACAGTGGTGTCGCCTAGGAAGTGTTTGGTCACCGTCGTTCCTCACTGATCCGGGCCGACGCCGCGACGTCCGCGGTGCCGTTGTGACCGACGATCGCGAAGAAGACGTCCTCGAGGGTCGGCTGCTTTTCGACGTATTCGACCTTGGCGGGCGGGAGCAGCTGCTTCAGCTCGGTGAGCGTGCCGTTCACGATGATCCGGCCCTCGTGCAGGATCGCGATCCGGTCGGCGAGTTGTTCGGCTTCGTCCAGGTACTGCGTGGTGAGCAGCACGGTCGTCCCGTGCTCGGCGAGAGTCTTGATGGCCTGCCACACCTCGATGCGGGCCTGCGGGTCGAGCCCGGTCGTCGGCTCGTCGAGGAAGATGACCTCCGGATTCCCGATGAGGCTCATCGCGATGTCGAGACGGCGGCGCATGCCACCCGAATACGTCGACACCTTCCGCGGTGCCGCGTCGGTCAGCGAGAACCGCCGGAGCAGGTCGTCGGCGATCCCACCCGGGTTCTTGAGGTGCCGCAACCGGGCGACCAGAACGAGGTTCTCGCGCCCGCTGAGGATCTCGTCGACAGCCGCGAACTGCCCGGTGAGGCTGATGGAGTCCCGCACGTTCGCCGCCTGCGTGGCGACGTCGAAGCCGTTGACGCCGGCGGTCCCCGCGTCGGCCTTGAGCAACGTGGAGAGGATCTTCACGATCGTGGTCTTGCCCGCCCCGTTGGAGCCGAGCAGGGCGAAGATGCTGCCGCGCGTCACGTCGAAGTCGACTCCGCGCAGCACCTCCAGGCTCTTGTAGGACTTCTTCAGGCCCTGCACGCGAATCGCGGGCCTGTGCACCTGATCGACTGTCATCGCGGTGTCCGTTCTGTCAGATCCACGGTGGGATAAGGATTTCGTGGCGGTAGCGGCCACGATCCCCCACGGGACTGACATCCGGCTGACACGACTCTGACACTGATGAAGCCCAGCGCTCACCGGCCGGCGGGCCGGTGTCCGGGTTCAGCAGCAGTGTTCGCCGCGCCAGGCTTCGCGGCCTTCCTTGACCGCGACCGCGGCGATGACGAGGGCGACGACGGGGTCGGCCCAGGACCAGCCGAACAACGAGTTGAGCAGCAGCCCGACCAGCAGGACGCCGGACAGGTAGGTGCACAGCAGGGTCTGTTTGGAGTCGGCCACGGCGCTGGCGGAACCGAGTTCGCGGCCGGCGCGGCGCTGGGCGTAGGACAGGAACGGCATCACCAGCAGCGACACCGCCGCCAGCACGATGCCCACCGTCGAGTGCTCCGCCGGCTCCGCGCCGAACAGGCCGCGGATCGACTCGACGCTCACGTAGGCGGCCAGCGCGAAGAACGACACCGCGATCACCTTCAAGGCGGTGCGCTCGCGGGCTTCCGGATCGCGGCCGGAGAACTGCCACGCCACCGCCGCGGCAGAGGCGACCTCGATGACCGAGTCCAGTCCGAACCCGATCAGGGCCGTCGAGGAAGCGAGCGACCCCGCGGAGATCGCCACCACGGCCTCGACGACGTTGTAGGAGATCGTGGCACCGACCAGCAGCCGCACCCGGCGGGACAGCACAGCGCGGCGCTCGGTGGGAACCGCGGTCGTCGGCTGGGGTGCCGGCGCGCAGCAGCCGTCCGTGCAGCCGTCCGTTTCGGGCGTGGCCAGTGGCAGGTTCAGGCGCTCGTGGGCTTCGCTCATCGGGCCGCCTTCACGCTCGCGGACGACGCCGTGGGCGCGACCTCGTTCAGGCACGCCTCGTCGGTGTCCACCGCCAGCACCAAGTGCACCAGCTCGCTCAACGCTTTCGCCAGGTGCGCGTCCGCCAGCTCGTACCGCACCTGGCGCCCCTCGTAGGTCGCGATCACGAGGCCACAGCCGCGCAGGCACGCGAGATGGTTCGACACGTTCGAACGGCTCAGGCCCAGCTGCTCGGCCAGCTGCCCGGGATACCGAACCCCGTCCAGCAGCGTCACCAGGATCCGGCACCGCGTCGGGTCGGCCAGCGCCTTGCCCAACCGGGCCAGCGCCGCACCCCGCGTTTCGCACGTCAGCATGCGCCGAACAGTACAGCGATCACTGATATAACAGCAAGGGCTGAACAGTTCCGTGGATGCCGGCGCTCAGTGCTCGGCGCCGAGGCGGAACCGCATCCGGCAGACCACCACGTCGGTGTGCCGCCGGAGTGCCCGCGCGAGCACGGCCCCGCGCCGGTTCTGCAGGATCCGCTGCCACGGGCGCGCGGGCTCGACCTCGGCGATCAGGACGAACACGTGGCCGCCGCCGTGCGAACGCAGGTGCTCGACAAGCGGCGCACCCAGGCGGCGGCGCTCGTCGTGGACCTGGACGAGCGCCACCCCCGGATGCCAGCGCTCCCACTCCTCGACGAACGCGCTCGCCGCGCCCTCGTCTTCCGGATGGACGACGTGCACGGCTTCGACGCGCTCACCCAGGGACAGGGCCGCGGCGAGCGCGTCACGGGTCAGCCGCGACACCGTGTGTACCGGAACGACGACGAGCGACCGGTCGGGCCGGGGCGGCGCCGGGGTCCGGCCCAGTTCGAGGCGCTCGCCGATCCGGCGGTAGCTGCGGTTGACCCATTCCATCGCGGCCACCAGCAACGGCAGCGCGACGACGATCAGCCAGCCGCCTTCCCCGAACTTCGTCGCGGCCACCACGATCGCGGCGACGCCGGTGAGCAGTGCCCCGAACCCGTTGAGCGCGGCTTTTCCGCGCCACCCCCGCGGACGCTCGCCCAGCCAGTGCCGCACCATGCCGGTCTGCGACAGGGTGAAGCCGACGAACACCCCGATCGCGAAGAGCGGCACCAGCGTGTTCATGTCGCCGTCCGCGACGATCAGCAGGAGCGCCGAGGTGATCGCCAGGAAACCGACGCCGTAGCGGTACACCCGCCGTTCGGCGCGCAGCGCGAACACGTGGGGCAGGTTGTTGTGTTTCGCCAGCAGCTGGGCCAGCACCGGCAGGCCGCCGAACGACGTGTTGGCCGCGAGCGCGAGCAGCACCACCGTGGAGAACTGCACCACGTAGTAGCCGAACCCGTCGCCGAGGGAAGCGGTGGTCACCTGCGAAAGCACGGTGACGCCGTCGACCGGGCGGATCGAGAACTTCCCGATCAACACGGCGATGCCGATCAGCATCACCCCGAGCAGCCCGCCCAGCGCGACCTCGGCCCGCTGCGCCCGGCGCACGCGCGGTTTCCGGAACGACGGGACCGCGTTCGCGATCGCCTCGACACCGGTCAGTGCGGCACAGCCGTTGGCGAAAGCCTTGAGCAGCAGGAGGATTCCCACCGTCTGCAGACTCGCGGCGTGCCCGGGAGCCACGATGGCCGCCGCCGGCTCCGTGCGGATCAGCCCGACCACCACGACCGTCAGGATCGCCCCGACGAAGACGGCCGTCGGCGCGATGAACACCCGCGCGCTCTCGGCGATGCCGCGCAGGTTCACCACCGTCACCACGGCCAGCGCCGCGAGGCACAGCCACAACGTGTAAGGCAGCAGCACGGGAAACGCCGACGTCAAGGCCGCGACCCCCGCCGCGACCGACACCGCGACGTTCAGCACGTAGTCCACGATCAGCGACGCCGCGGCCACCAGCGACGCCCGCCGGCCGAGGTGAGCGCGGCTGACCCCGTAGGCCCCGCCGCCGTCCGGGAACGCGGCGATCACCTGCCGATACGACAGCGTCAGCACGCCCAGCAACCCAGCGATCGCGAACGTGACCGGCAAGGTGAACCCCAGCCCGCTCCCACCCGCCACGGCGAGCACGATCACGATGGCTTCCGGCCCGTACGCCACCGACGCCATCGCGTCCAGCGACAACGCGGCCAGCCCCCCGACCACGGAAAGCCGGTGCCGATCACCGCGGCCGGTGGACGCGCCGGCCTCGCGGCGCGCAACAGTAGTGGTCACGAGGCACAGGATGAGGTTCAGACCATCGGGATTTCCCGGCGTTGACGATTTCTTGATGACGGCCGGGAAAATCCGCCCCTGCACGGTGAGGAGGAGCCGCTCCGGACCGGACACCAAGAACGCCGTCGGACCCGTTGGGGCACAACGGTTCAGCGCTGCGCCGGGAGGATCCGGTCAAGTGCCCGCAGCGCCGGCTCGAGGTGCTCCTCGGAGTACCAGAGCGGCAGGCTCAGGTAGGTGCCCAGACCACCGAACGGCGAGAAGTGCTCGAACCCGGTCAGCGCGCGGACACCGCCGGATCTGAGTGCGCTCCCGATCGCCCCCGCGTCCGCGCCGGTGTCCACCCACAGGCCGGTTCCGCCCGAGGGCTCCGTCCACCGCCAGTCCGGCCGGACGCGCGTCAGGACGCGCCGCGCGATCTCGTAGCCGCCGCGCAGGTCGGCGGTCCGCAAGGCCCGCAGGTCGGGGAGCCGCTGCAGCAGATCGACGGCGACGAGCTGGTCGAGCACCGACGACGTGAGGTCGATCGACCGTTTCAGCTCCGTCAGCCGCTCGATGACGGGGACACTCCCCCGGATCCAGCCGACTCGCAGACCACCCCACGTCAGCTTCGACAGCGTGCTGACGGTGAGGTGCTGGTCCGGCGGCAGCAGGGCGGCGAGCCCGGGTCGGCGTTCGTCGGCGAACAGCAGCTCGGCCGAAGAGGCGTCCTCGACGCAGAAGGTGTGGTGGACGTCCAGGATCCGGGCGAACGTGCGCAGCGACCGCGCGTCCATCGTGAGCCCCGTGGGGTCGTGCACGACCGGCTGGCAGTAGACGAGCCGTGGTCGCCGGCGCGTGACGAGCTGTTCGAGCAGGTCGAGCCGCAGCGCCGAGCCGGCGAACGGGACCGGCAGCAGCCGGGTCCCCGCCCGCCGCAGCACGTCGAGCGTCCGGCGGCTCGTGGGGTCCTCGACCACGACCTCGTCGACGGGCCCGATCAGCAGCTGCGCCACGAGCCAGGTGGCCTGCTGGGCGCCGCCGGTGATGAGGATGTTCTCCCGCGTCGTCGGTGTGCCGAGGTTCGCGTAGTACGCGGCGACCGCGTCGCGCAGCTCCGGAAGACCGGCCGGGAAGAACCCGCCGGCCGCGACGTGGCCCATGAGCCGGCGCCGGTCGATGCCCGCGATCGCGTCGGCCACGGTCGGCAGCCCCGGCAGCGCTCCGCGGGCGATGTCGTAGGACGCCAGTGCGTCCGGGCCGAGGACCGGCGCGGCGCCCTGGTCGGCACCGATCGCGCCGAAGCCCTTCCGGCGCACCCGGCACCCGGAGCGCTGGAAAGACTCGACGACATCGGCGGCCACCAGTGCTTCATAGGCCTCGGTGACCGTGCTGCGGGAGACGCCGAGCGCCTCGGCCAGCTTGCGCTGCGAGGGCAGCAGCGCCCCGTCGGCCAGGTGGCTGTCGGTGATCAGCTGGCTGATCCCCAGGGCGAGCGCGCGCGCCAAACCACGGTCGTTGCTCGGCCAGTCGCCGAGCATCCGCGCGAGCCGCGCGGGCTCGACCCGCCCTTCCGACGGTGGCATCCGGTCCTCCTCCCGGCCCGACGGTACCTACTGGTCGATCACGGACCCGTCGATGCTCAGGCGCGCCTTGACCGGCCGTGGCACGTACGGCACGCGCTCGGTCACGTCCGGACGCAGTTTCACCCCGATCCCCGGGCTCGCGTCGACCAGGAGGAACCCACGGCCGTCGTACTCGGGCTGACCCGTCACGATCTCGCCGCCGTCCGGCCGGTCGGCCAGCAGCGAATGCCAGGTGCGGCCCGGGTACTCGAGCAGGGCGAAGTTGGGGATCGCCGCCGCGATCTGCAGCGACGCGGCCGTGAGCACGGGGCTGAGTGGGTTGTGCGGCACGACCCCGACGTGTTGCGCTTCGGCGAGCGCGGCGATCTTCTTCGCTCCCGTGATGCCGCCGACCATGCCGACGTTCGGCCGCACGAACTGCACCGCCGAGCGGCGCAGGAGCATGGCGAACTCCCAGATCGAGGTGAGCCGCTCCCCCGTCGCGATCGGCACGTCGACCCGGCTCGCGACGTACTCCATCTCGTCGAAGTTGTCCGGCGTCACCGGGTCTTCGAGGAACTGCGGGCGGAACTCGGCGATGCCCAGTCCGAGCTGCACCGCCTCGGCCGGGGTGAGGCGCCGGTGGATCTCGATGCACAGGTCGACGTCGTCACCGACGGCGTCGCGGTAGGCGCCGACGGCCTCGATCGCGTGGCCGATCTTCGCCGCGTGGGTCTCGAAGTACGGCACGGAGCGGTCTTCGTCGAGGAACGGCGTCAGGTGCCCGACGGCCGTGAACCCCTGCTCCTTGGCCGCCTTCACGCCGGCGACGAGCTCTTGGCGGGTCGTACCGACCACGTGCTGGTACACCCGCGCGCGCTCACGGACGGGGCCGCCGAGCAGCGCGTGGACCGAGGCGTCGCGGTACTGGCCGGCCAGGTCCCACAGGGCGATGTCGATCGCGCTGAGCGCACCCATGATGTCGGCGCCGCGGAAGTGGAAGGCGCGGTAGAGGTACTGCCAGTGGTGCTCGATCCGCAGCGGGTCCTCGCCGAGCAGGTACTCGCCGAACTTCACCACCGCGGCGGCGGCGGACTCGTGGAAGCCCCACGCCCCCGACTCGCCGAGCCCGACGAGGCCTTCGTCGGTGTGGACCTGGACGAAGAGGTAGCGGTCGACCAGGATCGGCTCGACCTTCGTGATCTTCATCAGGCGGCACCGTCTTTCGCGTAGGCCGGCGCGGCAGTCGCGTCGGGATCGTTCGCAGCCGCGACCGCGGGCTTGGACAGGGAGATGCAGACGAAGCTGATCGCGCCGAGCACGACCATCAGCAACGCCACGGGCCAATAGGAACCACCCGCCAGATTCACCAGGCTCAGCCCGGCCACGGGGATCAGGCCACCGACCGCCGACACCGACTCACGGGCCAGGGACACGCCGCTCACCCGGATCCGCGGCTCGAACATCTCGGTCAGGTAGGCCGCCTGCCCGGCGTTGTTCAGCTCCTTCCCGACCGACGTGCCGAGGATGAGCGCGAGCCAGATGACCACGGGCTGCCCGGTGTCGACGAGCCAGTAGAACGGGAACGCGAGCACCATCGCGAACGCGGCCGCGGTCAGGTAGACCCGTTTGGTGCCCAGCCGGTCCGTGAGGTGGCCGAACAGCGCCACGGACCCGATGCCGAGGGCGGACGCGATGAGCAGGCCGGTCAGCACCGTCTGCTGCGCGACGCCGACTTGCTTGACCGCGTAGACCGTGACGAAAACCGTGTAGAGGTAGCCGAGCGGCGGGTCCATCAGCCGCGCGCCGGCGGCGAGGAGCACCTGCTTCGGTGCCGTGCGCAACAGTTCCGCCATCGGGACGCGGGGCTGCTCGCCGGTGCCCTTGACCCGCTGGAACTCGGGCGTTTCCTGCACCCGCAGCCGCAGGAACAGACCGACCGCCACGGGCACGATCCCGACCAGGAACGGGATTCGCCAGCCCCACGAGAGCAGCTGGTTCTCCGGCAGGGTGCCGATCACCGCGAAGGCGGCCGTCGAGAGCAGCATCCCGATCTCGGCGCCGACCTGCGCGGTCGACGCGAACAGGCCCCGTTTCCCGGGAGGCGCGTACTCGGCACTCATCACCACCGCGCCGCCGAACTCGGCGCCCGCGCCGAAGCCCTGGCACAGCCGCAGGAACACGAGCAGGATCGGCGCCCAGACGCCAATACTGCCGTAGGTCGGCAACGCGCCGATCAACGTCGTCGCGATGCCCATCAGCACGAGGGTGGTGATCATCACGGCCTTGCGGCCGTGGCGGTCGCCGAGGTTGCCCAGCACCACACCGCCGAGCGGCCGCGCCACGAACCCGACGGCGAAGGTGGCCACCGACGCGATCGTGCCGACCTCCGAACCGAGGTCCGGGAAGAACAACTTGTTCAGCACCAACGCCGACGCGAGCCCGTAGAGAGCGTAGTCGTACCACTCGAGAGCGCTGCCGATGATGCTGGCGGCCACGACTCGACGCCGCATCGGCGACTTCCCGCCGTCGACCGGGTCCGGCTCAGCCGGTGTTCGTCGCGCATCCATTCATGTCATCCTCTCCATTAAGGACTGATGCGGGCACGACGGATCCACGATCTCGCGCCGGCGCGTCCGTCCGACCAGGACAGCTCGCTTCTCCGTCGGCTCGTGCAACGGTGCGTCAGGCCCCGGGAGGGATGCCAGGCCAGTGCGGGTCAACTGGCCTGCTGCGTCAGCGCGGTCCTCGGTCTCGACAGGAAAGGCCAAAACCGACACGGGTGGCCGCGGCCGCTTCGACAGCGGTCGCGGCCACCCGTGGTTCGGCGGCGTCCTCAGGCGGCGACGGTGGGTTGCGCCAGGGGGCGCCGTTTCCGCATCGCCGCCACCGCGATCAGCCCGACGAGCGACGTGGTGAGGACGAAGTAGTACGGCGAGCGCAGGTCGTCGGTCGCGCTGACCAGCCAGGTGCCGATGTAGGGCGCGGTGCCGCCGGCGATGACCACGGAGATGTTCGTGGCCAGCGCGGTGCCGGTGTAGCGGACCTCGTCGGGGAACAGTTGCGGTGTCACGGTGTAGGAGGCGACCTGGAGGAACGCCATGTTGACCATGATGAGCACGTAGCCGAGCGCGGCGAGCCCCAGGTTGCCGACGTCCATGAGCAGGAAGCCGGGATAGGTGATCACGGCGTAGCCCACGAGCCCGATCACGGCGACCTTGAGCGGACCGATGCGGTCGGCGAGCCGCCCCGTGAACGGCATGAGACCGACCGCCACGAGGGTGACCGCCGCGGTGATCCAGTACACCGGCGATTTCGCGTAGTGCAGGTTGGTGACCAGGTAGATGGAGATGAACGTGGAGCCGATGTACGCCGCGCCCTGCACGCCGATGCCGAGCGCAGTCGCCTTGACCAGTGCCCCGGGGTAGTCACGCAGGGCGGATGTCAAGGGGAAACCGTGGCGGGCGGTCGTGACGTCGCGGTCGATGTCGGGCAGCATGCGCCGCGCGAGGTAGCACACGACGGTGAGCGGCAGGCCGATGAGGAACGGGATCCGCCAGCCCCAGGAGCTCAGCTGGTCAGCGGCCAGCACTCCGGACACGATGCCGACCGCGGCCGAAGCGATCGCGAAGCCGGCGTTGGTGCCCATCGGGGTGAACGCGCCGTAGCGGGCCTTCTTGCCCGGTGGCGCGGCCTCCGAGATCACGGTCGCGGCACCGCCGACCTCGCCGCCGGCGAAGAAGCCCTGCGCCAGCCGCACGACCAGCAGGAGGACCGGTGCGAGGACACCGGCCATGGCGTAGGTCGGCAGCACGCCGATGGCGGTGTTGGCGAGCCCGATGCCGACGACGGTGACGAGCAGCGCCCGCTTGCGCCCGAACCGGTCGCCGACCCAGCCGAACACGATCCCGCCGATCGGGCGGATCACGTACGACAGGGCGAACACGGCCAGGACCGCCAGCAGGGACGCCACGGGGTCTTTGCCGGGGAAGAACAAGGGCGCGATGATCGCCGAGACGTAGCCGTAGAGGGCGTAGTCGTAGTACTCGATGAGCGTGCCGATACCGCCGGCCAAGCCGACGCGGCGAACCTCTTTCGCGGTGCGGAGGGACACTTCTGGCTCCAGGTCGCGGATGGTCATGCCCGGCCTCCGTCGCAAAGGGACGGTGGCTTCGTTGCCGTTGTCATCTGGTGCGCTTCCTTACTTCAAGCCGTCGACGTAGGCGCGGACGATGTCGTCGAAGGAACGTTCCGCTGCCAGGCCGAGCTTGTCCGCGCGGGGGGTGTGGAACCGGGCCGGCCAGTTGCGCACGATGGCGCCGACGCCCGCGTCGTCCGTCCAGTCGATGAGGTCGCTGGTACCGGCACCCGCCACGCGGTCGAGGGCGAACGCCATCTCCTGCGGGGTGGTCGTGAGCGCCGGCAGGTTCATCGCTGTCGGACTTCCCCACGTTGCGTCGCCGACTTCGGCCGCACGCAGCAGCCCCTCCAGAGTCTTGCGCGGGGAGGACAACGCGATCGGCGTGTCGGACGGCACCGGACAAGCGGCGCGCTTTCCGGCCAGCGGCTCGCGGATGATGCCGGACAGGAAGCTCGACGCTGCCGCATTGGGCTTTCCCGGCCGGACCGACACGGTCATCAGCCGAACCGACCGGCCGCGCACGAATCCCTTGCGGGTGTAGTCGGCCACGAGCTGTTCGCCGATGAACTTCTGGATGCCGTAGCTGGACTGCGGCCGCGGCAAGGTGTCGTCGTCGACGGCGCCGATCGGGCCGATCGCCGGATCACTGCCGAACACCGCCAGCGAGCTGGAGAACACCACCACCGGTGGCACGGCCAGCGCCCGCGCGTACTCCAGCAGCGTGCGAGCGCCGTCGAGATTGGTGCGCATGCCGAGGTCGAAATCGGCCTCCGCCGCGCCACTGACCACACCGGCCAAGTGGAAGATCGCGTCCACTGGACCGAGATCGTCGAGTGCTGTCGCGAGATCGCCGACGACCGAGCGCACCCGCTCGTCGGCGATGAGGTCGGCGGGCGGGGTGACCAAGTCGACGAGCACGAGCTGACCGATCTCTTCGGGTGCCGCGCCGCCGAAGCCGATCGGGGCTTCGAGCAGACGACGGGCGAGCAGCGCGCCGAGGAATCCGGCGCCACCGGTGATGACGATGCGCGTGCTCATGCTTTCTCCAGTCGGTCGATGACGTCGGCCAGTGACGTTTCGCCGCCGACGTTCCCCGCGAACACGATGTAGGGCAGCCCCCGCGCCGGACCCGACGCCGGCTCCCACAGAGAAACGATGCCCGGCAGCAGCGAGCCCCGGATCCACGCCCGGTCGATCCCGAGAGACTCCGTGGCCACGTCGGACGAGGTGATGCCGCCCTTCGCGACCACATAGGACGGACGCCGCGCCGCGACGGTCTCCCCCGCGACCCGGGTCAGCGCGGCGCTGACCCGCCGCGCGATCTCCAGGCTGTGCGCTTCGTCCCGGCCCTTGACGAGGGTTCGCGAGGTTCGCAGGACGACAAGTGAGTCCGTCAGCGCCGTCGTGGCCGCGGTGACAGCGTCGCGCAGGTGCTGTTCCGAACGTCGGTCGTCGAGGATCGTCGGCACGTCGAGCTCGACGGTGGTGAAGCGGCGCCGGACGGCGAGGTGCTCGAGCTGCCGGCTCGTGAGTCCTACGTGGGACCCCACGACGACGAGGCCGTGCGCGTCGCCCTCGACCAGCCGCGCGAGCGTCCCGTCGTCGATCGGCGGCTGCGCGTCCTGCCCGACCCGCGCTCGCACGAACGACGGGCCGACGCGGTAGAGGAACGTTTTTCCGTCCTGTTCCGCCGCGAGGATCGCGAGCACACTCGCGCGGAGGTCGTCGTCCTCGTCGGCGTCGAGCACGACTACCCGGCCGTCGCGGACGTCGTTCAGCCGGGCGCGCAACGTGCCGTCCGTGCCGGTGCGGATCACGTCCAGCGTCAGCTCGGCGACTTCGCCTCGCGGGATGCGGCCCGCGCTCTTCTCTTCCACCCACTCGGAGAGCTTCGACGAGCGATAGCCGAAGGACGCGTCGCGGGCGAACTCGCTCTCGGCCACCGGCACGAGACCGCCGGCACCGCGCAGCCAGTGCGTGCCCTCGATCGTGACGCGCCCGGCGTCCACATAGGCCGGTGCCAGCAGGACCCCGTCGACCGCCGCACCATGGCGCGACACCACGTCGCCCAGGACGTCGGTCTCCAGCGGGAAATGGCCACGCAGCGTCGAATCGCTGCGGCTGGCGAACGCGAGCCGGACGTTCTCCTGTTCCGCCGCGACGAGACAGGCCTCGGCGACCTCACGGTCACGGGCGGCGGCGTCCTCGGGCGAAAGGCTCCGAGTGTTGGTCAGCACGTAGAACCCCGCCGTGCCCTGCCGCAGGGCCCAGCGGATGTCCTCGACCGTCCAGCGGGTGAGCACGGGCAGTTCACGCACGGTCTGCGTGCCGGTGGGGTCGTCGTCGAGCACCGCGACCTGGCGGGCACCGGCGAGCGCGCGCCGCACCTGCTCGACCGGGACACCACGGACCGGCGGCAGCGTCCCCGGGGTCACTCGATCCCCTCGGTGGCCAGCAGCAGGCGCATGCGGTGGGCGGCCAGCTCGGGGTCGGGGAAGAGACCGAGCTCGTCGGTGAGCACGAACAGGTCGGTCAGGTGCTGCAGCGACCGCATGCCTTCGCGGCCGCTGACCATGCGGAAGTGGTCCTGGTGGCCCGAGAGCCAGGCGACGAACACCGTGCCGACCTTGTACCGGTCGGCCGGGGCCTCGAACATCTTGACCGCGAGCGGGATCGAGCGGTTCATCGTCTCGGTGAAGCCGGCTTCGTCGCCGGCGTCGAGCGCCGCGAATCCGGCCGCCGCGATGGGCGCGATCGGGTCGAGCACCCCGAGCAATCCGTGGCTGTGGTGCTCGCCGTCACCCAGCAGCAGGTCGGTGTAGCCGTAGTCGTCGCCGGTGAACACCTTCACGCCGGCGGGCAGGCGGCGGCGGAACTCCTGCTCCAGCTCGTGGTCGAGCAGGCTGAACTTGATGCCTTCGAGCTTCTCGACGTTGTCGCGGGCCAGCTGGACGACCACGTCCATGGCCGAGAGCACGTCGGTGTGACCCCAGTACCCGGCCAGGCTCGGGTCGAACCCGGTGCCGAGCCAGTGCACGATGGCGGGGTTGTCCGCTTTCGACAGCACGTCGCGGTACACCGAGAGGTAGTCGTCCGAGGTCTTCGCGACGGACACCAGGGCGTGGCTCGCGCGCAGGACCGCGGCACTCCCCTGCGCCTGCACGAACTCGAGCTGTTCGGTGTAGGCGTCGACGATCTCCGCGAGCTCGGGCCGGGCCGAGGTGAGCTGGTCGGTGCCGGCCCCGGCGACCACGGCGGCCCCTGCTTCCCGGGCGGCGGCGACTCCGAGGCGGATGAGCTCCTGGGCCTGGGACCAGTCCAGGCCGCCGGGCCCGCGCTCGGAGGTGTCCATGGCCTCGGCGATGCCGACACCGTAGGAGAACAGGTGCTGCCGGAAGGCGATGGTCGCTTCCCAGTCGACCGGCGGCCGGTGCCCCGGCTGGTAGTCGGCGCGCGCGTCGGCGACCACGTGGGCGGCCGCGAGCACGGTGCGCGAGGCGAACGGCGCCGGGTGGCGCGGATAGTCGACGGCTTCGTGCATCACGTGCCGGGTGGTGCCGCCGTCCAGGGTGGGCACGACGAGCGACGTCGAATTCAGGGTGGTCACTGCGGGGAATCTCCTTGCTGGGGGTCAGGACCAGGCGGCTGTGCCGCCGGTGCGTTCGCGGTCGGCTTCGGAGCCGATCACGCCCGTGGCCTTGAGGTGCGCGATTTGTTCGGGGGTGAGGCCCGCGGCGGTGAGGACGTCGTCGTTGTGCTGGCCGATCTTCGGCGGGACGTGGCGCAGCCGCGCCGGGGTCTCCGAGAGCGCGACGGGCATGCCGACCCACTTGACCGGCCCCACTCCGTCCACATCGGACTCGATGACGAGGCCGTTGTGGCGCACCTGCGGATCCTCGAACACGGCGTCGTACTCGTGGACCGGCGCGACGAGCACGTCCTCGGCTTCGAAGCGGGCCATGATCTCGGCGCGCGGGAACTTCCGGATCGCCTCGGCGAGCAGCCGGTGGGTCTCCTCGGTGTGCTCGCGCAGGCCTTCGATGGTCTGGAACCGCGGGTCGTCCACGTGTTCTTGCGCGAGCCCGCCGGCCCGGGCCGAGCGTTTCCACTGCTCGTCGACGTAGAACTCGCCGATGAGCGTGAACCACAGGCCGTCGGCGGCCTCGTAGTAGCCGTAGAGCGCGGTGTTGTGGGCGTGGGCGATGCCGGCGGACGGCCGGTCGAACCGCTGCCCGGTGTTGAGGTAGGTCGTGCCTTCCTGCAAATGGCTGGTGATCGCCGCGTTGAGCAGGTTCGAGTCGACGACCTGGCCGCGGCCGGTCTTCGCCCGGGCGGCGAGCGCGATCATCATGCCCTGCGCGAACTGCATGGACGCCAGGTAGTCGACCATGAACGTGCCCACCGGCACCGGGCCGGTCGCCTGGCTTCCGGTCAGCGCCATCAGGCCACTGATCGACTGGGCGGCCAGATCCTGGCCGCGGCGGTGCACGTACGGCCCGGACAGCCCGTACCCCGAGGCATAGGCGACGATGATCCGCGGGTTGAGCTTCGACAGCTCGTCCCAGCCGAAGCCGAGCCGGTCCATCACGCCGGGCCGGAAGTTGCTCGCGACGATGTCGGCGTCCTTCGCGAGCCGGTGGACGAGAGCTTTGCCCTCCGGCGACTTCACGTCGACGCTGATGCTCTTCTTGTTGCGGTTGGTCGCCGACCAGTGCGGGCTGAACCCGTTCGCCAGGAACGGCGGCTGGAACCGGCCGATCTCGCCGGCGTCGATCCGCTCGACCTTGATCACCTCGGCCCCGAAGTCGGCCAGCACCTGCGTGGCCGACGGGCCTTGCTCGAGCTGGGTGAAATCGAGGATGCGGACACCTTCGAACGCATCGGTCATGAGAACTACGGCCTTTCTGTGGTCTTGTCACGCCGCGGGCGCGGTTTCAGCCCGGCCGGCTCGGGCCGGAAGAAGCGGGAATCCATCAAGCTGGGTTCCGAACGCATCAGGGGCACGAAGCCCATCTGGTCGAGTACGTCGCGCCGCAGGTCGACGCCGGGGGCGATCTCGACGAGTTCCACCCCCTCGGCCGACAACCGGAACACCGCGCGTTCGGTCACGTACAGCACCTGCTGTCCTTGCGCGTGGGCGCGTTCGGCGCTGAAGCAGATGTGGGAAACCTCGTCGACGAACTTCGGGTAGCGGCCGTCCTTCGCGATGACGAGCCGGCCGTCGGTGACGCCGACGTCGAGCCCTCCGCCACGCAGGGTCCCGCAGAACACGACCGTGCGGGCCTTCTGGCTGATGTCGATGAATCCGCCCGGACCGATCGGTTTGCCGCCGGCCGTGGCGACGTTGACGTTGCCGTGCCGGTCGATCTCGGCGTAGGCGAGCCCGGCGAAGTCGAGCGCGCCGCCGTCGTAGAGGTCGAACTGGCTCGGCATGTCCACAATCGCCGACGGGTTGATCGCGGTACCGGAGTCGAGCCCGACACCGGGCAAGCCGCCGAAGACGCCTTGCTCCACAGTGAGGGTGAAGCGGTCGAGGAACCCTTCTTCCAACGCGACGTAGCTGATGCCGTTGGCCATGCCGACGCCCAGGTTGGCGAGGTCGCCCTCGTGCAGCTCGATCGCCGCCCGGCGCGCGACGACCTTGCGCTCGTCGAACGGCAGCGGCTCGACCTCCGTCGGCCGGTTGGGCAGCGTGCCGGTACGGCGTGGGTCGGCGACCGTGATCGGCGTCTGGTTGGGGTAGTCGGTGAGCACGACGTGGTCGACCAGCGGTCCGGGGATCCGGACCCGGTTCGCCGGGATTTCGCCCCGGTCCACGAGCCGCTTGACCTCGACGAGCACCAGTCCCCCACTGGCGTGCGTGGCCTGCGCGATCGCGAGGTTGTCGCCGAACGCGGCTTCGTCGTCCATGCCGATGTTGCCGTCGACGTCGGCTTCGGTGGCGCGCAGCAGCGCGATGTCGACGCCGAACCGCGGGTAGAACAGCCACTCCTGCCCGCCGAGGGTCACCAGCTCGCTCAGCCCGGTGGTGGTGCGCTCGTTCATCCGCCCCCACTGCCGACGGGGGTCGACGAAGGTGCCCAGGCCGATGTCGGTGAGCAGGCCGGGCCGGCCGGCAGCGATCTCCCGGTACAGCAAGGAGATCGTGCCCGCGGGCAGGCCGACGGCCTCGACCTCGTCGCGCGCGATCACCCCCTGCTCCCGCGGTGAGAGCACGAAGTGCGAGCCCACGAACCGGCGGACGAGCCCCGGGATCGCGACGTGGTCCACACCCCGCCCTTCGTGGTCGCCCAGCCCCATCACGTGCACGACCGTGAGACCGGACGGCGAACCACCGTCCTCCCAGCGCTGTTCGAGCGCTGCGAGGAGCGTTTCGGGGACCTGCAGGAGGGAGCCGGTGCCCCCGACCGCCACGGTCGCACCGCTGGGCACGAGCGCGACGGCCGCCTCGGGCGAAAGGTGCAAGTCGGTGCGGTCCCGGCCGGAGGGCGCCGCGTCGAGCGGGATCACGCCATCACGTCCCCGCCGCACACGTTCACGCACTCGCCGGTGATGTACGACGCGTCGTCGGACGCGAGGAACGCCACCGCGGCCGCCACCTCGTCGGGCCGGCCGATGCGGCCCAGCGGGTTGGTCGAGAGCCGGCGTTGCAGCGCTTCCGCCGCGTCTTGCCCGGTGATGCGCCCGACTTGTTCGCTGCCGAAGTCGGACAGGGCGGTGTCGATCCGGCCCGGCGCCACCGCGTTGACACGGATCCCGCGCGGTGCGAGCTCGGCCGCGAACGACTTTGTCAGGCTGAGCACGGCGGCCTTGGAGGCGGCGTAGTTCGCCGAAAGCGCGTTGGGCAGCAGCGCCTGGATCGAGGCGACGGTGACCGCCGCGCCGCCCTCGCGCAGGCATCGCGCGGCCAGTTGCAGCGTGAGCAGCGTGCCGCGCGCGTTGACGTCGAGCACCCGGTCCCAGTCGGCGACGGTCAGCTCGCTCGCGGGAGCGAAGGTCTGGATGCCCGCGTTGGCGACCAACACGTCGAGCCGCTCGTCGAACGATGCGAACGAGGCGGGGTCGCCGACGTCGAGGGTTCGTGCCTCGACGGTGAAGCCCTTGTCCCGCAGGGCTTCCGCCGCCGACCGGGCGTGTGCGAGGTCGACGTCGGCCACCACGACCGCGGCGTCTTCCGCCGCGAGACGCTCCACGATCGCGCGGCCGATGCCCCGGCCCCCGCCGGTGACCAGAGCGCGCTTGCCGGTGAACCGTCCCGCCATCAGTCGCCGGCCTTCTCACTCGCGGCGACGCCACCCAGCGGCACCTTGGACAGCAGTTCGACCTTCTGCCCCTGCTGGCAGACCCGCCCGTCCTGGTCGACCACCTCGACGTCGAAGGTCACGATCGCCTGGTCCGGCTTGGACTTCGAGTCGCGCATTTCGGCGACCGAGTAGTTCACGAAGATCGTGTCGCCGATGAAGATCGGCCCGACGAACCGCCACTCCTTGATGCCCAGGAACGCGATCGCGGTGTTCCGCAGCAGTTCCGTGCGCGGCCACATCAGCCCGTGGGCGTAGGCCAGCCCGAGCATGCCGTGGGCGATCCGCCGGCCGAACTGGCTGGCTTTGGCGTACACGTCACTCGTGTGCACCTCGGAAAAGTCCCCGGTGAGCCCGGCGAAGCCGATGACGTCGGCATCCGTGATCGTGCGGCCGGGGCTGCGGAACGAAAGACCGACGGACAGGTCCTCGTACAGCAGTCCTTGCCGGGGAATCTCCTTGCTCATGCGTGGCTTCCTTCCTCTGCCCCGACACCGGTGTCGTCGAGAGCGGTCTTGAGCGAACGGGCGGCATCGAGCGGCGGCAGCGACCGGAACCGGTCGCCGAGCACCTCGATCTCGAGCGCGCCCGCGTAGCCGGCTTCCCGGGTGAGCCGGACGAACTCGCGGAGCGGGACGACGCCCTCACCGGGGAGACCCCGGGGCGGCAGGCGGCCAGGCTCCGGCACCATCCAGTCGGCGATCTGCACGGCGGCGATCCGGCGCCCGGCCCGGGTGAGCCCGGCGGCGAGCCGGTGATCCCACCACAGGTGGTAGCTGTCGACGGCGATCCCGAGGAACGGCGAATCGAGCCTCTCGACGACGTCGGTCGCCTGCGCCAACGTGACGAGCCACGACCGGTCGGCGGCGAGCACCGGGTGGAAGGGCTCCAGCGCCACGACGACGCCGGCCCGTTCCGCGGCCGGCAGGGCGAGTTCGAGTGCGGCCTCGAGGTCGGCTTCGGCCGCGCGCGGATCGCCGGGCCGCGGCGGCCCGGCGATGACCACGAGCACACCTGCGCCCAACTCGGCCGCTTCGTCGAGCGCGCGCACAGTCTCGTCGTGCTCGGAGTGGCCGAGGAAACCGCCGCGGCACACCGTGTCCACCCGGATCCCCGCGCGTTCGGCCTCCTTCGCCGTCGCACGGGCTCCGCGGTATCCCGGCGCCTGGCGCCACACCGCCACCGCGTCGAACCCGGCTCCGGCCGCCGCCGTCACGAACTCACCGGTGTCCAGGTGCAGGAAGCTGCCCTGGCTCAGCACGGTCTCGACGGCAGGCACTCCGACTCCTTTGTCTCTCGCGGCGGCAGCATCCGCCATAAATGGAACGTACTTCAAGAGTGGAACATCGTTCTGAAAAATTGTCAATCGGCTGGTGACCACACTGAGCGCCGTCGCACCAGCGCTCGGCTACGCTTGCCGGACGTCGGTTCGGCGGAGAGCAGGGAGCAATGGCAGCAGGGGCATTGTCGCGCGGTCTGGGTGTTCTGCAGAGCCTCGTCGGGCACGCGGAGGGCGTCCCGCTGGCGCGCATCGCCGAGGAACTGGACCTGCCGAAAAGCGCCGCGCACCGCATCCTGACGTCCCTCGTCGAGGAAGGGTTCGTACGGCAGCAGATGCCGTCGGGCAACTACGCGCTCACGTTGAAGATCGTGAGCCTCGGGCTGCGCCACCTCGCGAGCAGCACCATTTTCGAACTCGCCGTGCCCGTGCTCGCCCGGCTGGCCGCGGAGTCCGGCCAGCTCGTCCGCCTGGGCCTGGTGGACGGTGAGCAACTGCTGTGGGTGGCCAAGTCGCAGGGCGCCCGGGCCGGCCTGCGCTACGACCCCGACCACGGCTCCGAGATCCCGTTCGCGTCGTCGGCCAGCGGCGTCGCCTGGTTGTCGCGGCTCACCGACGACGAAGCGCTGCGCCTGGTCGCCCGCCAGGACTACGACGAGCGTTACCCCGCGGGACACAACGCGCCCACCAGCCTGGCCGAGGTCCAGTCCCGCATCCACGAAGCGCGCGAACGCGGCTGGGCCCACGTCCACGACAGCGTCGAAGAAGGCATCTCCGCGATGGCGACCCCCTTGGTCGACCCCGACAGCGGTGCGCCGCTGGGCGTCGTGAGCATCGCCGGCCCGAGTCTCCAGCTGCCGGACGAGCGCATGACGGAACTCGCGCCCCGCCTGCTCGAGACGGCGGCGGAATTGTCGGGGCTGGCGGGCAGCCTGTCGCAGGAGATCCGGACCCGCACCGAACCCGGCGTGTCGAGCTGACCTGAGGGGGTGCCCCGGCGCCCGCACGGGCGGCGAACACCGGGACACCGCCGCCGACAGCCGGTCAGGCCTCCCCGCTGGTGGTGGGCACGTCGATCCCGTGCAGGACACCCATCCGCTGAAACTGCTTGTAGATGCGGTCGACGTAGGCGAAGAACTCGGGCGACTCGCCCAGCACGATCGGCCGCGGCCGGGGCAGCTCGACCACGACCTCGTCGACGATCTCCCCCGGGCTCGGGCTCATCACGAAGATCCGGTCGGACAGGCCCACCGCCTCCTCCACCGAGTGCGTGATGAACACGACCGTCGGACGGCGCTCCAGCCAGAGAGCTTCCAGGTCGGTTCGCACCTGCAGCCGAGTGAGGGCGTCCAGCGCCCCGAACGGCTCGTCCATCAGGATCACCGACGGGTCGTGCACCAGCGTCCGGATGAGCGACACGCGTTGGCGCATGCCACCCGAGAGCTGGCGCGGGTAGCGGGACTTCGCCTGGCCCAG
Source organism: Amycolatopsis sp. NPDC050768 (assembly GCF_040654155.1). Classification (NCBI taxonomy): domain Bacteria; kingdom Bacillati; phylum Actinomycetota; class Actinomycetes; order Pseudonocardiales; family Pseudonocardiaceae; genus Amycolatopsis; species Amycolatopsis sp. NPDC050768. The sequence continues at coordinate 291,623 of NZ_JBFAHL010000005.1, forward strand.
GCGCAGCTGCTCGAACAGCTCGTCCGAACGGGCCTTGAGCCGGGCCTTGTCCAGCCCGCGGATCTCGGCCTGCAGCAGCACGTTCTTCTCCGCCGTACGGAAATCGAGCAGCAGGTGGTCCTGGAACGCGATGCCGACGTCGGTGATCGGACCGTCGACGGTCGCATCGCCCACGGTGATGGTGCCGGTCGAACGCTCCAGCAGGCCGGCGATCATAAGCATCAGCGTGCTCTTGCCGCAGCCGGACGGGCCGACGACCGAGACGAACTCGCCGGGTGCGATGTCCATCGACACGCTCCGCACCGCCTCGAACGGTTTGTCGGTGTCTTCGCCGAAGACTTTGCTGACCCCGTCGACGACGATCGGGGTGCTCGCCGCCCGGGTACCGGGGCCGGCGGACTGTGCGGCGGTCATGGTCGGGGCCTCCCGGATGCGGGTTCTGCGTGCGGTTTCATCAGGCCGGTCCTCACTTCACGGGGCACGGCTGCAAGTCGGCCGGCAGGTAGTCGTAGCTGTAGTACTTCGTCGGGTCGACGCCCTTGGGCAGCAGGCCGACCTGGGAGAGCAGGTCCTGCGTCTTGACCCATTGGGCCGGTTCGGCCTTGCCGAGGAACTTCGCACCGCCCGCGCACAGCAGGTTGCTGCCGATGATGGCCTTCAGCTCGGCGCCGGAGGCCTTGTCCGCCTTGGCACCCCACAGCTTCGTCACGTCCGCGGTCGCCTTGTCCGGGTTCGTGGCGGCGAAATGCCAGCCCTGCAACGAAGCCTTGACGAACGCCTTCACCTCGGTCGCGTGCGACGCCGCCCAGTCCTTGTCGGCGAAGATCGACGTGCTGACCGTCGGCACACCGTTCGTCGCGAACGGCGCGACGAACAGCTTCCCGGCGTTCTGCTGCTCGAGCTGCACCTGGTAGGCGTCGGTCGACCCGAGGATGGCGTCGACGCGGTGCTGCAGCAGCGACTGGACCAGCGACGTCGGCGCGAGGTTGACCAGGTTGACGTCCTTGGCCGACAGCCCGTTCGCGGCCAGGAACAGCGGCAGCATCGTCGCCTGCGACGACGGCACCGGCGTCCCCACCTTCTTGCCCTTCAGGTCCCGCACCGACGTGATGCCGCTGCCCGGGAGGGCGAGGACGGCGTTCGGATTGGACTGGTAGACGGTGGCCAGCACCGACAGCGGTGCCTGCTTGGCGATCAGCTGCGCGGTCGCGGTGGAGTCGGCGTAGCCGATCGAGGCCTGCCCGGAGGCGACCATCTGCGCGGTCAGCGACGAACCGGTACCGGGCACGATCGTCACGTCGAGGCCGGCGGCCTTGTAGTAGCCCTCCTCGACCGCGGCGGCGAACCCGGCGTTCGACCCGCCCGGCGGGAAGTTGAGCTGGAAGCTGATCTTCGTCCCGCCCGAACCGTCCGAAGAGGACCCGGACCCGTCGGACGAACAGGCGACGGCGAGACTCACGGAACCGACGGCGGCGACGACGGCCACGGCCCTTCTGAACGCGGTGTGCATGGGAAGACCTTTCGTTGCGGGGAGGGGAGTTTTCGCGAACGACGGCTCAGGTGAGCTTCGCGCGTTGCCAGGGGGTCAGCAGGAACTCGATGAGCTCGACGAGGTAGTTCAGGATCACGCCCAGCAGCGTCAGCAGCACCAGGACCGCGAACACGGTGGTGGAGTCGAGCGTGTTGGTGGCTTGCAGCAGCACGTACCCGAGCCCACTGTTGGCCCCCACGAACTCGGCGACGATCGCGGCGGTCGCGGCCAGCGTCGCCGACGTCTTGAGGCCGGAGAAGATCACCGGGAGCGCGGCCGGGAACCGCAGGTAGCGGAAGGTCTGCCAGCCGCTCGCGCCCATCGACTTCGTCAGGTACAGCAGGCGGGTGTCCAGAATGGAGAATCCGCTGATGCTGGAAACCAGCAGGGGAAAGAAGGTCATCAGGACCGTGAGCAGGAGCTTGGAGCTGAAGCCGAGCCCGAGCCACACCACGAACAGCGGTGCGACGGCGACCTTCGGCACGAGCTGCACGAGCATCACCGGCGGGTAGATGATCTGCCGGGCCGCGAGCGACCGGGCGACCAGCAGCCCCAGCGGGATCGCGATGACGATGGAGATACCGAAGCCGAGGAGGATCTCGGCGATCGTCGTCTGCGCGTTCTCCCACAGCACGGACCAGCCGCTCACGATCTGCTCGAACACCGCCCACGGGCTCGGCAGCAGGTAGTTGGGGATGTCCAGCACGGCGACGACCAGCGCCCACAGCGCGATGATGCCCAAGAACGTGGCGATCGGGACGACGCTCCAGATCCGGCGGCGGACTCGCTTGCGGCGTGCGGCCTTGCTGCGCTCGCCGTTGCCCCCGGTCACCCGCCGAGTGTCACCCGGCGGCGACGCGTCTCTTGCTGCCGACAACGACGAAGACATTCAAACTCCTTTGTTTGACTGCGAAACCGGCCCAGCGCGACCCGTTGCCGGCACGGCCGTCCTGGGGAGACCGGGGCCGGGCGTCGAAAGTGCACCATACGATGGAACGGCCTTCAAGAGTGGAACACCGTTCTGTTATGATGTCAAACGACTGACGAGAAGACCGGGCACGCGCCGACGACGCCCGGAGACGGCGGCCGGACCTCGGTGCGGCGGAGAGCGGGGAGCCATGCCAGCAGGGGCGTTGTCACGCGGCCTGGCCGTGCTGCAGTGCCTGGTCGGGTCACCGGAAGGCCTGCCGCTCACCCGCATCGCCGAGGCCGTGGACCTGCCCAAGAGCGCCGCGCACCGCATCTTGGTGAACCTCGTCGACGAGGGGTTCGCCCGGCAGCACGAGCCGTCGGGCAACTACGCGCTCACCTTGCGGATCGTCAGCCTGGGCCTCAAACACCTGGCGAGCAGCACGATCTTCGAGCTCGCCGTGCCCGTGCTGGCAAGACTGGCCACCGAATCCGGGCAACTGGTCCGGCTCGGTCTCGTCGACGGCGAGCAGCTGCTGTGGGTCGCGAAGTCCCAGGGCTCCCGCGCCGGCCTGCGCTACGACCCCGACCACGGCTCCGAGGTCCCGTTCGCGTCGACCGCCAGCGGCGTCGCGTGGCTTTCGGGCCTCAGCGACAACGACGCTCTACGCCTCGTCGCCCGCCAGGACTTCGACGAACGCTACCCGGCGGGACACAACGCACCCACGACCCTGGCCGAGGTCCAGTCCCGGATCCAGGAAGCCCGCGAGCGCGGCTGGGCCCGCGTCCACGACAGCGTCGAGGAAGGGATCTCCGCGATGGCCACCCCCCTGATCGACCCGGACACACGGGCACCGCTCGGGGTCGTGAGCATCGCCGGCCCGAGCCTGCAGCTGACCGACGAACGCATGGAAACGCTCGCGCCACGCCTCGCCGAAACCGCCGCCGAACTGTCCGGACTGGCGGGCAGCCTGACGCAGGAACTGCGCTCCCGCAACGGATTCGGCACGGCAGGCTGACCCACGGCGTCGAACCTGGTGCGGGAGCGGGATCGCCGGCACGTTCGTCCACCTTTAATGATTCTTTACTTTCTCGAACGGCAAAGCCATACTGACCGCGAGGGGAGTACTTCCGCAGGGGCTACCCGGTCAATACGGACATCCCGGTGATGTCCTCGGGAGCCCGCCCAGGTCGGTGACACGGGGTGTCGTCGGCACAGGGTGAAGGAGACCTCGAACACGCGCGGTATGCGCTCGTTCGAGGAGGTACTTATGCCCGCGGAAGTTGTTGCGGCGGCTCCGGCCGAGTCGGTGGGGTCGCTCTGGTTGTGGCTGATCAGCATCGCGGTCCTGCTTTTGCTGCTGGTCGCCGACTTCATGGTGACACGGCGTCCGCACGAAGTGTCGATGCGGGAGGCTGTCGGCTGGTCGGTGTTCTACCTGGCGCTGCCGGTGGTGTTCGGGGCCTGGCTGTGGGTCGCGTTCGGGAGCGGCCAGGCGGTGGAGTTCCTGACCGGTTTCGTCGTCGAGAAGTCCCTGTCGGTGGACAACCTGTTCGTGTTCATGCTGCTGCTGGCCGCGTTCGCGGTCCCGTCCGCGCTGCAGCAGCGGGTGTTGCTCTACGGCATCGTCGGCGCACTGGTGCTGCGGGGAGCGTTCATCGCGGCCGGCGCCGCACTGCTGGCGGCGGGAACCTGGGCGTTCCTCGTGTTCGGGCTGGTCCTCTTCGCCTCGGCGGTGAAGATCCTGCACCAGGCGCTCACGGACGCCGATGCCGAGCCGGACCCCTCACGGATGCGATCGGTGCGGCTGCTGCGCAGGTTCATCCCGATCACCGACGACTACCAGGGAGCCCGGTTGACCGTGCGCCGGCACGGGCGACGGGTGTTCACTCCGCTGGTGGTCGTGGTGGTGGCGGTGTTCACCACCGACGTCGTGTTCGCGATCGACTCGGTGCCCGCGGTCTACGGCATCACCGAAGACCCCTATCTGGTGTTCGCCACCAACGCCTTCGCCCTGCTCGGCCTGCGCGCCCTGTACTTCGTGCTGCACACCGCGTTGGCGAAACTCCGCCACCTCAACCACGGCCTGGCCGTCATCCTCGCGTTCATCGGGCTGAAACTGGTCCTGCACTGGGCACACGGCGTCTGGCCCGCCGTGCCGCAGATCCCCACCCCGATCTCCCTGGCGGTCATCGTCCTCGTCCTGGCCACGGTCACCACCACCAGCCTCCTGCCACGCCGCACACCCGAGCCCGCCGAGAACCGACGGGATTGAGCCATGGCAACCGAACTGCTCGTCAACGCCCTGGTCGAACTCTTCCTCACGCTGCTGATCCTCGCCGCGCTGGTGATCACCTGTGCGGCGTTGACCCCACCCCGGCCGCCACGTGGCCCAGGCTCCTGAACCGGTCACCGGCGACGGCTTCTTCGTCGGGCCGACGCTCCGGGTCCGACGCTCGACGCGGTCGGCCGGATGGGGCCGGGAGCCGCCCGCTCCCCCACCCTGTCGGATCAGTCGCCGCGACCGAGCCGGCCTCTTCGCAATCACACAACCGGGATGATCAGCCCGGCCAGGAACACCTCGATGGCCCTTCCCTGGCGGGCGGCGAGGGAACCACTCGCCGCGCGGACCGCGACGAAACCGCTCGCATCCGCAAGCTCATGACCCGCAAGTACCGCCCGGCTCCTGATGGGCGGCGGGTTGCTCACGCTCTCCGCGACCGGCCGCGCCCAAAGGCATTCAAGGGAGGTGCCGCCCGGGAAATCGTGAGCGCGGGCATCACCGCCGCCGCCATCGGCTGGGGGCGGCATCGCGCCAGGCGAGGGGTGACCGGCGCGTTCGCCGCCGGCGCCGTGGGCGGTGATACCGGGACGGGTCTTCCGGCTCGGCGGACGAGTTGGCCGAACGTCTCGCCCTGTCACCGAAAGACCCGTCCCGTCCTCAGGACCGGTCAGCCGATCTCAATCTCAGAGCGGGCACTGCCTACGCCTGCCCCGTGACGAATTCCGCCGAGTGCTCATTCCACCAGCGGGCGATATCCGCGCGGCGCGCGAACCAGACCCCACCCTTGGCCTGGGCGTATTCGATGAACTCCCGCAACGCCCCCGTCCGCGCGGCCTGCCCCACCAGCCGGGGATGAAGGCCGATGGACATCATCTTGGGACGGCCCCTCGAGCCTTCGAGCCACAGTTCGTCGAAGCCACGCTTCAGGTAGTCGAGAAACAGGCTCGGTGAGCGGGTTCCCTGAATGTCGTTGTAGGTCAGCGAATAGGGGACCACGAGATGCCGGACTCCGCTCACGTCGACGTAGTACGGCAGATCGTCGTTGTAGGCGTCCGAGTCGTAGAGGAATCCTCCGTGCTCCACGACCAGCTCCCGCGTGTTGATCGAGGGGCCGTAGCGGCAGTACCAGCCACTCGGCGCTTCCCCCCACGTCTCCTTGAAAGACGCGACAGCCTTCTTGATCCGGTTCGCCTCTTCCTCGCGCGACAAGCGCCATTGCTCTTCCCAGCGCCACCCGTGCCCGAGCAGGTCGTGCCCGGCTTCCCGGGCCGCCGAGGCGACCTCCGGGTTGCGCTCGAAGGCCACCGCGCAGCCGAAAAACGTGGCCTTGACGTCGTACTCGTCGAAGAGGCGAAGCAGTCGCCACACGCCGACGCGGCTGCCGTACTCGTACATCGATTCCTTGGCCAGATCCCGCAGATGAGCCGGAAAGGCGTATTCCACTTCGGCGAGACTGTCGTTCTCGTCATCTCCCATCTCGTGGGAGTACTCGGAGCCCTCCTCGTAGTTCACCACGAGGTTGACGGCCACATTGGCGCCGTTGGGCCACCGGACGACCGGGACATCCTTGCCATAGCCGACCAGGTTTCGGCTCAGGTTGCTCGAAATTTCTTGCATCGACCTCATATCCTCACTCACGAAATCACTGCCCGGAGCCGTGAAGAACCTCAAGGGGAACCCGATGGGTTTCCGGAACGAACAGCGCCGCCAGCCCCAACCCCACATACATCACGGCCACGATGGCGAACACCCAGAACTGGCCGACACCCTGCAGAAGAGAGCTGGCGATCAACGGAAGAATCGCACCGCCGACAAAACCGGTGTTGACGACGACAGCCGTTCCGAAACTGCGAACCCGGGTCGGAAAGAGCTCCGGCGCCCAAGTCCAGATGGTGGTGTTGACGAGGAGCACGAAGATCTGGAACACAAATCCCAGTGTCAGGATGAGCGCATCGCCTTGAGCGAAGATGGCGAAGGCGAGCACGGCGACGGCACTGCACACCGCACCCACACAGACCACGGTCCGGCGAGAAATGGCAAATCCGCCGTACGAGGCGATCGCGCAGCCGATGAGACCGCCCAGGTTCTGCAGCATGGTGAACGTCACGCTGCCCTGCACCGAATAACCCCGGTTGACCAGCATGATCGGCATCAGCAGCACCACACTGAACTGCGCGCCCCACGCCAGGAACGCCGCGATCCCCAACGCGATGGTGCGCCGGCGAAGTGGCTTGGTGAGGACACTCTTCAACGCCTGAGATGCGGGCCCGTCGCCCTGTGCGCTCTCCGAGACGGCGGCGGTCTGACTGTCGACGTAGGGGTGGATGTCGCCGCTTCGCACGCGCAGCCTGCCGGTCGCCAGGCGGGTGAGAGCCTCGTTCGCCTCCAGGATCTTGCCACGGCTCAAGAGGTAGGCCGGCGTCTCGGGCAGATACCGCCTGAAGAAGAAGATCAAGACAGCGGGAAGCCCCAGCAAGCCGAAGGCCCACCGCCAGTCGTTGTCGCCGGCGCCGACCGCCGAGGCGAACGGGCCGATCACGAACAACGTGTAGGCGTAGGCGAGAAACAAGCCGACGCCCGCGGAGATTGTGTTGAACAGGGAAACGAACACGCCCCGGACCCTGGTCGGGGTCAGCTCGGACAGGTAGGTGAGCCCGACCGCGATCTCACCGCCGACCCCCAGGCCGGTCACGACCCGGGTGACACCGAGAACGGTCGAGTTCGGCGCCATGGCCGACAGCACCGAGCCCAGGCAGTAGATTCCCAGGCTGACGGCCAGCAGGCTCCTGCGGCCCAGCAGGTCCGCGATCACACCGCCGACGATGCCGCCGATGACAATGGCGATGAGACTTACCGTGGAGAGAAGCGCCAAGGCGGAGGCATCGATGCCGAGATCTTTTTGAAGAGAGGGGCCGAGCGCCGAGAGAATGAGCTGCTCGAAAACCTCGAAGAGGCCGCCCAGCACCACGAGAGCAAGTGCCAGATAGTGGGTTCTGGTGAGCCCCATGCCATCGATGATTTCACCGAGTGACCTGGGTTTTTTGCTCATGGCGGCTTTCGCATCGAATGCCATGACTCTACTTCCTACGTTTGAGTATTGCCTGTCGGGTCCTCAGGACACCCTTTGGGCGCGCGTTGACGGCCGCGAAGGAGAGGGAAAGGAGAACACGGAAACGAGGTCCTCGCCTCCGGTGTTTTCCAGCGCGTGCCACGAAGCCGCAGGGATGAAAATCGCCTGGCCTCGCTCGAAATCCAGAACGCCTTGGTCGGTGTGCAGCCGACCAGCCCCTTGGGCAACGTACATGACCTCGGAAGTGGCGTGCGCGATCGTGTCGGTCTTGGGCGATCCTGGTGGGATCGTCACCACTCCGAGGCAGTTCTGGATCTCGGGGACGTCGGCCGCACTCAGCAACAGGCCGTCAGCCGGTGGGTTCGCGGGATCGTAGGTGACCTGGACGTACTTTCCCGTGACACTGTCAGTCATGATTCCTCTTCTGGGATGCGGTCAGAGACCTGGCCACTCGACCCCCGCCTGCCCGGGGAAGAGCTGTTCCTTGTTCAGCCGCAAGTGATCCCTCATGGCATCCTCCGCACCGCGCGGGCCATCACTGCGAATCGCGTCGAGGATGCGCTGGTGATCGTTGATCAGCTTGAGGCGATTTTCGCGGTCCTGCAGCACGATCTGGTTGATCAAGACCCACAACGGCTGCCGATCGATCTCGACCAGTTCCAACGCGAAGTGGCTGAGAATGTGATTCGGGCACATCGCGGCCAAGTCGGCGTGGAACGCCATCGAGTGGTTGACGAAGTCGGGAAGCTGTGCCGGCTCGTCGATCAAGCCGGCGGCCAGGTCGACCTCGTGTTGCACCTTTTCCAGGTCAAGATCACCGGGATTTGCCGCGAGCAGGCGGGAAAGCGGTGGCTCGACCACCAGCCGTGCGGCGATGACGTGCTCGGGCGTTGAGCCGATCTCACGTCCGGAGCCCTTGAACAGCCCCCGGCTCAGGTCTGCCACGTAGGTACCGTCACCGTGCCGCACCACAATGGCACCGCTCAGCTCCAGCGCGAACAGTGCCTCGCGCACACTCGCCCTCGACACCTCGAACTTGGCGGAGAGATCGCGGTCCGAGGGCAGTCGAGCCCCAGCAGTCCAACCCCCCTGCTGGATCTCACTCAGAAGCGCCTGAGCTACACGCAAGTACCGCCGCTGCGGCAACGAGGCACGCTCGGAGTGGTCTGAAGACTGCATCCCGAGAGATTAGACCAGTGTCCCGGGCCGCACAAGAGTCGGCACATCGGTCTGTCGAGTCCAGATTAGACCACCCGGACCTGCGGATATTACGGAAAGTGCGCAATGGACCGCGGACCGAAACCGCCCCACCGCGGGTGCACGGAGCTCACCTCACCCGAGCCGACCGGAGTTGAACGTTCGCTGGGAACGCCGGTCAAGTTGACGTCTACGACGTGGCGCCAGTCTGTTGCAAAGCATCGAGAACAGCGCGCAAGTGCCGGCGCGTCGCGTCGGCTGCTCGGTCCGCGTCTCCGTCGCAGATCGCGGAGATGATGGCGAGGTGCTCGGTGAGGGATTCGCGAGCTCGGCCCGGCCGTGTGGTGAGGCGGAAGCGGTGCAGCACCGACTGCGCCCGCAGGCGTTCCAGGATGCGCGTCGCCGTGTGGTGAGCGCTGAGCTTTCGCACGAGTGTGTGCAACTGGTGGTTGAGTTCCGACTGCCCGGCCAGATCCGCGTCGTCGACGGCGACGCGCATGGCGTCCCCGAGTGCGTGCAGGCCACGACGCTCGGACGCATCGGCCCGCAGCGCGGCGAGTGACGCGCACAACGGTTCGAGCATCAGGCGGACGTCGCAGATCTCGACGGCCTCGTCCAGCGACACCGCGCGGACGCGGGCTCCCCGATTCCGGACCCGCTCGATCAGCCCTTCGTTCATCAGCTCCAGCAGTGCGAGCCGGACCGCGCTGCGGCTCGCGCCGAACTGGTCGGCCAGGTCGCTTTCGACCAGCCGCTGGTTCGGCACGAACTCACCCCGGAGGATCGTGTCGCGGATGGCGTCGCTGATCGCAGGGGCCGCCGTGGGCCCGAGCGGCTGTTCTCGTTCTTCCGCGGACGGCCACGTCGCACCTTCGGTGTCCACCACGTCAGGCTGCACGCGACGTCACCGGCCCCGACAGTTCCCTTAACCGAGCAGCCGACACGCCGCCGGTCCCCGCTCCGTGCTCACCCAAGCCGATCACCTCGTCGAAGCGAAACTCCACGCGGCTCGGCCGCACGCGTCACGAAGCCGGCGTGCGACCGAGCGTCGTCTTGGGCAGGCCGCCCAGCTCGCTGAGCTTCTGCAAGGACCCGACCAGGCTCGACAAGTGAGCTCGCATCGCGGCCTCGGCCCGGTCCCCGTCCCCGGAGGCAACCGCCTCGATGACGCTGACGTGCTCGGCGAGCCCTTCCTCGATCCGCCCCGGCAGCAACGACACCTGGAACTGGTACCGCACGCTGGGGTAGCGCAGCCGTTCCAGCACCTCGACCGCCGTCCGCTGGTCGCCCAGCTCGCGGATTACGTGGTGCGATTCCTGGCTGATGTCGTTGTAGGCGGCGATGTCGCCGGCCTTCACCGCCGCGCGCATCGCCTTGGCGAGCTTCTGAAGGCGGCGCCGGTCTTCCGCACCGATCGCCGACGCGGCCTTGCGCGCGCACAGCCCCTCGACCACGGCGCGCACCTCGGTGATCTCGATCGCCTCGCGCAGCGAGATCGGCCGCACCGACGCGCCGCGGTTGCGCTCACGGATCACGAGGCCCTCGTTCTCCAGCATCACCAGGGCCTCGCGCACGCTCCCGCGCGACGATCCGAACGCGGCCGCGAGGTCGACCTCGACGAGCCGCTGGCCGGGAAAGAGCTCGCCGTGGACGATGGCGGTCCGCAACCGGTCGACGAGCGTTTCTCGGTTTTCCACAGGCGGCCGCCCTCCTTTCCAGGCCGGCCGTCCAGCCGGATCGTTGCCATTTTACCCTAACAGGATCGTTGGCAATCTGATTGGACGATCGGGTGTTTCACCGTCGGCTCAGTGCGGTTCGTCGTGTGCGTCGACCACCGACAACGCCCGCCCAGGCACCGGGACCGACACCTCGTCGCCGGGACGCACGTCCGAGTGCCGGGCCGATCGGCACTCGATGCGCTCGTCGCCGACCGCCACGATGTGCCGGATGCACTCGCCCTCGAACGACTGCGCGACCACGGTGCCGAACAGTTCGTTGGCCCCCGGCGACCCGTGGGTGCCGTCAGCGCGTCGCCGCGGCTCGAGGTCTTCGGGGCGCAGCACGAGAACGACGTCGGTGAGGCCGGCCGGGACCGCTTCGTCGAGCACCAGCGGCCCGATGTCCGTGAGCACCGTCCGGCGGCCGGAGCCGTCGTCGATCTTCGCCGACAGCAGGTTCGGCGACCCGATGAACCGGGCCACGAACAGGTTCTCCGGATTGTCGTAGATATCGCGCGGGGTGCCCTGCTGCATGATGCGGCCGCCGCTCATGATGGTGATCACGTCGGAGATCGCCAGCGCCTCGGCCTGGTCGTGGGTGACGTAGAGGGTGGTCAGCCCCAGTTCGCTCTGCAACCGCTTCAGCTCCAGGCGCATCGACGCGCGCAGCTGGGCGTCGAGGTTGGACAGCGGCTCGTCCAGCAGGAGCAGGCGCGGCCGGCCGACCATCGCGCGGGCGAACGCGAGGCGTTGCTGCTGGCCGCCGGAGAGCTTGGTGGCCGACCGGTCGATGGCCTCGCTCAGCCCGACCGACTCCAGTGCCGCCACCACCAGCTTGTCGACCTCGGCCTTGGGCCGCTTGTCCCGGCCCACCCGCATCGGGAACGCGACATTCTGCCGCACGGACATGTGCGGCCAGATCGCGTAGGACTGGAAGACCATGCCGAGCTTGCGCCGGTCCGGCGAGAGGTCGACGGACCGCTCGGCGGAGAAGAGCGTGTCGCCGCCCAGCTCGATCTCGCCGGAGTCCGGGTGCTCGAGCCCCGCGACCGAACGCAGCAGCGTGGTCTTGCCGCACCCCGAGGGCCCCAGCAGCGTGTGGAACTGCCCCTCCTCGACCCGCAGGCTCACCCCGCCCAGCGCGGGACGGTGCTTGTCGATGTCGATCCCCCGCCGCCGCAGCCGGCCGGACGAGGCGGGATCGTACTTCTTCACCACGTCGTTGATCTTGAGCATCACTTCGACCGCCTTGGGTTCGGGCTACTGGTTGCGCACGCCGCGGCGCGCCGAGATGAGCTGCGAGATGACGACCAGGACCGTCAGCACGACGACGAGGACCACGCCGATCGCCGACACGAGGGTGGTGTTGCCGTCCTGGTACTCCTGGAAGATCGTGACGGAGAGGACTTCCTTGCCCGGGGTGTAGAGCAGAATGCTGCTCTGCAGCTCCCGGAAGCTGACGATGAGGATGTAGACCCATCCGCCGATCAGGCCCGGCGCGGCCAGCGGGAGCAGCACGCGCCGCATCGTTTCGAACCAGCGAGCCCCGGAGACGTGGGCCGATTCCTCGAGCTCGGCCGACACCGTCGCGAGCGCCGAGCCCGCGTAGCGCATGCCGTAGGGGATGAACCGGGTCGTATAAGCGATGAACAGGATGATCAGCGTCCCGTAGATCGGCAGCGACGTCCGCAGGTACACCACCGCCAGCGCGACCCCGAACACGAGACCGGGGATCACCAGCGGAGAGAACGCCAGCGCGTCGAGCAGCCGCCGGCCCGACGACCTCGTGCGGACCACGACCCAGGACGCGACCGCGGACAGGACCATCGCCGCGGTGGCCGCGCAGACGGCGACGATAGCGGTGTGCTCGAACGACCGGATGATCCCGCTGTCGCCGAACAACGTGCGGTAGTTGTCGAGGTTCAGATCACCCATTGCCTGGAGGCTGGGTTGTTCGTAGTTCTTCAGCAGCGAGGAGTAGAGCAGGACCAGCAGCGGCAGCACCACGGCGAGGACGAAGTAGCCCAGCACGAACAATGCCGCGACCCACCTGCCCCGGCCGAGTTTCTCGCGCCGCGGGCGGAACGCCTTGCCGCTGATCGTCCCGGACTCGCGCAGCGACCCGCCGGCGCGCCCGGCCAGCCAGACGCCGACGCACGCGATCACCAGCAGGCCGATCCCGATCGCCCCGATCGCCTGGTAGTCGGTGGGGTATTCCTGGTACAGGTAGTAGAGCTTGCTGGTGAGCACGTAGTGACCACCCGAGAGCCCGAGAAACGTGGGGATCTCGAAGACTTCCAGCGACTGCACGAAGACGATGAGCGCGGCGCCCGCCAGCGCGGGCTTGACCATCGGCAAGGTGATCCGGGTCAGCACCCGCCACCGGCCGAGCCCGGCGACCCTCGCCGCCTCCTCCATCGACGGGTCCGCGGCCCGGAAAGCCGCCGACAGCAACAGGAAGACGATCGGCGCGGAGTGCAGGCTCTGCACCCAGATCATGCCCCACACCGAGTAGACGTCGAACGGCCGGATGCCGAACAGGAACCCGGTGACGTTGTTGAGCAGGCCGATGTTCGAGCTGCCGAGGAAGATCCACGCCGGCGCGTACAGGATCGCCGGGATGATCAGCGGGATCAGGGCCGAGAGGCTCAGCAGCCGCCGGAACGGGACGTCGGTGCGCTCGGCCAGGTAGGCGAACCCACCGCCGATCACCATCGACACGACCATCGAGCCGAAGGCGAACGCCAGCGTGTTCCCGATCATCGCCCAGGTGTCGGAGTCGTTCGGGAACGCCCGCGCGAAGCCCCCGAGACCGGCCGAGCCGTCGTCGGCGACGAAGGTGCGCCAGAGCAGGAAGCCCAGCGGCACCAGGACGAGGTAGCCGAGCAGCAGTACGACCACCGCCACGACCACGTGCTTCGCCTCGACGCGGCCGAGTACCCGGCGCAGTATCCCGGGGCCCGGCCCGGGGTCGTGACCGGCAGGCGGCCGGTCGAGAACGGTCTGGGTCATCGGGGAAGCACCGGGTCCTTGCCCTTGAGCAGGTTGCTCCACGCCTCTTGCCACGCGTTGCCCCGGTCGGAGGCCAGGGTCCGCCAGTCGTCGTACACGAAATCGGTTCCTTCCGGCAGGCGCGGCTGGTAGCCCGGGATCGCCGCGGGGTTGGTGGGGATGTATCCGGCGTCGTGCAGGTACTTCTGCGCCTCGGTGAGGTAGTAGTCGCAGAACAGCAGCGCGGCCGCCGGGTGGGCGGCGCCCTTCATCGGGTCGGCCCCCAGGATCTGCAGTGTCACGGGGTCCATGGCCGGCTGGAACGAAAGGTCCTTCGCGCGGCTGGGCACGTACTGGAGGAAGTCCGACAGGAAGACCGGGAAGTCGCCCGCCTGCAGCAGCGTCGTGTTGGAGACGTGGCCGTCGACGACCCGGAAGTTCTTCGCCACGCGCTTCATCATGGCGGCGAAGTCGTTGTCGGACATGCCTTTCTGCTTCGTGTAGTAGTTGTACAAGTCCTCGTACCAGTTGAAGTCGCCTTGGTCGACCGCGACCTTGCCCTGCCACTTCGGATCGGCGTAACCCGCGAGATCGGGCGGGAGCTGGCCGGGCTGGACCAGCCGCACGTTGTGGATCGGCAGGGTGGCGATGTAGTAGGCCCCGACCATGTCGTCGGTCTTCGCCTCGGCCGGGATCGTGCCGGCGATGTCGCTCGTGTACGGGGCGATCAGTCCTTGCTGGCCCAGGATCGCCATCTCGGAGTCCTTGGTCTCGACCACGTCGTTCAGGACCCGGTGCGCGCCCGCTTCCTGCAGCACGCGCCCGCGGACCTGTTCCGTCGTCGCGCGGTAGACCGCGACGTCGATCCCGTATTCCTTTTCGAACGCGGGGACGATCTTCTTCTCGATCGCGGTGTTGGTGACGTAGATGACCAGCTGGCCCTCGGCCTTGGCGGCGTCGACGAGCTGGTCGTGGCGCGATTTCCCCTTCATGGCGGCGAATTTCGCGTAGACCGCGACCGCCTCGGTGTTCACAGGGGGAAACCCGCAGGCCGCCGTCAGGCCGCCGAGGCAGGCCACAGCGAGCAGGCAGGCAAGGCGCTGCCGCGGCTTCTCGAGCATCGTTGCTCCTCATTCCGGTAACGGCTGCGCTCCGCGCACCCGCGTACAGAGACTACGTGATGTCGAACAATATGACTAGCAATATTGTTGGACAATCAGAGGTCTACGACGAGCTCGGAAGTGGTGGCCCTGCTGCAGCAGAGCGTGATGACCGATCCGGATGCCTTCTCCCGCGGAGTCAGCACGACGTCGCGGTGGTCCGGCGTTCCCGAGAGGACCCCCACCACACAGGTGCCGCACACGCCCTGCTCGCACGCCGTCGGGACGAACACGCCCGCGCGGTCGAGGACCTGGGCCGGCGTCTCGGTTGCGCCGACCTCCACGGTCACCTTGCTCCGGGCCGCGGTCAGCACGAACGGACGCCCTTCGGTGTCGGCCTCGTGCTTGAAGTGCTCGACCCGGAACGCCTCGGCTCCGATCCCCGCGGCGAGCGCGCCCTTGCGCACGTAGTCCATGAACGGCTCGGGCCCGCACACGTAGACCGTCGAGTGTGGACCGGCCGCGCGCAGTACGTCCTCCGGGGCGAACGTGCTCCCGTCGGAGTCCGCTCCGACGTGCAGGGCGCCGGCGGGGACGAGGGACTCGAGCTCGGCGGTGTAGACCGCCCGGTCGGGCGTGCGCACGCGGTAGTGGAACTCGAAGCCGGCGTGCCGCGCGGCGAGCCGGCGAGCCATCGCCAGCAGCGGCGTCACACCGATGCCACCCGCGATCAGCACCACGTGCGCGCCGTCCTCCCCGAGCTCGAACGTGTTCTTGGGCTCGCTCACGAGGATCCGGTGCCCGGGCCGCAGCCGCTCGTGCACGAACCGCGAACCGCCCCGGGAGTCGGCGGTCTTGAGCACCGCGATCTTCGCCGTCTCGGCGCCCGCGGACGCGGCCAGCAGGGAGTACTGCCGGATCAGGCCGTTGGGCAAATGCACGTCGACGTGCGCTCCCGGCCCGTGGCCGGGCCACGGGCTGCCGTCGACCGGGCGCAGCTCGACCTCCAGCACACCGTTCCCGACGATCCGCCGCCCGCTGACCTCGACCTCGACCGTCCCTTCCGGCGCGGTCACGAACCCGTCCCCATGCGGTCGGCGGCCAGCCGCACGACCTGGCGCGAGGACAGTGCCAGCAACGGGTGCGCCCCTGCCTCGACGAGCGCGTCGAACCCCGGCCGGCGCAACGCGTCCTGGAAGCGGGCGTCGAGGCCACTGGCGGTGATCACCGCGTCGGCGTCGCGCGCGTAGTCGTCGCGCAGCTGCTCCTCCACGATCAGGCGGTGGAGGAAACGGTTGAGCGGCAGTGACTCCGGCTCGGGGAACTTGTAGTAGATGAAGTCCTCGCTGGTGAACTCGTACCCGCCGTACTTCGGCACCGACACCTCCCGGCTCGCCTCGTGCACGGTGTCGTCGGCGGCCTTGGGCAGGAACTGGACGACGCCCTGGCCGTGGTGGGCCAGCTCCTGGTACGAGAGCAGGTGCCCGGGCAGCTCGCCGATGATGCCGAGCAGCACGAACCAGGTCAGCAGCTCGCTTTCCCCGACCTCGTCGAGGTTGACGGGGGTGAGGTCGAGCAGGTCCTGGTAGCGGCCGGCGGCGGCCTCCTGGATGACCCAGCGGTCGAACTCGTAGTTCGGCGCCAGGTAGCGGGAGGTGCCCGGGAAGTGGGACATGCCGCCGCTCGCGATGATCGCGATGCGCTCGTCCCGGGTCTCCAGCGCGCGGCCGATGGCCCGGCCCAGCTCGTAGCAGCGGCGCGGGCTCGGGATCGGCGGCAGGTAGGTGTTGACCAGCAGCGGGATCACCGGGGCGTCGGTCTTGCCGAGGATGTACTTGAACGGCGTGAGGAACGCGTGTCCCAGCACGGCTTCCTGGGAGTAGGTGACGTCGAAGCCGTCGGCGATCACCTTCTTCAGCAGGTCGACGGCGACCTCGGTGTGCACCTTCTTCTGCATCCGCTGTTCCATGTAGTGCGCCTCGCACTCCTGCGAGACCACCATCGTGAAGGTCGGCACCGCCTCCAGCCAGAAGGTCTCGAGGTGGTCGAGACCGATGACGAGGACCGCGTCGGGAGCGGCTTCCTCGATGGCGGCGCCGAACGCCACCAGCGCGTCCGTGCTCTTGTCGAGCTTGTCGAGCTCCTCGTGCCGGGGCCGGCTCAGCAGCTGCGGCGCGTGGACGGCGGCCGCCGCGGCGACGATCTCAGCCATGCGTTTCTCCTTCGTGCGGATGGGGGGTGGGAACGGGCGCGGTGGCCTACAGGTCCAGGGTCTGCGGGGCGAAGACTTCGTCGAGCGGCACCTCGCGCACGGCGATGCCCTGCTCGACCACGTACTGGCGAAGCCGGTCGAGCATCGTGCGGTTGGCCTCCATGCCGTAGGGCACGGGGTCGGTCGCGGCGACCCCGCGGGCGGCGTCCGCGGTCGCGGGATCCAGCAACCGCCACGGTTCGAAGCTCCGCGCGGCCTCGGCCAGCACGGCGGCCTTGGCCTCGGTGAAGGCCGAGTACAGGTTCAGCGCCAGCCACGGCAGCTCCTCGGCGAGCTCCCGGCGCACGGCGACGCAGTGCGTGGCGTGCAGCCCGGTGCCGCCGGCGAGGTAGCGGGCGCGTTCGGCCTCGGGGTCGAACAGCCGGCGGACCCTCAGCTCGGCTTCGCTGCGCTCGGGCGAGCGGTCGACGAGGTTCTTCTCCGACAGGTACAGCAGGGATCCGGCGAGGTAGTCCTCGGCGAGCAGAGTGCCGATGTTCTCCTCCGGGGACATGACGTCGACGCGCACGCCCTCGGGCGGCCGGAAGTCGGTGGCCGCGCCGTGGCTGTGGGCGGCGCCGCGTTCCATGACCCAGTGGACGTCGGCGGGATCGACGCCGAAGTCGTGCTGCAGCACGCCGCGGCTCCACACCGCGGAGGTCTGCTGGTACTCCGGCACGCCGATCTTCCGCCCGCGCAGGTCCGCGGGGCTCTCGATACCCGAGCGCTCGCCGACGACGATGCCGAGGTGGCACAGCGTGCGGGTGGTGAACACGGGCAGGGCCACGAACCGCCGGTCGTCCAGCGAGGCCAGGCGGAAGCAGGTCGACAGCGACGCCTCGAAGACGTCGAACTCGGCGAAGTGCAGCTGCCGCCAGAACAGCTCCGACGGGTGGTAGGACAGCAGTGTCGGGTCGACGCCGGCGATTCCGACGCGACCGTCGAGCAGCGGGCGGGTGAACGTGTTGGCGGTGAGGGCGACGGTGAGCCGGCGCGTCATGCGCTCTCCCCCGCCTTGTTCAGGATGAGCAGCAGGTAGCCCGTGGTCGAGGAGTTGTAGATGATCGGCTGGATCCGGTCGAAGGTCCACCCCTCGGCGACGGCGTTGTTGAGCTCGCGTTCGAGCTCTTCGGACACGGCCTCGGGCGTGAGGCCGGTGGCGCGGATGGTCACGATCTTGTAGGTCATGGGTCGCTTTCGTGAGTTCGGCGGTGGCTCAGTACCAAGCGGACTGCAGGTCCTTGGCGGCCTCGCGCCATTCGTCGCCCTCGGCCACGAGCAGGTCTGCCGCACGGGTGTCCCGGTGGTCTTCGGGGCCGGCACCGACCATCGGCTCCCCTCGCTCGGCGCGGTCGGTCGCGTCGAGCAGGAGCTTGCGGGCGGTCGTGATCGCCAGGTCGGTGCTGCCGAGCGCTTCCTTGCTGCGGTCCACGATCCGGCCCATGCCGGTCTGGATCGCGAAGTCCTGGGTGTTGACGCCCTCGATGCCGGTGAAGGTCCGCGTGCGCTGCACCTCGCGGTCGATCATGAAATCGTTCTCCGGTTCCCGGACCAGCCAGTAGGTCCCGGGTTTGAAGTCCTGCGGGCCGCGGCCCATCTCGTCCTCGTGCTCGGCGAACCACCCCTGCGGCATCGGCTGCTCGGGCCGCGCGGAGTACACGAAGTTGTAGATGGCGGTGTTGTGGTCGTCGATCGGCACCCAGATGTGGCCGTGCAGCGCGGGATACTCGGCGTCCTCGCCCTGTCCGTGCCAGCTCAGCAGCACACTGCGGATCTGCATGAACGGCATGGCGAACTGGTACACGCGCAGGTACCGGCGCCCGCCGCCGACGCGGCGCAGGCTCGCGTAGGTGAACCCGTGCGGCTGCAGCTGGACCTCGAGCTTCGGGTGCCGGTCCAGCGCCCGCAGCGACTTGGTGTTGGACAGGTCGTTGTTGTGCGCGAACGACGAGTGGGCGGTGTCGATGCCGCCTTCGATCGCCTGCAGGTAGTTGCACGGCTCGTTGGTCTTCGAGACGCCGCGGTGCGTCTCGGGCGCGCGCAGCCATTCGTAGTCCGGCGGTTCGGGCATGGTGTCGACCGGTCCCATGTAGGTCCAGACGATCCCGCCGGCCTCGTACACCGGGTACGCCTTGATGCCGGCGCGGAACCGCAGCCGCGCACCTGGTTCCTCCGAAGGCGTGTCGAGGCAGTTGCCGTTCACGTCGAACTTCCAGCCGTGGTACACGCAGCGCAGACCGCATTCCTCGTTGCGGCCGAAGAACAACGGCGCCCGCCGATGCGAGCAGTAGGCGTCGAGCAGACCGACCTCGCCGTTGGAGTCCCGGAACGCCACCAGGTCTTCGCCGAGCAGCCGCACCCGCACGGGCGGGCTGTCGGGCTCGGGGACTTCTTCGGACAGGACTGCCGGGATCCAGTACCGGCGGAAGACCTGCCCCATGGGGGCCTCGCCCTCGACCCGGGTGAGCCGTTCGTTCTGTTCACGCGTGATGCGCATCTTGCCTCCGAGGGGAACTGTCAGGCTGCGGTGTCCAGAGCAGCGCGGGGTGTCACGGCCGTGCGACGGTGACGGTCGCGTGGATGACGTCGGCGACGGGCCCGTAACCACCGGTGGAGAGGATGGCGTCGGCCACCCGGTCGTACGGCACCGTCATCGTCGCGAGTGGACGGACGAGCTCGAGGTTGTCCTGCAGGATGCCGAGGGCCGACTCCACCGCGTCGAAACTGTGCCCGCGCATGCCGACCACGGTCAGGCACTTTCGGGACAGGGCCCCGAGATCGACTCCGTCCTGCGGCTTCCGCTCGCGCACGGGCATGACCAGCCGGCCCGATTTGCGCAGCATGGCGATCGCGTCGTTGAACACCGCGGCCGTGCCGGACGCGGTGTTGACGACCAGGTCCACGCCTTCGCCGCCGGTGGCGTCCCGAACCCGCTCCACCAGGTCGGGGCCGCTGGTGAGCGTGTGGGTGGCACCGAGGGACCGGGCCGCTTCGAGCCGCACACCGTCGCGTTCGAGTCCGACCGCGACGATCACCGACGCGCCGGCGATCCGGGAGGCCAGGACGCACCCGAGGCCCTGCTGGCCCGGTCCGATCACGACGACCGCGGAGCCGGGGCCGGCGCCGCCGCTGCGGTAGGCCCACTCGTACCCGTTGGCCACCGGCAGCGCCATGGTCGCGATGTCGGACGGCAGCGAGTCCGGCACGCGGTGCAGCACCGTGCGCGGGTGCAGGTACTGCAGCTGGCTGAACCCGCCCCACAGTCCCGGCGCGACGGTCAGCGCGGTGGTCCCGTACCGCAGCGCGTCCGGGGTCGCCGACGGATCGGATTCGAGGCACCACCGGAACTCCGCCGACCGGCAGAACCGGCAGTGTCCACAAGGGAGGTATTCCTCCAGCAGCACGCGGTCCCCCGGCGCCACGCCCCACCTCGCGATCGCGGACGCCGTCGCGTCCGCGATGACCCCCACGGTCTCGTGGCCCATGACGCGAGCGGGCTCGTCGGCCCGATCGAAGGAAACCACGTCGGAACCGCAGATCCCCACCGCCTCGACGGCGAGCAGGCCGTCGCCGCCGGTCAGGTCCGGGACGGGGAGCTCGCGGAACTCGACGGTCCGGCGGCCGGTCGTGACCGCGGCCCGGGCCAGACGCTCGTTCGGCACTGAAGGTGTCCTTCCCTCGTCGCTGATCTGGTTGTACTTTATTGTTAACAATCCTGTCGCGCAATCTGCGTGAGGATGTAGTTCACATAACGAAGGGGCGGGATGAGCACCTACGTACTGGTTCACGGGGCCTGGCACGGCGGCTGGTGCTGGCAGCGGGTGACAGCCGAGCTCCAGCGGCACGGGCACCGGGTCTTCGCGCCGACGCTGACGGGGATCAGCGACCGGCGCCACCTGATCTCCCCGGACGTGGGGCTCGAAACGCACACCGAGGACGTACTCGCCCTGCTGGAGGCGTGGGACCTGACGGACGTGGTGCTGGTGGGGCACAGCTACGCCGGGCAGGTCGTCACCGAGGTGGCGGCGAGGAGCCGCGCCCGGATCGGGCGCGCGGTGTACCTGGACGCCTTCGTCGCCGACGCCGGCGAGCGCGCGATCGACCTGCTGCCCGAACACGTGGCCGGGCACTACCGGGAATCCGTGGCCGGACCCGGTTTCGGGTGGCTGATCCCCCCGCGCTCGCTGGAAGTTCTCGGCGTGACCGAACAGGACGATCTGGACTGGCTGGCCCCGCGCCTGTCACCCCATCCCTGGAAGACCTACCTGGATCCCGTGAGCGCCGCACTGCCACAAGACCTGCCGGCGACCTACCTCGACTGCACCGACTGGATGGCCGTGTTCGCGCCGTACGCCAAGCGAGCCGCGGAGCGCGGGTACGACGTCGAGGCGTTGCGCACCGGGCACGAGGCCATGGTCACCGCTCCGGCCGCGCTCGCCGATTCGCTGCGGCGCATCACCGTCTGAACCGGCCGACGCCGCGTCCACTCCGAACAGAGAGAACCTCCATGGAGTTCCTGGTCCGATCGACCACCAGCTTCCCCCCGCACCTGACCGCGGACCACATCGGCGAACTGCGCGCACAAGAGCGCACTCTCGCCATGCGGCTGCGCGCCGAGGGCATCCTGACGAAACTCTGGCGGCTGCCCGGCAAGCACGGCACGCTCGCCCTGTACGAGGCCCGGGACGCCACCCACCTGCACGAGATCCTCACCTCGCTGCCGCTGTTCCCCTACCTCGACGTCGAAGTCGAAGCCCTGGCCACCCATCCGCAGGAGCTGCTGCCCGAGGTCCTGAACCTGGCCACCGCGCCGACCGGGACGAACGGCGCAACCAGGGCGTGAACACCGCCGGCGGATGGTGCCGAAAGGCCGCGAGCGCCTCGTGCCCATCCGCCGGCCGGCGTGAACATCACTTCGGCGATCCGCCACGATCGTGGCGTCTTCTCGCCCCGTAGCGCAGGATGTGGGCATGCTTTCGTATCTGAATTGGCGCCTGCGTGGGACGAACGTCGAGGTCCCGGGGGTGCACGCGTGACCGAACCGACGATGCCCGGACGCCGGCTGCGGGGCTACGTGTCGCACGGCGAGGAACTGCGGTCCGGCCGGCTCAGCCCCCGTACGTACCTCGAAGAAACGCTGACTCGCATTGACGAGCTCGACGGCACGGTGGGCGCGTTCGTCGTCGTCAACCGCGAGGGGGCGCGGCGCGCCGCGGACGAGTCGGCGCAGCGGTGGGCCGCCGGGAAGCCGCTGTCGCCGATCGACGGCATGCCCGTCGCGATCAAGGACATCATCGAGACCGCCGACATGCCGACCGGTCAGGGCTCGCCGCTGTGGGAGGGCACCGACTGGAAGCGCGACTCGGCGAGCGTGCACGCGTTGCGCGAGGCCGGCGCGATCGTCCTGGGCAAGACCACCACGACCGAATTGGCCTCGAAACACCCGTGGCACGAGACCACGAACCCGCACGACCCGAGCCGCACGCCGGGTGGCTCGTCCAGCGGCACGGCGGCGGCCGTCGGTTCCGGGATGGCGCCGGTGGGCCTCGGTACGCAACTGCTCGGCTCGATCCTGCGCCCGGCGAGCTTCTGCGGCGCCGTGGGCTTCAAGCCGAGCGTCGGCGCGATCAACCGAAGCGGTTCGCACGACCACTTCAGCCAGAGCTGCCAGGGCTCGATCGGCGCGACGCTCGCCGACACCTGGGCGGTCCTGCGCGCCATCGCCGACCGTGCGGGCGGCGATCCGGGCTACGGGGGCCTGGCCGGCGACGTGGACTTCACCAGGCGCACCAAGCCGGTGAAGCTCGCCGTCCTCGAGACCGCCGGGTGGAGCGCGACGACCGAAGGCGCGCGCAGGGCGTTCGCCGCGGTGAAGCAACGCCTGCAGGACCACGGCGTCCAGGTGCTGGACCGCACACAGGACGACCGCGTCGAAACGGTCGAAAAGGCGGTCGCCGACGCCTTGCGGCTCACCCAGGCGATCGTCGCCTGGGAAGGTCGCTGGCCGCTCAACACCTACGCCGACATGGACGCCGCCAAGCTCAGCCTCGACGCCCGCGACCGCCTGAAAACCGCCGAAGCGATGACACAGCGGGAATACCGCGAGCTCCTCGATCAGCGCACCACCGTGCGCGCCACCTACGAGAACACCGCGGCCGACTTCGACGCGATGATCACCGTCGCCGCCTGCGGCGCCGCACCGACCGGCCTCGACTCGACCGGCAACGTCGCCATGAACGTGACCGCCTCACTGCTCGGCTGCCCCGCCCTGACCCTCCCCGTCCTGGCCGACGAAGGTCTGCCGCTCGGTTTGCAGGTACTGGGCCGCACCAACCGCGATGCGGAGCTGTTCGAGGTCGCCACCTGGATCGCGGGCGACGCGCTGGGCCGTCCCGACCTGGTGGGCGCGGTGGGGTGACCTCGGACCACGCGCTGCGCTCGGCGGGGTCGTCGGCGGAGTAGACGGCCCCGCCGAGAGATCTCGCCGGCCTCAAGCCACGTGAGCATGCACTCAAGCCCCAGCGAAAACGTCGCCCTGCCGGCCGGCCCGGTGTCGCCCCGGTGTCGTGCCCACGAGTTTGGTGAACGCGGCGATGAAGTGGCTCGGATTGGCCCAGCCGCAGGCGTGCGCGACGTGCGTGGTGTCGTGGCCTTCGGAGAGGAGGATCAGGGCGTGGTAAATGCGCAGCTGGGTGCGCCACTCGTAGAAGGTCATGCCGAGTTCGTCGTGGAGCAGGCGGCTGAGGGTGCGGGCGCTGGCGCCGACGGTGCGGCCGAGGTCGGTGAGGGGGGTGTTGTCCGCGGGGGTTTCGTGCAGGGCGCGGGCGAGGGCCCGCAAGCGGTCGTCGTGGGGTTGCGGGAGGTGCAGGGGTTGTTCGGGGGCCTCGTGGAGTTCGTCGACGAGGACGCGGCGGAGGCGGGCGCGCGGCGCGGGGTCGAGGGGGCGCGCGGAAGGGTCGTAGTTGCGGGGGCCGGTGAGGGTCAGCAGGGCGCTGCGGGCGAGATCGGAGGCCGCGAACACGGCGGGGTGGCCCGGCACGAGCCGGGCGAGGGACGGCGGCAGGAAGACGATCCGCATGTCCGTGTCGCCGTGGGCGCGGTGGTGGTGGGTGGCACCGGCGGGAGTCCAGGCGACGCGGTTGGCCGGGACGATCGAGGTGCCCTGTCCGGTGTGGACCGACAGGACGCCGCGGGCGGCGTACACGAGGTGGCCGCGCGGGTGCGATTGCACGGGGCTCGTTCCGCCCGACGGCCAGACGTGCGCGCCGCCGGACGGCCAGACGTGCGAGCGGGCAGGTTGGCGGCCGTCGGGCATGGGTTGGCATTCTACCGGTGGCCAGTCAGCGCGCGTCCGGGCGAGAGTGCAGGGCATGGGTACGACGATGCGAGCGGCGGTCTGCGTCCGGGCGGGCGGGCCGGAGGTCCTGGAGATCCGTGAGGTGCCGGTGCCGGCTGTGCGGGAGGGCTGGAGCCTGGTGCGAGTGCGGGGCGCGGGCCTGAACCGGTCGGAACTGAGGACGCGCCAGGGGCACTCCCCGAATGTCACCTTCCCGCGGGTGCTGGGCATCGAGTGCGTGGGAACCGTGGCGGTCTCCACCGATCCCCTGCTGCCGGAAGGCACGACGGTCGCGGCGGTGATGGGTGAGCTGGGCCGCGAATTCGACGGTGGCTACGCGGAGTACGCCCTGGTGCCGAACCCGCTGCTGATGCCGATCACGACCACGTTGCCGTGGGACGTCCTGGCCGCGCTGCCGGAGACCTACCTGACCGCGCAGGGCGCGCTGGACACCCTGGCGGCCACCCGGGGGCGGCTGCTGATCCGCGGCGGGACGTCGTCGGTGGGGCTGGCGGCCGCGTCGATCGCGGCCGCCCGCGGGGTCAAGATCGCGGCCACGACCCGGCGTCCGGACAAGGTCGACGCCTTGAAGGCGGCCGGTGTCGACCACGTGCTCGTCGACCCCGGTGGCTCGCTGGCGGCGAGTGTGCACGCACTCTGGCCCGCAGGACCGGACCACGTGCTGGACCTCGTCGGGGCAAGCACGGCGATCGACTCGCTGAACCTGGTCCGGCGGACCGGGACGGTGTGCGTGGCGGGTTCGCTGAGCGGGTGGGTGATCCCGGACCTCGAACCGATCGCGATGATCCCCTCCGGCACCAAGCTCACTGCGTTCCACAGTGACAACCTCAAGGGCAGCACGCCCGTGCTGCAGCGGATCGTCCACGGGGTCGAGGCCGGCGTCTACCGGCCCAGCCTCGACCGGGTCTTCGGCCTCGAGGACATCGTCGCGGCCCACCGCTACCTGGAAAACGACCGAGCCATCGGGAAACTCGTCGTGCTGCCCTAGCGGAGTGTCCACTCAGGACGGCAGCTCGACTTCGAGTCCCATGATCGTCGTGGTGCGGCTGCGGCGGAACCACCTGCGGGCCGGGGCGATGTCGGGCAGCTCGTCGAGCAGGGCCTTGCGCTGCGCCGGGGTCACCGCGCGCCAGCGCAGTTCCAGCACGGGCCGGACCGGGGACACGAAGGCGCGCACCTGCTCGTGGACCTCGGTGACGCGGGTGCGGTACTCGCGGTCCGGCTCGTAGGACAGTTCCAGGTCGATCAGCGGTTCGGCGCCCCCGGCCCGGTGCCGGCACCTCGACAGCATTCGCGCGATCTCGTCCACGGCGAGCTGCACCATGGTGGTCATCCGGTCCTGCCACGGGCCGGGGTGCGGAGCGTTGACTCCGGCCGGCGCCAGGTCCGCCAACGGCACGATCAAGGCACCGATCGCGGTCCCGGTGAGCTCGACGCGGAGCCGGCGCCCGCCCGCGTCGGCGGTGAAGCGGGGCACCCGGCCGGCCAGGCCGACGCCGGACCGCCGCCGCACCCACTCCGAGACGTCGCCGGGCGGGTGGCCCGACAGCACGAACGTGAACTCCAGCTCGTCACCCGCGAGGTTCATCTTCGCCGGGAACGGGGACCCGAGGTCGGTCATGAACGCCGAGCCGATGGTGAGAGCGACGCTGGACCCGCCTCCGGTCATCACCGCCTCCTCGTGTGGGGGTGGAGCTAGACCTGCAGGTCCGTTTCGATGCGCTTGAGGTAGTGCCGCGCCAGCGCCAGGTTCGCGCGTTCACGGTCGAGCACCAGGTAGAGGAACAGCGAGTTGCGGGAACCGACCGAGTTCAGCAGGCGGATCAGGTGGTACTGGCGGTGCAGGGTGATCAGGATGTCCTCGATGTTGTCGTTGAGCGCGAGCGAGGCCATCACCCGCAGCTTGGACCGCACCACCTCGGTGTTGCCGGCCGCGGCGACCTCGAGGTCCAGCCAGTCGCCGCCGCCGCTCGTGCCGAGCGACATCCCGCTGTCATAGTCGACCAGGGCGACGCCGATGGCGCCGGCGATGGACATGGCTTCCTTCAACGCGGTGTCGATGTTCATCATCACTCGATCTCCTCTTGTGAACTGGTGGTGGGCGGGGTGCCGGGTTCGGCTAGGCGGCCAGGATCGCGCCGAGCCGCTCGATGACGGGGCGGGACTCGAACAGCAGGCGACCGACGTTGAGTCCCTTGTCCCCCATGACAACCAGCACCGCCACCCGGCCGATGGCGTACACGGCCATGTAGCCGTCACTGCTGAAAACCACGGTCTGCTTCAACGTGCCTTGCCCGCACACCTCCGACGCCTGGCGGGCGATCCCGAGGTCGGCGGCCGCGAGCGCGGACAGCTTCGCGGGATCGAGGTGGTCGGCCGCGTCGGCCATGATCGGTATCCCGTCGACCGCCGCGAGCACCGTGTCGGTGACGCCGGCGACGTTTTCCCGGAGTTTTCTCAGCTCGGCGGCCAGCGCGTCGAAATCCACTATTCTTTCTTCCTGCATCGAAAAAGGACGAACGGATCGGATGGAATTCCGAAGACCCGGTATACCCCGGTGAACGGGTGGGCAAGATCCGCGCACAGCACGTCCGGAGTCGGTCCGATGATCACGTTCCAGCAATGACTCCGAGTTCACTTCGTGGTGCGAAACCCGGCCGGCCGACTCGATCATCGCCCATTGGGGTCACCCTTGCGAGCGCAGACACTACCGACACCACCACTCTCGGCCAACGGGCCACGCAAGATCACTTGCAGGCCCACACGATCAGACCAACCACATTCGGTCACTCCGGCCCAGAACCGAGGGAATGGTCTGGTCGCGGTCAAAAGATCACCGAATCGCGGTTCGGACCGTTTTCCGCCTTCGATCACCGGCGCGAACTGCCACGACACAGCCGGGGAATCGCGGCCGCCGGCTCCGGATTTGCCGTCAGCTCACCTGCCCGGGCGAGTGCCGGTTCACGGTTCACGCAGTGTTGGTACAACTGTGAAACACGCCACTTCACTTGCAAACCACGCCCATTCGGCCGCCGCGAATGCCGCATTTCGGCGAGTTCGTCTTCGCGTTCGGGCGCAGCGTCGCCGAGGACTGCCGGCGCCGGTTCGACAATCCGATGTGGACGCGGCCGGACAGTGACGGCGCGGTTAGCCCGAATGGCCGCAGCCGCAAGCCTTGATGCACTTCGAGTCGCGGGCGCGACGCAGCGGTCGATCAGCTACTCGTACTCCCCCGGCCACCCCGAGCGGACCACGTCGCTGTCCTTTCGCTGACCCCGCGACCGGTCTTTTCCGCCAAGCGGGAAGAAATGCTTGGCGCGCACGCTCGCCCGGGGTTTCCTGGGGCACCTGGTTTCCGCGGGGTGTTCAAGGAGGAGCAGTGGCCGGAACGCGGTTCGTCATGGTGCACGGGGCTTGGCACGAAGGGTGGTGCTCGGACGCGGTCGCGGCGGAGCTGCGCTCGCGCGGGCACCACGTCGACGCGGTGGACCTGCCCGGTCGCACCGACCCGGCCGCAGCCGGCGCCGCGACGCTGGAGGACGCCGTCGCCACGGTGCGCGGGTCCGTCGAGGCGGTGTCCGGGCAGGTCGTGCTCGTGGCGCACAGCCTGGGCGGAATCACGGCCACCCAGGTCACCGCCCGCGTCCCGGAGCGGATCGCACGGCTCGTGTATGTGGGCGCGTTCGTGCCGGGCCACGGGCAGAGCTTCCGCGACCTCGCGTCCACTGAGCAGTTCCGGGTGTCGGTCGTCGCGCGGCACAAGAAGATCGACGTCGCCGCGGGGCTTACGTACCCGCCGGTACCCCACGAGGTTGAGGCGTTCCTCGAGGCGTGCGACCCGGAGATCGCCCGCCGGGCGGTCGCGCGGCTGGTCCCGGAGAGCCTCGCGTTCGGCACACACCCGGTGTCGCTGCCGGACGGCGCGCTGGACGGGGTGGCACGGACCTACGTGGAGACGTTGCGGGACAGGGCGCTTCCCCTCGCCTCGCAGCGGGCGATGCACACCGCGGCCGGGATCACCGACGTGGTCTCGCTCGACACCGACCACTCGCCGTTCTTCTCGCGGGTGTCGGAGCTCACCGAACTGCTGCTCGCCACGGCGCCGCGGACCGAGACGACCGCGCCGGTGAGCCGAGGGCGGCGGAGATCGCGGCCGCCGCGTCCCGCAGCGGCCGGACCAGCGTGACCAGATCCGGGAACGACGCCGGCGCCAGCAGGGTGAGGGCCAGCGGGACACGGTGCGGGCCGGTCTCGACCGCGACCGACACGGACGACTGCCCGACGACGTACTCGGCGTGCGCGGTGGCGTACCCGACCCGCGCCGCGCGGTCCAGCTGCGACCGGACCAGCCCGGGCGCGACGGGGTGAAGGGCGTGAACCGCGGCAGCCGTCCACTCAGGACGGCCGGCGCGCGGTCCTTAGCCGCACCGGCGAGCAGGATCTTCCCCGCGCTGGTGGCCGCCGTCGGCAGGGCGTCGCCCGACCGGCTCAGCACGACCGTCTCCCAGTGGCCCGCGACGGAGTCGAGGCAGATCAGGCGGGTGCCGTCCAGGGCGCTCAACGCGACCGCCGAGCCGGTGCGCCGCGCGAGCGCGTGGGCGTGGGTCGCGGCCGCCGCGCGGAACTCACGTTCCCACGGCGCCGCGAAACCCAGGCTCCAGATGCGCTCCCCGAGCTGGTAGCCGCCGTCGGCTGTGCGGACGAGCGCGCCCGAGCGCAGGAGGTCACCGAGCAGCCGGCGCACGGTCGACACCGGCAGGCGCGCGTCGCGGGCGATCGCGCTCAACGTCGGCGGCGTGGCCGCTTCGGCGACGACGTCCAGCAGTGCGAAGATCCGTGCCGAGACCGAGCGCTTGACCGCGTCGTCGGGATGGGACACCATGCCCTCCTGTATCAACCTGTGATAATTCGCGATCATTCCATGATAGATTTCCGCCAAGGTCCCCGCCGGTGCGACAGCTTCGGCGGGACTCCCGACGGCAGGTGAGGACACTCGGGTGGCAGGCGCGAAAACCGGAGCGGACAGCGCTCGGCGGGCTCTGGAGATGCTGTTCGCGTTCACCGAGCAGCACCCGACGGCGTCAGTGAAGGACCTCGCCGAGAAGGTCGACGTCCCCGTGCCCTCGGCGCACCGCTACGTCGCCATGCTGCGGGAAATGGGCCTCATCGAAGAAGGCAACCGCGGCCGGTACCACCTGTCGATGCGGGTCGCGGCCCTCGGGCGGGCCGCCCGGCAGGCCACGCCCATCGTGGACCTGGCCGAGCCGCACATGCGCCGGCTGGCCGAGCAGATCGGCGAAGCCGTGCTGCTCATGCGGATGGTCGCCGGGCAGCCCGTGTGCTTCCACCGGATCGAGACGCCGAGCCGGTTCCGGCTGTCGTTCGAGCCCGGCCAGCCGCTGCCCCTGCTGCGGGGCGCGAGCGTGCGCCTGCTGCTGGGCGCCAAGACCCCCGCCGAGCGGGCGGCCTACGTCGACTCCGCTCTCGAGTCGGGCGCCCAGCCGCCGGCCCGCGGTCGCGACGAGTTCCTGCGCGAGGTGGAGCACGACGTCGAACGCGGCTGGGCGGTCAGCAACGAGGAGATCGACCAGGGCGTGTGGGCCGCTTCGGCCGCGGTGCACGAGGGGGGCCAGGTCGTGGCCGCGATCTCCGCACCCTGCCCGGCGTTCCGGATGGACGACGAACGCCGGGCCCTCGTGATCGACCGCGTGCGCGAGGCGGCGGCGAACCTCAGCCACGCGCTCGACCCGCGCTAGCCCGAGCCGGCGCCCCCGCCGGCTCGGGCTCTCCGCGGCCTTCGCGCACCCCGAGCATCAGGACCATCGCCAGCAGCGGCCCCGCGGCCAGCGTCGCGAACGCCGCGAGGAACGATCCGGTGCCGGCGAACACCGCGCCGACCAGCCGTGGCCGAGCAGGGCGACGGCGGGGTCGAGCACGGACGGGTCGCTGCCCACGGTGTCGACGACGACGTCCGCCGCGCCTTCGGGGAGGTGTCCGAACCGGACGGTCTCGTCCGCCACGACCACCGGATGCGCACCCAGTGCCTCGGCCATCTCCAGCCGTTGCGCATCGCGGGCCAGGCCCGTCACGAACACCCGGCCGGCACCCGCACGCCGCGCCGCCGCGGCGACCGCGAGCCCGTGGTAACCCGGCCCGAGGACCACGACGGTTTCCCCGCCGCGAAGCGCTCCGGCGCCGGTCACCCAGTCGATCGCGTTGGCGTACGGGAGCACCCAGGCCGCGAGCGCGTCGCTCAGCCCGGCCGGCACGCGGTGGGTCACCGCGTTGGCCGGGAGGAACGTGAACTCGGCGTTGCCGCCGGTGAGGCCGGGGCGCTCGGCCGCCGGGATCAGGCCCACGCGCCGGCCGCCGCGCCACAGGTCGGTCTCCGGGCACAGCCGGTACGGCCCGGTCGCGCACGTCAGGCACCGGCCGCAGGGCAGGTACTCCTCCAGCACCACGCGATCGCCGAGGGCCAGGTCACGTCGCCGCGCCGCCTCGGCACCGAGCGCCGCCACCCGGCCGACGACGTGGTGTCCCAGCACCGTCGGCTCGGCGACACCCCGGCCGAACAACCCCACGTCGGTGCCGCAGATCCCCGACGCGATGACCTCCAGCCAGCCTTCGCCGGGACCGGCCGGCACGAGGTCGAACGAGCGGACCTCACCCGTCGCGTCCGGCAGCGCCACGCTCGCCCGCGCCGTGGCGGGCAGCCCTGCGCCGTCCGAGCGCGTCATCACGCCACCTCCACTGTTATCACCGCTCATTTATCACTGTGTGATGTCCGCAAATCATTTAGTGATAGGGGTGTAAGTCGCGTGCGCCGAAGACGTCAAGGGCAGTGCAGCTCACCCGGACCGGGCGAGGCGGGCGAGCGGCCCGCGCCGCGACGATGGTGGGCAGACCACCGTCGGCGCGCAGACGAGGAGGCGGACGTGGCCGAGGAAACCGGCGCCGGACGCCACCCCAGGGCGCGGCGGGCCGTCGCGGCCGTCGCGGCACTGCTCGGCGCGCTCGCGATCACCGCCGCGTGCTCGGGTGGCCAAAATGGACAGACGCCGCCGCCGGCGTCCGCCCCGGCCTCGCCCGCGCCGAGCTCGGGCGGAGGGCACGTCGCGTGCGCCTCGGTCGCCACGGCGGCCCAGAACCTCGCGACCAAGACGGCCTCGCTCGTCACCGGCCAAGCGAGTCGCGACGAGGTGACCACCGCGGCGCGTGACCTGCGGTCGTCCCTCGACGCCGCCAAGGCCGAGCTCGGGCCGGAAGCGCGATCCGACCTCGACGCCGCCGAGACGGCGCTCCAGCAACTGCAGGACGTGCTGACGACCCAGCCGCTCGACGTCACCGCGCTGCGCACGGCCGCGACGCAGGTCGCGACGGCGGTCGGCGCCGTCGTCTCCGTGTGCGGCAGCTCGACGAGCACGCCGAGCACCCCGGCGACGACTTAGGCAGCGCACAAGGCCGTTCGGGGAAGTTCACCGGTCGCGGTACTGCCGCCACACCACCGCCCCGTAATACCGTTCACTCGGCAGCACCGGTGCCGGCAACGAGGCCACGACCCGAGGCTCCGCACCCACTTCGTTTCGCCGGTGAGAGGACAGTTCATGCCCAAGGTGACAGTCGGGGAAGAAAACGGCGCGCCGATCGAGCTCTACTACGAAGACCACGGCGCGGGCCGCCCGGTCGTGCTGATCCACGGCTGGCCGCTCTCGAGCCGTTCGTGGGAGGGCCAGGTGCCGGCGCTCGTCGAAGACGGCTACCGCGTGATCACCTACGACCGCCGCGGGTTCGGGCAGTCGTCGCAGCCGTGGGACGGCTACGACTACGACACCTTGGCCGACGACCTCGACAAGCTCCTCGCGGCGCTCGACCTCACCGACGTCACGCTCGTCGGGTTCTCGATGGGCGGCGGCGAGGTCGCGCGCTACGTCGGTCGCTACGGCACCGGCCGCGTCGCCAAGGCCGTGTTCGCCGCGGCCGTGCCGCCGTACTTGTTCAAGGAGGACGGGAACCCCGACGGCGGTCTCGACGAGGCCGCGCTCACGGGCTTCCACGACGGGATCCGCGCCGACCGCGCCGCCTTCGTCGAAGGGTTCGTCACGAACTTCTTCTCCGTGAAGGGCCGCACCGACCTGGTCAGCCCTTCGGTGCACGCCTACAACACGGTGATCGCCGCGTTCGCCTCCCCGAAGGGCACGCTGGACTGCACCACCGCGTTCACCAAGACCGACTTCCGCGACGACCTGAAGGCCTTCACCATCCCGACGCTGGTCATCCACGGCGACTCGGACGCGATCGTGCCGTTCGAGGTCAGCGGGAAGCGGACCGCGGAGGCCATCCCCGACAGCCGGCTCGTGCTGGTCGAGGACGCCCCGCACGGCCTCAACGTCACCCACGCCGCCACCTTCAACGCCGAACTGCTCACGTTCCTGCGCGAGTGACGGCCCGCGCCGGTGTGGTGCATCCGTGCACCCGGCACCACACCGGCGTGCCGGTCACGCGACCGGATACCCCGCTCCGGTGAGCAGTTCCGCCGAAAGCGTCCACAGCCGCCGCGCCTTCGCCGGGTCGAGCGCGAAGTCGGCGACGCCGCGCCGCACACCGGCGGTGAACGGCTCGGCTTCCTGGCAGTCCTCGAAGTACTTCCCGGTCGCGCCCTCCACGAGTGGTGACGCGGCGAGCAGCACCGAGGTCGCGGCGCCCTGCGGGATGTCCTTCACGGACACGCCGGTCGCACCGGAGGGATCGAAGGCCGAAGGCGGGTTGTCCATGTTCCGGCCGAGGTTCGTCGACCAGATGCGGCCCGGGTTGAGCGCGTTGACCGCGATCCCCTCGGCCGCCCAGAGCCGGGCGGCCTCGACGGCGAAGAGGATGTTGGCCGTCTTCGACTGGCTGTAGGCCGCCCACGGGTCGTACGGCGTGCGGGCGAAGGACACGTCGTCGAAGAGGACCTCGCCGTTGACGTGTCCCACCGAGCTGACTACGACCACGCGGGCGTGCCCCGCCGCGGCGAGCGCTCCGTGCAGGCCGGTCGCCAGCTGGAAGTGGCCGAGGTGGTTGGTGGCGAACTGCAGCTCCCAGCCGTGCGCCGTCCGGCGCTCGGGTGTGGCCATCACGCCGGCGTTGGCCACCAGGATGTGCAGCGGCCCTTCCCAGGCCGCCACGAACGCGCTGACCGAAGCCGGGTCGGCCAGGTCCAGCGTGGCCACGTGCACGGCCGCGTTGCCCGTGCTCGCCACGATCTCCCGCGCCACCCGCTGACCCGCCGCCGGGTCGCGCACGGCCAGTGTCACCTCCGCGCCGGCCGACGCGAGCGCGCGGGCCGTCTCCGCGCCGATCCCCGACGCCGCCCCGGTCACGACGGCGCGCCGGCCGCTCAGGTCGACCCCGGCGACCACTTCGGCCGCCGTGGACGTCGCGCCGAAGGGCGTGGTCACTCGCTGGGTCATGGTGCTGTCCTCTCTGGTCCGCTAGTCTCGCATGTGGAGCCGGTTCCACTTACGAACTATAAGCGGATGCGGGTCCACTTAGCAAAGAGGAGTGGCGTGACGAACACCGGACGGTCGCTGAGGGCCGACGCGCAGGAGAACCAGGACCGCATCCTCGAGGCCGCGGCGCGCGCGTTTTCCCGCCAGGGGGCGGACACCTCGCTCAAGGCCATCGCGAAGGAGGCCGGCGTCGGCATCGCCACGCTGTACCGGCGGTTCCCGGCCCGGGAAGACCTCGTGGAGGCGACCTACCGCAGCGAGACCGAACGCCTGGCCGGATCCGCCGCGGACCTGCTCGCCGAGCTGGCACCCGACGCCGCTCTCCGCGCGTGGGCGGAGCGGTTCGTGGACTACATGCTCACCAAGAACGGGATGGCCGAAGCACTGCCCGGCATCCTCGCCGCCCGCGAAGGCCTGCGCACGCACAGCCGCGACCTGCTGCGCGCGGCGATCGAACGCATGCTGACCGCCGCGGCCGAGGCCGGAACGCTACGCGCCGACGTCCCGGCCGACGACGTGATGATGGCGATCGGCGGCGTCACCCTCATCGCGGGCCACGAAGACCAGCGCGAGCTGGCGTCGCGACTGCTGGACCTGGTCGTGGCCGGCCTCCGGCCCCACTGAGCCTCAGGCGGTCTTCACCCCGACGAGCTCGGCCGAGCGGTCCCACAGCCGGCGGGCGAGGTCGTCGTCGGTCGCCTGCGGGTTCACGCGCCGGGCGATCTTGCCGCGCTCGTAGTACGCCCCGGACTCCCAGTCGACGCCCGGCGCCGTGGTGGCCAGCCAGATCAGCTGTCGCGCGCCCTTCTCCGGGCTCACCATGACCATCCGGCCGAGCGGGTTCGTGTAGACCAGCCGGAAGAAGCTGGAGCTCTCGGTCGCGAAGGCCGTGGCAACGGCACCGGGATGGAAGGCCGCCGCGGACAGGCCCCGCGCGTGGAAGCGGGTGTGAAGCTCGCGGGTGAACAGGATGTTCTCCAGTTTCGCGGTGCCGTAGGCCTTGTGCGGCGTGAACGCCGCGTCGTGGTCGAGGTCGTCGAGGCGCAGGTCGCCGAAGAGCCGGGCGCCGGAGCTCGACGTCTGGATCACCGACGCGCGCGACGCCAGCAGCTTGTCGATCAGCAGCGTGGTGAGCAGGAACGGCGACAGGTGGTTGACCTGCAGGGTCTTCTCGAAGGCGTCGGCGGTTTTCGCGCGGTCACCGAAGATGCCGCCGGCGTTGTTCACGAGCACGTCGATGCGCGGGTGGGCCGCGTCGAGCGCGGCGGCCAGGTCGCGCACCTCCGCGAAGCGCGCGAAGTCGGCGGCGTAGTGCTCGACCCCGAGCTCCTTGGCGACGGCCTCGGTCTTGGCGGGCGAGCGCCCGACGACCACGACCCGGTGGCCGTCGGCGTGCAGGCGGCGGGCCGCGGCCGCACCGATGCCGTCACTGGCACCGGTGATCACGATCGTCTTCGGTTCGGACATGACGCTCCTCGTTCTCGGATTGCTCAATCGGCACTGTACGCCACTTGTGGCACTCAGTGCCAACTCTGCCGGGCGCTGCTAGGGTGGCCCGGTGACCGACCACCGCCCCGGCCTGCGCGAACGGACCCGCCGGGCCGTGCAGCAGGACATCACCGAGGCAGCGCAGCGGTTGTTCGTCGAGCACGGCTACGAGCGCACGACGATGGACGACGTCGCCGAGGCCGCGGGCCTGTCGCGGCGCAGCCTGTTCCGCTACTTCCCCACCAAGGAAGACCTGATCGTCGGCAAGTTCGAGGTGCTGGCCGAGACGATGGTCGAGCGGCTGCGCGAGCGGCCGCTCGACGAACCGGCCTGGACCTCGCTGCGCAGGGTGTTCGACCTGCTGGTGCCCTACGTCGACGCGCCCGGCAAGCACGAGGTCGCCGAACCCATGCAGCGCATCGTCTTCGCGACGCCCGCCCTGCTGGCGAGCTACCTCGAGAAGCTGCACCGCATGGCGGCGGCGGCCGAGACCGTGCTGCGCGAACGCGCCGAAACCCGTGGCACGCCGTCCGACCCGACCGACCCGGCGCTCCCCGCCGTCGCCGGCGCCGCGTTCTCGTGCCTGCTCGCCGCGCAGCACGCGTGGCTCGCCGGCGGGGCCGCGGAGACGTTCGCCGCGTGCCTCGACCGGGCGATGGCCGCCGTCGCCCCCGCCGGGAAGGCTTGATCCGTACCGTTTTCCCCCACGTCGACAGGGATTTTTCCTGCCAGCGCTGCCCCGCGGTGGCCGGGGACCGCTGAAATCGTTGCCGCAGAAGGTGTGTCCGAGTCCCGCACAACGGCACACCGAGCGCGTAGGGTGCGAAGAGCCGCCCCTGCCCCCGGCGGCGAGCCAACGGGGTGAGGGGCCGCCGTGGATTCCGTGGACTTGACGGGCATCGCCGAACCGCACCTGAGCACCGTGGCCGCCATCGTCGGCTACGTGCGCCAGGGCCGGTTCACCGAGGCCGAGGCACAGAGGATGATCGACCGCGTCCGGGCGCGAGGCCCGGGGAGTCCACAAGGGACGGTCGGATCCGGACTGGCGCCGGCCGCCGGGGAGAAAGCTCCGGTGGAGCGGGCGAACCCGTGATCAGTTCCCGCGGTACGCCCGCATCAGCACCACGGCCGGGTCGAGCTCGCGTTCGGCCAACGAGCGGGCGACTTCGCTGAGCCGGGCGTTGTTGCTGCGCGAGTACCGGCGCAGCGCCGTGAACGCGTCGGCCATCGACAGGCGCCCGCTGACCGACAACACACCCTTCGCCTGCTCGATGATCACGCGGCTGCTCAGCGCCGACTGCAACTGGTCCGAGAGCACCTCGCCGCGGCTGATGGCGCGTTGCTGCAGGATCCCGATCGTGGCGGTGTCCGCGAGGCCCTGCGCCAGCTCGAGGTCCCCGTCCGGCACCGCCGTGCGGCCGAACAGGTTCAGCGAACCGATCGTCAGCCCGCGCAGCCGCAGCGGCAGCGCGTGCACCGAGGAGAACCCCGCCCACTGCACCGCCGCGGCGAAGCGCGGCCACCTCTGGCTGTACGCGCCGATCGAGGTCGCGTGCACCGCGGCCCCGGACCGGAAGCAGTCCACACCCGGGCCCTCGTCGACACCGAGCTCGACCAGCTCCCGCAGCCCGTCCTGCTCCCCCGGGGACGCCAGCGCCTGGAGGCTCCCCCGCTCGTCGGCGAGCGTCAGCCCGACGGCCCCGACCTCGAGCAGCTCGACGCACCGCTGCGCCAGGCCGTGCAACAGGTCGGCGACGTCGTACCCCTCGGCCATCGTGTCCGCCATCGTGACGAACGCCCTGATCACCAACCGCTCCCGGTCGCCCACGGCGGTCACCTCCCCGATCTCGCGCGTAGTACCCATATTGGACCTTTTTCCTCGGACGCGTCCAACTCCACCCGTCGCGCGACGACGTTGGCCGCGCCCTCGTGCGAGGGTGGCGCTCACCGGGTCCGCGAAGTACCCGAACTCGCGCCGCCCGCGACCAGCGACGCCGTGGCACGCTGCGCGTACAAGAGCCGCGTACAAGAACACTGTGGAGCGGCATCAGCGCGCGAAGGCGCGGCACACCCCGCCGACGACGTCGTCGCCGCGCTCACCCGCACCGGACGCGGCCACCACGTTCGCTCGCGGTGTGCCGATTTCCGCCGTCGGGACTCACCTCGGAGGGCCGGCGCCCGCCGACGTCACCGGCCGGCGTTCTCGATCAGGAACGTGTAGTGGCCCTCCAGGTCCTCCCGGACGTCGAGGACCTTCTCCGCGAGCCCGACCCTGGCCTCGCGCGAAAGGAACAGCTGTGTGTCGTCGATCGCGACGACGTCATCTCCCTTGCCCGGACACGTTGCCACCTCCACCTCGACCGCCGCCCCCGCCCGGGGCGGCCCGTCGAGGACCAGGCGGCAGCCGCCGCGCCGCCCGACGTGGTGGGCCTCGGTGATCCGGTCGATCGCCGCGATCGCCGATCGGGTCATGGTGAGCATCCGCCATCCCGCCTTCCTCCGGTCGTTTCTCCGGTCCTTCTTCGTCTCCGGCCGGTCAGGACCTCGTCTTGCCGTCCAGTTCCAGCGTCCACTCCTGCTGCCAGTGCCTGAGCCGCATGCGGTCGAGCCCGAGGACGAGGACTCCGTAGAGCAGGCTCAGCAACGCGCAGAACCCCGCCCACACCCCGAATCCCGTCATCACGCCCTCGACCGGGGCCGTGCGCGGGTCGAGCGGCGGCGGCACCGGGTCGCCGGCCCGGTCGAGCCACACCACGACCGGGTCGCCGGCCTTGGTAAGCGGGTCCGCGTCGACCTGCGCGACGCGGAAACCGCCACCGGGCAACCGCCACCGGGCGTCGCGCGGCTGGGGTCCGCCCGGCACGCCGTCGGGGCCGACGGTCTGCTGCGGCGGCCCGTCGACGAGCAGCGTCGCCTCGACGCGGTGGCGGCTCGCCGCTTCCTCGGCGGCCTGTTTTCCGCGCTGCGCGGCGGTTTCCGACCCGAGGACGCCCGCGAACGGCACCGCCACCAGCGCGAGCACCACGAAGGCGGCCAGCACCGCCGCCTGGAACCGGTCCGACGGCCGGACCACCACGCCGCCCCGCGGGAACAGGGCGTGCCACATCTGCCTGAACCAGTCGGCCGAGCGGGTCACGGTGCTCGCCCCCTGTCGTCGGGACCTCCTCCGGCCACCGGCACGGGCGTGCGGTCCCGGTGCCCCGAAGCGCCGCGGGCCGCGAGCCAGATGCACGCGACGCCACCGGCCAGGAACACCACGCCGACCACGACGAGCAGCACCGACAGCCAGCCGATCGCCGGCACGGTCGCGCCGGCCTCCGCCTCGACGGCGACGCCGCGCGAGCTGTCGGAGTTCATCACCACGACGGTCCAGTCCCCGTCGCGCACGGGCCACGCCACGGACTGCGTGCCGGGACCCGACGCCTGGCCGGCCCAGATGCCGGCCTGCTGCGGCGGGGTCGTGAGCGCGCCGCCCGGGTTGTCGACGCCGACCGCGCCGCGATCGCCGAAATCGGTCACGGTCGTGTGCTCGACGCCGGCGAGGTACCTCGCCGCGCTCGCGGCGGGCGCGATGCCGATGAAAACGCCCTGCGTGGCGTCGACGGCGGTGGCGCGGATCCGGGTGTCGCCGACGATCCCCGCGAGGTCCGGCCCGCCGGTGCCCAGGCCGTGCAGCTGCACGGGGTCGCTCGCGAGCGCGTAACCCGAAGCGCTGAACGGGGCCGATCCGGAGAAGTAGCCGTCGGCGTCGCGCTGGTTGCGGTCGGCCCACATCAGCGCGCTGCCGCCCGAGAGGAGACCGGTGGAGAACAGCACGAGCACTGCGCCGCAGACGGCGGCGGCGATTCGGCCGCCCGTCCAGCGCGTGGCCGCCGGGCCGGATCCGCTCGCCGGCGGGGTGGGGGGCGGGGCGAACGGCTGTGTCGCAGGCTCGGTCGCGGAACCGGGCGGCGGCTGGGTCAGCGGTTCCGGCGAGGGCGCCGGTCCGCCCGGTTCGCTGCCACCCAGGTCGAGTCGGAACGGCGGGTACCGGTCGGTCAGCAGAGACACGTAGGCGGCCACCCGCAGCACCCAGCGGTCGAGCCCGAGGATGAAGTCGAACAGCGGGCGCGGGTACTTTCCGGTGAACAGCAAGATGATCGCGGCGATCAGCACCAGGATGCCGACGAGCCCGCCGGCCGCCCAGGTGAAGTCGTACCGGCCCGACCGCGTGAACAGCCACGTGCCGCCGCCGACGAACAGCCCGACGATGATGAGCTGCGGCAGCGCCAGCAGCCACCACTTCACGAGCACGAGCCCGCGGGAGAGCCGTTGCGGGTACTCGACCTGCAGCCGCGCCGGGTACTCGGGCACGTCGCCGAACGTGAACGGCGGGTACCGGTCGGTGCCGAGCGCGGCGTAGGAGTAGTACTGCACGCGGAAGCTCCACCGCAGCACGCCCACGGTGAACTCGAACAGCGAACGCGGGTAGCGCCCCGTCACGAGGATCGCGAAGAACGCCGCGAGGCCCACGAACGGGTAGGCGATCCACAGGACCGCCAGGATGAGGTGGTGCGGCAGCGCCAGCAGCCACTTCACGAGCCAGAGCCAGCGGGACAACGGCTCGTCCAGCTCGGCCTCGACGCGGACAGGGTAGACGGTGTACACGGTCGTACCTCCTTCACCTCGGCCACCGGTGAGGCCGCGGATGCCCGCTTCGGTCCGAAGTGGACTCCTCTGCGCGGCAACCGCCGGAGCCGACGGGTGGCGCACCGCGGGTGCGACCGGTGCGGAGCCTCCCGGGCGCTCGGTGGAGTCCCACCTCGCCGAGGTCCGGGGCCTGCGCCGGGCAGCGCCCGAAGGGGAAGGACAGGCTTCGAGTGTTGCACGCTGTGACCGCACCCACCAGGGCCGCGGGCCGCGGCGGGTTCACCGTGACCCTCCGGAGACCACCGCGGCGGCCGGGCTGACGGGGACCGTCCACACGAGACGGGTGCCGCCCGACGACTGGCGCTCCACGCGAAACGTGCCACCCGACTCCCTCGCGCGCTGCTCGAGGTTGCGCAAGCCACTGCGCGTCACCCCCGCCGGCAGGCCCACGCCCGTGTCGGACACCTCGACCGCGAGGTGCTCGCCGAGCGTCACGGTGAGGGCAAGCTCGTCGGCGCGGGCGTGGCGCAGCACGTTGCTCACGGCTTCGCGGACCACGGCTTCGGCGTGTTCGGCGAGGATCGGCGGCACCCGTTCGAGCGGGCCGGACAGCCGCACGGTGGTGCGGATCGCCGAGTCGCCCGTCGTTTCGGTGACGGCGTGCCGGAGGCTCGCGCGAAGGCCGCCACGGCGCCCCGGGCCCGCGTGCAGCGCGAAGATCGCGCTGCGGATCTCCTCGATGACCTCCTGCAGCTGGTCGATGTGCCGGCCCAGCCGCGACGCGACGGCAGGCGTCCCCGCCCGGCGCAGCGTGTCCTGCATCTGCAACCCGACCGCGAACAGCCGCTGCACCACGTGGTCGTGCAGGTCGCGGGCGATCCGGTCGCGATCGGTCACCACGTCGAGCTCGCGGCGGGCGGCCTGGTTCCCGGCGTCGCGCAGCGCGAGCGCGGCCTGGTCGGCGAACGCGGACACGATCTGCAGCTCCTGCTCGTCGAACCGCGCCG
This sequence comes from Amycolatopsis sp. NPDC050768, assembly GCF_040654155.1. Lineage (NCBI taxonomy): Bacteria > Bacillati > Actinomycetota > Actinomycetes > Pseudonocardiales > Pseudonocardiaceae > Amycolatopsis > Amycolatopsis sp. NPDC050768. Next base: position 332,644 of record NZ_JBFAHL010000005.1, read on the forward strand.
CGCCCGGAGCGCGCACGGCGAGCAGGACGCCGGCGATCGACTCACCCGAGCGCAGCAGCACCACGAGCGCGGGGCCGAGGTCCACACGGGGGCCGTCGGCGAGGTCCACGGCGAGCCCGGAGACGCTGCGCGGCACGTGGTCGCGCAGCACGGCACCGGACGTCGACCCGGCGACGGGGATCCGGCGGCCGGTGAGGGCGTCGGAATCCGGACCGGCGCAGACGGTGACCACGAGTGCGTCTTCGTTGGCGGGCACGGCGATCAGCGCGTCGACGGAACCGGTGAGGCCGGCGGCGCGGCTCGCGATCAAGCGCAGGACTTCGCTGATCTCGGTGCCGCCGAGGAGAGCGGCGGAGATCTCGCCGATGGCTTCGAGCCAGCGCTGGCGGTTGCGGGTTTCTTCGTAGAGCCGCGCGTTGTCGACGGCGATGCCGGCCGCCGCGGCGAGCGCCGCGAGGGCTTGCTCGTCGTCGTCGGTGAACCCGGTGCCGCTTCGTTTTCCGGTGAGGTAAAGGCGCCCGAGCAGTGTGCCGCGCGCTCGCAGTGCGACGCGAAGCGAAGTTCGGCCGGCTCGACGGGTCCGCGCGCGGTCGCGGTGGTCGAACTCGGTGACGACGAAGCCGGTGGTGGCGCCGTCGGCGTCGAGCACCGCGAGCGCGCCGTAGCGGGCGTCGACGAGGTCCGCGGCGGTCGCCACGATCCGGCGCAGCGTGCCGTCCAGTTCCAGGCCGCCGGACAGCCCGAGGACGGCCGTGAGCAGCGCGTCCAGCCGGTCGCGTTCCCCGGCCGGAGCGGTTGCGGGTACCCGGTCGACGTCCGGCATCCCGTCACTGTGGCACACCAGTCGGAGCCCGGGGTCACCCGTGAACGGCGACCTTGGACCCGGCGCGCGGGACGTTCGGCACTAGCCCGGCCCGGCGCGCGGGCGCAGGGTGGGATCGGAGGCGGAGGTGACCCATGAAGGCCGGACTCATACCCGTCGGGCGGCTGAGCGCGCGCCAGGTCCGGTCCGTTCTGCTCGCCGCGACGACCCCGCCGCCCCTGCACGACACCCGGCCGTGGCGGTTCCTGTGCACGCCAGGGTCCATCGAGCTCCACGCCGGCCCGCCCGCGGGCGGCCGCCGCGGGCAGCTGCTGGACTGCGGCGCGGCCCTGCTGAACCTCCGGCTCGCGGTGAAGGCCCAGGGTTGCCATCCCGACGTGCGGCTGCTGCCCGCCGCGACGCAGCCCGACTTGCTCGCCGTGGTGCGCCCGCGCGGGCTCGAACCGGTGACGCCGGTCGACCGCCGCCTCATCGAAGCCATCCGGCTCAGGCGCGGCAACCGCAGCCCGTTCAGCGCGGCCCTGGTGCCCCCGGCGGTGCAACGCGAACTTCGCAAGGCGGCCGAGCTCGAACGCGCCTGGCTCGCCACGATCGGCGACGCACAACTGCCGCAGCTGTGCGAAATCATGCTTCCCGGGGGCGCCGCGTGCACCGACTTCGCCGCGGCGCCCGGGCGATTGCTCGTCGCCGTCGGCTCGCTGCACGACACCCCGCTCGCCCAGCTGCAGGCCGGCCAGGCCGTGCAACGCGTCCTGCTGACGGCGGCGGCCGCCGGGTTGTCCGCCGCCCACTGGTCCGACACCCTCACCCCCGCCCGCCGCCGCGACCTGCGCCGCCTTCTCGGCGGCGGCATGTGGCCCCAGGCCGTGCTGCGCCTCGGCCACGGAGCGCCCGTCCCCTTGCGACCCCACATCGGCCTCGACGCCGTGGTCACGAGCGACGAACGCCCGTTCTCCCGCGGCTGGCCGTGATCGCCCCGGCCCCGAGCCGGACGCACCACCACGCACGGAGAACGCCCGTTCTCTCACGATCGGCCGTGATCACCCTCCCGCACAACACTTTTCGCCAGGCAGCGCGGTCGGCCACACAGCGGCGGGTGTAGCGCAGGTGCTCCACTGCGCCGGTTTCGGTGACCTCGCATGCCGCACCTGGCAAAATCGCGGCCCCCTGAGGGGAACGACCATTCTCCAGCGGCAGTGATCAGCCTCCGGCGCGGCGTTCCTCGTCGTGGAGCGCGGTGACGAGAACGGCCGCCTGGGTGCGCCGTTCCACACCGAGTTTGGCGAGCAGGCGGGAAACGTAGTTCTTCACCGTCTTCTCCGCCAGGAACATCCGTTCGGCGATCTGCCGGTTGGTCAGCCCTTCGCCGATGAGGTCCAGCAGCACGCGTTCCTGGTCGGTCAGCGCGGCGAGCGGGCCGGGGCCTCGGGTGCTCTCGCGCAGCTTCGCCATCAGGGCGGCGACCGCGCGTTCGTCGAGCAGGCTGTGGCCGGCCGCGACGCGGCGGACGGCGTCGACGAGCTGGAGGCCCTTGATGTCCTTGATGACGTAGCCGTCGGCGCCGGCCAGGACCGCGTCGACCATCGAGCGCTCGTCGGTGAAGGATGTGAGCATCAGGCAGCGCAGGCCGGGCAGCGCGGCGCGTAGGTCGCGGCACAGGCGGACGCCGTCGCCGTCGGGGAGGCGGACGTCGAGTACCGCGACGTCTGGGCGCACAGCGGGAATCCGGGCCAGCGCCTCGGCGACCGAGGCCGCCTGGCCCGCCACCGTGAGGTCGTCCTCGTCCTCCACGAGGTCGGCCACGCCGCGGCGCACCAGCTCGTGGTCGTCGACGAGGAAGACAGTGATCACCCGCGGTCCGGCCACGGACCGAGGTTACGCCTCGCCCGGCCGGTTAGACTGACCGAACACGTGGACCCCAGCCCCCGGCCACCTCGGGTTTGGGGAAAGGCGCGGGATGTCCGTGGAGAACCAGCCGAAGGCCGACGTACCGCAAGCCCTTGCGCTGCCCGGGGTTTCGCGGGTGCGCACGCTCGTGAGCGCCGGGCTCGTGACCGTCGAGGTCTCCGGCGCGCTCAGTCCCGCCGGTGATGCCGTGCTCGCCGCGCACCTCGCCGAAGCCGTGACCCTGCGCGCCGCGGACGTGGTGGTGGACCTGACGGCGTGCACCGCCCTCGGCCCGGAGTCCGTGGCCGCGCTCGCCGGCGACCGGTTCCGCGTGCGCGCCGGAAACCCCGGTGTGACAACCGTCCTCGACAGGGCGGGAGTCGCCCACGAAGCCCCCGACGACTCCGTGGAATCTCCCCCGCCCGGCCCGACGACCGTCATCCGGTCCGGCGCCGCACGCTGAACCCGCTCAGGCGCGCCGATGGCGCCCGACGTGAAAAACCCGCCATGGCAACGAACGCGGCCGGTTCCCCGCCGAATGGCGGTTATGGCCCGATGCCACGTCGGTGACGTCCGTGACCGGAACCAGTTTGCTGGAACTCGGATCCGGGGTTTCGGCGTCGACGATCGGCACGTGCGAAACCGCCGCCGCGTCGACGCACTCGCCCGCGACCACCCCGGTCCGCACAGTCACGCCGTTGTCTTCCCGAGCCAGGTAGGCGAACTTCCGCCCCACCGCGAACGGCCCGGTTTCCGTCTCGATTCCGTTGGTCATCCGCCTCCACCCTTCACCGGCCCCAGGATTGCGGAAGCCGGTTCCGGGGGCGGGCTGACGCCCTCGTCGCGAATCTACCTCATGATTTCCGGTTTCCGGGTTTTTCACCCGAACAGTCGCACCGTCCTCAGTGGATCATTCGGGCGGTCAAGGCGTTTCCCCGGCGCGGCTCGCCTTCTCGGAAGGCGGGCAGGCGTCGAGGATGTCCGTGGCCCGCACGAGGCTCACCGGGGTGTCGGCGGCGGCGCCGCGCGGACGCACCGGGACCCACGTGGTGCTGGTGTGCTCGTCGCGCAGGCTCCGGCCCGCGATCGTGCCCGTCTTCTCCTGCCACGCAGGTTCCGCGGATTCCTTGGCGGCACGGCGCACCCGGCACCGATACCGCACCTGCCAGCCCCGCGGATACCCGCCACCGTGGCGAAGTGGCCAGCCATGGAAAGCGCTTCCGGTCTTCAGATCGCCGCCCTCAACGGACGGATCGCGCGGACTGTCGTCCCCCAACACCGCCGGTCACCCCGATCCCGCGTGAAAAACATCTCTGGTCGCCGGGGTCCTGGGCAAGAAGTTCACAGATTAGGCCCGCGCAGGCCGGTGGTCGCTCGGCCACCCGGGTGGTTCCGGCGAGCGGCCGGGCACAGTCCGTGTCCGAATCGAAGATCCACAGTGGACCGGAACCTCTTCGGAGCTCCGCGAGGAAGCGTTTTCCCGGCTCTCGTCACCCCACCGGGCGAGCCCGGAACGGGATATGCTGAACGGTCCGCCCCGGCCCCCGGCGGCAGCTCCAGCGGCCGGAAGAACGGAGGGCCCGATGACCGCCCCTGCCCCATGGACCTCTGCCCCACGCACCTCTGCCCCACGCACCTGCACCGGAACCCCTGGCGGGCAGCCGTGAAGCGCACGACGGTGCCGTCCGTCGCCGACCTGCACAGCGCCCACGAGCTCCCCGAAGACCAGCGCCGCCACGTGGTCCGCCTGGTCGCCTCCGCGGCCGAGGACGTCGACGACTGCGCGCTGCTGCTCGCGATCCTCGGCCTCGACGCCGCCGACGGCCTCGCCCAGGACCACCGCTGACGAAGCCGCGTCAGGAAGCCTTCTCCAGGGCCAGCAACGCGAGTTTCGCGTTCTCGCCACCGCGGTACCGCCCGGAGCTGCCGTCGGCACGCACCACGCGATGGCACGGCACGACCAGCGGCACCGGATTGCGCGCGCACGCCGTCCCGACGGCGCGCACTGCCTTGGGGCTGCCGGCCGCGGCGGCGATTTCGGAGTAGCTGCGCGTGGTGCCGTACGGGATCTCGCCGAGCCGGCGCAGCACCTCGCGGCGGAAACCTTTGGCCAGCCGCAGATCCACGGCGACGTCGAACGTGTGGCGCCGGCCGGTGAAGTACTCGTCGAGCTCACGCGACACCGTGTCCAGACGGGCCGGCGCGGCGAGCACCCGAGGGCTGATGGCCGCGGCCAGCTCGGCGAGCACGGAACCGTGGTCCTCCACGGAGAACGCGACCCGCACGAGCCCGGCGTCGGTCGCGGCAAGGAGCAGCGGGCCGACGGGCGAGTCGACCGTGCGGTACGCGACGTCGAGCAGACCGTCGCGTTCGGCCGCGGCGCGCAGCCGGGCGCGCAGGCGGGCCTGTGCGGCCGCGTCGTCCGCCGGCAGCGCGGCGAACAGATCGGTGGTCATGGCGCGGCTCCTTCCAGCTCTCCTCGGCGTGACGCCGCGCGCAGGGCCTTCACCCCGTCGGCGGCCGCGCGGCGGGCGGCGGCCGCGGTGCCGCCCGTGATGGCGGCGACCTCCTCGTACGGGAACCCGCCGAGGTAGTGGTAGGCGACGGCCTGCCGCTGTTTGTCCGGCAACGCGGCCAGCGCGTCCCACAGATCGCCGTCCCAGTCCTCCGGACGGCCGGTGCGGCTCGGCTCGTCGGGGGTCCGCTCCACGGGCACGGCGTGCCGCGCGCGGGCACGGGTGATGTCCACGGCCTTGCGGTGCGCGATGGTGACCAGCCACGCCGCCACGTTCGCCCCTGCCGGCAGGTCGGGGTAGGCCTTGAGCGCGGCCAGGAACGTCTCGGACCACGCGTCCTCGGCGTCGTGCGGGCCCACCACCGCCCGGCAGACCCGCAGCACCATGGCCCCGTGGTCGGTGACGAGCTCGTCGAACGGGCGCGCGCTCAGAACAGCCTGCCGTTGTCCTCGGCGGGCGGCTCCTCCAGGCTCAGCAGGAACCGCTTGCGGTCCACGCCGCCCGCGTACCCCGTCAGGCCCCCGCTCGCGCCGACCACGCGGTGACACGGCACGACGATGCTGATCGGGTTCCAGCCGTTCGCGTTGCCCACCGCCTGCGCGGCGCCGGGGTCGCCCAGCTCGGCCGCGAGCTCGCCGTACGTGCGCTTCTCGCCGTACGGGATCTTTGTGAGCAGATCCCACACCAGGCGCTCGAAGCCGGATCCGCGCGGCGCCAGTTCGAGATCGAACTCCCGGCGTTCGCCCGCGAAGTACTCCCCCAGCTGCCGGATCGCGTCGCCGAAGCCCTCGTCCGAGCGCGGTCCCAGGCTCGCCAGCCGCGGTTCGCGCTTGTGGCCCTCGAAGTAGAGCCCGACGAGCGCCGTGCCGTCCGCGACCAGCGTGAGGTCGCCGACCGGCGACGCCGTGACCGTGTGCCGAACGCCCATGTCCCCGTTCCCTTCTGCTCGCCTCTCACCAGGTAGACGCGTGGGCACGCCCGAATGTGAGATCCGCGAGGCGAGCGACTTCCCGCCGCGCCACGATAGTCCGGCGAAGTCCGGGACGGCCGGTCGGACGAGCCGCTAACGTCGCCCTCGAACGTCGACATCGCGAGAGGAACGCATGGACCCGAACCTGCTTTCGGCCGGGCAGCTCGCCGCGGCCCTGCGCGCCGGCGAGGTGACGGCCGTCGAGCTGGCCGAGTCGGCGATCGAGCGCATCGATAAGTACGACGGGGCCGTCAACGCGATCTGCGTGCCCGATTTCGATCGCGCGCTCGACGCCGCCCGCGCGGCCGACGCGGCGCGCGCCCGCGGTGCGGACGGTCCGCTGCTCGGCGTGCCGATCACGGTCAAGGAGTCGTTCAACGTGGCCGGGCTGCCGACCACGTGGGGTCTCCCGCCGTTCGCGGGCTTCGTCTCGACCCAAGACGCGCTGCCCGTCGCCCGGCTCAAGGCGGCCGGCGCGGTGCTGCTCGGCAAGACCAATGTGCCGCTCGCCCTCGGCGATCTGCAGACCTACAACGACATCTACGGCACCACCGCCAACCCGTTCGACCTCGCCCGCACGCCCGGCGGTTCGTCCGGCGGCTCGGCGGCCGCGCTGGCCGCGGGGTTCGGCGCGCTGTCGATGGGCTCGGACATCGGTGGCTCGCTGCGCACCCCCGCGCACTTCTGCGGGGTCTACACGCACAAACCGTCGTACCGGCTGCTGCCGTCGCGGGGCCACACGCCGCCGCCGGCCCCTGCATTGCCGACCGAGGTGGACCTGGCCGTGATCGGCCCGATGGCCCGCAGCGCCGCCGACCTGAGCGTGCTGCTCGACCTGCTCGCCGAGCCGGATCCGCTCACACTCGGCGTCGCCTACGAGCTGCGCCTGCCGCCGGCCCGCCACGAGCGCCTGGCGGAGTTCCGCGTGCTCGTGCTCGAAGACCACCCGGACATCCCGACGTCGGCGAGCGTGCGCGCCGGTCTCACCCGCGTGGCCGGCGCGCTCACCGCGGCCGGCGCCCGCGTGGACCGTGGCAGCGCGCTGCTGCCCGACCTCACCGAGTCGGCGCGGCTGTACCTGCGGCTGCTGTTCGCCACCTTCGGCACGAACTTCCCCGCCGAGGTCTACGAACGGTTCGGCAGGCTGCTGGCGGACCTCCCGCCGGGCGACGACAGCCTCCACGCCGCCCGCGTGCGCGGGACCCGGCTGAGCTACCGCGACTGGTTCGCGGCCGACCTGGCCCGCGAACGTCTGCGCCACGCCTGGCGCGCGGTCTTCGCCGAGTACGACGTGGTGCTCTGCCCCGTCTCACCGACCCCCGCGTTCGTTCACGACCACTCGCCACACCAGGAGCTGCGGCACGTCCTCGTCGACGGCGTCGAGCACGCCTACGGCGACCAGCTGGTGTGGGCCGGCCTCGCCACCCTGCCGGGACTACCGGCCACGGTCGTGCCCACGGGTCTCGACGACGCGGGCCTCCCAGTCGGGGTCCAGCTCGTCGGGCCGATGTTCGAAGACCGCACTCCCCTGCGGCTGGCCGAGCTGCTGGAGCGGGAGATCGGCGGGTTCGCCGCACCGGACCTCGAGCGTGGGTAGCGCCTAACCCGGCGGGGCCATCGACTCGAACTCCAGCGCCCCGAGCAACGCGAGCCGTGCCGCCGACTCCGTGCCGGGCCGCGCCGTGCAGACGACGATGCGCAGGTCGCCGTGGCGGCTGGCGAGCACGTCGCGGTCGAGGTCGAGGCGCCCGACGTCGGGGTGCACCACGGTCAGGCAGGTCGGCTGGCGTGCGAGGTCGTCGACCCCGGGGGTGTCCCACCGGCTGCGGAACCCTTCGCTCGCCGAGCCCACCCGGCCGACCAGCGCCGACAGGTCGGGGTCACGCGGGTAACGCGACTGCGCGAGCCGCAGGTCGGCGACCAGCGCGGTCTCGTAGTCCTCGCGCTCGGCCGCGGTCAGCACCGTACGCGTCGGGCAGCCGGTGAAGTGGCGCCACACGGCGTTGCGCTCGTCGTCGCGCGCGGCGGGTTCGCCCAGCAGCGCGACCCACGGCCGGTTCCACGCGATCAGCGTCCACATCGCGTCGTGCACGGCGATCGGGTGGTCGTCGAGGCGTTCCAGCAGCCGCCGCGTGCTCTCGGGCACCAGCCGCCCGACGCGGCCGCCGCCCAGCTCGTGGCCGGCGAGCCGGAACAGCCGTTCCTGCTCGGCGTCGGACAGGTGCAACGCCCGCGCGAGCGCGACGCACACCTGCACCCCAGGAGCCGGTGCGCGGCCCTGTTCCAGGCGCACGACGTGGTCGACCGAAAGCCCGGCCAGCACGGCCAGCTCCTCGCGCCGCAGCCCGCGCGCCCGTCTCGGCCCGTGCACCGGCAGGCCGGCCCGGCCGGGTACCAGCCGTTCCCGCCAGCCCCGCAGCGTCGACGCCAGCTCGTCCGGGCTGTTCACACCACCCATCCTCGCAAATCGCGGCCGGTGATCCTACCGCCGCTTTTCGCAAGCCTGGAAAGGCGTTCGGCTCCGGACGGGTCCGCCACCCGCCCGGAACCGCACGTCCGGCCGCAGGGCTCAGTGGCGCAGACCGGCCTGCTTCAGCAGCGGCATCACGTTGTCGCCGAAGTACTTCAGCTCCTCGTTGTAGTCGATGAGGCCGAAGATCATGCCCTCCATCCCGGCCTCGTTGAGCGCGCCGAGCTCTTCGGTGACCTGCTCCGGAGTTCCCACGATCGGGTAGCCACCCCAGCCGGCGATGAAGCGCTCCTGCATCTCCTTCACCGCGTGGTCGAACGACTGGCTCGCGCCCGACCCGGCGATCTTGATGACGTTGCCGGCCGCACCCCAGTCGCCCTCGTCCACGACCTGCTGGAAGGCGCGCTTGGCCTCCTCCTCGGTGTCGCGGCAGACGACGAGGCCGTAGGTCATCACCTTGATGTCGCGCTGGTAGTCGTCGCGGGCCTTGGCCTTCACCTTCGCGGTGTAGGCCTTGATGTTCTCCAGCGTGTCGAGCGAGGCGAAGTTGATGTCCACGTTGCGGGCGGAGAACTCGATGCCCGCGGGCGAGTTGCCCGCGTTGAGCAGCGCCGGGCGGGGCGCCTGGTGCGGCTTCGGGTAGGCCTCGACGTCGTTGCCCTGGAAGTACTTCGAGGCGATGTCGAACGAACCTTCCTCGGTCCACAGCCGGATGGCGTAGTCGATCCACTCCTGGCCGAACGCGTAGCGCTCGTCGTGCTGGCGCTGCTCGCCGCCGAACATCTCCATCTCCGGCGGCACCCAGCCCATCACCAGGTTGAGCGCGAAGCGGCCGCCCGAGATGTGGTCGATCGTCGTGGCGGCCTTCGCCGCGACGATCGGGTGCACGGTCGGCAGGTGCGAGGTCGACGCGATGGCGATCCGCTCCGTCGCCTCGGCCAGGCCGGCGGCCCACGCGTAGGTCTCGAAGCAATTGCCGTTGAAGTTCGTCGAGCCGCCGAAGCCCTTCCAGCGCGCGACCGGCACGAGCACGTCGAAGCCAAGGCCGTCGGCGCGCTGCGCGATCTCGCGCGTGTGCTCCCAGGTGATCTTGTAGGTACTCGGGGCGTGGCTCATGATCAGCCCGTAGGAGCAGTTGGTGCCGAACAGGCCCAGCTTCATCTTCTGGTCTCCGAACAGCGGGTTCGTCTCGGCCCGGTCCACCAGCGGCCGGGTCTCGTCGGCCGGGCGCAGGTCCGTCGGGGCGAGGCCGAGGCGTTCGTTGGCGGTCATCGTCATGGGGGTCTCCTTCGCGGAATGGGGGTGGCTCAGCCGAGCTGGAACGGGTCGCGGGTGCCGCCGGTGAGCTCGACGAACACGGACTTGTTCTCCGTGTACTCGTTGATCGCGTCGACGCCGTTCTCCCGGCCGATGCCGCTGGCGCCGAAGCCGCCGAAGGGCATGTTCGGGGCGATCACGCGGTAGGCGTTGATCCACACGGTGCCGGCGCGCAGCTTCGCGGCGACGCGGTGGGCGCGGTGCACGTCCTTCGTCCAGACCGCGCCGGCCAGGCCGTAGGGCGTGTCGTTGGCGAGCTTGAGCGCCTCGTCCTCGTCGTGGAACGGGTAGACGGCCAGCACCGGGCCGAACACCTCCTCGCGGACGATGGTGTTCTCCGCCGTCACGCCCGTGACCACGGTCGGCTTCACGAACAGGCCGCCACGGGCGGCGTCGGGCTCGCCGCCGCAGGCGAACGTGGCGCCCTCCGCAGCCGCGCCCTGCAGGTAGCCGAGCACCTTCTCGTACTGCGGCCGGTTGGCGACCGGGCCCATCTCCGTGGCGGCGTCGGTCGGGTCGCCGAGCTTGATGGCGTTGGCCCGTGCGACGACCTTCTCGACCAGTGCGTCGTGGACGTCGGCGTGCACGATCAGGCGCGAGCCGGCCATGCAGGTCTGCCCGGTGGCCGCGAACACGCCCGCGATCAGGCCGTTGGCGGCGGCGTCGAGGTCGGCGTCGGGGAACACGACCTGCGGCGACTTCCCGCCCAGCTCCAGCGTCACGCGGTTGAAGTTCGCCACGGCGGCCTGGGCGACCTTGGCACCGGTCGCCGACGAGCCGGTGAACGCGACCTTGTCGATGCCCGGGTGCTTCGCCAGGGCCTCGCCGGTGGCGCGGTCCCAGCCGGTGACGACGTTGAGCACGCCCGCGGGCAGCCCGGCCTCGTGCAGCACCTCGGCGAACGCGACGGTGGAGGCCGGCGCGTGCTCCGACGGCTTGACCACCATCGTGCAGCCCGCGGCGAGCGCCGGGGCGAGCTTGAACGTGAGCAGCAGCAGCGGCGAGTTCCACGGCGTGATGGCGCCGACCACGCCGACCGGTTCCCGCCGGGTGTAGCCGAAGTAGTTCGGGTTCAGCGGCGGGACGGTGCGGCCCTCGATCTTGTCGGCCAGACCGGAGAAGTAGTAGTACCACTGCGGCAGGCTGTTGAGCTGGCCCAGCATCTCGCGCAGCAGCTTGCCCGAGTCGTTGACCTCCAGCCGGGCGAGACGCTCGGCGTTGGCCGCGATCGCGTCGCCGCAGCGGCGGATGATCGCGGCGCGCTGGAAGCCGGTCATCGCGCCCCACTCGCCCTCGAACGCCGCCCGCGCGGACGCGACGGCCTCGTCGACGTCCTCGGGACCGCCGTCCGCGAGCCGGGCCCACGCCTTGCCGGCGTAGGGGTTCTGCGACTCGAAGGTCCGGCCCGAGCGGGCGTCCACGGACTTGCCGTGGATGAAGAGCTTGAGTTCCTCCAGCGGTGGCGCTGAGGTGGTCGTCATCGACCTCTCCTTCGTTGCAGGGGGCTGGCGCCTGGGGATGCCGGGAAACGCTAGGGATCGGCGACGGCCCGCCGATATCCCCGGACGGCAGCCGCGGATCCGCTCAGCGCGAAGGTGCCCGTCCCACCCGGCGAGACGAGAAGCACACGCGGCCGGGCAGTGCTGCACTCAGCGGATAGCGCCACGCGCTTTCGGGCTAGTAAGGGGCCGCGGCGACCACCTAGTGTCGAGCTCGCCCGGAGCACCGGCCTCACCGTTCGAGGCCGCCGGACAGAACCGACACTGAGCAGAAAGACGACACAAGGAGGTGTCGGATGGCTGCCCGTCCCGAGGGCGTCCCGGCCGAGGCGCCGCTGTCGCGCTACCGGGTGCTCGGCACCCGCTCCCTCGATGAGGCCCGCGACGCGGTCACCAGGATCTACCTGGACCACGACCTGACGGTGCCCGGCAACGAGCTCGACATGACGCTGAACTCGACCGCCGACCGGATGTTCACCGTCGGCTACCTCAGCTACCAGTCGTGCGCGAAGCTCGTGATGCCGCCGACCGACGACTGCTACCACGTCAACCTGACCATCGCCGGCCGCACGGACGCCGACCGCACCGACGGGCGCCGCGCCACCACGCGGGCTCGCACCAGCGGCGTCGTGCTGCTGCCCGACCAGGTCAACACCGTGCGCTGGTCGCCGGACGCGGCGCAGCTCATCCTCAAAATCGGCCGCCGGACGCTGGAGACCCACCTCGGCGAGCACCTCAACCGCCCCGTCGACGAGGTGCTCGACTTCGACTTCGGCATCGACTTCACCACGCCCGCCGGCAGCACCCTGCTCTCGTCGGTGGAGTTCCTCGCCCGCGAGCTCGAACGGCCCGGCGGCCTCGCCGACATGCCGATCGCGCGCGAGCAGCTCGAGGCGTTCGTGATGACGCAGCTGCTGCACGCCGGGCGGCACCAGTTCGCCGACGACCTCGCGGCGCCCGACGACCCCGTGCGCCAGAGCCGCCTCGGCCCGGTGATCGAGTACATGGAGGCCCACGCCGACGAGCCCCTCACGCCGCAGGAGCTGGCGAAGGTCGGCTGCATGAGCGTGCGCACGCTGCACGCCACGTTCCAGCAGGTCCTGGGCGAGTCGCCGATGAACCACCTGCGCCGCATCCGCCTCGACCACGTGCGCGCCGAGCTGCTGCGCAGCGACCCGGCCCTCACGCGCGTCACGGACATCGCGCTGCGGTGGGGTTTCTTCCACCAGAGCCGCTTCGCGCAGCAGTACCGGGAACGCTTCGGCGAGCTGCCGCGCGAGACGCTGCGCGCGGTGTCGGCCTGAGCCGGGATCAGCTCTTCGCGCTGATCCCGTAGGCGCCGCGGTGGAACAGCAGCGGTGTGCGCGAGGGATCCGCGCCCAGCGCCTGCACGCGGGCGGCGACGATCGTGTGGTCCCCGCCCGCGTATTCGTGTTCCAGAGTGCAGTCGATCCACGCGGCGACGCCGAAGAGGATGGGTGCGCCGGACGGGGCCGGGCGCCACTCGACGCCGGCGTACTTGTCGGTGCCCGAGCGGGCGAACGCGCTGCTCAGCTCGGCGTGGTCTTCGGCGAGGACGTTGACGCAGAAGCGGCCGGCGGCGCGGATCTTCGGCCAGCTCGTGGACGAGCGGGCGGGCGCGAACGACACCAGCGGCGGGTCGAGGGAGAGCGAGCTGAACGACTGGCAGGTGAACCCGGCGGGGCCGCCCGGCGCGAGGGCCGTGACGACCACGACGCCGGAGGCGAAGTGCCCGAGGACCTCCCGCATATGCGTGGGCTCGACCTGCGGCGGCTCGGTGCGTGTCCGGTTGTCCATGCGCCGCAACGGTAAGAGCAGTTCCGTCCCGGCACCATCCGCCAACCGCGGGCGAATAGCCGCGGCGCGCGGACCGGCTTTCCCGGCGGCGCACAGGACGGATAACCCGCCACCGCGATCGGATATCTCGCCGCGCGCCCGCGTTCCTACGGTGTGCGTCGTGTCTGCCACCGACCTCCCCGCCGGCGCGCTCGCCGGGATCCGCGTTCTCGAGCTCGGCACGCTCATCGCCGGCCCGTTCTGCGGTCGGCTGCTCGCCGACCACGGCGCGGACGTGATCAAGCTCGAAGCCCCCGACCGGCCCGACCCGCTGCGCGTGTGGGGCCAGGCCGAGCTCGACGGGCACCACTTCTTCTGGACCGTCCACGCCCGCAACAAACGCTGTGTCACGCTCGATCTGCGCCGTCCCGAGGGACGCGAGCTGTTCCTGCGCCTGGTCGACACCGCCGACGTCGTGGTCGAGAGCTTCCGGCCTGGCACGCTCGAACGCTGGGGTCTCGGCTTCGACGTGCTCGCCGCGCGCAACCCCGGTCTGATCCTCGCCCGCGTGTCCGGCTACGGGCAGACCGGCCCGCACGCCGAGCGACCCGGCTACGCGTCGGTCGCCGAGGCGATCGGCGGAATGCGCTACCTCAACGGGTTCCCGGGTGGCCCGCCGCCGCGCGCGGCCTTGTCGCTCGGTGATTCGCTCGGCGGGATGTTCGCCGCGCAAGGGGTGCTCGCGGCCCTGCACGCACGCGGGACGAGCGGGCGCGGCCAGATCGTGGACGTCGCGCTGGCCGAGGCGTGCCTGGCGATGCTCGAGTCCGTGATCCCCGACTACGACGCCACCGGGCTGGTGCGCGAACCGTCGGGCACGCGGCTCGACGGGCTCGCGCCGTCCAACCTCTACCGCTGCGCCGACGAACGCTGGATCGTCATCGCCGCCAACCAGGACACGGTGTTCGCGCGGCTGTGCACGGCGATGGAGCGCGAGGACCTCGTGACCGACCAGCGGTTCGCCACCCACGTGGCGCGCGGGCGCAACCAGGACCAGATCGACGCGCTCGTCGGCGAATGGGCCGCACGCCACGATTCCGCCACGCTCACCTCGATCCTCGAAGCCGCCGGCGTCGTCGTCGGTCCGGTCGCCACCGTCGCCGACGTGGTCGCCAACCCGCAATTCCAGGCACGCGACATGCTGCTGCCGCACTTCGACGACGCGATCGGCAAGGAGGTACTGGGGCCTGGGGTGATGCCGGTGCTGAGCGGTACGCCGGGCGCGGTGCGCTGGGCCGGGCCCGCTCAGCCTGGCACGCACAACGCGGAGGTCTACACCGGACTGCTCGGCCTCACCGGCGCCGAGCTGGCCGAGCTCACCGAAGCCGGAATCGTCTGAGAGGCAAGCATGAGCTCCGTGAACCTGCGTGAAGTCGGGCTGCGCGACGGTCTTCAGCTCGAAGCACCGATCCCGCTCGCCGCCAAGCTGGACATCCTCGACGCCGTCGCCGCCACGGGCGTGCGGCGCGTGGAGGTGACGTCGTTCGTCTCCCCTTCCGCCGTGCCCGCCCTCGCCGACGCCGAGCAGCTCGCGGCCGAGCTCGGCCGCTGGCCGGACCTCGCGTTCTCCGCGCTGGTGGCCGGCCGCGGCGGCGCGCGCCGGGCCGTGGCCGCCGGGATGGCCGACCTCGAGTACGTGATCTCCGCGTCCGACGGGCACAGCCTCGCCAACGCGCGCCGGACCACGGACGAGGCCGTCGCCGCGGTGCCGGACATCGCGAAGCTCGCGCACGACACCGGCGGACGGCTGGAAGCGATCCTCGCGGTGGCGTGGGACTGTCCCTTCGACGGGCGCACGGCGGTGAGCCGCACCGTGGACCTCGCGCGGCGGGCCGTCGACCTCGGCGCGGACGAGCTGTGTTTCGGCGACACCATCGGCACCACCGTGCCCGGGCGGGTCACCGAGCTGCTGGGCCGGGTGCGCGAGGCGTGCCCGGACGTCGAGATCGGCGTGCACTTCCACAACACCCGCGGCTCAGGGCTCGCGTGCGTGCTCGCCGCGCTGCAGGCGGGTGTCACGAAGATCGACGCGTCGGTCGGCGGGCTCGGCGGCTGCCCGTTCGCGCCGGGAGCGAGCGGGAACATCGCCACCGAGGAGGTGGTGTACCTGCTGGAAGAGTCCGGTGTGGACACCGGTGTCGACCTCGGCAAGGTGCTCGAAGCCGCCGCCGTGGTGGAACGCGCCGTGGGACACGGGCTGCCGAGCAACCTCTATCGCGCCGGCGGGCCGAACCGGCCCCGCGGGCGCGGCTGACCGTTACGCACAACGGCCATTCCGCTGCGGGTTACGGCTATCCCGGCCGCCGTGGTCCTCGTAGCCTCACGCCACGCCCGTAACCACCGACCTCCCAGGAGCCGACGATGACCCAGCCCCCCACCCCGGCCGGCCTGCCCTCGACGCTCGCGGTGCAGCGCGCGGTCGCGGCGCTCGCGGCGGGCCGGATGATCGTGGTGACGGACGCGGCCGACCGGGAGAACGAGGGTGATCTGGTCCTGCCCGCCGCGGTCGCCGACGCGCAGCAGCTCGCGTTCGTCGTGCGCCACACCACCGGCATCGTCTGCGCGCCGATGACCGCCGAGCGCGCCGACGTGCTGCGCCTGCCGCCGATGGTCGAGGACAACACCGACGCCCACGGCACCGCGTTCACCGTCACGGTCGACCACGTCGGGAGCGGCACGGGCGTGTCGGCGGCGGACCGGGCCACCACGCTGCGTGCGCTCGCCGCGCCGGGCACCCGGCCCGGCGAGCTGCGGCGGCCCGGGCACGTTTTCCCGTTGCGCGCCAGGGAAGGCGGGGTGCTCGTGCGCGCCGGGCACACGGAGGCGGCCGTCGACCTGCTGCGCCTGGCCGGGCAGGAACCGGTCGGCGTGATCGGCGAGATCGTCGCCGAGGACGGCTCGATGTGCCGCGGCGAACGGCTCACGCGGTTCGCGGCCGAACACGACCTGCCGGTGCTCGCGATCGCCGACCTCGTGCGCTACCGGCGGGCCACGGAACGGTTCGTGGAGCACGTCGCCACCTCCGCGATGCCCACCGTCTTCGGTGAGTTCCGCGCCGTCGCTTACCGTTCGACGACCGACGGCACCGAGCACCTCGCCCTCGTCCACGGCGACGCGGCCGCCGCGAGCCGCAGCCCGCGCGGCGCCCTCGTGCGCGTGCACAGCGAATGCCTCACCGGCGACATCGTCGGCTCCCTGCGCTGCGACTGTGGTGCGCAACTCGAACAAGCCCTGCGCGCCATCGCCGCCGAGGGCGCGGGCGCCGTGGTCTACCTGCGCGGCCACGAGGGCCGCGGCATCGGGCTGGCGCACAAGATCCGTGCCTACGCCCTGCAGGAGACCGGCCTCGACACCGTCGACGCCAACACCGCACAGGGCCTGCCCGTCGACTCCCGCTCCTACGGCGTCGGCGCCCAGATTCTCGCCGACCTCGGCATCACCCGCCTGCGCCTGATCACCAACAACCCGGCGAAATACGGCGGCCTCGACGGCTACGGCCTCGAGATCGTCGACCGCGTCGGCCTTCCCGCCGCCGCCACGGCGCACAACCTGCGCTACCTGCGCACCAAGCAGCAGCGCCTCGGCCACACCCTCGACGTCGACGAGAGCACCGGCTGAGCCGTTACCGAACCAGTACGCGCCGCGGACAGCCCGCGCACACCCGCCCGGCACCGTCGGTCCCGACGAAGATCGACGAGGGAAGGCGGACAACGTGGCCAAGGGTGCGGCCGTGGTGCTGGCGATTCTGGCGGTGCCGTTCACGACGGCGGTGGCGCCACCGCCGTCGCAAGGCCTGCAGTGGCAGCAATGCGCGAAGATCGCCGAAGGCTGGGCGAACGGCGAAGCGAGCGAGTGCGCGACTGTGCGCGTACCGCTGGACTACCGGCAGCCCGGCGGCCGGCAGCTCACCCTCGCCGTCAGCCGGGTCCGCGCGAGCGATCCCGCGCACCGGCAAGGCGTAGTACTCGTCAACCCGGGCGGCCCCGGCGAGCAGGGCACGACCTTCCCGGACGAGCTCACCCGGACGGAGCTGGCGGGAATCGGCCGCACGCACGACCTGATCGGGTTCGATATCCGCGGTTCGGACTACAGCGACAAGATCCTCTGCCCCGAGCTGGATCCGGCGAACGTGCCGCGCCCGCCCGCCACCGCCACCGCCGAGCAGCGCTTCAAAACCCAGGCGAAGACCGTCGCGGACCGGCTGCGCACCTGCGCCGAGAAGGACCCCGACCTCGCCCGGTCGATGACCACGGCCGACGTCGCCCGCGACATGGACGTGATCCGCCGGGCCCTGGGCGAGGAGAAGATCGGCTACTTCGGCAACTCATGGGGCACGGCGCTCGGCGCCACCTACCGCAGCCTGTTCGGCGGCCACGTCGACCGGATGCTGCTGGACTCCGTGCTCGCGCCGGGCGAGGCCGTCGCGCGGTCCGACGACCAGACCGCCGCTTCCGAAGCCCATTTCGACGACTTCACGCGCTGGCTCGGCGAGCGCGACGCGACGTACGGGTTCGGCAGCACCGGCCCGGCCGTCTCGGAGGCCGTGCTCGCGCTGCGCAGCCGGCTCGCGGCCCAGCCCCTGGCCGACCGCGACGACCACTGGGCCAACCAGCAACTGCTCGCCCCGCGCGCCGACTGGGCCACCGCCGCGCAAGCGCTCGCCGCCGCGCGGGACGGGAAGCCGCCGACGACCACCGCAGCGCCCGCGTCCGCGCCGGCCGGCAACGGGTTCGACGTCGGCTACCGCGACGGGGAGATCGGGTTCGTCCTGGCCGCCGTGAACTGCAACGACTCCCCCGGCGCCCGCGACATCGACCAGGCGTGGGAGCACGGCCGCGAGCTCGCCGCCCGGTACCCGGTCGCCGCCTACGAACCGGGTGGCGACGCGCGGTGCGCCGGCTGGCCGTTCGCGCCGAAGCCCACCGAGCTCTCGCGCGGCTCCAGCCCGCTGCAGCTCGTCGGGCACGAGTTCGAGACCAACACCCCGTTCCCGTGGGCGCGCGAGATGCAGGCGGAGGTCGGCGGCGCACTCCTGACCGTGGCCGACGACGTGCACTCGTCGTTCGCGCACCTCCCGTGCGCCGCGACGGGCGTCGAGTTCTTCACCACCGGGGCGACGTCGAACGGCACCTGTTCCGGATAGTCCTTTGTGGACCCGGCACCTGGGTACCCACGACGTGGAGTGGCAGGGCCCTCGGGCGGACTTCGATCATGGTCACCGGGGGTTCCACCGCGACCACGAGGAGTTGCATGAAAATCGGTATCGGCCTGCCCAGCCAGGTGCGCGAAGTCGACGCGACGGTGATCCCGGCGTGGGCGGCGAAGGCGGAGGAAGCCGGGTTCTCGACGCTCGGCACGGTCGGGCGCATCGCCTACCCGGCGGTGCTCGACACCGTCGCGCTGGCCGCGGCCGCGGGTGCCACGCACACGATCGGGCTGCTCAGCACCGTGATGCTGGCGCCGGTCTGGCCGGCGACGTTGCTGGCCAAGGAGCTCGCGGGCATCCAGGCGGTGTCCGGCGGGCGGCTCACGTTCGGCGTCGGCGTGGGCGGGCGGCCCGACGACTTCGTGGTCGAGGGCACGAGCACGAAGGACCTCGGCAAGCGGATGGACGCGGCGCTCGAGGCGTACCGCGACCTGTGGTCGGGCAAGCTCGTCGGCGGCGGGGACAACGCGGGCGTGCCGGGTGGTTCGGTCGAGGTGCCGATGCTGTTCGGCGGGTTCGCGCCCGCCGCGCTGCGCCGGATGGCCCGGTGGGGCGAGGGGTACGTCGCGGGCGCGATGCCGGCGCCGCAGGTGGTGCCCGTGTTCGACGCCGCGCGGGAAGCCTGGCGGGCGGAAGGCCGCGACGGTGGGCCGCGGCTGGTCGCCATCGCCTACTTCGCGCTCGGCGACGTCGAGAAGGGCCGCGGCAACGCCCACCACTACTACTCCGTGGCCGGCCCCGAGTACGCCGACCTCGTGTCCGCGGGCGTGAACGGCAGCGCCGACGTGCTGCGCGAAACCGTGAAGTCCTTCCAGGACATCGGCGCCGACGAGCTCATCTTCCACCCGACCACCGACGACGTCGACGACGTCGCGCGACTGGCCGAGATCGTCCTCTGACGCGGCGGGCACGGCGCGGCCGAGGGGCGCGCCGTGCCCTCGCGCGCCGTTCTTCCTTGCGCAGCGCCGTTACGCGCCGAGGCCGGTGAGCACGGCCCGCACGTCCGGCCGCCGTCCCGTGCCCAGCCGCGTGACCGCGTACACCTTGCGCGACACCGGGTTCGTGAGCGGGTGCAGGCTCACCGGCGCGTGCGAGGCCGGCAGGGCCATGCGCGGAATCAACGCGACGCCGGCACCGGCCGCCACCAGCGCCGTCAGCACGGCGAAATCGGTGGCTTCGGCGACCACGTCGGGCACGAACCCGGCCGCGCCGCACGCGCGCTGGATCATCTCGTGGCACGAGTACTCCTTCGACGGCACCAGCCACGGCTCCTTCGAAAACCTCGCCAGACGCACCTTTTGGCCGTCCGCCAGCGCCCGCGCCTCGGCCAGTGCCGGCGGCACGGCGAGCAGCACCGGGTCGTCGACGAGGTGGTGTTCTTCGCACCGGGCCGGGGTTTCGCGCGGCAGCAGGCTGTAGCTGTGCACCACGGCGACGTCGGCCTCCTGGTGCACCAGCGTGCCGATCGCCGACTCCGGCTCCTGTTCCACCAGCCGCAGCGACACGCCGGGCAACTTGGTCCACAGTGGAGCGACGAGAGTCCTGGCCGCGGACGGGAACGCGACGACCCGGACGGTGCCCGCGCCATCCGACCGCACCGCGGCCAGTGCGGACTCGGCCGCCGCGAGGTCGCTCAGGATCACGTCGGCGTGCGACACCAGCAGCTCACCGGCGGCGGTGAACGCGAGCGTGCGCCCGCGTCGTTCCAGCAGCGGCGTCCCCGCCTCGCGTTCCAGGGCCGCGAGCTGCTGCGACACGGCGGGACCGGTCAGGTTGAGCGCCTCGGCCGTGGCAGCGACGGTGCCGTGGTGCGCGAGCTCGTGCAACAGCCTCAGGCGGCGGACTTCCAACATAAGCCGAACTTCCCGATCTCGAAGCAAAGACTAACTGGATCTACCGCATTCTAACGCCCACACTGGCCAGGTGAGCACCTCGAAACCCGTTCTGGCCATCGGCGGCACCGTCGTCCTGTGGGCGTCCGCCTTCCCCTCGATCCGCGTGGGACTCGACGGCTACGGCCCGCTCGGGCTGTCGCTGGCGCGGCTCGTCGTGGCCTCGGTCGCGCTGGCCGTCGCGGCGCCGTTCCTGGGCGTGCGGCTGCCGCGGCGCAAGGACCTGCCGCTCATCGCGTTGTGCGGGCTCACGGGCATGGCGGCCTACCAGGTGCTGCTCAACTGGGGCGAAGTGCACGTGCCCGCGGGGACGGCGAGCCTGCTGGTGGCCACGGCGCCGGTGTTCAGCGCGGTGCTGGCCGCCGCGTTCCTCGGCGAACGGCTCGGCGCGCGCGGTATCCTCGGCAGCACTGTCGCGCTCGGCGGTTCGGCGCTCATCGCGCTGTCCGGCGGCGACGTGCAGTACTCCACCGCCGCGTGGGTGGTTCTCGCCGCCGCGCTCGTGCAGGGCGCGTACCACTTCTGCAGCAAACCGTTGCTGCGCCACTACTCCGGCCTCGAAGTCGCTTGCTACGCGATGTGGACCGGCACGCTCTTCTCGCTGCCGCTGGCTCCGGCGGCCTGGCACGGCCTCGAAACAGCACCCACTTCGGCGCACGCGGCCGTGCTGTACCTGGGTTTGCTGCCGTCCGCGCTCGGGTTCGTGCTGTGGGGCTACGGGGTCGCGCGCAACACGGTCACCGCGGCGACGTCGGCGCTCTACCTCGTGCCGGTGGTGGCGCTGGCCGTCGCCTACGTCTGGCTGGGCGAGGTCCCCGCGCCCGTCGAGCTGGCGGGCGGCGCGATCGCCGTGGGCGGAGTCGTGCTCATCACCGCGCGGCGCAAGGCCCGCCGCGGCTCGGCGACCGCCCCGGTGCAGGAGCCGGTCGCCGAGTCGCGCTGAGGCCGGTCAGCCCGCGTGGCACACCGGGGACACCGGAGTCACGTACGCCATCAGCTCGTCGAGGCCCGCCAGCCGGTCGAGTGCCCAGCACGATTTGACCAGCAGGTCGGTCGTCTGGTGGCCCAGCGTGGCGTCGCCCGCAGTCACGAGCTTGTCCTCCAGGTCGGCGTCGGTGAGCGGGGCGGCGGGAGTCCCCTTGTTCTGTTCGACGGTGGACCGCAGCTCGGTCCGGTCGTGCAGGGTGATCCGGAGCAGACAGCCGCGTTTGGTCACCGCCTCGTCGGCCAGCACGGTGACCTTGTCCCGCAACGCCGCCACGACCGGGTCGGCCACCACGGTGTCGGTGAACTCTGCCGGTCCGGCGTGCCGGCGGGTCAGCGCGGCGGCGACGCAGTGCGCCGTGCTGAACTTCGCCGCGGCCCCCGTTTCCGGCTGGGCGAGCGCGGTGACGGCCGCGGCGAACCCCGCCATCCGCACTTCGATCGCCGCCACCTCGGCCGGGTCGACGGGATCCAGCGCCAGCACCGCGTCGATCGCCGGGTGGGTCAGCGACGCGCTCGGATACAGCTTGTGGCCGTTGTCGAGCACGTGCCAGTGCGTGTCCGATCCGTCGGTGCCCAGCCCCTCGGTGAGCAGTTCCGGGTGCGGCCGGGGCGTGATCGCGCGCAGCAGCCCGCGCTCCCCCTCCAGCGCGGTGTCGGTGGAGGTAAACCCGTTCTCCGCCAGCAGGGCCGCCAGCACTCCGTCCATCGCGGCCTTGCCGGGGTGGATCGCCTTCGTGTCGCTGCCGTACACCTCGCGCACGCCCGCGGCCTGCGTGGCCGCGCAGCCGAGCGCGTGGGTCGTCGCTTCCGCGGACAGCCCGAGCGCGTTGGCCGCGGCGGCCGCGGCGGCGAGGTGGCCCGCGGTGCCGGTGACATGCCAGCCGCTCTCGTAGTGCTGCGGCCCGGCCGCGCAGGCGACCCGCGCGCCCACCTCGAACCCGGCCACGTACGCGGCGACCAGCGCGGGCCCGGCCAGCCCGCGCGCCTGGCCGATGGCGAGCACCGCGGGCCACACGCACGAGCCGAGGTGGATGGTGGTGGCACTCGGGTTGTAGACGTCGTCGTAGTCGAGCAGGTGCGAGGTATACGCGTTGGCCAGCGCCGCGAACGGCGGGCTGGTGCGCAGCGTGGTGCCGACGACGGTGCACGGCCCGTCGCCGCCGACCGCGGCGACGACACCGCGCAGCTTCGCCGCGGCCGGCTCACCGGACCCGGCCAGCGCGGCGGCCGTCCAGTCGACGAACGCGCGCCGGGCGTTGTGCACCACCGGTTCGGGCAGCGCGTCCGCGGTGATCGAGGCGCCGAACGCCGCGAGTTCGCGGGAACGGGTCAGTACTGGTTCGATGGTGGTCACTTGCTCCCCTGAGGCAATCGGGCGACGAGCGGTTTCATGGTTTCGGTGAACGTCGCGATCTGTTTCTTCAGCGCTTCCCCGGTGATGAACCGGGTCGCGTTGCCTTCGCTGCGCATGTACGCCGCCCAGGCCGGGGTCTTTACGAGCTTGGCGAAGATCCCGACGTAGTAGTCCACGGCCTGCTTGGACATGCCGGGCGGCCCGGCGATGCCGCGGAACTGCAACTGCTGGGGCAACCCGTCGGCGGACAGGCCCTGCTCGGTGAGCGTCGCCACGTCCGGGTAGGTCAGCGACCGGTGCGAGCCGAGCACGCCGATGATCTTCATCTGGTGCGCTGCCACCTGCTCGGAGAAGTCGGACTCCGCGCCGATCATCATCTGCGCGTCGCCGCGCAGCAATGCGGTGATCCGCGGCCCGCCGTCGGCGAACGACAGGTACTTCCACGTGGTACCGGCATCCTTTTCGTACTTCAGCGCCACCAGGTTGTCCACGGACGAGCTTGCCCCGCCCACCTGGACGAGCCTGCCGGGCTTGCGCTTGGCGTCGGCCACGAACTCGGCGAAGGTGCGGTACGGCGAGTTCGACGGCACCGCCACCACCTGCTGCTCCTCAGCCAGCTCGGCGATCGGCGTCAGATCGTCCAATGTGGCCGGTGCGTCCCCGGTGGCCATCCCGCTCACGACCCACTTCGACGTGAACGCGGCCACCACGTTGGTCTTCGAGCCACGGCCCGCCATGTACGCCATGGCACCGAGACCACCGCCCTGCGGCTTGCTGATCACCGGCCAGTTGTCGTCGATCAGCTTGGCCTGCTGCGCCATCTTCACCAGCTCGCGGGCGAACACGTCGCTGCCACCGCCCGGCCCGGTGTCCACCACGAACTGGATGTTCACCGGCGTCCCGCCGCTCGCGGCGCCGACGTGGCACCCGGCCACCGCGCCGGCCACGAGGGCCAGGCCGAGCACCGCCGTCACCGGCTTGCGGACGTGCATCAGCGTTCTCCTTCCGAGACGGTCACGAGCTCCGCGCCGGGGGCGGCGACGGCGAGGGCGGCCCGGCGCTTGCGCTGCCGGCTGACAACCGCGAAGAGCACCACCGCGACGGTCACCCCGAGGATCGCGGCGGATACCGGGCGCTGCACGAAGATGAGCGGGCTGTCGTCCGAGAGCGTCAGCGACTGCCGGAGGGTGAGCTCGGCCTGGGGCCCGAGCACGAACGCCATCAGCATCGGTGCACTCGGGATGTCGAGCTTGCGGAACACGTAGCCGAGCGCGCTGAACCCGAGCAGCAGCCAGATGTCGAACATCGAGCCGCGCACGCTGTAGGCGCCGACGATGGCGAGCACGAGGATCACCGGGTACAGCAGCCAGTACGGGATCCGCAGAATCTGCACCCACATCGGGATCAGCGGGAGGTTGAGGACCAGCAGCGCGATCGTGCCGAGGTAGAGGCTCGCGATCACCGGCCAGCCGATCTCCGGGTGGTCGGTGAACAGCAGCGGACCGGGCTGCACGCCGTAGAGCACCAGCGCCGCGAGCATCACCGACGTGCTGGCGCTGCCGGGGAGCCCGAGGCTCAGCAAGGGGATCATCGCGCCGCCCGACTCGGAGTTGTTGGCCGCCTCCGGCCCGGCGACACCCTCGATCGCCCCCTTGCCGAACAGGTGCTTGCGCCGGGAGGTGTTCTTCACCAGCGCGTAGGACACGAACGAGCCGATGGTCGACCCGCCGCCGGGCACCGCACCGACGAAGAACCCGATCACGGAGCCGAGCGCGATGGCCACGCGCGAGCGGCGGAAGTCTTCCCGGTTCGGCAAGTAGTCACGCAGCCGCTTCGGGGCGACGAACGAGATGGTGGCCCCGCGTTTGCGCTGCAGGTTCACCAGAACCTCGCCCACGGCGAACAGGCCGAGGGTGAGGGTGAGAAACTCGATGCCGTCGTAGAGATCGATACTGCCGAACGTGTAGCGCTGGGTGCCGGTGAACAGGTCGACGCCGACGGTGGCGACCAGCAGGCCGGCGACCATCGAGATGAGGCCCTTCACCGGCGACTTGCCCGCCATGGTCACCACGAGCAGCAGACCGAAGAGCATCAGCATCGCGAACTCGGGCGGGCCGAACTTCACGGCCACCGCCGCCGCGGCCGGGGCAGCGAAGGTCAAGGCGATCACCCCGACAGTGCTCGCGATGAAGCCGGAGATCGCGGACATCCCCATCGCGGGCCCCGCGCGGCCCTGTTTGGCGAGCTCGTGGCCGTCGTAACAGAGGACGACCGACGACGTCTCGGTCGGGATGTTCAGCAGAATCGCGGTGGTAGCACCGGCGAACTTGGCGCCGTGGTAGATCCCGGCCATCGTGATCAGGCCGGTCGTGGCGGGGAGCTGGAGGGTGAGCGGGAGCAGCACCGCGAGCGTCGCCGCGGGGTTGCCGAGGCCGGGCAGGATCCCGATCATCGTGCCGAGGATCGCGCCGATGATCACCCACAGCAGGTTCATCGGGGTCAGCGCGGAGGCGAACCCGTCAAGGAGGTTCGAGAACACGGACATGCGAGGTCCCTTCGGTCCGCCGTCAGATCCCGAGCACGCCGGTGTCGAGCAGGCCGACCGGCAGCTGGATGGCCAGGAGGTCGACGAACAGCTCGTACAGCGCGATCGGCACCGCGAACGCGGCCACGAGCGGGAGCACACCGCGCCGGCGCTCGATGCCGAAGAAGAGGGCCAGGAGCAGGAGCACGGCGGTGACCACAAACCCGAACAACGGCATCACCGCCGCGGCCGCGGCGAAGGAAAGCCAGACCAGCGCCGGTTTCGGGATCCTTCGCAGCCCCGTCGGAGGTGGGCCGTCGTCCTCGGCGACGGCGGCCTTCGCGGCTTTCTCCACCTGGCTCACCGCCCCGCCGACGGCTCGCACCTCCACTTGCTGCGGGCGGGTGCCCTGCACGGCGAGGACACCGCCCAGCACCATGAGCGCGGCGGACAACGTCACCGGGAAGAACCCCGGGCCGAGTCCGCCGTCGGGCCCGAAGAAACCCATGCCGAGCGCCGGGATCAAGGCACCGACACCGACTATCGAGACGACAACACCGGAGACAACTTCGACTCTGCGCACTTCAGTCCTCCATTGGACAGAAATGATGTCTGCAAGACGCACAGACTAGGAGCCGGTCTCCGGGCGGTCAAGACCACTGCGGCGGCGCGCGGACGACGCCGGCGGGGCACGAGGATCAGTCCGACACCTCGCGGAACTCGTCGCGGACTTCCCGCAGCGCCCGCACGATATGGGTCTCGATCCGGGGGTTGAGCCTGCTCACCGGCACCGCCACGGCGATGGCAGCCACGGCGTGCCCGGCCTTGTTGAGCAGCGCGATCGCGACAGACCCGACACCTTCTTCACTCTCTTCGGAGTTGGTGGCGTATCCGCGGGCCCGCACCTCGTCCAGAGAGGCGTCGAGCGCGCGCATCGAGCGCAGCGATTGGCCGGTCTGCGCGGCGAGGTTGCCGTCCGGGTAGAGCGCGTGCACCTCGTCTTCGGACAACGCCGCGAGCAGCGCCTTGCCGGCCGACGTGCAGTGCGCGGGCAGCGCTTTCCCGGTGCGCGCGGCGACGCGCAGGGCCCGGTCGCACTCGACCGAGTCGAGGAACCTCGCCTGGTTGCCCTCGAGCGCGACCAGGTGGATGGTCTCCTCGAACTCTTCGGACAGCCGCACGAGGAAGGGCCGCACCTCGGCGCGCACGTCCATGTTCTGCACCACGGCGAGGCCGATCTCGACGAGCGTCGGACCCGGCCGGTACGTGCGGCTTCCCTTGTCCTGGCGCACGAAACCGTGGTGCACGAGCATCGCGAGCAGCCGGTGCGCGGTGGAGTGCGCGACCCCGAGGTAGGCGCACGCCTCCGTGAGCCGCACGGACTTGCGCTCCCGGAAGAGCAGCAGCAGTCGCAGGGCGTTGTCCACCGACGAGATCGGGTAGCTCGGCGCGGAAGCCGCCTCATCTTTCTCCATAGCAGACATCATAAGGATGTTCTTCTACTAACGCGACATGTTCCCTTGACCCGTGCCGCGGACCCGCCTAATGTCCTCAACTGTCCGCTCTATGGACAGAGTTTCTTACATGAGGACATGGAGGACCGATGAGGATCCGGCACATGGGCATCGTGACCAAGGACCTGGAGAAGACGGCGACCTTCTACGAGAAGGTCTTCGGCTTCAAGCGCCTCGGTGACGTGCGGACACCCGGACACTACCCGGGCAAGGCACTCGACCTGTCCGACGGCGAGGTGAACTACTCGCTGCTCTGCCCGGACGAGCGCGTCGAAACGGCACCGTGGGCGCAGGGCACCCTCGGCCCCAACCACATCGGTGTCGAGATCGCCGACACCGCTGCCGTGGTCGACTCCCTCAAGGACTTCGGCATCGAAATCTACGGCGAGGACAAGGAGCAGTGGCCCCCGCGGTTCTTCAAGTTCCTCGACCCGGACGGCGTCGAGATCGACGTGGCGACGCCCGACCGTAGCTGGAAGTTCTGACCGGATCAGCAGGAGAGGCCGACGACGCGATCGGGGGATCGATGACGGCGACCGGACGCGCACGGCGTCGGTCCTCCGATCGGCGCTGGCCGGCGGTGTTCTTCGCCTTCGCGAGGATCGGGGCGACGTCGTTCGGCGGCGGCAGCGCGACCATCGCCGCCATGCGGCGCACGAGCCTGCGGCGGGGCTGGCTCACCGAGGACGAGTTCCTCGACACCGTGGTGCCGAGCAGGCTGACACCCGGCATCACGATCCTCGCGCAGGTGCTGCTCATCGGCCGCGCCGTGGCGGGGCTCGCCGGCATGGCGGCGGCAATGCTCGGGCTGATGGCGCCGTCGATCACCATCACGATCGCGCTCGCGTGGTGCTACACCCGCGTGGCGGACCTGCCCGGCGCGGCCGGTCCGCTCGCGGCTGTGGCGGCGGTCGCCGCCGGGTTCGCGATCGCCCTGGCGCTGCAACTGGTCCGCGACGTCCTGCGCCGCGGCCGGCTGCTGCGCGGTTTCCTCTGCTACGGCGCGTTCCTGGTGCTCGCGCTGCTGATCGACAACCCGCTGGTGCTGATGGGCATCGCGGTGCTGGCCGCGCTCGTGGCACCCCAGGTGTTCACGACCGGCCACAGTGGACCGGACGGCGACGGGGAGGGCGCGCACGGCGATGCGGATTGACCAGCTCTTCGTCGCCGTGTTCCTGGCGAGCCTGCTCGGCTTCGGCGGGCTCGGCTCCCTGCCGGTGCTGCGGGGCCAGCTGACCGCGGCCGGCGTCGCACCCGACGCGCTGATCCTGCAGTCGCTCGCGGTGGGCAACATCAGCCCCGGCCCCAACGGGCTCTACCTCGTGGTGATCGGGTACTTCACCCACGGCACGGTGGGCGCACTGGTGGCATTCGCGGCGGTGCTGCTACCGCCGATGCTCGTGCTCGTGCTGGAGCGCGTGCGCAGCCGCCTGGTCCACAACAGACGGTTCCACGCCGTGCTGCAATCGCTCAGCCTCATGGTCATCGCGCTGCTCACGGTGTCCAGCGGCTCTCTCGCCGCCCACGCGACCACCGGCTGGCTGACGGGCGCCCTGGTCGCCGCGGGCACCGTGCTCCTGCTCGCGCGCGTGCCATCATTGGTGGGGGTGCTTCTCGCGGTGGGGCTGGGTTTCTTCCTCACGTGACGGCGGTTCAGCGCCCCGGACCACCCCGGCCACGCCCGCCACCGTCATCGCCACCGCGGCCACCGCCGTGATCGTCGCCGGGTTCCGAGGCACGGGTCGTGGTGTTCTCGCCGCGATGCCCTTCGCCCGCGCCAGGATTGTCGCCGGCGTGCGGGTTGTCGTCCGACGGCGGGGTCGACACCGCCGTGACGAGCGGAGGCGGCGGGATCCACAACGGGGCCGGCGCGTTCGCCGTGCTGCCCGGGTCCACGAGCGACCACACGGCCGTGCCGCCCCACACGATCCCGGCCGCGGCGCCGGCCGCCACCACGGCTCCGGCGAGCGCGCCGAGCGCCTGCCGCCCCCGCCGGGGCGCGCGTGGGCCGGCGTCGGCGCGGGTCTCGAACACCACGGGCCGGGTGTCGGCGGCGGGATCGGTCACCGCCTCATCCTCGCGATCACCCGAGTGCGGCGCCATTGTCCGGTGGTCCTAGTACCGGTCGGCGTGCCGCTGTGCCCACAGCGCCGCCTGCGTCCGGTCGGTGACGCCGAGCCGCTGGTAGACGTTGGTCAGGTGCGCCTTCACGGTCCGCTCGGTGATCCCGAGGCGGCGCGCGATGGACTTGTTCGGCAGCCCTTCGCCGACCATGCGCAGCACCTCGCGCTCGCGGTCGGTCAGCTTCGCCGCGGGCTGCGCGGCCCGCCGATCGCTCAGCAGGACCCGCGCCGCCTTCGGGTCCAGTGGCGAGCCGCCGGCCACGATCTCGCGGATGCCGGCCAGGATCGCCTCCGGCTCGCTGTGCTTGAGCAGGTAGCCCTGGACACCGGCGCGCAGTGCGTCGAGGATCCGCGCCTGGTCGGAGAACGATGTGAGCACCAGGACGTGCGTCTCGGGGTTGGCCTCGACGATCCGCGCCGTGGCCGCGACCCCGTCGGTGCCGGGCATCGACAGGTCCATCAGCACCACGTCCGGACCCAGCTCCGCCGCTAGCGCCACGGCCTCCTCGCCGTCGCCCGCGGCGCCGACCAGCTGCAGGTCGCCCGCGGTGCTCAACAGCTGGGTGAGGCCGGTCCGCACGATGGCGTGGTCGTCGGCTATCAGCACTCGGATCATGACAGCGGCACCTCCGCCTCCACGCGCGTGCCCCGGCCGGGCGCGGCGCGCACCGACAGCCTGCCACCGGCCTCGGCCAGCAGGTCGCCGACAGCCCGCAGCCCGAAGTGCCCGTCGCGCGCCTGCTCGGTGAGCCGGTCGCCGTCGAAGCCGCGGCCGTCGTCGTCGATCACCAGGGTGGCAGCGGACTCCGCCCTGGTCACGCGCACGAGCACCGCCTGGGCCTCGCTGTGGGCCACGACGTTGCGCAGCACCTCCTGCGCGGTGCGGAACAGCAGCGCCGACGCGGCCGGGGCAGGCCGTCGGCGTCGTCCGCGTCGAGGTCCACCGCCACGCCCGTGCGTTCCAGGCCGCCCGCCGGCTCGGCCAGAGCCGGCCAGAGGCCCTCCTCGGCGAGGTTCGGCGGGTAGATGTCCACGAGCAGCGAGCGCAGCGCGCCGACGCTCGTGCGCAGCCTCCCCGCGGCGTCGGCGATGACTTCGGCGCGGCGGGTCTCGTCCGGGTTACCGAGCCTGGCGGCGTCGAGGCTGAACGTGAGCCCGGACAGGTCCTGCACGATCCCGTCGTGCAGGTCGCGCGCGATCCGGCGGCGCTCGGCGTCGGAGGCGTCCACGGCGTGCTGCAGCAGGCGTTCCCGCTCCCGCAGCGAGCGCCGCACGCGCC
This sequence comes from Amycolatopsis sp. NPDC050768, assembly GCF_040654155.1. NCBI lineage: Bacteria > Bacillati > Actinomycetota > Actinomycetes > Pseudonocardiales > Pseudonocardiaceae > Amycolatopsis > Amycolatopsis sp. NPDC050768. The sequence goes on from NZ_JBFAHL010000005.1 coordinate 362,862, forward strand.
GCGCCAGCGACCACGCGAACGGCACCTGCACGACCTCCAGCACCACCAGCGCGCCCAGGGAAGGCGGCGCGAATCGCGCCCACGCGGCCTGCCCGGCCTGCGTCACGGCGTCGTAGCGGTAGTAGGCCTCCAGCAGCAGCGGGCGCCCGTCGGCCGCGCGGATCCCGACGTAGACCTCCAGCAGCTTCCCGAACGACGTCTCGAGCCGGTTCTCCGGCCGCGTCAGGTCGCTGACCTCGGACACGCTCCCCTGCACCCGCAGCGCCTCGGCCTCCTGGCCGCTGAGCGGGTAGCGCTCGCCCATGAGCGCGGACGCGTCGGAGTAGAGGATCGTGCCGTCCGCGGCCCAGACCTTCACGCGCACCAGCGAACCCTGCAGCACGTAGCGCCGGATCGCCGCGTCGAACGCGGTCAGCGCGGCCGGGTCGCGGTTCACCACCGCCGCGTCGAGCCGCGGTTCGACCACGCCGCGGGCCGTGACGGACGTGGTCTGCACCGCCGACTGCGTGGCCTGCGCCGTGCCCGCTTCGCGCGCGAGGTAGGCGATGAGACCGGCCAGCGCCGCGAGCACGACCACCCCGGCGATCGTGAACCGGGCCAGCAGCCCGGCCGTGGACGGGCTCCGCACCCGCGACATGCGAGCACGGTATCGGCCCGGGCGCCCGGCCCGGGCGCCCGGTTCGGACCTGTCCGACCGGACTACGACCTCCGGGCCACGCGGGCGGGAAACCGGCTCCCCGGCCGGAGCACTCCGACGGTCACCCTGCGTGACATTTCGCCGGATCCACTCGGCGTAGCCGGAGCTAGGCCGTTTCGTGGCCCAGTCGTTGCTCCGCGTGAAGCGCCACGCGGCGCCGTCGGCCGGGGCCTGTGAGGGCGATCACCGCAGCGTACGGGCCGGATGTGGGCGGTGTGCCCCGGTTTCCACCTGGTCGGCGGCGTCTCTAAATGAGACTCCCGCCCTGCGGGGACAGGCGTATACCGAGCGATGTGCCACCGCGACGACCAGGCACACGACCAGGCACATTCCGGATGCCCGACCAGGGAGCCCGCTCATGACCACCCTCGATGCCAGTGCCGAAAGTGTCCCCCGAGTACCTGCCCAGCACACCGCGGAGGCCGCTCCCGAAGCGCCCCCGGCCGCCGACCCGATGATGATCGGTCTGCCCAGTTTCGTCGTCGGATCCGTCGCGCTGGGGCTCGTCCTCATCGGCTACGTGCCCGCGACCGCCGTCGGCGCGTCACTCGCCGTCATCATCGCCGCGACCGGCCTCGGCCTGGTCATCGCGGCGATCTGGGCCGCCGCCGTGGGCCAGAGCGCGGTGGCGGGCGTGTTCGCCATCTTCTCCGGGTTCTGGCTGAGCTACGCGCTGCTCGTGCTCGGCCTGACCCACAACTGGTTCGGGATCGACGCGACAGCAGCCGTCGCCACCCAGGGGTTGTTCCTCATCTCCTGGCTCGTCATCGTCGGCATGCTGACACTCGCCACCCTGCGGTTGCCGGTGGCGTACACCCTGCTGTTCGCCCTCATCGAGGTCGCGCTCGTGCTCGTGCTGGTCGGCACGCTGCAGGGCTCGGCCGGCATCCTGCAGGTCGGCGGGTACGTCGTGCTCGTGTTCGCCGCCGTCGGTGTGTACCTGTTCTTCAGCTCGGCCTCGACGGCCACGGGCGGGTCCGCGCTCCCGCTCGGCCCGCCGATCATGCACTGAGCGAACTGCGTCACACGTGCCCCGGAGTCCGCGACTCCGGGGCACTTTCCTGCGACGATCGCGGTCTCGTCCAGGGGACACCAAGACGTGACAGGAGGACCATGCCCGACGGATTCCGCGACATCCCGACCACGACCCTCGCCGACCTGCTGAGCCGCGACCAGGTGATGGACATCGGCGTGCGCCCGCTATGGGGCCCGGTGCCGCGCGTCGCCGGCCCGGCCTACACCGTCCAGTGCCCGGCGGGCGACAACCTGATGCTGCACGCGGCCATTCACCGCGCCCCAGCGGGCTCGATCGTCGTGGTGGAGTCCGGCGACCTGGACTACGCGCTGGCGGGCGGCAACGTCTGCGCCGTGGCGCAGCGCAACGGGATCGCGGCGTTCGTGCTCGACGGCGTGATCCGCGACCTCGCCGAGGTGCGCGAACTGGGGTTCCCCGTGTTCGCGCGCGGCCTGATCCCGATCCCCGGCACGAAGGCGGCTGTCGCGCCGCTGGGTCAGCCCGTGAGCTGCGGCGGGGTCACCGTGCACGCGGGTGACATCGTCACCGCCGACGAGGAGGGCGTCGTGGTCACGCCGGCCGCCGACGCGGAGCGGATCCTCCTGGCCGCGCAGGCGCGCCTGGCCAAGGAGGAGGCGCAGACACTCGACGAGTGGGACGCCGACCACGAGGCCCGGATCGACGCGATCCTCAAGGAGCGCGGGTTCGCAGACTGAGGGTCCCGCGCCGCGACCGTCGTGAATGGACGGTCGCGGCGCGGGTTTCTTCGCCCGGGTCGGGTGTTTACGGGTACGACTTCAGCATCGCCAGCCCGGTGACGGCGTCCGACGGGCCACCGGTGTCGTTGACGACGTGGGCGATCGTGCCCTGGCCGCCGCCGAGCGAGAACGTGATCATGCTGTGGAACCGCACGCCCGGTCGGTGCGGCGCGGAGATGGCGCGGTCGGACACGATCGTGCGGTCACGGGAGAAGATGCAGTAGCTGCCCAGGCCCCACGCTTCGTGCGTGCGGACGTTGTCGCCCACCGCGTAGGCGGGGAAGCCGCGGTGGGTCCCGTCCATCCACGCGGCTTGGTTCGGCGGATCGTAGGGCATCTCGTTCTGGAAGAAGTAGGTGCGGCCGCCCTCGCCGTTCCACTGCACCTGGGCCTTCTGGTGGTGCTCGACGAACAGGCCGTAGGCGATCACACCCGAGCCGTTCACGACCAGGCCGACGTCGGAGGTGTTGGCGTCCCAGCCGACGCCCGCGCCGTGGTCGGCCCGCCACAGCCACATGTTGTCGATGAGCACGTCGTCGCTGTTGACGACCACGCACCGCTTGGCCTTGCCCACGCCGGCACCGCCGACGCGCACGAACACGTCGTGCATCGAGCTCGGGTTGCGCGCGTGGCCGCGGCGCGACCCGTCGGGCCCGAAGCGAATCAGCGGGTCGGACGCGACCGGTCCCGCGTCCACGAGCAGGCCGGCGACGCGTACGCCGTCCACGTCGGCGACGTCGAGCGCGGTGACTCCGTTGTCCGGGATCAGCGTGGCGTAGCCGAGACCGAGCACGACGGTGTCGGCGCGCGTGACGGTGAGCGGCTGGTCGACGTGGTAGATGCCCGGCGTGAGCAGCAGGTGCTTGCCCTGCGCGAGGGCGGCGTTGAGGTCGGCGGCGGACTCCGTCGGCTTGGCGATGTGGAACGCGTCGATGGGCAGCGAGGTGCCCTCGGGCTTGCGCGCCTCCCAGCTGGTGGCCTCCGCGTCGGTGCGGACGGCGGGCACGAACACCTGGTAGGCACCGGCGCCGTCCACGTACAGGAACGGTTTCTCGCAGATCATCGGCGTGCGCTCGACGGACGTGTACGGCGGCGTCGGGAACGAGGTCGCCGGCGCGCCTGGCGAGCCGACGAACACGAAGTTCCAGTTCGAGCCCACCCACGAGCCGACCACCGAGTTGCGCGTCAGCCACTGCTGCTGGGTGCCGGAATTGACCTGGCCGGTGAGCTGGCAGTCGGCGATGAACCCGCCGCTGGAGTAGCCGCCGTCGGACAGCTTGAGGTCGCCGAGCAGATAGATGCGGCGGTAGTAGGTGGCCTGCGAGACGGCCCAGGTGTCGACGCCGCTCTTCGGGACGGCGTTGAGGTTCTCGGCGCCGCGCCAGAAGTTCACGAGCGTGCCGTTGCCGTGCGCGTCGCCCTCCACGCCGAGCGAGCCCGTGATGCTGGCGCCGCTGGGCTGCAGGCCGAGGCCGGCGACCTGGGTGTAGTAGCCGAGCTTGACGTCGACGGAGTAGGCGCCGGGTTTGAACAGCAGCGCGTAGCGGCCCTCGCCGAACTGGCTGCCGCGCTGCTGGGCGTAGATGGCGTCGAGGGTGGCCTGGATGTTCGCGGTGCTCGAGTCGAAGACGTGGACGTTGGGGCCGAAGTCGGGCTGGCCGGCGGTGTGGGTGGCCGGGGGCGGGGCTTGGTTCGGGGTTTTCGTCACTTTCGCGGTTTCCGTCGCGGGTGCTGCCGCGGCGGGGCTCGCCAGGGTGAGCGCGGAGGTCGCCGCGAGGGCGGCGCCGGCGCCCAGCGCGAGGAAGCTTCTTCTCGCGAGGGTCTGGTCGGGGTGTTCGGACTGTGCTGGCAACGGGGAGACCGTCCTTTCGACACGACACGACACGTGGCGGCGTGTGCGGGCCGAGGAATCCGTGCGCCACCGACATTTCCGAGCCGGGCTCACCGGTGTCAAGGCGCCTGTCGGTGACCGGGACAGCCGAAAGTCCGGAACGCCCCTGCCGTGGCGGTACCGGGCAAAGCCGACAGGTTGCGGAAACGGCTAGGGTCGGGGGTGGGGACCGCGACGACAGGAGTGCCACATGACTACGAACCAGCCCGGCGACCAGGAGCCATTGGACGCCGAGATTGTCGAGAGCCCGGCGGCCCCTGGCGTGCCGGCGGCGGACCTGCCCGAGCCCGACTACAGCGAGGGCGGCGTACCGTCGTTCGACTTCGTCCGCGACCGCATCGAGAACCGCTACAACACGTCGGTGGGCGCGCAGGAGCTCGCGGGCATCGGCGGGCCGGAGACGATCGAGTCGCTCGACAAGAAGATCGCCGACCGCGACAAGGCCGCGAAGGACAAGCTCGCCGAGATCCGCCGGTCGATGGGCAAGCAGTAACGTCCCTTGTGGACGGTCAGCCCAGCAGGTCCAGCACGGCGTCGGCCGCGGCTTTCGCGCCGCCGGCGGCTGTGATCTCCTTGGCCAGCCAGGCCAGCCGGTCGTGCACGACGGGGTCGCCGGCGACGCGCAGCACCGTCTCACGCACGAGCTCCGGGGTTAGGGCCTCGGAGTCGAGCACCTCGCCGAGGCCGAGTTCCCGGACGCGGCGGGCGTTGAGGGCCTGTTCGGGCACCTGGGGCAGCGTCACCAGCGGCACGGCCCGCGAGAGCGCCTCCATGATCGAGTTCATGCCGGCGTGGGAGACGAACGCCCTCGCGTGGCCCAGCACCGCCTGCTGCGGCACCGACGGCAGCGCCTCGACGTTCGGCGGCAGCTCGCCCAGCAGCGCCGGATCCGTGCGGCCGAGCGACATCACCACGTGCCACTCCGTGTCGGCGAACGCCTGCGCGCACGCGCGGAACACGTCCGGCCGGTCGGTGAACGCCGTACCCAGCGACACGAGCAGCACCGGCTTTCCAGCCGGCGGCTCCACCTCGTCCGCGCGCACCGTCGGGCCCACGAACCGGTAGGTCTCGTCGAAGGTCTCCGCCGCGATCTGGAACGCGGCCGGCACGAACACCAGCGTCAACGGCACCGGCGGGGCCGCCATCGGCACCAGCGGCGCGGACAGACCCTGCTGCTGCGAGAACTCGTGCAGGCGCGTCGCGAACCGGACCAACGCCTCGTTGTCCGGCCGGAAGTCGGGCGGCAGCAGCTCCGCCAGCGGCAGGTGCTCGTTCACGGCCATGCTCGCCACCAACGCGACCGCCGGCACGCCCAGCCGGTGCGAAACTGCGGCCGCGACAGGCGCCACGGTCGCGTCGAAGCACACGACGTCGGCGTCTCGGACTTTCTCCACGAGCGCATCGATCCCGGGCGCCGCCGCCTCCAGTAGCCCGTCCAGCAGGTTCACGAAGCTCGTGGTGCTGAACGTCTCCCGCGACAACGCGGTGGGATCCAGCGTCCACGGCAACCGCACCGCCTCCGCCCCGGCCCCCTCAATGGCCCCCACGTGCGCCGGCCCACTCGCGAACGTCACCCGATGCCCGCGCTCCACCAGCTCCGCCACGAGCGGCAACGCCGGGTTGACATGCCCCGCCGCCGGCGCGGCGACGAAGAACAGGTGCTTGCCCACAGGTGGTTTCCCCTCGCAGTCCGGACAAGATCACCGTAGCCGCGCCTGGGGGCGTTTAGACGGGACGCTTCCCGTTCGCCCACTGCGGACCACCCGCATCGACACCCTCCCGCCGGCCCGGCGCGACCGGACCACTCGCGGCGCCTGGCCCGCGCGGACCGCCCACTCACACACCGCCGGACCCGCGACGGGACCGCTCGCGCCACAGCAGCAGTGCGAGCGGACCACTCGCGCCCCAACCCGCACCCGCCGAGACCCGGACGGAAGAACCCGCCGAAAACCACCCCACCCACCAGGCCCCGGCGTGATTTGATCGACCCCATGCCTACCTCCGTGCGCGTCCCCGGTCTGGTTCTCACCGAGCACGAGTTCGACGTCCCGTTGGATCACGGCAGGCCCGAGGGCGAGCGGATCACCGTGTTCGCGCGGGAGGTCGCGGAGCCGGGTGGCGGGGAGGAGCGGCCGTTCCTCGTCTTCCTGCAGGGTGGGCCCGGGCACGAGGCGCCGCGGCCCGCGGGTCGGGCCGCGGGGTGGCTGGGGCGGGCCCTGCGGGACTACCGGGTGCTGCTGCTGGACCAGCGGGGCACCGGCAACTCCACCCCCGTGGGCACGTTGCCCGGGCGCACGCCCGCCGAGCAAGCGGAGTACCTGGCGCACTTCCGCGCCGACTCGATCGTGCGGGACGCGGAGCTGATCCGGCAGCGGCTGGGCGTGGAGCGGTGGAGCGTGCTGGGCCAGTCGTTCGGCGGGTTCACCTCGCTCGCCTACCTCTCGCAAGCGCCGGAGGGCCTGCGGGAAGCGTTCTTCACCGGGGGCCTGCCACCCGTCGAGCGGCACCCCGACGAGGTGTACAAGGCGACGTACGCGACGCTGCTGGAGCGCAACCGCCGCTACACCGGCGCTACCCCGGAGACCGCGAGCGCGTGCGGAAGCTGCACACGCGCCTCGACGCAGGTGAGCTCGCGCTGCCCGACGGCACGCCGATCACGTCCCGGCTGTTCCGCCAGCTCGGCCACGTCCTCGGGTCGAGCGAGGGCGCCGAGACGCTGCACTACCTGCTGGAGCGCGACCCCGACTCCCCGGCCTTCGCGCACGACGTCGCGGCGACGCTGCCGTTCTCGGCGCGCAACCCGCTCTACGCGGTGATCCACGAGGCCTGCTACGCCGACGGCCACACCACCCGCTGGTCGGCCCAGCGCACGCGCCCGGCGGAGTACGACGACGACGCCACGCTCTTCACCGGCGAGCACGTCTTCCCCTCGGTGTTCACCGACCTGCCCGGCCTCGCCCCGCTGCGCGAAGCCGCCGAGCTGCTCGCGGAGCGCGAGTGGCCGCGCCTCTACGACGCCGACGTGCTGCGAAGCTGCGAAGTGCCGTGCGCCGCCGCGATCTACGCCGAGGACGCGTATGTGGACCGCCGGTTCTCCGAAGAGACCGCAGGGCTGATCCCGACGATGCGCCCGTGGGTCACGAACGAGTACGAGCACAACGGCCTGCGCGCGGCGGGCGAGCACGTGCTCGGCCGGCTGATCGACCTCGTCCGCGGCCGCGCCTGAAGATCGAAAAGAAGTGCCGGATAGCCCACTGGAATGGTGGGCGTGTTACGATCGGTTTCGTTATCACGCCCACCAGCTTCGTTATCAGGTCGTTTCCTGAGGGCCACACCGGATCAATTCAATCGGCCCGGAAACGCGGAACGTTACAGAATTCGAGCGTGGTTTTCCCCACCCGGGAATCATTTCCCTTCGACGCTTTTCTGCGGCAGAATCCCGCCATTGCCCAACGTCGGGCACTGTCGCAGCAGGGAGTCATCGTGAAGAAACCGCTGGGCCGTCTCGCAGGTGCCGTGCTCGCCGGCGCCGCCCTCACGCTCGCGTCCGCGCCGGCCGCCTTCGCACAGGACGACCCCACCGCGCCGGTCGAGACCACGGTGACGTCCGAGTCGACGGACTCGCCGGCACCGACCACATCGGACTCCAGCACCGCCGAGACCCCGACCAGCGACTCGAGCACCCCGACGTCCGCCACTCCGCCGAGCACGACCGACGACATCGAGACGCCTGCCGACCCCGAGGTGCAGACCACCGAAGGCCGCCACGCCCCGGCCGCCGCGAAGCCCCGCGCCGCTGAAGACGCCAAAGACTCCGACGACGGCCAGAACGCCGACGAGACCACCGAAACCACCGCCCCCACCGACCCGTACACCGACAACGCCGGCCACGGCTTCGTCGGCCTCGGCGGTGAAGGTGTGCTGGTCATCGCCTGCGCGTCCGGCGCGCCCGGGAACGTCGCCACCGTCGGCCTCACCGTGACCGCAGGACCGGACCAGGACGGCGCCGACGGCCGCTACTGGAACTACGACGTGCGCGTGATCGACGGGTTCACCGGCACCACCGCGCCGTTCAGCTGGACCTGCGACGGTCAGGAGGGGCACGGCGACGTGACCTTCGAGCAGGTCGCACCGCCCACTTCGGACACCAGCGAAACCCCGGCCACCAGCGACACCCCGACCGGCAGCACCACCTCCCCGACCACTTCGGCGTCCACTTCGGACACTCCGAAGGCCACCCCCGGCCCCGTCGTCACCCGCCCGGCGGTCCAGGTCCGCTACGCGCCCCAGGGCGGCGTCGAGACCGGCTTCGGCGGCACCGCGCGGTTCTGGTTCTGAGCCGATGAAGCGCATCGAACTCGTGGCGACAGCAGCCACCGTGCTGGCCGTCACCGCGGTGCTGGCCGGCTGCAGTTCTTCTCCCACCCCGGCGCCGGCCGCCGCGGCGAAGCCGGTCCCGAGCAGCGTCGCCGTCACCCAACCGTTCAAGGGCCTGCGCCCGACCTCCGTCAGCATCCCGAAGATCGGGGCGCAGTCCAGCCTGGTCTCCGTCGCGGTGAACCTCGAGGGCAAGATCTCCGTGCCCTCGGTGAAAACGCCGATGCAGGCCGCGTGGTACCGCCTCTCCCCCGTCCCCGGCGAGGTCGGTCCGGCCATCGTCCTCGGCCACGTGGACGGCGACAAGAAGCCCGGCATCTTCTACAAGCTCAAGGATCTCGTCCCCGGCGACGAGGTGGACATCGACCGCAGCGACGGCAAGAAGCTGAAGTTCACCGTCGACCACCTCACCCAGGTCCCCAAGGACCAGTTTCCCCAGGACGCGGTCTACGGCAACAGCACCAAACCCGAACTGCGCCTGATCACCTGCGGCGGTGTGTTCGACCACGCCGAGCACAGCTATGAGGACAACATCGTGGTGTACGCCAACCTCGCCACGTAACTCAGACGAGCGCGTGGACCACCGCGTACCCGAGCGTGGCCGCCCCCAGTCCGGCGGCCACGCTCAGCACCGAATTGGCGACCGCCGTGCCGTACGCCCGCCGCTCGAGCAGGCGCACGGTCTCGTAGCCGAAAGTGCTGTACGTCGTCAGCGCCCCGCAGAACCCCGTGCCCACCAGAATCGAGACGGTGCCGGGCAACGCCGACCCGGCGCCGGCGAGCGAGCCCAGCACCAAGGATCCCACCAGGTTGACCGTGAACGTGCCCCACGGAAACCCGCCGTGGTGGCGTGCCTGCATGAAGCGATCGGTGACGTACCGCAGCGGCGCCCCGACCACCGCGCCCAGGAACACGAGCAGTACCGTCACGACTCGACCGTCCTTTCCGGACGGATGAACAGTCTTCGCGCGAGCGCCATGCCGGCGACGACCGCGAGCAGCGCCGCCACGAGCGTGCCCGCGAGGTAGCCGAACGCGAGCCCGACCGTGCCCGGCCGCAGCAGCCCGTGGATCTCGACGACGTAGGTCGAGAACGTGGTGTAGCCGCCCAGGATCCCGACCCCGGCGAACGGCCGCACCAGCCGGTGCGCGGTCCACGCCTCAGTGACCGCGACCATGAGCACGCCGATGAGGAAGCAGCCCGAGACGTTGATCAGGAACGTCGCCAGCGGGAAGTGCCCGGGTGCGGTGGGCAGCAGTTCCGCGAGGCCGTACCGCGCGAGCGCGCCGAGGCCGCCGCCGAGGGCGACCGCGGCGAGGACTGGCGCGTTCTCCCGCACGGCCGTGCGGCGCCACAGCGGCGTCCGTTGGGAAGACCCAGGTGATTCGGGCACAGCGTCTCCTACTCCACGTGGGCATGCTAACGCCCTCGGTTCGAGTAGGGACTGTTGGCAGCGAGTGCTGCGGTTGTCCGGAAGGCCCGGAGCGGCGAGCCCCACCGCCGCGCGAGCAGCTTAGCGGACCAGATCCGCCGGCGTGCGCAGGGCCGTCAACGCGGGCGCGAACATGGTGGACTTGATCGCCCCGAGCGTGCCGCGGTCCTTGCCCGCCAGCGGAGCGACGACCTCGGTCGCAGTGCTGACCAGCGCGGCCTCGTCGGCCGTCGCGTCGACCAGGCCCAGCTCCCGGGCCTGCGGGCCGCCGAAACGGCGCCCGGTGGTCATCGACGCGACCGCCGTGGCCGGCGTGAGCTTGGCCTGGATGAGCGCGGCCATGCCGGGTGTGAACGGGATGTTGATGTCGGCCTCGGGGAAGCAGAAGAACCCGCGGTCGGTGCGCATCACGCGGAAGTCGTGGGCCATCGCCAGCATCGCGCCGGCCCCGAACGCGTGCCCGTTCACCGCCGCGACGGTCGGCACCGGCAGCGCGAGCACGCGGGCGAGCAGCTCGTGGACGTCGGTGACGTACTTGCCGGCTTCGTCACCGTGGGTGGTCAGCCACTCGAGGTCGAGGCCGTTGGAGTAGAACTTGCCGCTGCCCGTGGTCACGAGCGCGGCGGGCGCGGAGCCGGCCGTGACGGTGTCGAGGTGGGTGTTCACCTCCTCCAGCCACGCGGGTGAAAACCGGTTCTCGTCGGCGCCGAAGTCGAGGACGCGGACGGCATCGTGGCTAGTCAGTGCGGGCATCGCGAGAGTCCTTTTCAGCCGGTGGTTGCGGTACGGGACGAACGCCGCTTCGGCGGCGGGAGAGCGAGCACCGCGCGGACGGCGGCGGCGAGCCGACGGCGGCTGTCCTCGCCGACGCGGCCTTCGGCCAGCTCACGGCGGTAGATCGCGCTCGGCAGGTCGACGACACACGTGGTGATCACCTCGACGGCCACGCCGTCGCCGCGCTGCCACAGCTCGCGCGCGAGGCGCACGAGCAGGCGCACCAGGCGTTTGTCCAGCGCGTGCAGCGCGTCGGCGACCTCGTCGGGCAGCTGCGGGCCGAGCACGCGGTCGGGTGAGACGGTGATCATCAGGCGCGCGGCGTCGGGGCGCCGCGCAGCCACGACGGCCGGCGCGTCGGCCGCGGCGACCACGGCCGAGACCGGGCCGGCCTCGGCCAGCGCGGCGTCGACCAGGCCCTCCTGCACGTCGACGAAGTGGGTCGCGGCCCGCAGCCAAGCGCGCCCGACGAGCGCGGGCAGCGAGCCGAAGCTGTGGTAGATCACGCTGTTGGGCACGCCGGCGGCGAGCGCGAGCCCGCGCGCGGTGACCTCTTCCGGACCGCGCTCGGCGACGAGCCGCTCGGCGACGTCGAGCAGCCGTTCGGGGTCGTGGATCCGCGGCCTGGGCACGAACCCGAGAGTAAAGGAACACGCGCTCCACAACAACGGTGTTGTGGAGCACACGTTCCTCTACTCGGCGACGAACACGCAGTCGTGCCCGTCGCGGATGGTCACGTCGGGGTCGTCGAGCCACTGCCCGCCCGTCGCGAGGTAGCGGAAGCGCAGCTTCACACCAGGCCGCACCTCGACGGCGGCCGAGCGCGTGCCGTTGGACCGCTTGCGCATCTCGTGGCACCCGGGCTGCCAGTCGTTGAAGTCGCCGACCACGCTGACGGGCCCCGGCGGGGTGTCGAGCGGGAGGACGAACGTCACCTTCCGCACCCCGCCGCCACCTCGGCTGGTCTTGATCACGAGCGCTTCCCTTCGCTTTCCGGCTGGTTGCACCGAAAAGCGTTCCACGCGTTCGGGCTCGCGGGCGTGAGAACCGCCTGCCCGTCCGGGTGAACTCACGCCGTGCGGCCGGGGACGACCTTCACCGTCTTGTTCGGGAATCGGCGTTCCACATGGGACTTCGCGGCCGATGCCGGGGTCACGTAGATCGTTTCTTCCTTGTCCTGCAACGGTCGCAGCACCGTGCGCATGAACTCGCGACGGTCTTCGAGGTACGGCCCGAGCACGTCCTCGCCCGCCGGGCACACCGCCATGCAGTAGGCCGCCTTGTAGTTGGCCTTGAAGGAAAGGCTTTGCCACATCGACGCGTTCTCGGAATCGGTGACGCGCTCGCGGAACTCCGCGCCGTCGGCACTGTCGGCCACGGTTTCCACCCAGTCGGTGAACCCGCCCATGAACTCGCGGTAGTTGTGCGTGGAGCAGGCGGCCCAGTCGAACTCGCCCGTCTTGGCGATGGCGCCGACGGGGCACGCGGCCACGCACAGCTTGCACTCCACGCAGGGGTTGTAGTCCAGCGCCTCACCGTAGCCGGTCACCTCGGCGTCGACGAGCAGCGTGGCCAGCAGCACGAAGTTGCCGAACTTCGGGTGGATCACGTTGCGGTGCAGGCCCATCACGCCGAGACCGGCCGCGACCGCGACGGTCTTGTGCGCCACCACCGAGATCCGGCCGGGGAACCGGTCCATCTCCATCGGGAAGGTCGCCGACGGGTTGAGCGCGCGGTAGCCGGCGTCCTGCAGCTCGCGGGTGATCGTGCGAGCCGCCTCGTTGATGATCTCACCACTGCGGTGGAACTCCTGGTTCGCGACGCTGCGTGCCGGCGTGCGCACGTTGTCGCGGTTCATCCGCACGACGAGCGAGACGAGGCTGCGCGTGCCGGGCAGTGCGGCGAGCACGTGCGGACGCTCCCCCGCCACGTCGGGGTGCTCCAGCGACACAGCCGCGACGTCGTCGGCGCCCGCGGCCAGCGCGAGCTCGCGCAGCCACGCGGCGTCGATCGGACCGGGCTTCGGCCGCGTGCCGCGCTCCAGCACGGCCCGCACCGACGGGTGGGCGGCGAGTTTGCGCGGCAGCTCGGTCACGAGGAGTCCTCCATCGGTAGGAATTTCCAACCAACGTTCCCACGTGCTGAGTCCGATAACAAGACCGAGCCTGCCGCGGCGGGAACGCACCCCCGCCGCGGCGCCGGGCTCAGCCGGTGACCGAGATGTCGTCGAGCTGCTCGGCGGCCGGGCGGACCGGGTAGAGATCACCTCCCGGCGGGGCGGGAATGTGCGGGAGCGCGGCCTTCGCCTGGGCGTCACCCGCGTCGGCGGCGGCGTGGACGCTGTCGAGCGCCGCGTACTGCAGGAAGTTCAGGTCGGGCAGCGGCCACTGCGACGCCCCGCCGGTCGCGGCGGGCAGCAGGTGGTCGACGGCCTTGAACAGGCTGCCGCCCTCCGGCGTCCGGTAGGCCCACAGGTCCACGCCGACGTGGCGGCCGATCTGCGCGAGGCGGGTCAGCGCGACGAGGTTGAACGTGTGGTAGTGGAAGCTGCGCGTGCGCGTCGACTCCTCGGGCTGGCTGCCGTCGGCCGCGATCTGGTGGTCGAGGCGGGTTTTCTCCGCGTCGACGACGATCTGCTTCGTGAGCGCCTTGTCGCCGGTGTAGAGCGCGATGCCGGCGGAGAGCATGTCGTAGAACGAGCCGTGGTTGTTGGTCTCGGCGGCTTCGTCCGTGCCGTTCTTGCTCGTGCGCAGCCAGGTCAGGAAGTCGCCCGACCAGCCTTTCATCGCCGTGGCGTCGGTCTTCGACCAGCCGGGTGCGCCCGCGTCGAGGATCCGCGCCGCGTCGAGGACCTGGGTGAAGGTGTAGGCGAACTCGATGATGCCGATGCCGCGGCCGTCGTTCTTGCACGGGATGCCCTGGGCGAAGTTCAGGTTCGGGTTCATCTTCGTGGCCGCGTCGAGGAACCAGGTGCGCAGGTCGAGGGCCGCGCGCTGCGCGTACTCGGGCTTGCGCGTGTAGAACCAGGCGAGCGAGAGCTGGTAGATCGAGCTGAACGCGGTGAGCCGCTCGGCCTTGTCGGGGACGGCGGTGGTCTCGGGGTTGAGCACGCCGTCGCGCTGAACGTAGGGGCAGCCCTGCGGGTTGTCGGCCGTCGCGGGCTGGCTGGGCCACCAGTATGGCGCGAGGCTCAGGTAGTCGTGCTTGTCGCCGCTCGGCGGCACGCGCTCCTTGTCGACGACCGTCCACGGGCCCTTGGTGAGCGCCGTGTCGGCCTGCTTGAGAAGGTCGGTCAGGGACGTGCGCAGGGTTCTGCCGCCGAGCAGCAACCCGACGCGGTTCTTCGTCAGCCGCGCCCCGTCGAGCACGACGGTGTCGGGCTGGCAAGCGAGCGAGACGATCGGCAGGTCGCACACCGACTTCGGTGGCTGCTGCGCCGGGGCGGCTCCGGCCGCGCCCGCGGTGGTGGTGAGCAGGCCCGCGACGGTGGCGAAGACGAGGGAGATCCGAACCAGCCGGAAACGGGACCGTGAAGGAGGCAGCACTGCAACTCCGTTCAAGTATCTGAATAACTGGCAGATATGTGAATTCAACTTAGGGAGTCGAACACGGGGAGCCCAGTCGGCAGCACGGCCTGGCGTTACGAAACCACAGAACCAGGCGCATCAATTGGCCAATGGCGGCGTTACATCTAGGCTTCTGCCATGTCGACGCTCTGCCTCACCTGCGGTGCACCGTTGCCGGCAGCGGCCGGGCGTCAGGGCGGACGACGGCCGCGGTTCTGCTCCGGCGCTTGCCGCCAGCGCGCATACCGGCGGCGGGTACGGGCGCGTCGGCCGGGTGCCGGGTGCACCGGCCGGAAAGCTGAGACGGCGACGCTGCGCCGGCTGCTCACGGGCCACCGGCTCGTGACGATCACGGGCCCGGCCGGCGTCGGCAAGACGCGGCTCGCGGCAGAGCTGACCGGCGCGGTGCGCGTCGATCCGTCCACTGTGGAGCTTCCGGCCGAGCTCGGGGACCTGCTCGTGCTGGACGGCTGCGAAGACGGGCTCGACGCGTGCGCGGCACTCGTCACGCGGCTGCTGCGTGAGCGCCCGGGCCTGCGGGTGGTGGCCACGAGCCGCGTCGCGCTCGGGGTCGAGGGTGAGCAGGTGCTGCCGCTGCGCGGCCTCTCCCCCGCCGACGCGGCCCAGCTGCTCGTGGAGCGGATCCACCTGCTGGACCCGTTCCTCACCGTTGCGCCGGCCGACGTCACGGAATTGTGCCGCGTGCTCGAAGGGGTGCCGGCGGCGCTGGAGCTGGCCGCGCCGCGCGTGCGGCTTCTGGGCGCGGCCGGGGCGGCCGAAGGCCTGACGACCGCCCTCGACCTGGCCCCGGGCAAGGTGCGCGCGGACCTCGAGAGCGACCACCGGCGGCTTTCACCCGCCGAACGCGAGGCGTGGCACCGGCTTTCGGTGCTGCCCGGTCCGTTCGACCCGGAGCTGGCGGCCGTTCTGGGCGCCGGACCCGAGGTGCTGGAGCGGCTGGTCGCGGTGTCGCTGCTGGTGCCCGAGCCCGCCGCCGACGGCACGACCGGGCTGCGGCTGTGGGCGGCCGCGCGCGCGTTCGGCCGCGAGGCACTCGACGCCGAGAGTGGCACCGACGCCGCGTTCGAACTGCTGACGGCCCACCTCGTGGCTCAGGTCGAGCCGCACCTGCCGGCTTTCCTCCTGCCCGACGGTCTCTGCCGGCGGCTCGTCGCGCGCGCCGAGCCCGTGCTCGCGGTGATCCGCCGGCTCACCGGCCGCGGCGACGCCCGGCTCGCGGTGCTGGCGTGCGGGCTCGCGCGGTCGTGGCTCGCGCTGGGCCGCAACCTCGCCGACAGCGAACGGTTGCTGCGCGAAGCTCTGCCGCACGTCGCCGATCGGCCGGACCTCACCGCGTCGCTGCTGGCCGGGCTGTGCAAGGCCGCGCACCGCGCCGGCCGGTTCGCCGAGCAGCTGCGCTTCGGGGAAGCGGCATTGGCGCTGGAGTCCACACTGGACCGCCCTGCTCGGGTCGCCTCGGTCCTCGACCTGCTCGCCGCCGGGCTGCGCGCGTCGGGAGCGGACGCCGCCGCGCGCTGCCACGAGGCGTTGGCCATCGCGCGTGGCCTCGCCGATCCGGCCGTGATCTCGTTGCTGCTCAACGACCTCGCGTGGGGAGCCCTGGAATCGGGCGACCTCGACGGCGCCCGCGAAGTGCTGACCGAAGGCCTGCCCCTCGCCCGCACCCACGCGACACCCGGCCGGCTCGCGAGCGTGCTGCACACCGCCGGTGCCGTCGCCCTCGCCGCCGGCGACCACGCCACGGCCGAGGCGCGGTTCGTGGAGGCCCTGCTCGTCACGAACCCCACCGACGGCCTCAAAGTGCCCTACTTCACCGAAGGCGTCGCCGTCGT
The DNA here is from genome assembly GCF_040654155.1 of Amycolatopsis sp. NPDC050768. Lineage (NCBI taxonomy): Bacteria > Bacillati > Actinomycetota > Actinomycetes > Pseudonocardiales > Pseudonocardiaceae > Amycolatopsis > Amycolatopsis sp. NPDC050768. The sequence continues at coordinate 379,225 of NZ_JBFAHL010000005.1, forward strand.
CCTGACCACCCGAGGCGAACACGAGCGCGCCCTGAGCCTCTTCGCCTGCGCCGACGCCGTCCGCCGGAGCCTGGGCGCCGGGGCGGAACCCGCGTGGCGCCGGCGGGTCCGCGACGCCCTGGACACGGCGACCGCTGGTCTGGACCCGCGCCGTGCTCGGGCGGCCACCCGCGCGGGCGCCCGCGTCTCCCTCGCCGCCGCCGTCGCCCACGCCCTCGACGCGAGCGCGCACTTCCACGCCACGGGCCACGGCGGGCTGACCCCCCAGGAGCACACCGTCGCCGCCCTGGTGACCGACGGCCTGACCAACCAGCAGATCGCGCGCCGCCTCGGCATCGCGCCCCGCACGGTCGCCACCCACTTGGAACGCATCCGCGCCAAACTGGGCGTGCGCCCCCGCTCGGCGCTGGCCGCGTGGTTCACCCGCACGACAGCCGAAACCGACTACTAGAGCGTGTGTCGGGTGGAGAGCGTGCCCACGATGGGGTGATCAAGTCGGACCGCTCGGGCTGTCACACGCGCCGGGGCTGCCTCGTCTCCCTGACGACAACCGGGCTACCAGATGAGGACCTCCATGCAAGCCATCACCGTCCGCGAACGTGACGCCGGTGTCGCCGGACTGTCCGTTGAGGACATACCTTGTCCACGCACGGCGGAGAACGACGTTCTCGTGCGGGTGCACGCCGCCGGCTTCACCACCGGCGAGCTGGATTGGCCGGGCACGTGGAACGACCGTGCCGGCCGGGATCGGACGCCGAGCGTGGCTGGGCACGACGTGTCGGGTGTCGTGGTCGAACTGGGCTACGGCACCAAGGGCCTGACCGTGGGCCAGCTGACCCCACCGGAGCGGGTGGCCTTCGTCCTGCACGACGTCTTCGGCTTCGAGTTCGGCCGGATCGCCGAAGTGCTCGACGTCTCCGTACCCGGCTCCCGCCAGCTCGCCTCCCGGGCGCGACGGCGAGTGGCCCAGGCAAAGCAGTCCACTCCGGACGCACCGAAGGAGGAACGCGAACGGCTGCTGGCGACCTTTCGCGCCGCCTACGAATCCGGTGACCTGACCGGCCTGGTCCGGCTCCTGCACCCGGACGCCGTCTACATCACCGACGGCGGCGGCAAGGTCACGGCGGCACGCAAGATCCTCCGCGGTGCCGAGCGCATGGCCGACGTGATGGTGCGAGTGGGCCGGATGTGGCGACCGCACCACATCGGGTTCATCGAGGTGGGCGGCGAGCTCGCCCTGGTGTGCCATTGGCAGGGCCGCGTCTACTCCGTCGACACCGTGCAGATCACCGACGGCCTGATCACCGCGTACCGCAGGGTGATCAACCCGGACAAGCTTTCTCACGTCTGAGCTCGGCGTCGTACCCGCGGGCGTGGATCTCAGTGCGAATCGCGCGGCACACCAGGGCCGCGGGAGCCGTGCAGGAAGTCGAAGTCCGCACCTTGGTGCGCCTGGGTCACGTGGTGCGTGTACAGCCACGTGTACCCGCTGACATAAGGCGATTCCGGCGCCGACCACTCCACACGCCGGGCCGCCAGCTCCTCGTCCGACACGTGCAGGGTCAGTGAACGCGCAGGAGTGTCCAGCGTGATCCGGTCGCCCGTGCGCACCAGCGCGAGCGGGCCACCCGCGGCGGACTCGGGGCTGACGTGCAGCACGACCGTGCCGTAGCCGGTGCCGGACATGCGGCCGTCGCAGATGCGCACGAGGTCGGTGACGCCGTCCTTGAGCAGTTTGGCGGGCAGGGGCACGTTGGCGACCTCCGGCATGCCTGGGTAGCCCTTCGGGCCGGCGCCGCGAATGACCAGGACGGTGTCGGCCGTGACGTCGAGATCCGGGTCGTCGGCGACGCGGTGGTAGTCCTCGGCGGTGTCGAACACCAGAGCCGGGCCGGTGTGCGTGAGCAGCTCCGGCGAGGCGGCCGACTGCTTGATCACCGCGCCGTCGGGCGCGAGGTTCCCGCTGAGCACGGCCGTGCCCGAATCCGTGGGCTGGAACGGCTCGGCCACCGGGGTGATCACCTCGTCGTTCCAGCACTCGGCGTCGGACACGTTGTCGGTCAAGGACTTCCCGGTCACCGTGACCGTGCCGGGGTGCAGCAGACCGGCTTCGGCCAAGCGCCGCACGACGACGGGCAGGCCGCCGGCGTAGCAGAAGTCCTCCATCAGGAACTTGCCCGACGGCATGAGGTTCACGAGCGTCGGCACGTCGCGGCCCAGCGCGTCGAAGTCCGCCATCTCCAGCGGCACGCCGACGCGGCCGGCGAGCGCCAGCAGGTGGATGATCGCGTTGGTGGAGCCGCCGATGGCCGCGTTCACCCGGATCGCGTTCTCGAACGCCTCACGGGTCAGGATCGACGACGGGCGCAGTTCCTCGTCCACCATCGCCACGATCCGCTGCCCCGCCGCCTGCGCCGTCTCGAAGCGGCGCGCATCGACGGCCGGCCACGTCGCCGAGCCGGGGAGCTGCATGCCGAGCGCCTCGGCGAGACACGCCATGGTGGACGCGGTGCCCATGGTCATGCAGTGGCCGTTGGACCGTGCCATGCAGCCCTCGGCGAAGAAGCACTCCTCCTGGCTCATCCGCCCGGCCTTGAGCTCCTCCTCGAACTTCCACACGTGCGTGCCGGACCCCACGTCCTCACCGCGGAACTTGCCGTTGAGCATCGGCCCGCCGGTCACCATCACCGCGGGCAGGTCCACGCTCGCCGCGCCCATCAGCATCGCCGGGGTGGTCTTGTCGCAACCGGACAGCAGCACCACACCGTCGAGCGGGTTGGCGCGGATGAGCTCCTCGACCTCCATCGCCATCAGGTTGCGGTAGAGCATGGCGGTGGGACGCATGAGCGTCTCTCCGGTGGCCATCGTCGGGAACACCAACGGGAACCCACCGGCCTGCCACACACCGCGCTTCACCGCCTCGGCCACGCGCGTCAGGTGCACGTTGCACGGCGCCAGCTCCGACGCACTCGTCGCGATCCCGATCACGGGCCGGCCGTCGAACACGTCCGAGCCGAAGCCCTGCGACCGCATCCACGACCGGTGGATCATCCCGGCGCGGCCCGACGCGCCGAACCAAGCCGCGCTGCGCCGCTCGCCCTGCCGTTGCTCCACGCGAACCTCCCGTGCCCGGTGCCCGAACCCCCACTCCACCGCAGACCACGCGGTGGGGCAAGTGATCAGCCCTTGACCGACCCGGTCAGCCCACCGACGATCCGTCGCTGCGCCACTACGAAGAACCCCAGCGCCGGAACCATCGACAGCGCGGTGAACGCCAGCACCCGCGCCGTGTCCTGCGAATACTGCGACTGGAACGTCGCCACGCCCAGTGGCAGCGTGAAGTGCGCGCTGTCGTTGAACACCAGCAGCGGCAGCAGGTACGCGTTCCAGCTCGTGACGAACGCGAGCACCGCCACCGTGGTGAGCGCGGGCGCCGAGAGCGGCAGCATGATCCGCCAGAAGAACCCGAGCCGGCTCGCGCCGTCGAGCACGGCCGCGTCCTCGAGCTCCCCGGGCACGGCGTGCATGAACGGCCGCAGGATCACGATCGTCACCGGCAGCGAGAACGCCGCCTCCGGGATCGCGACGCCCAGCGGGTTCTCCAGCAGCCCGAGCTGGCGCAACCACAGGTACAGCGGCAGCGTGGCGACGCCCAGCGGGAACAGCAGGCCGAGCGTGAACAGGACATACACGGCTTCGCGGCCTTTGAAGGCGTAGCGGGACAAGGCGAACGCCGCCATCGAACCCAGGCCCACGGCCAGCACCGTCGCGATCACCGCGATCAGCGCGCTGTTGCCGAGGAACCGCCAGAAGTCCGGGGAGGTGACCACACTGCGGTAGTTGTTCCACACCCACGGCCCCGGCAGCCCGGCCGGATCGGTGTTGAGCTGCCCGTTGGTGCGGAAGCCGCCGAGCACCACGAACAGCAGCGGCACCACCGTGACCACCACGACGACGACCGCGGCCGCGTAGCCCGCGACCAGGCCCCAGCGCCGGCCCGCCACGTCAGCCCACCACCCTGGTCAGCGCACCCGCGGTGTCACGGCGAAGCGCGAACCGCTGGTACAGCAACGCGAACACGAAGCAGACCGCGAACAGCACCACCGCGACCGCGCTGCCGAAGCCGAACTCGTAGCGCTTGAACCCGTGGTCCACCAGGTAGCTGGCCATCGTGGTCGACGCGTTGGCCGGACCGCCCAGCGTCATGATCCACACGAGGTCGAACAGCTGCAGCGAACCGATCACGCTCAGGAACACCCAGATCCGGATCGTCGGGCCGAGCAGCGGCAGCACCACGTGCCGCGTGGTCTGCCACGCGGTGGCACCGTCGAGCGCGGCGGCTTCCCGCAGCTCCGGCGGCACGCCCTGCAGGCCCGCGAGCAACAGGATGATGCCGAAGCCGAGGTACTTCCAGGTCATGACCACGAACAGCGTGTACAGCACGATGCCCGGGTCCGCGAGCCACTGGTGCACGAGCCCGCCCAGGCCCACGCCGCGCAGCAGCTCGTCCACGAACCCGTTCGGCTGCAGCATGAGCAGCCAGATCACGGCGGTGATCGCCTCCGACAGCACGTACGGCGCGAACACCACCATCCGCAGGAACGTGCGGCCCTTGAGCTTGCGGTCCAGCAGCAGCGCGATGCCGATGCTCAGCGGCAGCTGGACCACGATCGAGAGCACGGCGATGACCACGTTGTGCGCGATCGCGCCACGGAACACCGCGCCGCCGAACGCGTCGGCGTAGTTCTGGAACCCGACGAAGTCCGTGAGCGGGCCGAACCCGTTCCACGAGTACAAGCTGTAGTACACCGCGATGCCGATCGGCACGAGCACGAACCCGGCGAACAGCACCAGCGCGGGGCCGAGCAGCAGCGCCAGCTCGAGCCGGGTGCGGCCCCGGCGCCGCGACGGGCGCCGGGGTGCACTGTGGACGGTCCGCGCGAGCGGCCGCGGCGGAGCGGGAGCCGCCATCACTTGTTCCCGGTGGCGGCCTGGTTCACGGCCTGCACCACCGCTTCCGGGTTGCCCTGCCCCGCGAACAGGTTCGCGACGGCGTCGTTGAGCGCCTGCCCGACGGCGGTCGGGAACGCGCGGTCGAAGTACATCTGCACGTACGACGCCTTGCGCGTTTGCTCGGCCACGGCCTTGAGTGACTCGCTCTTCAACGACGCCACGGCGTCGGCGTTCACCGGCAGGCCCGAGCCGGCCTCGGCGATCTTCTGCTGCACCGGCGTGCTCGTGAGGTACTGCAGGAACCCGGCGCACGCGGCCGCGGCGCGCGTCGTGCACGAGAACCCGTCGCCGCCACCGAGCAGCACGGCGGGGTCACCCGCGCCGCCGGGCACCGACGGGAAGGGGAACCAGCCGAGCTTCGAGTCGAGGTCCTTGTCGTCGGTGAGCGAGGACATCGTGCTCGGGTCCCAGTCGCCCTGCAGCTCCATCGCGGCCTTGCCGTTGGCGACGAGCCCGGCCGAGCTGCCGGCGCCCTGCTGCGCCGGCGTGCCGTTGAACCCGGTCTGGAAGGGCTGCGTCGCGAGGAAGCCCTGCAGGTCCTGGCCGGCCTTGACCCAGCACGGGTTCTGCAGTTTCACGGCCGTGATCTCGTCCTTGAGCACCTGCGCGGAGCACGCGCGCACGGCGAAGTAGTCGTAGTAGAACGCGTCGGGCCAGCGGTCCTTGCCACCGAGCGCGATGGGCGCGATGCCCGCGGCCTTCAGCTTGCCGATGGCGGCGTTGAAGTCCGCCATGGTCGTCGGCGGAGCCGTGATCCCGGCCTGGGCGAACAGGTCCTTGCGGTACCAGAACCCGACGACGTGCTGCACGTACGGCACGCCGTACTGCTTCCCGCCGACCTGCCAGCCCTGCGCCGTCGGACCGACGCTCCCGATCCAGCTCTGCACCGACGACGTCAGGTCGGCCACGCGACCCGATTCGACCTGCGAAGCCTCGTCCCCGCCGCCCCACTGCTGGTAGAGGTCCGGTGGCGTGTTCGACTGCAGCGCCAGCGGCACCTTCGTCGGGAACTCCTCGTTCTGGATCGGCTGCACCGTGAACGACACGTCGGGGTGCGCCTTGTGGTAGTCGTCGGCGACCTGCTGCCACAGCGACCGCACGGGTTCCGCGGTGCCGTTGTGCCACCAGGTCAGTGTGACCGGTCCCGACGCGGCGGCCGGGCCTTCGTCGCCACCTCCCCCGCACGCGGACAGCACGAGCGCGGCTGCCGCGACGAGCGCGGCGAGGGGAAATCTCCGGCTGGGACGCATGACGGATCCACTCCTGACGACTTCGGCCGAGTTGGACGGGGCGTGACGGCACCCGGGATGGCGAAGAGTCTGCGCGCCCGAAATTCCCGTGTCAATCGTTGTCGATAACGTTTTACATCGCTAGGCTGAGCCGGTGCAGCCCCGTTCCCGTGTCACGATCCGTGACGTCGCCGCCCGTGCCGGAGTGTCGGTCGCGACGGTCTCGAAGGTGATCAACCAGCGCTACGGCGTCGCCGCCGACACGTTCGCGCGCGTCCGCGCCGTGATCGACGAGCTGGGGTACGAGGCGAGCCTCGTGGCGCAGAGCCTGCGCAACCACAAGACCAACGTGATCGGCATCCTCGTGGCCGACCTCGAGCCGTTCAGCACCGAACTGCTCAAGGGCGCGGCCGACGCGATACGCGGCACCGGGTTCGAGCTCGTCGTGTACTCGGCGGGTGGGCGCACCGGCGACCCGGTGGGGTGGGAGCGCCGGTACCTGTCGCGGCTGAGCGGCACGCTCGTCGACGGCGCGGTGCTCGTGACGCCCGCGGCCGAACTCGAAGGCCTGCCCGGAACTCCGGTCGTCGCGGTGGATCCGCACACCGGGCGCTCGCCGCTGCCGGCGATCGTCTCCGACAACCTGCGCGGCGCACAGCTGGCGACCGAGCACCTGCTGGAGCTCGGGCACCGGAGGATCGCGCTGCTCGCGGGCCGGCCGGACCTGCAGTCCGCGCAGCTTCGCGAGACCGGCTACCGGCGCGCGCTGGCCGCCGCCGGCGTCGAGGTGGATGAAACCCTCGTCGTGGCCGGCGACTACGACGGCGAGCTGGCGGCCGCGTCGGCGCGGGAGCTGCTGACGCGCCCCGACCGGCCGACGGCCGTGTTCGCCGCCAACGACACCTCCGCGATCGCGACCCTGGCCGCCGCGGCGGCGCTGGGCCTGCGCGTACCGGACGACGTGTCGGTGGTCGGCTTCGACAACATCCCCGAGTCGGCGCTGTGCACTCCCCCGCTCACCACGGTGCAACAGCCCATCCGCGAGATGGGGCACCGCGCCATCACCGTCCTCATCGGACTCATCAACGGCGACCCCGAGGAGCGTGAACCCGTGGTGCTCGACACGGAACTGGTGGTGCGCTCGTCGAGCGCCGCGCCGCGGGCCGGCTCGTGACGACCGAGACCGCGCCCGAGCCCTGGCGCGACCCGCGGCTGCCCGTGGCCGAGCGTGTCCGCGATCTCGTGGCCCGGATGACCACGCGCGAGAAAGTGGCGCAGCTGTCGGGAATCTGGGTCGGCATGGACTCCGGTGGCGAGGTCGCGCCGCATCAGCACGACTTCGCCCACGACCCGCCGGACTGGGACGCGCACGTGCCGCACGGGGTCGGGCAGCTGACCCGCGCGTTCGGCACCCGGCCGGTCGACCCGGAGATCGGCGCGCGGGGACTCGCGCGGACACAGGAGGAGATCGTGGCGCGCGGGCGCTTCGGCATCCCCGCCGTGGTGCACGAGGAGTGCCTCACAGGCCTGGCGGCGTGGCAGGCCACGGTGTATCCGGCGCCGCTGTGCTGGGGCGCGAGCTTCGACCCGGACCTCGTGGGGCGCATGGCCGAGAAGATCGGGCGGACGATGCGGGCCCTCGGCGTGCACCAGGGGCTGGCGCCCGTGCTGGACGTCGCGCGGGACCTGCGCTGGGGCCGCGTCGAGGAGACCATCGGCGAGGACCCGTACCTCGTCGGCACGATCGGCGCGGCCTACGTCGCCGGGCTCGAGTCGGCCGGGATCGTCGCGACGCTCAAGCACTTCGCGGGCTACTCCGCGTCCAAGGCCGGGCGCAACCTCGCGCCGGTGTCGGTCGGGCCGCGCGAGTTCGCCGACGTGCTGCTGCCGCCGTTCGAGCACGCGCTGCGCGCCGGGGCGCGGTCGGTGATGAACTCCTACACCGACCTCGACGGGCTGCCGGCCGCGGCCGATCCGGAACTGCTCACCACCCTGCTGCGCGAGCGCTACGGATTCACCGGCACGGTGGTGTCCGACTACTTCTCCGTGGCGTTCCTGCACGCCCTGCACCACGTCGCCACCGGAGCGGCGGACGCGGCGGGGCAGGCACTGAGCGCGGGCATCGACGTCGAACTGCCCACAGTGGACTGTTACGGCACGCCGCTCCTGGCCGCGCTGGCCGACGGCAGCGTCGAGGAGTCCCTTGTGGACCGTGCGGTGTACCGCGTGCTGACGCAGAAGTTCGAGCTGGGCCTGCTGGATCCCGAGTGGTCGCCCCACCCGGCCGTGACCGAGCTGGACGACGCCGAGTCGCGGGCGCTCGCGCGAGAGCTTGCCGAGCGGTCGGTGGTGCTGCTGTCGAACACCGGAGCGTTGCCGCTGCGTTCCGGTGTTCGGCTGGCGGTCGTGGGCCCCCGCGCGGACGAACCGGGCGCGATGCTCGGCTGCTACTCGTTCCCGATGCACGTCGGCGTCCACCACCCGGACGTGCCGTTCGGCCTCGACGTGCCCACGGTCGCCGAGGCGCTGCGGGAGTCGTTCGACGTCACCTTCGCCGAGGGCTGCGGCGTCACCGGCGGCACGGACGAAGACCTCGCCGCGGCCGTCGAGGCGGCCGCGGCGGCGGACGTCTGCGTAACCGTGCTCGGCGACCGGGCGGGCCTGTTCGGCGGCGGCACCTCCGGCGAAGGCTGCGACGCCTCGGACCTGCGCCTGCCCGGCCGGCAGGAGGAACTGCTCGAAGCGGTGCTGGCGACGGGCACACCCGTGGTGCTGGTGCTGCTGTCCGGCCGGCCCTATGAGCTCTCGCGCCAAGTCGAGCGCCTGGCGGCCGTCGTGTGCGGGTTCTACCCCGGGGAAGAGGGCGCGGCGGCGCTCGCCGGGGTGCTCACGGGCCGGGTCGAGCCGTCGGGCCGCCTGCCGGTGAGCTTCCCCGCCGCCGGGGCGAGCCAGCCGTCGACCTACCTCGGCGCGGCGCTGGCCGCGCGCAGCGACGTCAGTTCGGTCGACCCCACGCCCGTGTTCCCGTTCGGACACGGTCTCACCTACCACCCGGCCACGTGGGTCTCGGTGGCCGGCGGGCCCGTGTGGCCGGCCGACGGCTCGTGCCGGGTGAGCGTGACGCTGCACAACCCGCACGACACGGAGACGTCGGAAGTCGTGCAGGTCTACCTCCACGATCCGGTCGCCGAGGTCGCACGTCCGCTGCGGCAGCTGATCGCCGCGCCGCGCGTGCCGCTCCCGCCCGGACAGACCCGCGTGGTGCACCTGGACCTGCACGCGGACCTCGCCTCCTACACCGGGCGGGCCGACGACCGGATCGTCGACACCGGGCCGGTGGAGCTGCTCGTGGGCCCGTCGAGCGCCGTCGCGCACACCGTGCTGGCGGTGCCGATCACGGGATCGCGGCGCGTCTTGGGGTTCGACCGCGTGCTCCAGCCGCGGGTCACGGTGGTCCCCGGCTGATAACTCGCTGAGAACTCCGGCAAACGGGACACTCCGCGGGCGCTCCCTGCGTTGAGCCAGGTGAACGACCCACCCTGAGGAGTGTGTGATGAGCCTGATCGGAACGCTGGTCGGGTACGTGCTGACCGTGTTCATCCTGCTGCTGATCGCGCGCATGATCCTGGACTGGACGCGCCTGGCGACGACCGGGCCGCCCTGGCTCGGGAAAGCGCGCTACTACAGCCACCGCGCGACCGAGCCCGTGATCGCCCCCGTGCGCCGCGTGCTGCGACCCGTGCGCGCCGGCGGGCTGTCGATCGATCTCGCGTTCACCGTGGTGTTCTTCGCGGCGGTGATCGTGCGGTCGATCGCGTTCGCCCTGTGACGGCTGCCCCTCACCGCCCGGGCGAGGGGCAGCACCTCACGGCCTGCGCGAAATCGGTCCGGATGCCGGGAAAACACCACCTCGTCCCGCTTCCTGGTACGGCTACCTGTCGGGGGCCGGGGTGGGTGATAGTCGGCTCGTGACCCAGGTGCTCCCCGTTCTCCCGCAGACGGCCCCGCCAGACCCCGAGCCCGCCGCCGGCCGGGTGCTCTACCGCGACGCCGTGGTCGCGCCCCTGCTCGGCTACCGGCCGCTGCTGCTCGACCTCGCCGTGCCGGCCGGTCCGCCGCCGCCCACCGGGTGGCCGGTGGTCGTGTTCGTGCACGGCGGCGCGTTCGCCGTGGGTTCGCCCAAGCACGCGCCGCTCGGCCGGTACCTCGCGGAGCGCCTGCCCGCGGCCGGGTTCGCCGTGGGCTTAGTCCACTTCAGACACAGCCGCGAAGCGGTGTACCCGGCACAGCTGCACGACGTGAAGGCCGCGGTGCGCTGGCTGCGTCAACACCACACGACGCTGGCGCTGGACCCGGAGCGGTTCGCCGCGTGGGGCCACGCCGCGGGCGGGCACCTCGCGGTGATGCTCGCCGTGACCGGCGGCCGGCCGGAGCTGGAAGGCGACATCGGCGTGCTCGGCCCGGACAGCCGCGTGCAGGCGGCCGTGGCGTGGAGCCCGCCGTCGGACTTCACGCGGCTGCCGCCGCCTCCGCCAAGCTCACCGTTCCACGCCACAGGGGAAGACCCGCACGCGTGGCTTCTCGGCGGCGCGCCCGCGCAGCACCCGGCGCTCGCCGCCGCGGCCAGCCCGCTCACGCACGTGAGCGAGTCGGCCGCGCCGCTGCTGGTCGTGCACGGCACCGCCGACGACGTCGTGCCCATCACCCAGAGCGAAACCCTCGTCGCCACGTACTGGCAGGCAGGCGCCGATGCCGAGTTCAGGTGGCTCGAGGACGCCGGCCACATCTACGGTCTCGGTACCCGCGAAACCATGACCACCGCGGGCATCGACTTCCTCCGCGAACAGCTCGGCGCTCCGAGCCCGAGGACCCGGAGCGCCGAACACCACAGCGTCCAACAGAACTGAGACCTACAGCTGCACACCCCGGGTGAGAGCGCCGTCGGCCACCAGGTTGGTGCCGGTGATGAACGACGCCAGCGGGCTGGCCAGCACGGTCACCGCGTAGGCGATCTCCTCCGGCGTGCCCATGCGGCCCATCGGGTTGAGACCCAGTGCCTGGTTGAACAGCTCCGGGTTGCCGCTCTCGGTGCTGTGCCAGATGCCGCCCTCGAAGTAGGTGTTGCCGGGCGACACCGTGTTGGCGCGGATGCCCTTCGGCGCCAGCTGCAGCGCCAGGCCCTGGATGTAGTGCACGACGGCGGCCTTCATCGTCCCGTACGCGGGGGCGGCGAAGTCGATCTCGCGGCCCGAGACGCTCGAGATGGCGATGATCGAGCCGGCCTCGCTGCGTTCCAGGTGCGGCAGCGCGGTCTCGGCGACGCGCACCGTGTGCATGAGGTCGACCTCGAAGCTGGAGCGCCAGTTCTCCTCGGTCGGGCCGATGGCCAGGGCGCTGACGTTCGCCACGACGATGTCGAGGCCGTTCAGGTCGGCCGCGGCACGCTCGACCCACGCGGTCAGCGCCGCGCCGTCGGCGACGTCCACGGCCTCGCCCGACACCGTCGCGCCGGCGTCGCGGAACTCCTTCTCGGTGGCGCGCACCTCGGATTCGGTACGCGCGCAGAACGCCACCGCGGCGCCCTCACCCGCGAGCGAGGCGACGACCGCGCGCCCGATCCCCTTGGTACCGCCGGTCACCAGGGCTTTGCGCCCGGCCAGCCGCAGATCCATGCGTTTTCCTCCTAGAGCTTCGCGGCCTGCTCGCGCAGGTACCGGTGCATTCCGCCGTACGCCTCGCCCGTGGGCAGCAAGCGCTTGGCGATCTTGGTGACGGCGCTGTAGTTCGCGTCGACGACGTTGGCCAGCGGGGCCTGGCTGATCTGCGTGAGCAGCTGGTAGGCGTCGAGCGGGTCGAGCCCGTAGAGCTCGCCGAGCCAGCCGATCATGCCGTGCTGGCTCGAGCGCCATGCGTCTTCCAGCGGGCGTGAGGAAGCGACCACCACGTAGTTCTCGTCCTGCTCGATGCGCGGCCACACCGGCGCACCGCCCTTGATCAGCTCGACGATCAGCGTCACGTTCATGGCGCCTTCCACGGCCGTGCCACAGGCCTCGCCCTCGCCCTGGCGGTAGTGCCCGTCGCCGACCGAGAACAGCGCGCCCGGCACGTTCACGCCGAGGTAACAGGTCGCGCCCGCCTTCATCTCGGGCGTGTCCATGTTGCCGCCGAACATGTCCGGCACCAGCGACGTGCGCACCTCACGCCCCGCCGGCGCGACGCCGACCGTGCCGAGCATCGGTTCCACCGGCAGGTCCACGCGGAAGTCGCCGCGCAGCGCCTCGAACACCACGATCTGCTTCTCGCGGTCGAGCTGGTAGATCCAGGTCAGCTCGGGCAGCGGCTCGTGCAGCATCGCCGTGCGGTCGGTGGCGGTGAGCCCGCCGAAGAACGGGATGGTCGCCGACGCGGCCCAGTCGCGCGCCGGTTCCAGGTCCACGAAGTGCAGCGCCAACGTGTCACCGGGTTCCGCGCCGTCCACAAAGAACGGTCCCGTCTGCGGATTGACCTCCCGCATGTCGAGTTTTTCACTCGGTTTGTCCGACGCGCTCTGCAGCCGGCCGCTGAACGCGTCCTCGGTCCAGAGTTTCAACACCGTGCCGGGCTTCACCGTCCGGATCGGGGCGACCCCGCCGAAGGTCCACGCGTATTGCTCGCGTTCGGGGGTGAACTCGACGATCTCCACGCTGGCTCCTCATGCCGAAGGCTTTGCACGACCGGCCCCCCGCCGTCGTCGATCTTGCCCACCGGGGAGGCCGCAGGCAAGTCAGCGCGCCGGAACCAGCAACAGGGTTAGCATGGACTGCCTGACGTGACGGGGAGACCCAACGCCGCGCCAAACCTGTTCACCGACGAACGAGGAAGGCGGCCAGAAAATCATGGCAGGCAACAAGGCAGTCAGCTACGTGGGACCGGGCAAGGTCGAGGTCGAGTCGATCGAATACCCCGGCTTCGTGCTCCGGGACGGGCCGGGGGTGAATCCGGCGAACGTGGGCCGGGAAACCCAGCACGGGGTGATCCTTAAGAACGTAGCGACCAACATCTGTGGTTCCGATCAGCACATGGTCCGTGGCCGCACGACGGCACCGCAGGGACTGGTACTGGGTCACGAGATCACCGGAGAGGTGATCGAGACCGGCCGTGACGTGGAGTTCATCAAGGTGGGCGACCTGGTTTCGGTGCCCTTCAACATCGCGTGCGGACGCTGCCGCAACTGCAAGGAGGGCAAGACGGGGATCTGCCTGAACGTGAACCCGGACCGGCCGGGTTCGGCCTACGGCTACGTCGACATGGGCGGCTGGGTCGGCGGCCAGGCGGAGTACGTGATGGTTCCTTACGCCGACTGGAACCTGTTGAAATTCCCGGACCGCGACCAGGCGATGGAGAAGATCCTCGACCTCACGATGCTCTCGGACATCTTCCCGACCGGCTTCCACGGCTGCGTCACGGCGGGTGTCACGGTGGGGTCGACGGTCTACGTGGCGGGAGCCGGCCCGGTGGGGCTGGCCGCGGCCGCGTCGGCGCAGCTGCTCGGCGCCGCGGTGGTGATCGTGGGTGACCTCAACGCCGAACGGCTCGCGCAGGCCCGCAGCTTCGGCTGCGAGACCATCGACGTGTCGAAGGGCGACCCGAAGGACCAGCTCGCCGCCATCGTGGGTGAGCCGGAGGTCGACTGCGCGGTCGACGCCGTCGGGTTCGAGGCGCGCGGGCACGGCAAGGAGTCGGCGACCGAACACCCGGCGACGGTGCTGAACTCGCTGATGGACCTCACGCGTGCGGGCGGGGCGCTGGGCATTCCCGGCCTGTACGTGACGGGGGATCCCGGGGCCGGCGACGAGGCGGCGCGCCAGGGCTCGCTGTCGATCCGGATCGGGCTGGGCTGGGCGAAGTCGCATTCGTTCACCACGGGCCAGTGCCCGGTGATGAAGTACCACCGGAAGCTGATGATGGCGATCCTGAACGACCGCGTGCAGATCGCAAAGGCTGTGAACGCGACGCCGATCAGCATCGGCGACGCGCCTCGCGGCTACCACGAGTTCGACCAGGGCGCGGCACGCAAGTACGTGCTGGACCCGCACGGTCTGCTCAACTGAGCACCATCCGGTGGGGTGGCGTCGCGGCGCCGCTCCACCGGCTCGGCTCAGACTTTTGCCAGGTTTTCGGTCTGATCCAGCGGCGTCTGGTCGACCGCGGCACCGTAGAAGGCGATCTTCATCCGGATGTGCTCCTGGTGCCCGCGCAGCCGGTCGATCTGCTCGGCCACGCGCGTCTCGTGATCCTGCAGCACGGCGAGGCGTTCGGCCTGGGTGTCGTCGCCCTCGCGCAGCAACTCCACGTAACGCAGCATCTGCGCAATCGGCATCTCGGTGTCGCGCAGGCAGCGCAGCAGGTGCAGGAACCGCAGGTCGTCCTCGGTGAAGCGGCGGCGCCCGCCCGCGGTGCGGTGGACGTCGCGCAGCAGGCCGATGCGTTCGTAGTAGCGGAGCGTGTCGATGCTGAAGCCGGTCCGGGCGGTCACTTCGGAGGGTGAGTAGGAATCCACCCGTCCAGACTCCCACCTGGAGCGCGCTCCAGGTCAAGCTCCGGGTTCGGGACTTGACCCGGACCTCGGTCCGGGTTGTTCGCTCGGGGCATGACTGGTTTGGACGACTACCGGCCCCTGGGCCGTTCCGGGCTGCGGGTCTCGCCGCTGGCCCTGGGTGCGATGACGTTCGGCCCGAGCGGCCTCTCCTCCGACGACGCGACCTCGCGCGAGGTGTTCCGCACCTACGTCGGCGCCGGTGGCAACTACGTCGACACGGCCGACAACTACAGCGACGGGCGCAGCGAGGAGCTCGTCGGCGAGTTTCTACGCGAGGTGCCCGACCGCGACGAGCTGGTGCTGGCCACGAAGTACTCGGGCCCGCGGTTCGTCGACGGCGAGCCGGTGCGCGACGTCCTGGGGCGCAGCAACGGGCGCAAGAACATGATCGCGTCGCTGGAGCGGTCACTGCGGCGCCTGGGCGTGGACCACGTGGACCTGTACTGGCTGCACGTGTGGGACGGGTTCACCCCGGCCGAGGAGGTCGTGGCGGCTTTTGCCGATCTCATGGGCGCGGGCAAGGTGCGCGCGGTGGGGCTGAGCGATGTGCCCGCCTGGTACGCCACGAAGGCCGCGATGCTCGGCGGACCACCGATCACGGCGATGCAGCTGGAGTACTCGCTGGTGGAGCGCACGATCGAGACCGAGCACCTCCCGCTCGCCGCGGAGTTCGGCATCGCGGTACAGCCCTGGAGCGCGCTGGCCGGCGGCTTCCTCACCGGCAAGTACTCTCGCGACGGCGCCGGGTCCGGCCGGCTCGACGGCACGAAGCACTCCGAACGGCGCTGGGCGGTGCTCGACGCCGTCCGTGAGGTCGCCGCAGAGACCGGCCAGACGCCGGCGCAGGTCGCGATGCACTGGGTGCTGCGGCGGCCCGGAATCGCGGGCACCCTCGTCGGGGCGCGCTCGGCGCGGCAGCTCACGGACACGCTCGGAGCGCTGGCGCTGGACCTGCCCGCCGCGGTGCTCGACCGGCTCACGGAGGTGAGCGCGCCCGAGCTGCCGTTCCCGCACAACATCCTCGCCCGGTTTTCGTAAGGGCCGATCAGCCCTCGCCGCCGATCCGGTCCACTGTGGACGCCGGGCCGAACTCCGATTCGAAGCGGGCCAGGAGATCGGCCAGCAGTGTGTTGAGGGCCGTCAGGCGGTCGGGTTCGAGTGCGCCCGCGAAGAGGCCGCGTTCGTCGTCGGTGCGCTGCTTCGTGGCGGCGGCCCAGCGGGCGCGGCCCTTGCGGGTGAGGCGGATCGGTCGGCTGCGTCCGTCGGCGGCCGCGACGCGTTCGATCAGCCCCGCGCGGGCGAGCCGGTCGATGCGGACGCTGACGGTGCCCGACGTGACACCCAGCAGGTCACCGAGCTCCTTGGGCGTGAGCACGGGCGGTTCTCCGGAGCGGTGCAGGGCCGAGAGTGCCTGCCAGTCGCCGGGGGTGAGGTCGTGGGCGGCGGCCGCGCGGCCCAGCACCTGCTCGAACTGCCGCGACAGCCGGCCGATCCGCTGGCGCGCGGCCTCGACGTCCGCGTCGACCCCGGCGGGCATCACGCGCAGCCACGCCGCGAGGCCGGCGCCGACCGAGTCCTGGTCCACTGGACACTCCCTTGAGTCTCAAGGTAGTTTGGTTTGAGTATCAAGATACCGCGAATCGAGGAGACGGACATGAGCCGGGTCTGGTTCATCACGGGCACGAGCGCCGGTTTCGGGCGGGTGCTCGCCGAGGCGGTGCTCGCGCGGGGCGAGCGGGTCGTGGCCACCGCGCGAGACGTCGAGTCGGTGAAGGACTTCGCCGACCGTGCGCTCGTCGCGCGCCTCGACGTGACCGACCCCGCGTCGATCCGCTCGGCCGTCGACGCCGCGCTCGCCGAGTACGGGCAGATCGACGTCCTTGTGAACAACGCGGGCCACGGCCTCATCGGCGCGCTCGAAGAGCTCACCGACGAGCAGACGCGCAAGGTCATGGAGACCAACGTGTTCGGCGTGCTCGCCGTGACACGCGCCGTCCTGCCCCACCTGCGCGCGCGGCGCAGCGGGCACATCGTGCAGCTCTCGTCGGTGGGCGGCGTCGTCGGCAACCCGGGCCACGCGATCTACGCGACGTCGAAGTTCGCGCTGGAAGGCCTGTCCGAAGCCCTCGCCGGCGAGGTGGGGCCACTCGGGATCCGCGTCAGCATCGTCGAGCCGGGCCCGTTCCGCACCGAGTTCGCCGGCCGGTCCATGACGTTCGCCGACCCGATCGCCGACTACGCCGACACCCCTGCCGGCCGGCTGCGCTCCCAGTTCTCCGGTCAGGACGGCCACCAGCCCAACGACCCCGCCCGCGCCGCCGCGGCCATCCTGAAGCTCGTCGACACCCCCGACGCACCGCTGCGGCTGCCACTCGGCCCTGAAGCGGTGACGCGGATCAGGGCGAAGCTGGAGAAGCAGCTGGCGGACCTGGCCGAGTGGGAGGCGGTCGCGCTGGATACGCGGTATCCGGACGCGTGAGGCAGCGGCGTCGGCCGCGACACGCCGGCCCGTGAGTCAGAAGCGGTAGCGCAGCACGCACGTCCCCCGCCTGGCCATCGCCGTGCTGCGAGCCGCCAGCCGGGTGAACCAGCGCAGCGCCGGCGGCTGCAACGCGACCTCGGGCGCGCGGGACGCGAACTGCTCGTCGACCAGCTCCAGTTGCGGCACCCAGCGCTGCGGGGCGCGCGGGTCGTCGAAGCCGGGGTTGGCCACGACGCCCGCGATGGAACCGGTACCGCGGTAGTGCTTGATGGCCCAGACGTGGAAGCGCGTGTAGCTGTTGAACGCGATCTCGCCCGTCGGGAAGCGCCCGGCGATCCCGGCGAGCAGGGCGACGAACGCGTCCTGCGGCAGGAAGGCGACGAGCCCGTCGGCGACCGCGACTGCGGGCCGGTCGGCCGGGATCCGCTCGAGCCACGCCGGGTCGGTGAGGTCGGCGGCCACCGGGTGGACGTTCGCGGGCGGCGGCAGGAGCCGTTCGCGCACTGAGACGACGGCGGGCAGGTCGAGGTCGTACCAGTCCACTGTGGATGGTGGCCGCACGCGTTCGATCCGGCCGTCGAGCCCGCAGCCCAGCTCCAGCACCACGGCGTCGGGGTGGCGGCCGACGAACGAGCGCACCACGTCGTCGAGCATGCGCGAGCGCACGGCGATGTCGAACACCTGGCTCTTCACCAGCGGCCCCGCCGCGGGGTCGTGCCCGAGTGCCGCCACGACGCCCGCGGCCGTGGGGTCGCCGAGCACCGGGCGGGGTGCGCGGGCGTCGAGCGCGCGGCCGTCGAGCGTGAGGTACAGGCTGTTCTCCACCGCGGTGAACGCCGTCGTGTCCATGGTGACCCCCTTTTCCCGATCCGGAAACTACGACTGATCACCGGGTCCGTCAACTCGGGTTTTCCTTGTATTGCAATGGCTGTCACGAGTGCAACGGGGCGCCCTTGTTGCAATGACGGGGTACGCTCGGGCGCATGCCGGGAAGCCGTCTGACCCACGAGGACCGTCAAGGCGTCGCCGAGGGGCTGAAAGCCGGGCTCGCCTACGCCGAGATCGCGCGGCTGCTCGGGCGGCCGACGTCGACTGTGAGCCGGGAAGTCCAGCGCAACGGCGGCCCGCGCGGCTACCGGGCCGACCACGCCCAGGAGGCCACGCACGAGCGGGGCCGGCGCGTGCCCGCGGGCGCCCCGGCGGTGAGCGGGTTCGAGGAGCGGTTCACGGAGATGATGGTCCACACCGGACTCCCGCGCATGCCGGCCCGCGTGCTCGCCACGCTCCTCACCAGCGACCGGCGCACGCTCTCCGCGACGGACCTCGTGGCGCGCGTGCGCGTGAGCCCGGCGTCGGTGTCCAAGGCGATCGCGTACCTGGAGCAGCTGGAGCTCGTCCGCCGCGTCAGCGAGCCCGGCAGCCGCGAGCACTACCGGGTCGACGACGACGCGTGGTACCGCTCGTGCCGCCGCGAAGCCGACGTCTGCACCGCGTGGGCCACCTCCGCCCGCGAGGGCGCCGGCCTGCTGGCCGGCTCCCCCGCCGCCGCGCGGCTGGCCGCGATGGGCGACTACTTCGACCACGTCGGCCGCGACCTCGCCGACTCGGCCGAACGGTGGCGGCACGTCTTCGCCGCCGGGTGAATCAGGACGCGGCGGACATCCCGCCATCGATGGTCACGATGGTGCCGCTGATGTAGTCGGCGCGGGCCGAAGCAAGGAACGCCACCAGGTCAGCGACCTCGCCCGGCTCGGCGACGCGGCGCGAGGGCAGCGCGGCGAAGCTCGCGTCGACGTCGTCGTTGGCCGCGCGCATGGTGGTGATCCGCTCGGTCGCGACCGGGCCGGGGTTCACGCCGACCACGCGCACGCCGTCGCGCGGACCTTCGGCGCCGAGCGCCCGGGTGAAGGCCATCAGCGCCGCGTTGCCCGTGCCGCCGGCGATGTACTCCGGCTTCGGCCGCTCACCGCCGGCACCGATCACGTTGACGATCACACCGCGGCCCTGCTCGCGAAGCCGCGAGTAGACGAGCCGGGTGAGGTCGACGTAGCCGAAGACCTTGAGGTCCCACGCGTGCCGCCACCGGTCGGGGCCGACCTGGTCGAGCGTGCCGGCCGGGATGTCGCCGGCGTTGTTCACGAGGATGTCGGCGTCGGCCGTGGCCTCGGCGAGCCGTTCGAGATCGGCCGTTTCGCGCAGGTCGACGACGTGCACGGTCACCTCGACCCCGTGCGCTTCCCGCAGCTTCCGGGCGAGGGCTTCGAGCGCCTCGCCGCTGCGTGCGGCCAGGTGCAGGTGGCTGCCCTCGGCGGCGAGCACCTCGGCCACGGCCGCGCCGATGCCCTTCGACGCGCCGGTCACCAGGGCGCGCCTGCCGCGGAGTTTCAGGTCCATCGGTTGTCCTCACGATCTTCGCCGGTGGTTCCCAGTCTGCCGAAGATCGCCCACGTCCCGCCATGTCTCGTGGGTCTCAGGCAGGCTGTCTCAGGGCAGCGTGTCCAGGAA
The DNA here is from genome assembly GCF_040654155.1 of Amycolatopsis sp. NPDC050768. Taxonomy (NCBI): domain Bacteria; kingdom Bacillati; phylum Actinomycetota; class Actinomycetes; order Pseudonocardiales; family Pseudonocardiaceae; genus Amycolatopsis; species Amycolatopsis sp. NPDC050768. The sequence goes on from NZ_JBFAHL010000005.1 coordinate 399,032, forward strand.
CGGCGCGTGCGCGTTCTGGAACGCCCAGCCCGAGAAGTGGTCCCAGTTGATCGACCACGTCATGAGCCCCCGCAGGCCCGGCACGGTGCCGCCGCGCAGGGTGTAGCCGCCGCAGCCGGTGCCCTTCGCCAGGCAGGTCAGGGCGGTCTGCACGTCGGCGGGGGCGGTGTAGCCGTTGCCCGCGTTGACGGTCGCCGGGACGCCGAGCGCGATCTGGTCGTCGCGCAGGCCGGGGAAGAACGCACCGCCGGCGACGGGGAAGCCGGCCTTGAGCATGTCGGTCATCGCGATGTGGAAGTCGGCGCCGCCCATGGTGTGGTACTGGTTGTCCAGCCCCATGACCGGCCCGGAGTTGTAGTCCTGGACGTGCAGCACGGTCAGCGAGTCGCGCAGGGCGTTGATCACCGGCAGGTACGCGCCGGTGCGCTGGTCGCCGGCCGACGAGCCGCCGTAGAACTGGTAGCCGACCTGCACGAAGAACGTCTCGGGCGCCATCGTGAGCACGAACCCGCTGCCGTAGCGGGCTTTCAGCGTTTTGAGGGCGGAGATCAGGTTGACCACGACGGGGGTGGTCGGGTTGCGGAAGTCGGTGTCGCCCGCGTTCAGTGACAGCGAGTGGCCCTCGAAGTCGACGTCGAGCCCGTCGAGGCCGTACTTGTCGATGATCGCGGAGACGGAGCTGACGAACGCGTCCCGCGCGGCCGCGGTGGTGAGCTGCACCTGGCCCTTCTCGCCGCCGATGGAGATGAGCACCTTCTTGCCCTGCGCCTGCTTCGCGCGGATCGCCGCGATGAAGTCCGCGTCGCTCTCCACGCCGGCGCATTCAGTCGCCGGGCAGCGGTTGAAGCGGATGTCGCCGGACGTCGGCGTGGTCGGCTCGCCGAACGCGAGGTCGATGATGTCCCACGCGTCGGGCACGTCGGCCATGCGGACGTAGCCGGAGCCGTTGGCGAAGCTGGCGTGCAGGTAGCCGATGAGGGCGTGCTTCGGCAGGCCGGCGTTGGTGCAGCCGCCGGTGCTGCCCGAAACGGTGGCGCTGCGCGGCGACTCCCCCGCCGTGTTGTACGCGGCGACGGTGTAGCTGTGCGAGGTGCACGGCGACAGCCCGGTCAACGTCGCCGAAGTGCCGGTGACGGCCGTGCGCAGCGTGCCGTCCTCGTAGACGCGGTAGCCGGTCACGGTGCCCGCCGGCGCGGTCCACGTCAGGCCGATCGACGTGCTGGTGACCGCGCCGAGCTTGGGCGCTGCCGGCGCGGCGGGTGCGCCGGGGGTCCCGCCGCCCGGGCCGTCGAGGCTGACGTCGTCGGCGTAGTAGGTGCCGCCGCCGTACCAGCCGTGCAGGTAGAGCTGCGCGGACGTCTGGCTCGCGCCCGTGGTGAACGACAGCGCCAGGCGCGTGTAGTCACCTGAGCCCGTCCACGTCGAAGGCCCTCCGGCGACCCCCAGGTACACCGGATTGCCCCGCACCCACGCCTCGACGGCGTAGGTCGTGTTCGGCCGCACAGACACTGTCTGGCTGCACTGCCCGGTGTCCGCCGCGGACGCCGTCACGGCCAGCGCCCCCGCCCCCGAACGCACCGGCGAGGCCACGGTGGCCGCCCCGCCCGCACACTCCCACCCGGCCGTCGACCCGCCGTCGAACCCGGGGTTGACCAGCAGGTTCGCGGCCCCGGCACTGCCGGGCACGGCCACGAGCCCACCCAGGGCCACGGCGAACGCGGCCAGGAACACGGACAGTCGGGAACGCCTCATCGCGTACCTCCGGCTTCGGCGGGGAGGTGCCTATTGTCTGGACCAATGCGTGAAATGTCCAGACCACTTCCCGAAGCCCACCCGGACGCCGAGCCGCGGCCGGGGCTTCCCCCGGGTACGGGGGCTAGGTAGAGTTCTTGCATGGCCGGTCCCCGGATGACCCTCCCGACCCAGCTGGTGCTCCACGCGCTGCTGCGGGAACCCGCCCAGGAGCTGTACGGGCTCGAGATCTGCGCTGTCGCCGGGCTGCCCAGCGGCACGATCCACCCGATCCTCGCGCGCCTCGAGAAGGCGGGCTGGCTGCGGTCGCGGTGGGAGGAAGCGGATCCGTCGGAGGCGGGCCGGCCGCGGCGGCGCTACTACCGGCTCGACCCCGACGGCCTCGAGGCAGCTCGGGAAGCGTTGCACAGCGCGGAAACCTCGGCGCGCGCGTTGACGCGGCTGCGCCCGGGCCTGGCGGGGGACGCGCGGTGAACCCGCCGCTCGACTTGCTGCTCGGGCTGGACCGGCTGCTCGGCCGGACCCATGATCGCGTCGCAGCGAAGCTGCTTCCCTACCTGAGCAGCTCGCACCGCGTGATCGACCTGCCGCTCGTCGGCGGGCGGCTCGACGACCTGTGCCGCGAGCTCGACGTGACGGGCGACCTCGCGGGCGCCGCCGAGCTGGGACCCGCGCTCGGCAACGCCCGCGCCTACGCGTGGCGCGCGCTGGCGCTGGTCGGCGAGGGCACCGGGCGCGACGACCACGACCTCGCGCGCCGCTGCGTGATCGAGGTGGTGGACCAGCTCTGCGCGGCGCGCACGGACGTGGCCGCCGTGCTCTCCGACCACGGGTTCGGCTCGCGGCGTCCCCGCTGGCGCGGGTGGGCGGGACCGGCGGCGAGCCCGGCGCAGGTGATCGCGTTCTCCCGCGTGACGGCCACGTGCGCGGCGGCGCTGCTGCCGGCCGGGAGCCGGGCCGAGTACGCCGAGCTGTTCCTCTCGGAGCTGCACGACCTCGCCCGGACCAGGAGCGGCCACTGGGCGCAGATCCGGTACGCGTGCCGGGTCCTGGTGCGCGCACCCCGGCTGCGGCGCGCGCTGGGCTGAGCCCCGGCGGGTCGCCGGTGACACCGGTGAGCGGGCGAAATAGGCTGAACCCCGTCCGAAGGTCCACGAACGGAGAGTGCCGGCTGATGTCCGACAGCTACATCGCAGCGATCGTCCCCTCGCCCGAGGCCGGGGTGCGGCTGCGCCCCGAGGGAGGCGAGCTGCCGACCGACGCGAACGACGTCAACCTGCTCGGGATGGCCATCGCGCTGGCGCTCGGGCGGGCCGGGTACGAGCACCACCCCGAGCCGCGCGACCCGCAGCTGCAGACGCTCGACGCGCTCATCGCCGGCGACACCGTGATGCCGTGGCTCCGGCCCGGTGGCGCGACCGACGAGCAGCAGCTCACGTGCACCCGCGGCGCCGGCGGCGCGTGGCGCTGCGAGGTCAAGCCCGCCTGATCCAAGCCGGGGACTCGTCCGCGGCACGTTCGAGCGGCGGCCTGTTCCCGAGCGGGGCCAGAACCACCCGAGCGGGGCCAGAACCAGGAGCCCCGCCCGTGCCCGCGCGTCGACCTGGTCAAAACGGGCCGCGTTGCTGCCCGCTCTCACGGCGAACCCTGTCCCCATTGGTCTGGACCTGTTAGCGTCCGGCGGTCTTCTTCCCCCGTCGAAGGGAAACGATCGTGCTGAGACGTCTGGTCACGGCCGGGGCCGGGGTGGCCCTGGTGCTCGCCTCGCTCGCGGCGCCGAGCTCGGCGACCACACTGGCACCTACCCCAGCGGCAGCGAACCACCAGCAGGACCACAAGGTCATGGCCTACTTCGCCGACTGGGACGTGTACGCCCGCAATTACCACGTCAAGGACATCGAGACCTCCGGCTCCGCCGCGAAGCTCACCCACATCAACTACGCGTTCGGCACCGTCTCCGCGGGCCAGTGCGCGTTCGGCGACGAGTGGGCCGACGCCGACCAGCCCTACGACGCCGCGACGAGCGTCGACGGGCAGGCCGACAGCGCGGAACCCGGCGCGTTGCACGGCAGCTTCAACCAGCTCCTGCAGCTCAAGAAGCTGCACCCGAACTTGAAGATCCTGTGGTCGTTCGGCGGCTGGACGTTCTCCCCCGGCTTCACCGAGGCGGCGAAAGACCCCGCGAAGTTCGCGGACTCCTGCTACGCCCTCGTGAACGACCCGCGCTGGGCCGGGCTCTTCGACGGCATCGACGTCGACTGGGAGTACCCCAACGCGTGCGGCCTCGAGTGCGACGCCAGCGGCCCGGACGCCTTCACCAAGGTCGTCCAGGCGCTGCGCGCCAAGTTCGGGAAGCAGCTCGTGACCGCGGCGATCACCGCGGACGGCACGCCCGGCGGCAAGATCGACGCCACCGACTACGCGGGCGCGAGCCGCTACCTCGACTGGTACAACGTGATGACCTACGACTACTTCGTCGCCGGCGCCACCCCGACCGGTCCCACCGCGCCGCATTCGCCGCTGCGCTCGTACTACGGCATTCCCACCGCGGGGTTCTACGCCGACGCCGCCGTCCAGAAGCTGCGCCGTGACGGCGTGCCGTCGGCGAAGCTGTTGCTGGGCCTCGGGTTCTACGGCCGCGGCTGGGACGGCGTCACGCAGAAGCAGCCCGGCGGCACCGCGACCGGCCCGGTGAAGGGCACCACCACGGGTGAGGACGGCGTGGAGGACTACAAGGTCCTCAAGACCACGTGCCCGTCCAACGGCCTCATCGCCGGCACCGCTTACGCGAAGTGCGGCTCGCAGTGGTGGAGCTACGACACCCCCGCGACGGCGTCGGCCAAGGCCGGCTACGCGAAGTCGCAGGGGCTCGGTGGCGTCTTCGCGTGGGAGCTCTCCGGCGACACCACGAACGCCGAACTGCTCAGCGCGATCGCCCGCTGATCACCGCCGGGGCCCGGGCCACGAGCCCGGGCCCCGGTGAAAAGCCCGTCGTTGTCCGGTTCGGACCGCTCTGCGAATACTGGGTGATGCCCGAAGACCCCGCTGAAGCCATGGCCGCGCGCGTGTTCGACGCCGCCGTCGCGACTTCCGACGTCATCGCCATCGCGCTCGGCGACCGCCTCGGCTACTACCGCTCCCTCGCCGGCGGCGACCGCACGCCCGCCCAGCTCGCGGAGACGACCGGCACCGACGAGCGATGCGCCCGCGAATGGCTCGAACAGCAGGCGGTGTCGGGGTTCCTGGAGGTCACGGGCACCGACACCGAACGGCACTACCGCTTCGCCCCCGGCGCCGAGACGGTGCTCGCCGACCAGGACTCACTCGCCTACCTCAGCCCGCTCGCGCGCCAGCTCGTGAGCGCCGCCGGGCACGTGCCCGAGGTCGCGGAGGCGTTCCGCACCGGCCACGGCTTCCCGTGGGCAGGCTACGGCGCCGACATGCGCGAATCTCAGGCGGCGCTCAACCGTCCGGGTTTCCTGCACCTGCTGGCGCCCCAGTGGTTGCCCGCGATGCCCGACGTGCTCGCGCGCCTGGCCGACGGACCGTCGCGCGTCGCCGACATCGGCTGCGGTGGCGGCTGGGCGGCGATCGCCCTGGCGCGCGCGTTCCCCCAGACCCACGTCGACGCGTACGACCTCGACCAAGCCTCAGTGGATCTCGCCCGGACCAACGTCGCCGAAGCCGGCCTCGCCGACCGGATCACCGTGCACCGCCAGGACATCGGCACGGTCGAGGCCGAGCCGTACGACCTCGTGATGGCCTTCGAATGCCTCCACGACCTGCCCTACCCCGTCCGCGCGCTCGCGGCGATGCGCGGCCTCGGCGGGACGGTGCTCGTGGCCGACATGAAGGTCGCCGACGAGTTCACCGCACCCGGCGACGCCGTCGAGCGGCTGATGTACGGCTTCAGCGTGTCGATCTGCCTGCCCGACAGCATGAGCAGCCCGAGCTCGGCCGCCACCGGCACCGCGATCCGCCGCTCGACCGTCGAGGCGTATGCGCGCGAAGCCGGGTTCGACCGCGTCGAGACCCTGCCGATCGACCACGACATGTGGCGCTTCTACCGGCTGGGCTGAGGTGTTCACTGGATGCGTCGCTCCACGCCGGCCCAGGCCTTTTCGCGCAGCACGTACTTCTGGATCTTCCCGGTCGACGTCTTCGGCAGGTCCCCGAACGTCACCGACTTCGGCGCCTTGAACCGCGCCAGCCGCTCGCGCACGAACTCGACGATTTCCGCCTCCGTGGCGCTCTCGCCGTCGCGCAAGGTCACGTACGCGGCGGGCACCTCGCCCCAGCGCTCGTCCGGCACGGCGACCACGGCCACCTCCAGCACGGCCGGATGCTCGGCGATCGCCTGTTCCACCTCCACCGACGCGATGTTCTCACCGCCGGAGATGATCACGTCCTTGCTGCGGTCGCGCAGTTCGACGTAGCCGTCCGGGTGCACGACGCCGAGGTCGCCGGTGCGGAACCAGCCGTCGGGAACGGCGGCGCGCGTCGCTTCGGGATCGTCGAGGTAGCCGAGCATGACGTTGTTGCCGCGCAAGGCGATCTGGCCGACGGTGGCGCCGTCGGCGGGCACGTCGGTGCCGTCGTCGGCGATCACGCGGGCGGTGCAGGAGATCATGTTGCCCACGCCCTGGCGTGCCTTGAGCCGCGCCTGTTCCTGCTCGTCGAGCGCGTTCCACTCCGGGCGCCAGTCGCAGATCATCGCCGGGCCGTAGGTTTCGGTCAGGCCGTAGAGGTGCGTCACGTCGAAGCCGAGCTCGCTCATGCGCCGCAGGATCGCGGGCGACGGCGGCGCTCCCCCGGTGGCGACGCGCACCGTCGTCTCGACCGGTGCCGCTTCCGGGGCGTAGGCGAGCATCGACAGCACCGTCGGCGCGCCGTTGAGGTGCGTCACGCCCTGTTCGCGGATGAGCTGCCACACCCGGGCGGGCTCGACCTTCGGCAGGCACACGTGCGTGGCCGCGGCCGCCGTGACCGCCCACGGGAAGCACCAGCCGTTGCAGTGGAACATCGGCAGCGTCCACAGGTGCACGGCCGAGGGCGACAGGCCGGTGTGCCCGACCATCGCCAGCGCCTGCAGGTACGCGCCGCGATGGCTGTAGAGCACGCCTTTCGGCCGGCCGGTGGTGCCGGAGGTGTAGTTGATCGACAGCACGGACCGCTCGTCCTCGGGCGTGATCGCCAGCGGCTCGGCGGCCGCGAGCAGCCGTTCGTACTCCTCACCCGTGCGGATCCGGCGCGGCGCGGTTTCGGACAGCAGCCCGACGGCGTCCTCGACGAGCTCGTCGAACACCGGGTCGTGCACCAGCACCGCCGCCCCCGAGTGCTCCAGGATGTAGGCGATCTCCCGCGCCGCGAGCCGCGTGTTCACCGCGACGAGCGGCACGCCCGCCCACGGCACCCCGAAGTTGGCCTCGAGGAGAACGTGGGTGTTGGGCGCCAGCACGGCCACCGGCCGCCCGTCCGCGAGCGGCGCCAATGCCCCGGCCAGCCGGCGGCATCGCTCGTGCAGCTCCGTGTAGGTCCAGCGGTCTTCACCGTCGACCACGGCGATCCGCTCCCCGTGCGCGGCCGCTGCGCGGTCGAGGTAGGCGGTCGGGGTGAGCGGCTCGTACGACAGGGTGCTGATGGAGTCCACGGATTCCTCTCCCGGCTTCGGCGACGGTGCCGCAGAAGAGAATAGGCCGCGCTCAGCCTCCGAAACCGGGAATGTGAGGCACGAGTGACTCCGGCGGCGGCCCGGGCGGCCCCGAAACCAGCTGCACCACGGCCCCGACCGCCGACGCCCCCGTCAGCCGCACCGCGAGCACCCCGGTCTGCGCATCCGGCTGCGGCACGTCACCGGAGTAGCACGCCGACCCGCCCCCACCCTCGTAGAACGTCGAGACACAGCCGGTGGTCAGGTTCCCGGAGCCGCTGCCGTGCGCGCCCTTGAGCTCGTAGTCCACACCGCCGGGCCCGATGCGGGTGATCGCCAGCGTGTCGACGTTGCCGCGCCCACCGGCCGGAAGGTCGACCGGCTTCGTCACGAGCACTTCGCAGTTGCCGTCGGCGCAGGCGGCGTAGTTCCGCCCGTCGGCCGCGTTCGGCAGTGCCCCACCGGCGGGGTGTGCCTGGCCGGTTGTGCTGGTACTGCAGCCGGCGACCGCCAGCAGCAACGGGGTGAGCCATTTGCGGTTCATGGGGGCTTCTTCCCTCCCTCGCGCGCTCGCTCGCGTCGGGAGGAAGGTAATGCCGCGACGGCGGGAGGGGTCCCGGTTCGCGATGGCCGGAGCCCCTCCTGGTGTGCTTACGCTCAGCCGCCCGGACCGACCGGCGTCACCAACATGCCGTCCTGCACCTGGCGACTGCCACGGGGTGGATCATTCCGCGGTCCATGACACCCCTCCCTCGTTCCGAGAGGAATTAGTTGCTGCACGGCGGAGGGATCCCGGTCCGCGGTCGTGAGCCCCGCCTGGCGTGCTTGCGCCCAGCCGACCCGACCTGCCGGTGTCACCGACATGCCGTGCGCGCCGGGCGACCGCCAGCGAAGTTGCCGCCGAAACGACGAGAGGGGTCCCGGTCCGTGATGGACCGGAACCCCTCCTGATGTGCTCGAGGTCAGCCGACCGGGCCGTTGACCGGGGTCACGGAGACGTCGTGCTGCTGGCCGGTCTGATCCACCACGGTGATGGTGAGCTTGTCGCCCGGGTGGTGAGTGTCCATGAGGGTGGTGAGTGCGGTCGCCGAGTCGACGGCCTTGCCGTCGACCGCGGTGATCACGTCGCCGCCCGCGAGGCCGGCCGAGGCGGCGGGGCCGCCCGCGACGACGTCCTGGATCTGAGCGCCGGTCGAGCCGCCCTGGGCCTGGCCGCCCTGCGCCTGTCCCTGACCTTGGCCGAGCCCGCCCGGGGACTGCTGCGCCTGGCCGGCGTCGCTCACCGACACGCCGAGGAAGGCGCTCTGTCCGATGTGGACGGAGTCGGACGACTTGCCGCCGATGATCTGGTGGGCGAGGTCGATCGCCTGGTTGATCGGGACCGCGAAGCCCTGGTGCCCGCCCGAGGTGCCCTGCTGGCCGTCGCCTTCGCCGAGACCGCCGTCGCCCTGGCCCTGCCCCTGGCCCAGACCGCCGTCGCCCTGGCCGAGGCCGCCGAGACCGCCTTGGCCCTGCCCGAGACCGCCTTGCCCGAGACCTCCCTGCCCGAGTCCGCCCTGCCCCTGGCCAAGCCCGCCGCGGCCGCGGCCGAGCCCGCCCTGGCCCTGGCCGCCGTTGAACTGGAATCCCTGCGACGCGGCGGTGTCGACGCCGATCACCTGCCCGTTGGCGTTGACCAGCGGGCCGCCGGAGTCGCCGGACTGGATGTCGGCGTCGACCTGGATCAGGTCGGTGAGCTGCTCCGACGAGCTGGCGGACTCGTCCGACGCGGTGATCGACTGGTTCAGCGCGGTGACCTTGCCGGCCGCCACGGCCGGGGTGCCGCCGGCGCCGCCCGCGTTGCCGATCCCGACCACGGCGTCGCCGACCGCGACCGCGGACGAGTTGCCGAGCGTCGCGGTCTTCAGGCCGGAGGCGCCGTTGAGCTTGATCACCGCGATGTCGTGGCTGCGGTCGTAGCCGAGCACGGAGGCGGTGTAGGTCTTGCCGTCGCCGATGTCGGTCACCTTGATGCTGGTGGCGCCTTCGACGACGTGGTTGTTGGTGAGGATCTCGCCGTCGGAGGTCAGCACGATGCCGGTGCCCGCCGCGGCGGCGCTCTGGTAGCCGAGCTCGGTGTTCACGTCGACCAGGCCCGGGTCGACCTTCGTCGCGATCCCGTTGGGGTCGATCGACGTGCTCGACGTGCCCCCGGGAGGAGCCACGGACCCGAAGCTCTGGTTGCCCCCGGCGGATTCCGAGCCGGGCGTCCACACGAAGTGCCCGATGCCCAGGCCGAGCACCACCGAAAGCCCGATGGCGCCGACAGCGATCGCCGCGCTGCGCATCGGCCGCGGCGGCCGGTGGTACGGGGTCTGCGGGAACTGCTGGGTGCCCGGGTGCTGGCCCCACGCACCCTGCGGTGCCCAGCCTTGGTTGTAGCCGGCGTAGGGGCCGTAGTGACCCTGCTGACCCGGCGTGCCCGGTTGACCCGCCGCGCCCGGCGTGCCCGGCTGACCCGCTGCACCCGGCGTGCCCGGCTGACCCGCTGCACCCGGCTGTCCGTACTGCCCGTACGCGCCCGGCTGGGTCTGGTCACCGTGTCCGTACGGCCAACCGCCGGTCTGCTCACCGGTCGACCCCGGCTCCTGTTCGCTCATGTTCCCGCTCCAGCCTCGTCCCGCTCCTGGCTACCGCCTCGACCAGAACACACCCCGTACCTGAGATTTTCCTTGCCGGGCTCCGTGGGAAACCTGTGGAGTTCTCCCAGGTTCGGCCACGGATCGGGTGATTCCTCCCGCAGGCGCCCAAATCGGACTCGCCTGGTGGCCGCGCGCGGCGGTGGTTACCGTCAGGGGCATGGGTGAGCTGATCGAGGACGAGGCACGACGCGCGGCGCGTTTGCTGGACGCGCAGGCCAAGGCCGTCGAGCTGTTCGAAGAGGTCGAGCGGCGCGGGCTGCTCGCGCCCGGCGTGCGCGAGACCGAGGCGAGCAACGCGGTGCGCGACCTCGCGGCCGAACTGTTCGGCGTGGACCGCTACTGGCACAAGCGAATCGTGCGAGCGGGCGAGAACACGCTGCGGCCGTACCGGGAGAACCCGCCCGACCGCGCGATCGCCGAGGACGACATCGTGTTCGTCGACTTCGGGCCGATCTTCGAGGAGTTCGAGGCGGACTTCGGGCGGACGTTCGTGCTCGGCGACGACCCTGTGAAGCTGCGGCTGCGCGACAGCCTGCCCGTGGTGTGGCAGGCCGGGCGCGAGTACTTCGAGGCCCACCCGGACGTGACCGGCGCCGAGCTGTACGACCACGTCACCAAGCTCGCCGCCGAGGCCGGCTGGGAGTTCGGCGGCGCGCACTCCGGGCATCTCGTCGGCCAGTTCCCCCACGAGACGATCGACGGCGAGCGGATCGAGTCCTACATCGCGCCGGGCAGCGACCGGCCGATGCGCCGGCCGGACCGCAACGGGCAGACGTCGCACTGGATCCTCGAGGTCCACCTCGTCGACCGCGAACGGCGGATCGGGGGGTTCTTCGAGGAGCTGCTCGACCTCGGCCACGAGCGGTCCGGCGGCGGCTCGGACTAGACGGTGGCCGGTTTGGCGGCCAGCCAGGAGAGCTTGCCGAGCTTCGGCCGCAGGACCGTGTCCACGCTCCACACGGAGCCGGCGGCCGCGTAGTACAGGCCGAGCGAGGCGAAGATGTAGCCGACGGACGGGCCGAGGTCCGTCATGCCCGGCGCGTCCCACGGCAGGTGGAAGCCTTCGGCCGCCGACCAGATGCCGAACGAGAACACCGCGCTCCCGATGAACACGAGGTTCGAGAACGCCCCGAAGATCAGCCCGAGCGCGATCAGCGTCTCGATCACCGCGGTACCCACGGCGAACGCCGCCGGGCTCCAGCTCGCGACGGTGTGCCACAGCTCCAGCCACTGGTGCACCACAGGGATGGTGATCTTGTCGGCCTTGCCCAGCTCCTTGCCGAGCGTCTGGCCGTGCACGAAGCCCGGCAGCCACTTGAACGTGGCGTCGATCGCCCACACCACGCCGAACACGATCCGGGCGACGGCAGCGGCGTGCAGCCGCCGGAAGGTGGGGGACACGGAACCCGCGACAGGCGCGGCTTGAGTGACAGGGGTACTCACGGCGAAGGTCCTTTCCGGACTCAAGAGGACTGCCCGGCAGGTCGGGCAAGGTGAGCTTAGGCAAACCTAAGCGAAGGTCGAGAGTGGTGTTCCTCTCGGCCCGTGCGGTGAACCTGCGGGGATCTGTCGCCGTATGTCGGGGATTTTTCGGTCAAACCAGCTCAATGAGGGTTATTTCGCCCGGCCCTTTTCGGCCGTGAGGCGGCGTTTGCTGGAGGTCGGCCCTCGGATCGGCGGGTGACAAAACGGCCACCGTCCCTGGAAAGTTCCCAGGGACGGTGGCTTCGGCGAGCCCGGCGACCCGTCTCGGCTGCGGTCCAGAGCACGCGCCCCGCGGACCCCTCACGAGCGAGGCCGAGCTGTTTCGCCCGGCGCACGTGGCCGATGCGGCGAACTGTGCCCGACGAACCGGCGCGGCCGAGCCGACGAGTGGCCGCCAAGACGCGACAGCCCACCCCGCACCTCGCGCGACGGCACACCAAAGCAACCGCCCAACGCCGACGTCGGGTCAGGACGCGGCGACCTCACCCGGCAGCGTGCCGTCGAGGTCGGTGAAGGCGTAGTGCGTGGCGAGGTCCGTGGTGGTGTGGACACGGCCCGAGCGGGTGAGTACGGCGGGGTCCGCCGCGAGGGCCGCGACGCCGCGGCCGACGAAGCGCGGGGACTCCGCCGCGGCGAGGTCGAACTCGCCGGCGCCCGGGATGTCCAGGACGGTGCGGCCGGCGCGGGTGGCGCGGCCGGCGAAGGCGAGCAGTTCGGTGCGCACGAGGCCCGGCCAGATCGAGACGGCCGCGACGCCGCGGTCGCGCAGTTCCAGCGCCATGTCGGCGGTCATCTTGTCGACCGCGGCTTTGCCGACGCCGTAGACGGTGTTCTGCTGGTACGCCGCCGCGCCCGAGGACGAGATGTTGGCGATCAGGCCGCCGCCCGCGGTGAAGAGGAGCGGGGCGGCGAACACGCTCGCCACGTAGTGCGAGCGTGCGCCGATGCCGAGGACCTCGTCCCACGCAGTCAGCGGCAGGTCCCAGAACGGCCGGTTCAGCCAGGCTGCCATGTCGGGCGCGGAAAAGACGTTGTTCACGAGCACATCGAGCCGCCCGGCTTCCTCGGCGACGCGCGCGAAGACCGCCTCCACCTGGGCGTCGTCGTGGTGGTCGCACCGCACGGCGATGCCGGTGCCGCCCAGGGCGGTCACCTCGGCGGCCGTCTCGGCGAGCGTGCCGGGCAACGGCCCGGGTTCGGCGGTGCGGCCCGTGACGTACACCGTCGCCCCCGCCGCACCCAGCTCGAGGGCGATGCCCTTGCCCACGCCCCGGGTCGCGCCCGTGACCACCGCGATCTTGCCCGCCAAAGCTCCGTTCATGATCCCGATCTAACCCGCGTCGCCGGATCACGGCGAACGGCTGGTCCACGAAGGCACGCGTCCGGCGCGCCCACACCGAGCGAGCACGAACCGCGCGGCCTTCGGGTCCGGGCCACACCGATCCGCGGCCAACCGCCGGCCGACCCGGAAGCCACCCGTTCTGTCCACCCGCACCACGGCGGGGCCGGTCCATTTCGGACCGGCCCCGCCGCAATCACCAAACCGCAATCACCAAACCCTCAGTACCGGAACTGCTGCAGCTGCCTCCCGTCGTACGAAGGCACCCAGCCCGTGCGCGTCGCCGGGTCGAGTTGGACCGAGCGTTCGGTGAGCGAGTTGTATTCGCCGCCGAAGGGGCCCGATACGAAGTTCAGCCCGGACACCACCGACAGCTGCTTGCCGGTCGCCAGGTCGATCACCGCAAGCTGGCTCGTCGCGTTGTTGTCCGTGATCACGCCGCCCACCTTGCCGAACTGCGAGATCACCGGTGGCGTGCGGAACGCGACGAGGCCGAGGTGGTGCACCCCGTCCACGGCGAGGAACGCCGCCTGCTGCTGGCGCACGGTGTACGAGTCCCCCGCCGTCAGCGTGTCGCCCGCGATCGAGCCCAGCGAGGTGGTGCCGACGATGTTGAGGCTCACCGAGCGGTACACCAGCTGGTACAGCTTGTTCGCGCCGTCGTCGTAGGCCATCGCGTTCGCGCAGATGCTGCCCGCGCCCGACAAGGTCGTCGCGCCCGAGTCGAGGTCGACGCTCGCCATCGAGGCCGCGCCGCCGCCGAAGCAGATCGGGCCGCCGCCGGTGCGGGCGAGGTAGACCAGCCCGGTGGCCTGGTCGAGCTCGATCATCTTGAACGCGCCCGCCACGGCACCCGGCGGGTCCGCGAGCAGCGGCGTGCCGAGCGCGCCGTCGGCCAGCGTCAGCGGCAGGACGAAGTCGGTGTTGTCCGCCGTCCGCTTGGCGAGGATCGCCACGCGGTGCCGGGTCGCGTCCACCCGGCCGCCCTGCACCGAGTAGCCGTCCGCGGTCACGGAAGCCACCCGCTGCAACGACGTGGTGTCGTACGTTTCCAGCGTCCACCCGGCGTTCGTGAAGTGCAGCAACGCCAGCCGGTGCGCCGAAGCGTCCGCGCCGAGCACCTGGTAGCCGCCGTCGCCGGACGCGTCGGACGTGAGAACCCGCCCGTACGTGCCCTTCACGGCGTCGTACTCCTGCACCGACTCACCACCGCCGGGCGTGCGCAGCGCGGCGTACGACATTCCCTGGACCGCCGCGGCGAAACTCGTCACCACGGTGTTGCCGGGTGCGTAGCCGTCGTCGACCGCGAGGAACGACGTCGGCGACGCCTGGCCGAGCACCTTGCCGTGGCTATCGGTGGCGAGCACGCGCACGTCGTACGCCACCGAACCACCCAGCCCGAGCTTCACCGCGTCCAGCTTCGCGACGCCGTTGCGCGCCGGGAGCTGTTGATAAGCAACGGATCCCGCGCTCGGGCCACCCTGGTCGCGCCGGTCGCCGTTGGCGTTGGTCACGGTGTTGAGCGAGTTGTACAACGTCGGCGCGGGAGCCGACACCTCCACCGCCGCACCGGTCGCACCCGGCACGCCGCGCACGTCGTAGCCGAGCGAGAACGCCGGCGCGGCCCGGGTGATCTCCGCGAAGTGCCCGGAAGTCCCTCCCGCCGTGAGGATCGGCGCGTCGGGCCGCTGCGCCGCGCCACCGACGCGGATCGCGGTGAACTCGCCGTACGTCGGGTCACCGGCGGTGCCGGTCACCGAACGCTGCACGATCCCGATGCCGTAGATCCCGGCGCCGCCGGCGAAAGCCGAAGCCGGCACGACCACGTCACCGGAGGTCGCGGTGATCGGCGCGACGAACCCCGTGCCGAACAGCGGCGCGCTGACCGGGTTCCAGTGCCCCAGCGTGGACACGACCACCTGCGGGTTCGACAGGTTCCGCACGCCGGTGAGGTCGTAGTGCACCCGCACGTCCTTGCCCACGGCCACGGTCGCCGGCGCCACCGGGGCGAGCGCCTCGGCGTAGGTGCCGTCGGTCGGGCCGAGGGTGAGCGTCTGCGCTGCCGACGCCACCACGCGGTGCCCCGAGCGGACCTCGAAGGTGACGGGCACCGAGCGGTCCTCTGTGGACACTACGGGAAGTCCCGCTGCCGCCAGGATTTCCTTCGGGCTCAGCCGCACGGCGGGCACGGCCGAGGTGAACTCGTGGCCGTGGATCTTCACCGCGTAGGTCGCGTTCGCCGGAGCACCCACCACGTCGGCGCCGACGGTGACCGGGCCGACCAGCCCCTCCCCCGTGCCACCGGTGTCGAGGTCGATGCGGCCGCCGTCGGCGTTCTCGGTGAAGGAACCGCCGAGCCCGCCCACCGTCACGCGGTGCGCTACGGAAACCCTCGTGATCGCCGGGTCACCACGACGATCACCGAGCACCGACTGCACGGCCGCGGTCACGTCGATCTGCGGACCGACCGTCACCGGGCGGTCCATCTGCGGCGGTGACGCGACCGGCCGCGCCGTGTGCTGCAGGACCGACCGGACGTCGGCCGGGCTCAGTGACCGGCCGGCCAGCTTCGCCGCCTGCAGCACCACCGCCGCCGCGGCCGCGGTCATCGGCGCGGACGCCGACGTGCCGCCGTTGAGCACCGGCGTCACGTCCTGCGCGCCGCCGCGCTGCGTGTGCTCCACGACGAGGATGCCGTCGCTGGGCGCGGAAACGTCCACGCGCGTGCCGAAGCCCGAGGAGAAGTTCCCGGCCCCGTCGGTGCGGGTGGTGGCGAAGGTCGGGTTGTGCGCGGCCGCGCCACCGGCTTGCTGCGGCACGGCGAGCGTGTCGTCCAGCGTGGTGCCACCGACCGCGATCGCGCCGCTGTCGACCACCTTCGTCGGTGTGGTGGAGAACTGGTCGTCCGCGATGTCCGTGGTGTCGCGGGCGTCCTTGGTCACGTCGGTGGGCGTGCTGCCGCCGTCCGGGCCGACCGCGGCCGGGGTGTAGAGGCGCGTGCCGTCGTTGGAGGAGATCGTGACGACGATGTGGTACTGCTTCACGATCGTCGAGATCACGGCCTGCGCCACCGGGTCGTCTTCGAGGTAGCGGCCAGGGAAGCCCGCGCTGTCGGTGCCGACGCCGAGGCTCGCGGTGATCACGTCCGGCCGCGGCGTCTGGCGCGCGGCGGCCAGCAGCGCCACGGAGATCTGGTCGAGCGTCGGCTCCTGCGGCACCACCAGCCGGTACTGCGCGCCGGGCGCGATGCCGAGCAGGTCGGTGAAGCCGTCGCCCTGGGCGCCGGCGCGCTGCGCGTCGTGCGGCAGCGGGGCCATCACGCCGAAGTCGAGCAGCACCTCGCCGAGCGCGGGATCCTCGTTCTCCACAGACCCGAGCGGGTCGAGCCGGCCCGAGGAGTCGGCGGTGTAGGTGGGGATCAGCGGCATCGACGGCACGTCGAGGTAGCGCTGGCCGCCCTGCACGACCGTGGTCGGGCCGTAGTTGCGGACGTAGGTGTCGCCCGCGTCGGCCATGCCCTGGTCGGTGAGGTCACCGAGGGAGACGTTGGTGATGATCTCGCCGCTGCCCGGGAGCTTCCCGTGCAGCAGGCTGTACGCGCCGAGGGCGTTGGTGCCGCCCGCGTTGAGGTAGCTCTGCGCCGACGACGTCACGCCGTAGTTCGAGGGCAGGCCGGTCGGCGGCTTTTGGTGCGCCTGCGGCAGTTTCGCCGCTTTGACTGCCGGCTGGGGCAAGGGCACGGGGCCGGTGGACATCGCCGAAACGCGACGGTCGGGCTGCGCGCTCACCACACCGGGCGTGGCGGCGAGCTTCTGCACGGCGGCATCGGTGTGCAAGCTGTCGGCCAGGTGCACGAGCACGGTCTTGGCCAGCGCGGGCACGTCGGTGGCGTCGGGGAAGACCGGTTCGACGGAGGTCGCGCCGACCGCGGACAGGGCCGCGTTGACGCCGTTGTCCGACGTCTTGGCCGCGCGGCGACCGGCCGCGAGCGGGGCGCCGGTCACGGCGGTGGACGCGGCGAGCTGCACGAGGACGTCACTCGGCTGCTCGGGCGTGGCGCCCTGGGTGAAGGCGGCGCGCACGGCGTCGTCGGTCGGGGCCAGCGAGCCGAGGGCGGAAGTGCCCTGCGGCAGCGCGAGCACGGTCTTGCCGAGCGTTTTGCCGTGGGCGTCGGCGCGGGTCGCGGTGCCGTCGGGGGCGACGGTGATGGCGCCGCCGTCGGGCATCGCGACGTGTCTCGACGGTGGTGGCTGATCGGGCTCGGGTGCGGCGGTGGCCGGTGCGACAGCGAGACCGGTGAGGGTCACGGCTGCGGTGACAGCGGTCAGGACACGGCGAAACGGGATCGTTCGGGCGCGGGGCACCTGGCTCCCTTTCGGGTCGGGGGGACGGGGAGTTCACAGGGTCGTTGGCGGGGAAACACTGTGCGGTCGGCCAGTGATCGGATCAATTTCCCAGCCGTGGCAGCGGTGGCGCAAGATAGCCACCATGACCAATAGTCGCCAGGTGGCGGGTTCCCGCCAGCAGCTGCGGGACCTCGACGCGCTCGGCGTCCCGGCCACCGACGCGCGTGTCTACACGGCACTGCTCGGCCATCCGCGCACTCGGGCCGTGGACCTGGTGGAACAATGCGGACTTTCCGCCCAGCAGGTGGCGCGGGCGCTCTCGCGGCTCACCGCGAGCGGCATGGCGAGCCGGGTGCCCGGCCGCCCCCCGCGCTACCTCGCCGCGGCCCCCGACATCGCACTGGGTGCGCTCGCGGCCGAACGCGCGGCCGAGCTGCGCAGCGCCCGCGCGGCGATCGAGGACCTCATGGCCGTGCACCGCGAAGCCAGCCGGTTCACCCACCCCGCCGAGCTCGTCGAGGTCGTGACCGGCGCGGAGAACATCGACGTCCGCGTGCGACGGCTGCAGGACGAGGCCCGCACGCAGATCCGCGGGTTCGACCGGCCGCCGTACGTCAGCGTGCCCGGGGAGAACCTCGACCTGGAACGGCAGCGGCTCAAGGCCGGCATCGTCTTCCGCGTGATCTACGACCGCGAGGCGATCGCCTTCCCCGGCCGGCTGCAGAACGACATCCTCGTCAGCGGCACCCACGGCGAACGCTCGCGCGTGCGCCCGCAGCTGCCGATCAAGATGGTGATGGCGGACGAGGAGGTCGCGGTGATCCCGATCAGCTCGTCACCGCACGTCGTGGACGCGGCCTACATCATCCACGCCTCGGCCCTGCTCGACGCGCTCGTCACGCTGTTCGAAGCGGAGTGGGACCGCGCCGTGCCGATGGGCGAGGCCTTCACCGACCCGGCCCCGGATCGCGATCCCGAAACGACGACACTGCTCACCTTGCTCGCCGCCGGTCAGACCGACGCCGGCATCGGCCGCGCCCTCGGCTGGAGCCCCCGCACCACGCAGCGGCGGGTGCAGCGGCTGATGACCGAGCTCAACGCCACGACCCGGTTCCAGGCCGGCATGAACGCGAAAGCTCGCGGCTGGCTTTAGGTCCAGAGAACCGCGGACGTGGTTCCGGCCCGAGCCGGGGTTTCCTGCCGCCGCAACGGAAAACCCCGGCCCGGGCCAGGTCTGATCACCCCGGGCGGCCGGGTTTCCGGAGCTTCGCCCGGCTCGCCGCAAGTCGAGCCGGGCGAAGCCGCGGAGATCCGCGCCCGCCTGATCTCCGCCCGCCGCCGCTGCCCGAATTCGCGGAGGCGTCCGGTGGCGTGAACCGCCCGGGTGAAACGTCCGAAGTGGACGCTCAGCTCACGTGCACGTAGTCGACCACGAGCTGCTGCGGGAACTGCGTGCCACCGTCCGGGTCACCGGGCCAGTCGCCGCCCACGGCGAGATTGAGGATGAGGAAGAACGGGTGGTCGTAGACCCACTTGTTGCCGTTCAGGTCGGCCGGCGTGCGCGTCTCGTAGGCGTTGCCGTCCACCGACCACACGATCTTGTTCGTGGACCAGTCCACCGCGTAGGTGTGGAAGTCGTCGGAGAAGTTCGGCCCGTTGTAGGCCGCGCCGATGCCGTTGGCGCCGGAGTAGCCCGGGCCGTGGATCGTGCCGTGCACGGTGTTCGGCTCCTTGCCGATGTTCTCCATGACGTCGATCTCGCCGTCCGTCGGCCAGTTGCCGCCGCCGAGCATCCAGAAGGCGGGCCACATGCCCTGCCCGCGCGGGAGCTTCATGCGGACCTCGACGTGGCCGGAGCTCGTGGAGAACTTGCCGGACGTGTTGAGCCGCGCCGAGGTGTATTCGCACGGGCCGTACCAGCAGTTGTTGCCCGAACTCTCCTTCTTCGCCGTGATCACCAGGTGACCCTGACCGTCGAGCGCCGCGTTGGCCGCACCGGAGGTGTACCACTCGCGCTCGTGGTTGTTCACGTTGTCGCCGGTCTCGTAGTTCCACTTCGAGCCGTCGGCCGGGCTGCCCGCGGGCCCGTCGAAGTCGTCGGTGAACGCGGCGGCCGGGCTCGCCGGAGCCGCGTTGCCGGCCGGTGTCGCCGTGAGCGTCACGGCGCCGGCCACCGCCAATGCCGCCGGAATCGCCAGCAGCCGCCACCGGGCAGACGTCTTCAGAGACTTCATCGTCGTCATCCCTCGTCACTCGAGGGGCGGCCTGGCGGCGCCACCCCGGGTTTGTTGTGGATCACAACAAAGCTAACCCGACCGGTTGTTCACCGGCAAGGATTAACGTGAGGAATTTTCCGACAGCATCACTAGGCGGTAACCGTGGCCTCCTCCAACAGCCACAGGACACCGTTCGGCGGCAGCTGCAGCACCGCCGACGCCGGCAGGCCGTGCCACGGCTTGGCGACCGCCTCGACCGCGCCCAGGTTGCCGACCCCGGACCCGCCGTAGACCTCGGCGTCGGTGTTCAGCAGCTCGGTCCAGCGCCCGGCGGCGGGCAGGCCCACGCGGTAGTCGTGGTGCGGCACTCCCGCGAAGTTCGCGATGCACGCCAGCCGCGAGCCGTCGGAGCCGATGCGCAGGTAGCTCAGCACGTTGCCGGCCGAGTCGTTGGCGTCGATCCACTGGAAACCCTCCGGCCGCACGTCACCGCTGAAGAGCGCGGCCGTGGACCGGTAGATGTCGTTGAGCCGGCGCAGCAGGTCCTGCACCCCGCGGTGCAGCGGCTGCTCCAGCAGGTGCCAGTCGAGCGAGCGCGACTCCGACCACTCCCGCGGCTGCCCGAACTCGCCGCCCATGAACAGCAGCTGCTTGCCCGGGTGGGCCCACATGAAGGCCAGCAGCGAACGCAGGCCCGCCGCCTTGTTCCAGTCGTCGCCCGGCATGCGCTGCCACAGGGAACCCTTGCCGTGCACCACTTCGTCGTGCGAGAGCGGCAGCACGAAGTTCTCGCTCCACGCGTAGACGAGTGAGAACGTCATCTCGTTGTGGTGGTACGCGCGGTGGATCGGCTCGTGGCCGAGGTAGCGCAGCGTGTCGTGCATCCAGCCCATGTTCCACTTGAAGCCGAAGCCGAGCCCGCCGAGGTGCGTCGGCCGCGTGACGCCCGGCCACGCCGTGGACTCCTCGGCCACCATCACCACACCCGGGTGTCGCCTGTAGACGGTCGCGTTCAGCTCCTGCAGGAACCGCACGGCGTCGAGGTTTTCGCGGCCGCCGTACTCGTTGGGCAGCCACTCGCCGTCCTTGCGCGAGTAGTCGAGGTAGAGCATCGACGCGACGGCGTCCACGCGCAGGCCGTCGAGGTGGAACTCCTCCAGCCAGTACAGCGCGTTGGCCACGAGGAAGTTGCGCACCTCGTTGCGGCCGAAGTTGAACACGAGCGTGCCCCAGTCGGGCTGCTCGCCGCGGCGCGGGTCCTCGTGCTCGTAGAGCGGGCTGCCGTCGAAGCGCGCGAGCGCCCAGATGTCGCGCGGGAAGTGTGCGGGCACCCAGTCCACGAGCACGCCGATCCCCCGCTGGTGCAGGTGGTCCACGAGGTAGCGGAAGTCGTCGGGCGAGCCGAACCGCGAGGTCGGCGCGTAGTACGAGGTGACCTGGTAGCCCCACGAACCGCCGAAGGGGTGCTCCGCCACGGGCAGGAACTCGACGTGGGTGAAGCCGGTGTCGCTCACGTAGTCGGCGAGCTGGTCGGCCAGCTCGCGGTAGTTCAGCCCGGGCCGCCACGAGCCGAGGTGGACCTCGTAGACGCTCATCGGGGCGTCGGCCCAGTTCGTCGCCTCGCGCCGCGCGGTCCACTCGTCGTCGGCCCAGGTGTAGGCCGACTTCGTGACCTTCGACGCGGTCGCGGGCGGCACCTCGGTGGCGAACGCCATCGGGTCGGCCTTCTCGTGCCAGTGCCCGTCGGCGCCGAGGATCCGGAACTTGTAGCAGGAGCCGACCGGCACGTCGGGCACGAACAGCTCCCACACGCCCGACGAGCCGAGCGAGCGCATCGCGTGCCCGCGGCCCTCCCAGCCGTTGAAGTCGCCGATCACCCGCACGCCACGCGCGGTCGGCGCCCACACCGCGAACGACACGCCTCCGACCGCGCCGTGGGGCGTGTCGTAGTCGCGCACGTGAGCGCCGAGGACGTCCCACAGCCGTTCGTGCCGGCCTTCGCCGATGAGGTGCAGGTCGAGCTCGCCGACGGTGGGCAGCCAGCGGTACGGGTCGTCGGTGACCACGGTGTGCCCGTCGTAGTCGACCTCGAGGCGGTAGTCGCCCGGGTGCTCGGGCAGCGGGGCCGCGAACAACGCGTCGGCCACGCGCTCCAGCGGGAACCGCCGGTCTCCCGCCAGCACGGAGACGGACTTCGCCCCCGGCACCAAGGCGCGCGCCACGACGGTGCCGGGGCTCGTGCTGCCGATGCCCACCGTGCCTTGGGCGTGCACGCCGAGCACCGAGTGCGGGTCGTGGTGCGAGCCG
Organism: Amycolatopsis sp. NPDC050768; assembly: GCF_040654155.1. Classification (NCBI taxonomy): domain Bacteria; kingdom Bacillati; phylum Actinomycetota; class Actinomycetes; order Pseudonocardiales; family Pseudonocardiaceae; genus Amycolatopsis; species Amycolatopsis sp. NPDC050768. Next base: position 420,808 of record NZ_JBFAHL010000005.1, read on the forward strand.
GCCAGCAGCCGGTCGATGTCCTGCGGGGACGGAGCCGCCGCGGGCAGATCCCTGGAAACCGCGTTCACGTCTTCACACACCTCCGTGGGCGATGCGGGCGATCGCCGCCATGGGCACGGCCAGCCAGTCGGGCCGGTTCGCGTGCTCGTAGGCCACTTCGTACACCGCTTTGTCGAGTTCGAACGCACGAAGCAGCTCTCCGTGCTCGCGCGGGTCGCCGATCGGGCCCGCGGCCCCGGCGTACCCGTCGCAAAAAGCCGTGCGGTTGCGGAGCGCCCACTCGAGCGCGCGCTCCGTCGTGGCCGGGTCTTCCGGCTGCCCGACCAGCAGCTGCCGGGCCGCGTAGTCGAACGAGCGCAGCATGCCCGCGACGTCGCGCAGCGGCGAGCGCAGCGCGTGCCGCTCCTCCAGCGGCGCGGCCGGCTCGCCCTCGAAGTCGAGCAGCAGCCAGCCGCCGACCGTGCGCAGCACCTGGCCCAGGTGCAGGTCGCCGTGGATGTACTGCATCGAGATCTCCGGCCGGCCCGGTGGCAGCTCGTGCAGCGCGGCGAACACCTTGTGCAGTGCGGGTGCGTGCTCGGCCAGCTCCGGGACGTCGCGCGCGACGCGGTCGAGCCGCTCGGTCATGCCCGCCACCGTGCGGGCGAGCTCGGACTCGTCCACCGGGTGCGCGCCCAGCGCCGCCGCGAGGTCGGTGTGCACGTGCGCCACCGCCGCGCCGAGGCGCTCGGCTTCGCCGGCGAAGTCGCCGCCGACCTCGTCCGGGCGCAGCTCCGGCTCGGCCATCAGGTCGCGCACGCTCGTGGTGGCCATGGCCCAGCCGTCGACGGCGTCGGGCAGGAACACCTGCAGCATCGCGATCGTCGCCGGCTCACCGGCGAGCTCGCCGGTGATCGAGCCGACGACTTCGGCGATGTGCTCGCAGCCCGCCTTCTGCAGCGCGCGGTGCAGCAGCAGGTCCTTGTTCGTCCCGGGGCTGAGCTTGCGGAACAGCTTGAGGATGTACTGCCCGCCGTACACCAGCGACGTGTTGCTCTGCTCGGAGGTGATGGGCCGCGCGCGCAGCCCGCCGGTCAGCTGCGCGCCGGGCTCGTGCTCGAACACCAGTGGGCCGACGCGGTCGCCGGCAACGATGTGGTCGAGCAGCACCGCGGTGAGGTCCGCGTCGCCGCTCGCCTCGTAGAAGTTGAGGCCGCCATCGGCGCCGAGCCACGCCGACGACGAGATCTCCGGCGGGTGCGAACGGCGCCCGACCAGCAGCTGGTAGGGCTCGGACCGCTCGCCCTGCACCACCTCGACGACCACGTGCAGCAGCTGCGGGTCGCCTTCGACCAGCTCGGTGGACGCGAGCGCGCGGACGGCCGTGATCGGCCGGTCCTTGCCCGCGAACCACCGCTGCGCCGGAAGCCAGGCCGGCAGCTCGGCGACGAGCTGCTCCACCAGGTGCCCGTGGTCGGTCAAGGCACTCACCTCATTTCGCCTTCGGCTTCCCGCTCGAGGAGCTGGAACCAGTAGAACCCGTGACCGGGCAGCGTGAGCAGGTACGGCAGTTCACCGACCTCCGGGAATCGCACCCCGCCGGTGAGCTCCACCGGCACGGACCCGCGGTGACCGGACAGGTCGAGCTCCACCGGCTGCGGGAACCGCGACAGGTTGTTCACGCACAACACCACGTCCATGCACCCGTCGGGGCGACGCCACTCGCGCTTGTACGCCAGCACGCTCGGGTTGGACCCGCCGAGGTCCACGAAGTCGCCCTCGGCGAACGCGTGGTGCTGCTTGCGCACCTCGATCATCCGCCGGGTCCAGTTCAGCAGCGAGGACGCGTTGTTCGACTGGGCCTCGACATTGACGGCCTGATGGCCGTAGACCGGGTCCATGATCACCGGCAGGTAGATGCGGCCGGGGTCGCACGAGGAGAAGCCGGCGTTGCGGTCCGGGGTCCACTGCATCGGCGTGCGGACCGCGTCGCGGTCGCCGAGCCAGATGTTGTCTCCCATACCGATCTCGTCACCGTAGTACAGAACGGGCGAGCCCGGCAGCGACAGCAGCATCGCCGTGAACAGCTCCTGCTGGTTGCGGTCGTTGTCCAGCAGCGGCGCCAGGCGCCTGCGGATGCCGATGTTGGCCTTCATCCGCGGGTCCTTGGCGTACTCGGAGTACATGTAGTCGCGCTCTTCGTCCGACACCATCTCGAGCGTGAGCTCGTCGTGGTTGCGCAGGAAGATGCCCCACTGCGTGCCGCTCGGGATCTGCGGGGTCTGCAGCAGGATCTCCGAGATCGGGAACCGCGACTCGCGCCGCACGGCCATGAAGATGCGCGGCATCAGCGGGAAGTGGAACGCCATGTGGCACTCGTCGCCACCGACCGCCTGGTCGCCGAAGTACTCGACCACGTCCGAGGGCCACTGGTTCGCCTCGGCCAGCAGGATCCGGCCGGGGAACTCGTCGTCGACGACCTTGCGGCAGTGCTTGAGGAACTCGTGCGTGCGCGGCAGGTTCTCGCAGTTGGTGCCCTCCTGCTCGAACAGGTACGGCACGGCGTCGAGCCGGAACCCGTCGATGCCGAGGTCGAGCCAGAACCGCAGCACGTCGATCATCGCTTCCTGCACGGCCGGGTTCTCGTAGTTGAGATCCGGCTGGTGGCTGAAGAAGCGGTGCCAGTAGAACTGGCCGCGCACCGGGTCGTAGGTCCAGTTCGACGTCTCGGTGTCGACGAAGATGATGCGCGCGTCGGCGTAGCGCGAGTCGTCGTCGCTCCACACGTAGTAGTCGCCGTACGGGCCGTCCGGGTCCGAACGCGACTGCTGGAACCACGGGTGCGCGTCGGAGGTGTGGTTCAGCACCAGGTCGGTGATGACCCGGATGCCGCGCTTGTGCGCTTCGCCGAGCAGGTACACGAAGTCCTCGACGGTGCCGAACTCCGGCAGCACCGAGCGGAAGTCGCTGATGTCGTAACCGCCGTCGCGCAGCGGCGAAGCGTAGAACGGCGGCAGCCACAGGCAGTCGACGCCGAGCCACTCCAGGTAGTCCAGCCGGCTCGCGAGGCCGCGCAGGTCGCCCGTGCCGTCCCCGTTCGAGTCGGTGAAGGCGCGCACGAGCACCTCGTAGAACACGGCGCCCTTGAACCAGTGCGGGTCGCGCGGCGCCGCTTCGGCGTGTGCGAACTCGTCGGCCTGCGGTTCCACGAGCAGGCCCTCGGCGGTCATCGCCTCACCCGTGTGCGGAACACCGTCCAGGCCCAGAGCTGCGTCGGGCCGGCTCTCGTCGTCCATCAAACTCCACCTCGTCCCGCGTTCCGGCGGTACGTTCGATCGTCCCTGCCGCGTGCCGTGCGTGCAGGGTGGCTGCAAAAAATCGTTCAGGGCCCCGTTCCCGATCCGACCAAAAGTAGGCGGGCACCCAACTGAGCGTTACTGCGTGTGGCAACCGTTCCCGCCGTGGCTGTGGTCGGATCGGGAACCAGAAGCACGGCTATGCCGCGAGCCGGCGTCGGACCGCGACCACGTGCGCGACCGCACGCCACGGTTCGAGCCGGACGAAGTTCGCCTGGCCCCAGTCCCAGGTCTCCCCGGTGACCTCGTCGTGGGCGATGAGCCGCTCGTGCCAGTCGAAGCCGAGCGACTCCAGGTCGAGCCACAGGGTGCCTTCCTGCGCACCGTGCGGATCGAGGTTCACCACTGTGACGACGGTGTCGCCGGTCGCCGGGTCCTGTTTGGAGTAGGCGAGCAGCGCGCCGTTGTCGACGTGGTGGAACCGCAGGGTCCGCATGCCCTGCAACGCCGGATGGGTCTTGCGGATGGTGTTGAGCTTCGTGATCCACGGCTCCAGCGAGCGGCCTTCGGCCAGCGCCCGCTCGAAGTCGCGCGGACGCAATTGGTACTTCTCCGAGTCGAGGTACTCCTCGCTGCCCTCGCGCACCGGCTTGTGCTCGTAGAGCTCGTACCCGGAGTAGACGCCCCACGTCGGCGACAGCGTGGCGGCCAGCGCCGCCCGCAGCGCGAACATTCCCGGGCCGCCGTGCTGCAGCGACTCGTGGAGGATGTCCGGGGTGTTCACGAACAGGTTGGGGCGGCCCTCGTTCCAGTGTTCGACCAGGTCGGTCCCGAACTCGGTCAGCTCCTCCTTGCTCGTACGCCAGGTGAAGTAGGTGTAGCTCTGGGTGAAGCCGAGCTTCGCCAGGCCCCACAGCCGCGCCGGGCGCGTGAACGCCTCGGCCAGGAACAGCACGTCCGGGTGCGCGTCCTTGACCGACTGGATGAGCCACGCCCAGAAGTCCGGCGGCTTGGTGTGCGGGTTGTCGACCCGGAAGATGCGCACCCCGTGCGACACCCAATGGAGCACGACGCGGAGCACCTCGTCGTAGACGCCGCGCGGGTCGTTGTCGAAGTTGACCGGGTAGATGTCCTGGTACTTCTTCGGCGGGTTCTCGGCGTAGGCGATCGTGCCGTCCGGGCGGGTGGTGAAGAACTCCGGGTGCTTGAGCACCCACGGGTGGTCGGGCGCGGCCTGCAGCGCGAGGTCGAGCGCCACCTCCATGCCGAGCTCGTCGGCGCGGGCGACGAAGGCGTCGAAGTCCTCGAACGTGCCGAGGTCCGGGTGGATCGCGTCGTGCCCGCCCTCGTCGGCGCCGATGGCCCACGGCGAGCCGACGTCCTCGGGCGTGGCGACGAGCGTGTTGTTGGGGCCCTTGCGGTTCACTCGCCCGATCGGGTGGATCGGCGGCAGGTACACCACGTCGAAGCCCATGTCCGCAACCCGGTCGAGTGAACGCGCGGCGGTGGCGAAGGTGCCGTGGACGGCGTTGCCGTACTCGTCGACCCCGCCGGTGGAACGCGGGAAGACCTCGTACCAGGAACCGAAGGCCGCGCGCTTGCGGTCGACCCACAGCTTCAGCGGTTTGCCCTTGGTGATCAGTTCCCGCACGGGGAATTCGTGCATCAAGTGACGCACTTCGGGCGAAAGCGCGGCGCCCACGCGCTCGGCGAGGTCGCGGCCGGCGTCGCGCAGATCGGTGGCTGCGCCGGCGAGCAACGCGCGCTCGGCCCTGCGCTCGGGCCGGCGGGACACGCGCTCGAGCAGGCGCGCGCCGTTCTCGAGGTCGTTGGCGAGGTCCTCGGGCCCTTGCCCCGCCGCGATCTTGACCTCCACGGCGTGTTCCCACGTGGCCCACGGGTCGCTCCACGCGTCGACGCGGTAGGTCCACAGGCCCTCGGTGTCGGGCACGATCACCGCGGCGAAGAGGTCCAGTCCCTTGCCGCGCTCGGCCATCCGCGTCTGCCGCGACACGCGGTCGCCAGGACCGCGCCACGCGACGGTGGCCGACACGGCGTCGTGACCTTCGCGCCACACCGTCGCGGACACCGGAAAGTGTTCCCCCACAACGGCTTTGGCCGGGTACCGGCCGCAGCTGACCGTGGGGCTGACGTCGTCGATACCGAGCCGGCCGGTCATGGCAACGCCCCTCTTTTGACTGCGCTGATCCCCCGCGAACGCGAGCACGGTCAGTGTGCCTGATTCCCTCAAAGCCCTTGACAGCGGGGCCTTTTACGGTTGTACCCGCCACCCGGTCGGGCGAAACGGCTCCGGCCGGACGAAGTTTTCGCCGTTCCCACACGTTCGGTTCGATCGCAACTCGAACGCCGGAACAATCACCCGCGCATGGTTTCCGCGGTTTTCCCGTAACACGGAAGTCGAGCGCCGTTCACAATCAGGCGTGAGTCGCCGCGCGGTGGTTCGCACCCGACTGTCCACAATGGGCTCCGAACACGACCGCGCCGCCGGCTCCGGGAGCCGGCGGCGCGGGTGTCAGGCGGGACTGCTCGGGGTGCTACCCGACGCGGGCCGGGAGCGCGGCGAGGATGTCCTGAACCCGCTCCTTGGCGTCGCCGAAGAGCATCTGGCTGTTGTCGCGGAAGAACAACGGGTTCTGCACGCCCGCGTAGCCCGGTGCCATGGACCGCTTGAACACCACGACGTTGCCGGCTTCCCAGACCCGCAGCACCGGCATGCCGGCGATCGGGCTGCCCGGGTCCTCCGCGGCCGACGGGTTCACCGTGTCGTTGGCCCCGATCACGAGCACGACGTCGGTGTCGGCGAGGTCGTCGTTGATCTCGTCCATCTCCAGGACGATGTCGTAGGGCACCTTCGCCTCCGCGAGCAGCACGTTCATGTGCCCGGGCAGCCGGCCGGCGACGGGGTGTACCCCGAACCGGACGTTCACACCCTGCTCGCGCAGCCGCCGCGTCAGCTCGGCCACCGGCGACTGCGCCTGCGCGACCGCCATGCCGTAACCCGGCGTGATGACCACCGAGCTCGCGTTCGACAGCAGCTCGGCCACCCCGGCGGCGTCGATCTCGCGGTGCTCGCCCGTGACCTCCGCCGGGCCGCTGGTCGCCGGCGCGCCGAAGCCACCCGCGATGACGGAGATGAACGAGCGGTTCATCGCCTTGCACATCACGTAGGACAGGTAGGCACCGGAAGAGCCGACGAGCGCGCCGGTGATGATCAGCAAGTCGTTGCCCAGCAGGAAACCCGACGCGGCCGCGGCCCAGCCCGAGTACGAGTTGAGCATCGACACGACCACCGGCATGTCGCCGCCGCCGATCGAGGCGACCAAGTGGACGCCCAGCGCCAGCGCGAGCACCGTGACCACCACGAGCAGCCACGTGGCGGGGGTGATCACGAAGAACACGGTGAGCACCGCGAACGCGACCAGCGCGCCGAGGTTGAGCACGTTCTTGCCCGGCAGCTGCAGCGGCTTGGACGGGATCCGCGCCGACAGTTTGAGGAAGGCGATGATCGAGCCGGTGAACGTCACGGCGCCGATGAACACGCCGATCACGACCTCGGCGTGGTGGATGCCCAGCAGCGACCCCACGAGCTCCGTCTGTGCGTCGTTCCCCTCGACCTCGAGGAACCCGTTCCAGCCGACCAGCACCGCGGCCAGGCCGACGAAGCTGTGCATCAGCGCGATCAGCTCGGGCATGCCGGTCATCTCGACCACGCGCGCCCGCCACACTCCGATCGCCGCGCCGATCACGAGCGCGATGAGCAGCAGCGTGATGCCGAGGCCTGAGGCCAGGCCCAGCGCGGTGGCCGCGGTCGCGACCAGTGCGATCGCCATGCCGGCGATCCCGAACCAGACCCCGCGGCGCGAGGTCTCGTGCTTGGCGAGCCCCGCGAGGCTGGCCACGAACAACAAGGCGGCGATCAGGTACGCCGCCGACTTCCACGTTTCAGCGTGCACTGGTCACTCAGCTCCTCGAGAACATCGACAGCATCCGGCGGGTCACCATGAACCCACCGACGACGTTGATGGCGGCCAGCAGCACGGCGGCGGCGGCCAGGATGGTGGTGGCGATCCCGCCGCCGGAGATCTGCAGGATCGCGCCGACGACGATGATCCCCGAGATCGCGTTGGTCACCGACATCAACGGCGTGTGCAGCGCGTGGTGCACGTTGCCGATCACGTAGAAGCCGATCACGATGGCGAGCACGAACACCGTCAGGTGCCCGGCCAGCTCCGGCGGGGCGAACGCCGACGCCAGGAACAGGACCACCGCGCCGATCACCGCGACCACCGCCCGGGCCCACGGCGACTTGGGCTTCTCCGGCTGTGCCGCAGCCTGCGGGGCGGGTGCGGGCGGCGGTGCCGCGCTCACCGACACCTTCGGCGGCGGCCACAACACCTCACCGTCGCGGACCACGGTCAGCCCGCGCTGCACCACGTCCTCGAAGTCGAGGGCGAGCCGGCCGTCCTTCTCGGGCGTGAGCAGCTTCAGCAGGTTGACCACGTTGGTGCCGTAGAGCTGTGAGGCCTGCGTGGGCAGCCGTCCCGGCAGGTCCGTGTAGCCGATGAGCGTGACCCCGTTGTCGGTCGTCACGACCTCGCCGGCCTCGGTGCCGGCGACGTTGCCGCCCTGCGCGGCGGCCATGTCGACGACGACGCTGCCCGGCTTCATCGACGCGACCTGCTCGGCCGTGAGCAGCTTCGGCGCGGGCCGGCCAGGGATGAGCGCGGTCGTGATGACGATGTCCACGTCCGCGGCCTGCTCGGAGTAGATCTCCGCCGCCCGCCGGTCGTAGGCCTCCGAGGTCGCCTTCGCATACCCGTCGGTACTGGCCTCCTGCTCGACCTCGACGGCGAGGTACTCGCCACCGAGCGAACGGACCTGGTCGGCCACCTCCGGCCGCGGGTCGGTCGCGCGGACCACGGCACCCAGGCTGTTGGCCGCGGCGATCGCCGCGAGCCCGGCGACCCCGGCTCCCGCCACCAGCACCTTCGCCGGCGGCACCTTCCCGGCCGCGGTGACCTGGCCCGTGAAAAACCGGCCGAACACGTGCGCGGCCTCGATCACGGCGCGGTAGCCGGCGATGTTCGCCATCGAGCTGAGCACGTCCAGAGACTGCGCCCGCGAAATCCGCGGAACCGCGTCCATCGCGAGCGCCGTGACGCCGCGGGCGGCCAGCGCCGCCAGCCGGTCCGGCTCCAGCGCCGGAGCCAGCATCGACACCAGGGTCGTGCCCGGGCGCAAGTTCTCGATTTCGCCCGGGTCGGGCGCGTTGATGGTGACGACGACGTCCGCGTCCCACACCGGATCGGCCGACACCTCGGCGCCCGCGGACAGGTAGGCCTCGTCGTCGAACCCCGATCGCACGCCGGCCCCGGACTCCACCAGCACGCGGTAACCCAGGCCGATGGCCTTGCGCACGGTGTCCGGCGTCAGCGCGACGCGGGTCTCGGTTTTCGTCGACTCCGCGACCAGTCCGATACGCAGACCGGGCTCGGATCCGGTGCCGTCGTCGCTCATGCACTTCTCCTCGGGGATAGCCACGCTGGATTTCAACATCCAACGATCCGGATGACGAGGGGGATTCCGGCGATCCGAGGTGAGAGTGATCTCTTGACCGATTTCTGCGAAACCTCTTGATCGATGCACCTCGGGGACCGCCGGGTCCCCGCGCTAAAGCGGCTGGGGGCCCGACACGAAGTCCCGCGGCGCTCGGAGCAGCTGCAACGACCGGGCCGCCACGACGATGCGGCTCTTCGGTTCCAGCACCCCGACGTACGCGGGGCTGCCGTCGGCCGTGCCCGTGTCGAGCGTGGGTTTGTAGGTGGCACCGTACTCGGGTCCGGGCAGCACCACCTCCACATCGTCCTCGCCGGCGTGCAGGATCAGCAGCCACGAGTGGTCGGTGACGAGCTCGCCCTCGCGGTTGCGGGCCTGGGAGTTGGACCCGTCGATCCACATGCACAGCGTGCGGCGGCTCTCGTCGAACCAGTCGATCTCGTCGAACTCCTCGCCGTCGGGCCGGAACCAGATGAGGTCCGGTTTGCCGGTCGGCGTGGTGCGGCCTTCGAAGAACTCCGGCTGGCGCAGCGCGGGGCTGCTCGCGCGCAGGCGCACCACGCGCCGGGCGAAGGCGAGCATCGGCTCTGACGCGGCCGAGGGCGTCCAGTCGACCCACGACGTCTCGTCGTCGAGGCAGTAGGCGTTGTTGTTGCCGCCCTGGGTCCGCCACATCTCGTCGCCCGCGACGAACATCGGCGTGCCGGTGGACAGCAGCAACGTGGCGAAGAGGTTGCGCGCCTGGCGGGTGCGCAGCGCGACGATGGACTGGTCGGCGGTCTCGCCCTCCACGCCGTGGTTCCACGAGCGGTTGTCGGTGGTGCCGTCGCGGTTGTCCTCGCCGTTGTCCTCGTTGTGCTTTTCGTTGTAGGACACCAGATCCCGCAACGTGAAGCCGTCGTGGGCGGTCACGAAGTTGACCGACTGCCACGGCCGGCGCAGGTTGTGGTCGTAGAGGTCCGACGAACCCGAGAGCCGGAACGCGAGGTCGCGCACACCCGTGACCCCACGCCAGAAGTCGCGCAAGGTGTCGCGATAGCGGCCGTTCCATTCGGCCCACTGGGCGCCGAAGTCGCCGACGCGGTAGCCCTCCCCCGTCGCGTCCCAGGGTTCGGCGATGAGCTTGCACCGCGAGAGGACCGGGTCGGTGGTGATGGCCGTGAGCATGGTGGAGTCGCGGTCGAACATGCCGCCGCGCGGGCGGCCCAGCGTGCTCGCGAGGTCGAACCGGAAGCCGTCCACGCCGAGCTCCTGCGTCCAGTACCGCAGCGAGTCGGTGACGAGCCGGACCACGGTCGGCGAGCCCGAGTCGAGGGTGTTGCCGCAGCCGGTGATGTCGGCCATCTGCCCGCGCTTGGTGTGCAGGTAGTACGCCGGCGCGTCGAGCCCGCGCAGGAACAGCGTGGGCCCGTCGGGGCCGCCCTCGCAGGTGTGGTTGAACACGACGTCGACGATCACCTCGATGTTGGCCGCGTGCAGCGCCGCCACCATCGTCCGGAACTCCTCGATCTCGCGGCCGGGTTCGCTCGCGTACCCCGGGTGCGGGGCGAAGTAGCCCAGCGGCGAGTAGCCCCAGTAGTTGTGCCGGCCCGCGCTCACCAGCGACGGTTCGTCGGCGAACGCGTGCACCGGCAGCAGCTCCACTGTGGTCACGCCGAGCCGGGTGAGGTGCTCGATCGCCACCGGGTGCGCGAGACCCAGGTAGGTGCCACGCAGCGCTTCCGGGATGAACGGGTGCAGCTCGGTGAACCCCTTCACGTGGAGCTCGTAGATCACCGACTCCTCGAACGGCACCTCGGGCCTCACGCCCGTGTCCGGCCCGCCGGGCGAGGTGACCACCGACAGCGGCACGTTGCCGAGTGAGTCCACAGTGGACGCGGGACCGCGGTCCGGGTCGCCCACGAACCCCTGCGCGGCCGCGAGGTCGGTCAGCCGGCCGCTGATCCGGTGCGCGTATGGGTCCACGAGCAGCTTCGCCGGGTTGCAGCGCAGCCCTCGTCCCGGGTCGTACGGGCCGTGCACGCGGTAGCCGTAGCGCTGCCCCGGCGTGACGCCCGGGACCAGCCCGTGCCACACGCCGAACGTCCGCTCGGTCAGCTCGATGCGGCGCTCGGTGCCGTCGTCACCGAGGAGGCAGACCTCCACTGCGTCGGCCACCGCCGAGGTTACGGCGAACCGCACCCCTCCGGCTTCCGGGTGAGCGCCGAGCGGAAAGGGGCGGCCGGCCAGGACCTGGGTGTCGGAAGCGGGTCGTGTTGCCATGGGGAGATCCTCCCAAACCGGCCCGTCCCGCGGGTCCGGCTACCCGGCTGAACTTTCCGGGGAAAGTGCCGGATTTCCCGCGTAAACGCCGGTCAGGAGGTCGCCACCAGCACGAAAGACGCGGGAGGCAACCGCACGGATTCACCGGCATGGTCGAACTCCGGCGTGTCCCAGGACGCCAGGACCTCCCCCGGCGTCCCGGCCAGTGGGACGGTCGCCGTGGTTTCGCCGAAGTTGCAGACGAGCCTCAGTGCGCCGCGGTGCAGCACGAGCCACGAATCGTCCGGTGCCGCCCGCACGACGAATCCGTCGAGGCTCGGGTTGGCCAGCTCGGGCCGTTCGCGCCGGAGCCGGATCAGCGTGCGGTAGGTCCGCAGCATCTCCTGGTGCGCCGGCTGCTCCGGCTCGGACCAGTCGAGCCGCGAGCGCGCGACGGTCGCCGGGTCCATCGGGTCCGGCACGTCGGCCTCGCCCCAGCCGTGGCGGCCGAACTCGCGCCGCCGGCCCGTGCGCACGGCCTCGGCCAGCTCCGGGTCTGGGAAGGAAGCGAAGAACTGCCACGGCGTGCTCGCCGCCCACTCCTCGCCCATGAACACCATCGGCGTGTACGGCGAACAGAACACCACCGCGGCCGCGGCCGCGATCAGGCCCGGCGCGACAGTGGCCGAGAGCCGGTCGCCGGTGGCACGGTTGCCGATCTGGTCGTGGTTCTGCAGGTACGCGAGGAACCGGTCGCCCGGCACCTTGCGCGTGTCCACCGGACGGCCGTGGGTGCGTTCGCGGAACGACGACCAGCTTCCGGCGTGGAAGAACACCTCGCGCAACGTTTTCGCGAGCGCGCCGGGCGCGGCGAAGTCCGCGTAGTAACCGGAGGTCTCGCCGGTGATGCGGACGTGCAGCGTGTGGTGCAGGTCGTCGGACCACTGCGCGTGCACGCCGTAGCCACCACCTTCACGCGGGGTGACGAGCCGCGGGTCGTTCTGGTCCGACTCGGCGATCAGGGTGAGCGGGCGTCGCACGGCCGCGGACAGCTCGCCGACCTCGGCGGCCAGCTCCTCCAGCAGGTGCGTGGCGCGCTTGTCCACCAGCGCGTGCACGGCGTCGAGTCGCAGCGCGTCCACGTGGAAGTCGCGTAGCCAGCCCAGCGCGTTGTCGAGCACGTAGCGGCGCACCTCGTCGGAGCCCGGGCCGTCGAGGTTGAGGCCCGCGCCCCAGTCGGTGTGGCCGGCGAAGTACGGGCCGAAGCGGTCGAGGTAGGCGCCAGAGGGACCCAGGTGGTTGTAGACGACGTCCAGCACCACGGCGAGGCCGCGGGAGTGGCACGCGTCGACGAACCGCTTGAAGCCGTCCGGTCCGCCGTAGGGCTCGTGCACCGCGCCCCACAGCACGCCGTCGTAGCCCCAGCCGGCCGTGCCGTCGAACGAGTTCACCGGCAGCAGCTCGACGTGCGTGATGCCGAGGTCCACGAGGTGGCCGAGCCGCTCGATCGCCGAGTCGAACGTGCCGCCCTCGGTGAAGGTGCCCAGGTGCAGCTCGTACACGACGCCGCCGGGCAGCCGACGGCCCGTCCACGCGCCGTCGGTCCACTCGAACTCGGCGTGGTCGTACACGCGCGAAGCCTCGTGGACGCCGGCCGGCTGGCGCAGCGAACGCGGGTCCGGCAGCGGCTTGTCGTCGTCGCCGAGGAGGAAGGCGTAGTCGGTACCGGTGACTTTGGCCTGCCACCAGCCGCCGGCGGTTTGGCGCATCTCGTGGTCAGAGCCGTCGACCCGCACCCGCACGCGCTCCGCGGCGGGCGCCCACACGGTGAACATTCAGGAATCCCCTCGCACCAGAAGAGCCACCGGGTACTTGTCGAACAGCGTCGCGGCCATGGGCGCGTCGCCGACCGCGCGGCCGGTGAGCACGTCGGTCCAGAAGCCGTCGGTCAGCGGCAGCACGGTGTCGCGCCAGCCGCCGGACTTCTCGAGCCCGACGGGCAGCCGCGTCACGGCCACCGCCAGGTCCTCCCCGCGCTGGAACGCCAGCAGGTGCTCGGCGGTCGTGCCCTCGGCCTTCAGCGGGCGGTAGCCGGTGAACAGCTCGGGCCGTTCGCGCCGCAGCGTCAGCGTCCGGTGGACCAGGAGCAGCTTCGCGGCACCGGATTCGTCGACCTCCGGCTGCTCGCCGGCCAGCACGCGCTCGAGGATCTCGCGGCGCGCGCCGTAGTCGACCTCGCGCCGGTTGTCCGGGTCCACGAGCGAGAAGTCCCACAACTCGGTGCCCTGGTAGACATCCGGCACGCCCGGCCCGGCCAGCTGCACCAGTTTCTGGCCCAGAGAGGTCACCCAGCCCGGACCGCGGAGCTTCGCGACGAACTCCTCGACCTCAGCCACCAGCTCGGCGTCGCCGAGCACCTGCTCGGGCCACGCGGCGACGGCCTGCTCGAACGCCTCGTCGTGGTCGGTCCAGGTGGTGCGGAGCTTCGACTCTTTCGCCGCCTTGTCGAGGTAGTCGCGCAGGCGCTCGGGCGCGATCGGCCACGCGCCCACGAGCGTCTGCCAGGCCAGCAGGTTCAACGCCGGCTCGTCGATGCCGCGGCGCTTCGTCCAGCGGCGCACGGCGGCGCCGAACTCCTCGGCCAGCTCGGACAACGCCGCCTGCCGCGCCCGCGTGTCCTCGGAGCGCTTGGTGTCGTGCGTGGTCAGCGTGGTCATGCTCGCCGGACGTCCGGCGGCGCGCCCCGCGGCCAGCTCGTGGAACTCGGCCACGCCGCGCCCGAAGCGGTCGGGGTCGCCGCCGACCTCGTTGAGCGCGGCGAAGCGGGTGAAGCGGTAGAAGGTCGTGTCCTCGGTGCCCTTGGCCACGACCATGCCCGACGTCTGCTGGACGCGCGTCGCCAGCTCGCCGCCGGGTTCCGCGCGGACCTGCGTGTCCAGCGCGGACAAGGCTTCGCCCAGGTCGGGCCGGCGCGAGCGTGCGCGCTCGACGGCGCCCGTCCACTCGGCGGTGCCCTCCGGCAGGTAGGAGCGGTAGACGCCGAAGGCGATCATCACCTCGGCCACCGCGGCGCGCGCGGCGTCCGGCTCGATCCCCTCGACCAGGCCCGCGATGCGGTGCACCTCGGCCACGAGGATCCGGTCGGTGACCAGGCGCCGCGCTTCCTCTTCCACAGCGAGGTAGTCGGTGCGTCCGCCCAGCTCACCCGCGAGCCGCGTGAACACCGGTTTCGCGGCCGGGTCCACGAAGACGCCGGTGATCTCGTTGAGCGCGTCGTAGCCGGTGGTGCCGTCCACCGGCCAGCTCTGCGGCAGGGCCTCGCCCGGGTGCAGGATCTTCTCCACGACCAGCCACGCGTCGGGCGCGCCCGCGCGCAGGCGGCGCAGGTAGCCGCCCGGGTCGGCCAGGCCGTCCGGGTGGTCCACGCGCAGGCCGGCGACGTCGCCGTCGGCCACCCAGCGCAGCACCTCGCCGTGGGTCTCGGCGAACACCTCGGCCTTCTCGACCGTGACGGCCGCGAGGTTGGTGATGTCGAAGAAGCGGCGGTAGTTCAGCTCGGCGTTGCCGCGGCGCCAGCCGACGAGCTCGTAGTGCTGGCGCGCGTGCACCCCCTGCGGCGTGCCCTCGCCGGTGCCGGGCGCGATCGGGAAGCGGTGGTCGTAGTAGACCAGTTCGTCGTCGTCACCGGAGCGGTCCACGGTCAGCTCGGCGACGGCCGCGTCCTCGCCGAGCACGGGCAGCAGCACCTTGCCGTGGCTCCAGTCGATGTCGAAGAACCCCGCGTACTCCGACGCCTGCCCGTGGCGGAGCACGTCCCACCACCAGCGGTTGAGCTTCGGGACCTCCACGGACATGTGGTTCGGCACGATGTCGACCACGAGCTTGAGCCCGGCGGACTTCAGCCGCGCCACCAGCACCTGGCGGGCTTCCTCACCGCCCAGCTCCGGCCGCGCGCGGGTCGGGTCGACCACGTCGTAGCCGTGCGCGGAGCCGGTGGTCGCGTCGAGCACCGGCGACGCGTAGAGCGCACCCGCGCCCAGGGCCCGCAGGTAGTCGACGATCCCGGCGGCGTCGGTGAAGGTGAACTCCGGGCGCAGCTGCACGCGGTACGTCGAGGACGGCGCGTTCACGCCTGCTCCTCCCGGCCGGTGCGCTGGAGCACCACGAGCGACCGCGCGGCGAGCGTGTGCTTGCCGCCACCGGGCACCGGGTCCACATCGGACTGTCCGACCTGGCCGGTGGCCGTGTCGACGACGACCGTCCACTCGGTGCCGTACCCGTTGGCGGGCAAGGTCATCGCGATGTCCTCGTAGTGCGCGTTGAACGCGAGCAGGAACGACTCGTCGACCACCGCCATGCCGCGCGGGTCGAGGTCGGAGATGCCCTCGCCGTTGAGGAAGATGACCACGGACTTGCCGAAGCCGTCGTCCCAGTTCTGCTCGGTCATCTCCTCGCCGGCCGGGGTGAACCAGGCGATGTCGCCGAGCTCCTCGCCCTTGCGCACCGGCTTGCCCTGGAAGAACCGGCGGCGGCGGAACACCGGGTGGCGTTTGCGGAACGCGGTGAGCGCCGCGGTGAAGTCGACGAGGTCGGCGTTCTCCTTGGCGAGCGCCCAGTCCATCCAGGACAGCTCGGAGTCCTGGCAGTAGGCGTTGTTGTTGCCCTGCTGCGTGCGGCCCAGCTCGTCGCCGTGCAGCAGCATCGGCACGCCCTGGGACAGCAGCACGGTGGCGAGCAGGTTGCGGCGCTGACGGGCGCGCAACGCGAGGACCTCCTCGTCCTCGGTCGGGCCCTCCACGCCGCAGTTCCACGACCGGTTGTCGTCGGCGCCGTCGCGGTTGTCCTCGCCGTTGGCTTCGTTGTGCTTCTCGTTGTAGGACACCAGGTCCTCGAGGGTGAAGCCGTCGTGGGCGGTGACGAAGTTGATCGACGCGAACGGCCGCCGGCCGTCGTCCTGGTAGAGGTCCGACGAGCCCGTGATGCGGGAGGCGAACTCCCCCAGCGTCGAAGGTTCGCCGCGCCAGAAGTCGCGCACGGTGTCGCGGTACTGCCCGTTCCACTCCGTCCACAGTGGCGGGAAGTTGCCCACCTGGTAGCCACCGGGGCCGACGTCCCACGGCTCGGCGATGAGCTTGACCTGGCTCACGATCGGGTCCTGCTGCACGAGCTCGAAGAACGTGGACAGGCGGTCGACGTCGTAGAACTCGCGCGCCAGCGCGGAGGCCAGGTCGAAGCGGAACCCGTCCACGTGCATCTCGGTGACCCAGTAGCGCAGCGAGTCCATGATCAGCTGCAACGTGTGGGGGTTGCGGACGTTGAGCGAGTTGCCCGTGCCCGTGTAGTCCATGTAGTACTTCGGCTCGTCCTCGACCAGCCGATAGTAGGCCTCGTTGTCGATGCCGCGCATGGACAGCGTCGGCCCGAGGTGGTTGCCCTCGGCGGTGTGGTTGTAGACGACGTCGAGGATCACCTCGATGTTGGCTTCGTGCAGGGCACGGACCATGCCCTTGAACTCCTGCACCTGCCCGCCCTGCCCCGGCATCGCCGCGTAGGCGTCGTGGGGCGCGAAGAAGCCGATGGTGTTGTAGCCCCAGTAGTTGCGCAGGCCCTTCTGGTCCAGGCCGTGGTCGGTCACGAACTGGTGCACCGGCATGAGCTCCACCGCCGTGACGCCGAGCTTCTTCAGGTGCTCGATCACGGCGGGGTGCGCGAGGCCGGCATACGTGCCGCGCAGGCGGTCGGGCACGAACGGGTGCGTCATCGTCATGCCGCGCACGTGCGCTTCGTAGATCACAGTCTCGTGGTAGGGCGTGCGCGGTGCGCGGTCGTTGGCCCAGTCGAAGAACGGGCTCACCACCAGCGAGTACGGCACGTGCCCGGCCGAGTCCTGGTCGTTGCGCGTCTCCGGGTTGTCGAACTCGTACCCGAACAGCGCCTCCGACCAGTCGACGCCACGCGAAAGCGCCTTGGCGTACGGGTCGATCAGGACCTTGTTCGGGTTGCAGCGCAGGCCGCGGTCAGGGTCGTACGGGCCGTGCACGCGGAAGCCGTAGCGCTGGCCGGGACCGATGCCGAGCAGGTAGCCGTGGTGGACGAACCCGTCGACCTCCTCCAGGCGCGAACGCGTTTCCGTGCCGTCCTCGTCGAACAGGCAGAGCTCCACGTACTCGGCGACCTCGGAGAACAGGGCGAAGTTCGTGCCCACCCCGTCGTAGGTGGCGCCGAGCGGGTAGGGCCTTCCGGGCCAGGGACGCACGGGACTCTCCTTGGGGGACATCGGTTTGTCGGGTTTCTCGGGGAAGACTGACTTACCCGCGCGGGCGGGTCTCGAACCACGAAGGCCGGCCCGGGCGGTTACGGGAGCGGGCGGGCGGCCTTGAGCGGGGCGACCGCCGCACGCACCCGCGCGTCGGCGAAGAACCCGTCGACACTGACGGGGAGCGGGATCCGCCAGTTAGGGTACTGGTCGATCGTCCCGGGCAGGTTGGGCTGGCGCCGTTCGCCAACCACGTCGGCAGGTGAGGTGAGCACCAGGCGTGACGCCGCCGAGGCCAGGAGCGTGTGCAAGGCCACCACCGGGTCGTCGGCGGGGATGCCTTCGCGCGCAACGAGGTCGAGCAGCGCGCTGCGTTCGGCCGCCGCCTCCGTGTACTCCTGCTCCACGGGCCGGTCGAGCAGGCCCAGCTCGGCCCGGACGCGCACGTGCTCCGCTTCGAGCCAGCCGGACACGGTGGGCAGGTCGTGGGTCGAGATGCTCGCCATCGCGTGCGGGTCCCAGTCCGCAGGGCGGACGAACGGTTTGCCCGGTGCGTCCCAGTCGCGCTGGAACCACAGCACGGCGGAGCTGAGCACGCCGCGTTCGTGCATGGTCTCGGTGACGGTCTCCTCGACCGTGCCGAGGTCCTCACCGACCACCACGGCGCCGGCGCGGTGGGCCTCCAGCGCGAGCACGCCGAGCATCGCCTCGGCGTCGTAGTGCACGTAGGTGCCGCGGCCGGCGGGCTCGCCCGGCGGGATCCACCACAGGCGCCACAGTCCGGCGATGTGGTCCACGCGGATGCCGTCGGCGTGCTGCAACACGCCGCGGATGACGTCGCGGAACGGCGCGTACCCGGCCTCGGCGAGGCGGTCGGGCCGCCACGGCGGGAGGTTCCAGTCCTGGCCCTGCTGGTTGAACGCGTCGGGCGGCGCGCCCACGCGCACACGCGCCGCAAACACGTCGCGCAGCGCCCACGTGTCGGCGCCGCCGGGGTGCACGCCGACGGGCAGGTCGTGCACGACACCCACCGTCATCCCGGCCTCACGCGCCGCGAGACGGACCTCGTCGAGCTGCTCGTGGCACAGCTGCTGGAGCCAGCCGTGGAACTCGACGCGGTCGGCCAGCTTCTCGCGGGCCGCGGCCACCTCGGTGCTCGCCGGGTCGCGCAGGGCCTCGGGCCACTCGCGCCAGTCGGCGCCGTGCACCTCGGCCAGCGCGCCGAACGTCGCGAAGTCGCGCAGATCGCCGCGGAGCTCGACGGGCCGCGGGTGGTGCGGGCGCAGCAGCTCGAGCGCGGTGCGCTTGGCGTCCCACACGGCGTCGTAGTCGATCAGGTCCGGAACCGCGTCCGGGGCCAGGGCCAGCACCTTCGTGCGCGTGGCCTCGTCGGCCTTGGCGAACGCCTCGGTGTCGGTGACCCGCAGGTACACGGGGTTCGCGAAGCGCCTGCTCGACGGCGAGTACGGCGAGCGCTCCACGGGGTGCGCGGGGCTGAACGCCTGCACCGGGTTGACCAGCAGCACACCCGCGCCGAGCTCGGCGGCCGAGCGCGTGGCCGTGGTCCGGAGGTCGCCGAAGTCGCCCATCCCCCACGACCCGGCCGAGTGCAGGGCGTAGAGCTGCAGCATCCAGCCCCACGCGGCGGGCACCTCGGGCAGCTTCGCCGGGACCACGGCCAGCGGCACCCGGCGCTCGCCGGCGACGACGTGGTGCCAGCCCAGCGGCAGGTCGGCCGGCAGCGTGGTGCCGACGTCGCGAGTCGTGCCGTCCTCCAGCTCGACGGTGACCTCGCGGCCCAGCTCGCGCCTGTCACCGGCGCGTACGACGATCGTGGGCGGCAGGTCGGCCGACGCCCGGGACTCCCGGACGCGCTCCAGTGCCCGGCGGATCGACTCCGCGCTCGAGGCGTCCACGTCGAACTGTGCGAGGACGGCGACGACCACCTCGGCCTCGACCCGGACTTCCACGCGGTCGGAGTTCTCGTAGTGGGTCGCCACGCCGTAGGCGGCGGCCAGCTCGGCCAGCTCGGGCGAAACGTCGGGGGTCGGTGATCCGGAGGCGGTCGGGCTCTGCACCGGCCCAGTGTCGCGGCCCGCGCCGGGGCGCGCCAATCGCCTCGCCGGGCGGCACCCGAATGCCGGATGCGTACAGCGGTGACCGGCCAGTCGGGGGGCGTGCCGGCCGGTCACCGCCACACCCACCGAGAGGCCATCCGGTGAACAGAATGACGCGTGGGGACGCACGTCACCTTTTCGAGTGAAGTGTGCCCCGCTCAGCGCGCGAGCGAGCCCGGGTACAGGTATTGGGCCGGCGGGATCACGGAGCTGTGCGCCCACGCGGTGAAGAAGCCCGACAGGTCCTGCCCCGCCTGCGCCGACGCGAAGTGCTCGAAGTCGGGCCAGGACGCGTTGCCGTCGCGGTGCGCGGCGATCCAGTGCTTCAGCAGGCCGAAGAACTTGTCGTCGCCCATCGTGCGGCGCAGCGCGTGGAGCATGAGCGAGCCGCGGTCGTACAGGGCGTAGTCGAGCGGCCGGTCCTTGCCCGGGTCGTAGATCGGCACCTGCCAGTAGGCCGCGTCGCCCGCGTTCTGCTCGACGATCGAGCGGTAGCTCTCGTCGAGGTCGGCCCCGTTCTCGGCTTCGTCCCACAGCTGCCCCGCGTACTGGGCGAAGCATTCGGCCAGGCAGCCGTCGCGCCAGTCCGAAAAGGACACCGCGTCGCCGAACCACTGGTGCGCCAGCTCGTGCACGGCCGACGCGTCGAAGAACGCGCCGTCGTAGGTCGGGCGGGTCTGCGTCTCCAGCGCGAGGCTGCCCTCGGTGGCCTCCGGCTCGACGACGATCGCACCGGTCGAGTCGAACGGGTACGGGCCGAACGTGTCGGTCAGGAGGCCCATGATCTTCGGCAGCAGCGCCTCGGAGTCGGGGAGGATGCTCGTGTTCTGCCCATACGCGGTGATCACGGGAGTGCCGTCGGCGAGCTTCGAGGTGTGCACGGTGAACTTGTCGATCGCCATTGTCGTGGCGTAGGAGACGATCGGGTGGTCCTCGTGCCAGCGGAACGTCGTGTGGCCGGCGTTCGTGGTCGTCGGGCCGGGCAGCCCGTTGCCCACCACCGTCCACCCGGTCGGCACGGTCGCCTCCAGGTGCAGCGCCGCCTTGTCCGAGGGGTGGTCGTTCAAGGGGAACCACGCCGTGGCCGAGTGCGGCTCGCCGCTCACGTCGATGCCGCCGCCCACGAGCCGGTGCCAGCTCGCGCCCACCGGCGGGCCCGAGTACACGACGCGCACCGCGAAGGTGCTGCCGCGCCGCACCCGCGTGCGCGGCGTGATCACCAGCTCGTGCGCGCCCGACCGGGCGATCGCCTTGGCCGGCACGCCGTTCACGGTCACCGCCGAGACCGTGAAGCCCTCCAGATCGAGGTCGAACCGGTCGAGGTCCTGGCGCGCGGCCGCGTGGACCGTGGTGTCGCCGGTGAAGGAACCCGGGTTCGCGGGGTCGTAGGACGCCTTCACGTCGTAGCGCGAGACGTCGTAACCACCGTTGCCGTCCTGCGGGAAGTACGGGTCGCCGACGCCGTCCGCGCCGATCGCCGACGGCCGCGCCATGCCGAGCGCCGCCGCTCCGCTCGCGACGAGTGCCAGCGCTTTGTACCAGCTCATGCTTGTTCCTTCAGGGTTCCGGGGTGGAGGTAGGGCTCGGGCGGGATCACGGTGCTGTGGGCCCACGCGGTGAAGAAACCGGTGAGGTCGTGGCCGTACTCGCGGGCCACGAGGTGTTCGAAGTCGGCCCAGGAAGCGTTGGCGTCACGGTGCCGGCCGAGGAAATCGCGCAGCGTCCGGAAGAACACGGGGTCGCCGACGGTGCGGCGCAGCGCGTGCAGCATGAGCGGGCCGACGGTGTAAGAGCCGCCGTAGAACCCGTCGCCCGGGTTCGCGAGGGGGATCTTCCAGAAGCCCGGGTCGGCGGCGGCGGTGAGCGCGGCGCGGTAGTCGGCGTCGAGGTCGTGGTCCTCCTTCGCCTCCCGCCACAGCCATTCCGCGTAGGTGGCGAAGCACTCCTTGAGGCAGATGTCGGACCAGCGCGCCACCGAGACGCTGTCGCCGAACCACTGGTGCGCCTGCTCGTGCACGATGTCGGTGAACCGCTCCGGCGGGACCCCGCCCGGGTAGACCGGCCGGTCCTGCAGTTCGAACCCGCCACCGGTGTCGCCGAGGTAGAAGATCCCGCCCGCCGAGGACAACGGGTACTCGCCGAAGCGGTTGGAAAGAAAGCCGAGCACCTCGGGCAGCCGGTCCTCGAACGGCTTCGCGGCCTCCGCGCCCGTGGTGTACGCGTCGACGACCGGGGTCCCGTTCGCAAGGCGTCCCGTGTGGACGGTCATCCGGTCGATCGCCACGCCTGTCAGGTAGGAAGCCACGGGGTGGTCCTCGGTCCACAAGAACGTCTTGCGCCCGCCGCGCACCACCGGCGGCGCGGGCACCCCGTTGCCCACCACGGCCCAGCCCGGCAGGTCCGGCATCGTCACGGCGAGATGGAACGTCGCCTTGTCCGACGGGTGGTCGTTCACCGGGTACCAGCTCGACGCTGAATGCGGCTCGCCGAACGCGTGCACTGCGCCCGCGTCGTCGGCCGTCATCCAGAAGAAGCCCGGCGTGCCCTGGTAGCGCACCCGCACCCGGAAGGACTGCCCGCGCCGCAGGGGTTCGGCGGGCGTGATCACGAGCTCGTGCTCGCCGGTGCGGGTGAAAGCCGCGGGCACGCCCGCCACCGTCACGCTCTGCACGGTGAAGCCCTCGAGATCGAGGTCGAAACGGCTCAGGTCCTGGGTGGCGACGGCGTCGGCCGTCGTGTCGCCGGTGAGGAAATCGGGTTTCGCGGGGTCGTAGTCCAGCGCGACGTCGTAGTGGCTCACGCGGTAGCCGCCGTTGCCGTCCTGCGGGAACAGCGGGTCGCCGACGCCGTCGGACCCGGGGCTCGGGGCGGCGACCGCCGTACTCGAGGCGAGCACGAGGATCGAGCCGGTGGCGACCGCGGTCGCCCACACTCTCTTCAGCACCGCGCCAGGCTGGCAGAACGGCGGGCCGAACCGGTCAGGAACTTGTCAGGGCCGGATGAGGGTTCCGTGATCGAGTTTGCCCGCGAGCCGCCCGAGCCAGGCCACGACCTCGGCCGGCTCGCGGTCCGGCAGCCCGAAGATCACCTCCGTGACCCCCGCCGCTTCGAGCCGCGCGAGGCCTTCCGGATCGGGCCGCGGGCCGAGCGCGGCCACCTGCGGCTCGCCGGTGCGACCCTCGGCGCGCCAGATCTCGCGCAGCAGGCCGACGTTCTCCTCGACGTCCACTTCGGACGGTGTGGTGAGCCAGCCGTCGGCCGAGCGCGCGATCCAGCGGAACGTGCGCTCGGTTCCGGCCGCGCCCACGAGCACGGGAACCCGCTCCTGCACCGGTTTCGGCCACGCCCAGCTCGGACCGAACGCCACGTGCTCGCCGTCGTGGCTCGCGACCTCGTCGGTCCACAAGGCACGCATCGCGTCGAGGTACTCGCGAAGCACGGTGCGGCGCTTGCCCGCGGGCACGCCGTGGTCGGCCAGCTCGTCGGTGTTCCACCCGAACCCGACGCCGAGCGTGACTCTCCCACCCGAGAGGTGGTCCAGCGTGGCGATCGCCTTGGCGAGCGTGATCGGGTCGCTCTCCACCGGGAGCGCGACCGCCGTGGCCAGGCGGATGCGCGTGGTGACCGAGGCCGCGGTGGCGAGCGAGACCCACGGGTCGAGCGTGCGCAGGTACCGGTCGTCGGGCAGGCTCGCGTCGCCGGTGCGCGGGTGCGCGGCCGTGCGCTTGACCGGGATGTGCGTGTGCTCGGGGACGTAGAAGGTGTCGAACCCGGCCGATTCGGCCGCCTGCGCCGCCGCCGCGGGGGCGATCCCGCGGTCGCTCGTGAAGAGCACGATGCCGTATCTCACGACTCCCGACAGTATTAGAACGTGTTTCAGTTTGCAACGAAATCCGCCTGGCCGCCGGAAGTGTTCTACAGGGAGCAGGTGGCCTTCGAGCCACGGAGCACCGCACCGCCCGTCCGGTTTGGCGATTATTCCTGGAAAAGCGGCGCTTGACGTGGGGTGGGCCGGAGGACTGAACTGGTAGGGCGATCACCCGGCCCGATCCGTCCTGAGGAGGGGGTCATGCTTCCCCATCGTGACCGCAGTGCACTGCGGAAGATCGAAGAAGAGCTGGCCGCGAGCGACCCCGACTTCGTCGCGGCCCTGAGCGCCGGCGCCCCGCCCGTGCGGTCACGCGCGTGGCTCACCACCTTGATCCTCGCCGACGTCACCGTGGTGCTGATGATCGTGGTCGGGCTGCTGGCCGGCAGCACCGGCATGTTCCTGTGGGGCCTCGTCACGATCCCGGTGCTCGTCTGGATCCACCGGTCGATCCTCATGCGCAAGCGCGACCACACGGCCGACGACGCCAAGGCCTAGCGCAGACTCAGAGCATCGCGGTGATGTTCGGCCGGACACCGAGCAGCGCCTTGCCGTAGATCTCGTGGTTCACCGCCGGCTGTGCCATCGCGTGGGTCAGTGCGAAGTTCGCATCGCGCCAGATGCGCTGCAACGGGTGCCCGTCGGCGAACCCTCCCGTGCCGTGCGCCGCCACGAGAATCCCGATCGCGTCGACGACGCTCTGCACGGCCAGTCCGATGTCCCCGTGCACCCGCGCCCGCGCCAGTTCGGTCATCGGTTCGCCGCTCGAGAGGGCCGCGTCGACGTCGTCCGCGGCCCGCGCGGAGTGCAGGTGCGCGGTGTCGATTTTCAACGCGGCTTCGGCGAAGCGCACCTGGAACACCGCCGAGTCGGCTTGGCGCGCATAGGCGGTTCCGGTCACACCTTTTGCCGACGCGGCCTCGCGCACCAGGCGCAGCGCGGCCCGGCCGAGCCCCAGCTGCGGCGCCGCCAGCACCACGGTCAGGTACGGCGCGAAGACTGAAACACGTTCCAGAAGCGCGGCCGTGCGCACGACGCGGTGCTCGGGCACGAAGAGCTCGTCCGCGACCACGGTGTCACTGCCCGTGCCGCGCATGCCGGCGACGGCCCACGTGTGCTCGATGCCGTAGTCGCGCGCCGGCACGAGCGCCATCGCGGGCTCGCCGCTCTCCCCCACGGGAATCCCGAGCAGCGCCCAGCCCGCGTGCGCGATCCCCGACGCGTACGGCCAGCGCCCGCCGACGCGGTACCCGCCGGGCACCCGCTCGGCCCGGGCGGTCGGCGCGAGCGCGCCCGCGATCTTCGCCCGCGCGTCCGCCCCGAAAACGTCCTCCTGCGCTCGCTCCGGGAAGAGACTCACCACCCACCCACACGCGTTCACGAGCGTGAGCACCCACGACGTCGCGCCGTCCGCCTCGCCCGCTTCCGCGCCGATGTCGAGGAGCGTCCGCAGGCTCGCCTCGTGGCCGCCGAAGCGCGCCGGCGTGCCGAGCCGGAACAGACCGGCGTCGTCGAGTGCGCGCACGGATTTGTCGGTGAGCCTGCGGTCGGTCTCCCCCTGCGCGGCCTCGGCGGTGAGCAGGGGCCGCAGCTCCCGCGCCCGCGCGACAAGATCGTTCACGGCTCCAGTGTGCCCTCGCGGCTCACTTCCCGGCCACGGCACGCTCCAGCAGCGGTGTGATCCGGTAGGGCACCATCTCGCGCATCACGAGCGCGTTGTGCGTGCGCTCCACGCCGGGGATCTCGAGCATCTGCCCCGCGATGCGGTAGAGGTCGTCGGCCTCCCGGGCCACGACGTGCACCAGCAGGTCGGACTGCCCGGTCAGCCCGCGCACCTGCAGCACCTCCGGCACGGCGGCCAGCGCGCGGCCGACCTCGTCGAGCAGCCGCTGCGTGACCTGCACGGTCACGAACGCCGTGAGCGGGTAGCCGAGCGCCGCGGGGTCGATCCGGTGCTCGACCGAGCGCAGCGAATCGCCCTGTTCCAGCCGCGCGAGGCGGCTTTGCACGGTGTTGCGCGAGAGCCCGAGCTCATCGGCCAGCGCGACCGCGGTGGCGCGCGGGTTGCGGTTGAGCGCGAGCAGGATCCGGGCGTCGGTGGCGTCGAGCCGCTGGCCACTGGGCATGATGCGCAGTCCTCTCGGCGCGCTGAGGCGCGATTCTGGGCGTTCTGCTCACTGAATAGACCATCGGTTGTGCAGCATACCCAGCTCTGTTGGACTGAAGACCGCGTTACGCCCAAGAAGATCGCAGAGAGGTCGTTGTCGTCGTGAGCAGTCCAGCCGCCGAGCGCACACCGGGAACCGCATCGGACACGGAAGTCCTGCGCGAGGTGCAGGACCGCGTGCTCTGGCTTTCGACCGCGATCATCGACCACGCCAACCGCGTGCGCCCGAACCCGACCGGGCTCAAGGTCGGCGGCCACCAGGCCTCCAGCGCGTCGATGGTCTCGATCATGACCGCACTGTGGTTCGCGCGGCTGCGTGCCGAGGACCGGGTGTCGGTGAAGCCGCACGCCTCCCCCTTGCTCCACGCGATCAACTACCTGCTCGACGGTCTCGACGAGAAGTACCTGACGTCGCTGCGCGAGTTCGGCGGCCTGCAGAGCTACCCGTCGCGCTCGAAGGACCCCGACCAGGTCGACTACTCCACGGGCTCGGTCGGCATCGGCGCCACCGCGCCGATCTGGGGCGCGCTGGCGCGGCGCTACGTCGAGTCGACCACCGGCGGCGCGGGCACCGGCCGCCAGTACTCGCTCGTCGGCGACGCGGAGCTCGACGAGGGCGCGGTCTGGGAGTCGATCCTCGACCCGAACGTCCAGGAGCTCGGCGAGGTCGTGTGGATCGTCGACCTCAACCGCCAGTCGCTCGACCGCGTGGTGCCCAACATCGGCGCCACGCGCCTGCAGGGCATGTTCGACGCGGCGGGCTGGCAGGTGCTCACCGTCAAGTACGGCCGCCTGCTGCAGGAGCTGTTCGAGCGCCCGGGCGGCGAGGCCCTGCGCCGGCGCATCGATGACATGCCCAACCCCGAGTACCAGCGCCTGCTGCGCTGCACGCCGGCCCAGCTGCGCGAGCGCCTCGCGTCGGCCGAGCTGGCCCCGCTGCTGGACTCGCTCGACGACGAGACGCTGCACGCGGCGATCCGCAACCTCGGCGGCCACGATCTGTCGGCGCTGCTCGACTCGTTCGACGCCATCGACGACCGCCGCCCCACGGTGATCTTCGCCTACACCGTCAAGGGCTTCGGCCTCGCGAGCGAGGGCCACCCGCAGAACCACTCGTCGCTGCTCACGGCCGAGCAGCTCGGGCAGCTCGCCGAGCGCGTCGGCACGTCGCTCGACGACCCGTGGCACAAGTTCCCCGAAGGCTCGGCCGCGGCTCGGCTGTGCGCCGAAACAGCGACCAGGCTGCACCGCGAACCCGTTGTCGCCCACGAGGTTCCGGCCATTCCCACCGACATCGGCCGGACGCCGTCGGGCCGCACGACCACGCAGGCGGCGCTCGGCCGCGCGCTGCTCGACCTGACGCGGGAAGCACCCGAAGCCGCGAAGCTCGTGGTGACGCTGTGCCCCGACGTCTCGTCGAGCACCAACCTCGGCGGCTGGGTCAACAAGGTCGGCGTGTGGTCGCCGCAGGAGCGCGTGGACTGGTTCGCCGACGACCCCGAGACCATCCTGCACTGGCGCGAGCGGCCCACCGGACAGCACCTGGAGCTGGGCATCGCCGAGGTGAACCTGGTGAGCGCACTGGGCGAGCTGGGCACCACGTGGTCGCGCTGGGGCCGGCCGTTGCTGCCCATCGGCGTGCTCTACGACCCCTTCGTGGAGCGTGCGCTGGAACCGTGGTCGTTCGGCATCTACGGCGGCGGGCAGTCGATCCTCGTCGGCACGCCCTCGGGCGTCACGCTGGCGCCGGAAGGCGGTGCGCACCAGTCGGTGACCACACCGTCGGTCGGGCTCGAGCAGCCGGGCTGCATCACCTACGAGCCGGCGTTCGCGATCGACGTCGAGTGGACGCTGCTGGCTTCGCTGGCGCGCCTCGGCCGGCCCGACGGCACGTCGGCGTACCTGCGGCTCTCGACCCGGCCCGTGGAGCAGAACCTGGCCGCGGTGCCCACCGACCCGGCCGCGCGTGAACGCCGCCGCCGCCAGGTCGTGGCCGGCGCCTACCCGATCCGCACGGCCGCGGTCGCACGCCCGGACGTGACGATCGTGGCGATGGGCGCGATGGTCACCGAGGCGCTGGCCGCCGCCGACCGCCTCGACGCGCTGGGCAAGCACGCCGACGTCGTGTGCGTGACGAGCGCGGGCCTGCTCTTCCGCGCGCTGCAGGCGCGCTCGGGCCAGGACACCGCAGACACGTGGATCCTCGACTCGGCGCTGCCGTCCGAGCGCTCCGCGCCGATGGTGACGGTGCTCGACGGGCACCCGCACACGCTCGCGTTCCTGGCCAACGTGCACCGCGTGCGGGCCGCGCACCTGGGTGTGACGCGGTTCGGGCAGTCGGGCGACCTGGAGAGCGTGTACCGCCACCACGGCATCGACACCGACAGCATCATCCGCGCCGCGCTGGACGTCGCGGACTGACGCGCCGATCGCCCGCGGCCGGTCAGAGACCACCGCGGGCGATCAGCTGGCGCACGATCACGTCCTGCTGGATCTCGTTGGTGCCCTCGCCGACGATCATCAGCGGGGCGTCGCGGAAGTAGCGCTCCACGTCGAACTCGGTGGAGTAGCCGTAGGCGCCGTGCACGCGGATGGCGTCGAGCGCCACCTCCATCGCGGCCTCGGAGCAGAACAGCTTCGCCATGCCGGCCTCGAGGTCGGAGCGCGCGCCGGAGTCGTACTGGCGCGCGGCGTGCAGGATGAGCTGCCGCGCGGCCGTCAGCTTCGTCGCCATGCCGGCGAGGTGGTTGCCCACCGCCTGGTGCTTCCAGATCGGCTTGCCGAACGATTCGCGTTCCTGCGCGTAGCGGAACGCGTCGTCGAACGCGGCCCGGCCCACACCGAGCGCGCGCGAGGCGACCTGGATCCGGCCGATCTCCAGGCCGCGCATCATCTGCGCGAAGCCGCGGCCCTCTTCCCCGCCCAGCAACGCCGACGCGGGCACATGACAGTCCGAAAAGGACAGTTCACACGTCTCCACGCCCTTGTATCCGAGTTTGCCCAGGTCGCGCGAGACCTCGAAGCCGGGCACCTTCTCCATCAGCAGCACGCTGATGCCCCGATGCCGGGGCTCGGCCTCGGGATCCGTCTTGCACAGCAACGCGACGAGGCCGGCGCGACGCGCGTTGGTGATCCACGTCTTGGTTCCGTCGACCACGTACCCGTCGTCGACCCGGCGGGCGCGCGTGCGCATCGCCTGCAGGTCGGAGCCGCCACCCGGCTCGGTGAGCGCCATCGCGGCCCGCAGCTCACCGGTCGCCATGCGCGGCAGGTACTTCTGCTTCTGCTCTTCCGTGCCGTACATGAGCAGCAGCTTCGCGACGACGGTGTGGCCGCCCATCGCGCCCGCGAGGCTCATCCAGCCACGCGCGAGCTCCGCCGTGACGAGCGCATAGCACGGCGTGGACACCTTGACCTCGCCGTAGGGTTCCGGGATGGCCAGCCCGAAGACGCCCAGCTCCTTCATGCGCTCGATCAGCGCCTCGGGGTAGGTGTCCGAGTGCTCGAGGTCGCGCGTCACCGGGCGCACGTCGCGGTCGACGAACTCGGCCACTGTGTCCACAATGGCCTGTTCCTCGGTGTCGAGCTCCCCCATCAGGCCTCCGCCGCGATCCGGATCAGCGAGCGGGCGCCCTGGCCCGCGCGCATCCGGTCGAACGCCTCGGGCACCTCGTCGAGAGAGATGCGGTGCGTCACCAGGCTTTCCAGGTTCAGCTCACCGGCGCGCACCTCTTCGGCGAGCACCGGGATGTCGCGGTCCGGGTCGGACGCCCCGTAGACGGTGCTGGTGAGCGTGCGCGCGAAGTGGAAGATCTCCAACGGGTTGAAGACCACCTCCTGGTCGCGCCGCCCGACGCCGACCACCGTGCAGTGCCCGCCGCGACGCACCGAACTCCACGCCGTGCGGATCGTCGCGGCCGCGCCCACGCACTCGAAGGCGTGGTCGGCACCGCGGCCCTCGGTGAGGCCGCGCACCTGCTTGGCGAGCTTCTCCTCGCTCAGCAGGAAGTGCGTCGCGCCCGCCGCGCGGGCCAGCTCTTCCTTCTCCGGCGAGACGTCCACGGCGATGATCGGCGACGCGCCCGCGAGCTTCGCGCCCAGCACCGCGCACAGCCCGATGCCGCCGAGGCCGATCACGAGCACCGACTGCCCGCTGCGGACCTTCGCGGTGTTGCGCACGGCGCCGACGCCCGTGAGCACCGCGCAGCCCATCAGCGCCGCCAGGTCGAGCGGCACCCCGTCGGGCAGCGGCACCACGGACTTGCCGGGCAGCACCGTCTCCTCGGCGAAGCCGCCGACGCCGAGCACGACGTTGAGCGGCTCGCCGTCGACCTCGCCACGCGGCAAGGTCGTGATGCCTTCGATCGTGGAGCACAGCCACGGTTCCCCGGCCTGGCAGAACCAGCATTCGCGGCACGCCGCGGCCCAGTTGAGCACGACGCGGTCGCCGGGCTTCACGTGCGTGACCTCCGCGCCGGTCTCGGCGACGATGCCCGAAGCTTCGTGCCCGGGCACGAACGGGTACTGCGGTTTCAGCGTGCCGTCGACCATCGAGAGGTCGGAGTGGCAGACGCCGGCGGCGGCGATCCGCACCCGCACGTCGGCCGGTCCGACGGGCGGCAGCACGATGTCGCGGACCTCGGGCACGGCACCCGGCTCGCGCACGACCACGGCTTTGACCACGGTGTCTTCTCCTTCGTCGCGCTTGAGAACTGGTTCAGAGCTGGATGGACTTGATCTCGGTGAACTCGTCGAGCGCGGGGCGGCCCATCTCGCGGCCGACGCCGGAGGCCTTGTAGCCGCCGAAGGGCGCCAGCGGGTTGTAGGCGCCGCCGTTCACGTCGATCTGGCCCGTGCGCACGCGGCGCGCGAACGCCAGCGCGCGGTCCTGGTCCCCGGACCACACCGCGCCGTGCAGGCCGTACTTCGAGTTGTTGGCGATCCGCAGCGCGTCTTCCTCGTCGTCGAACGGGATGATCGACAACACGGGGCCGAAGATCTCCTCCTGCGCGATCGTCGAGTCCGGGTCCACGCCCGCGAACACGGTCGGCCGCACGAAGTAGCCGGTGTCGAGCCCTTCGGGGGTCTCGGCGCCGCCGGTCACCAGCGTCGCGCCTTCGGAGACGCCCTTCGCGATGAACTCCCGCACGCGCTCGCGTTGCGCGGCCGACACCAGCGGGCCGAGCTTCGTCTTCGCGTCCAGCGGGTCGCCGGGGGTGAAGCCCTCGGCGAACTTCTTCGCCAGCGCAACGGCTTCCTCGTGCTTCTCGCGCGGCACGAGCATGCGCGTCCACGCGGTGCAGGTCTGGCCGGCGTTGAGGAAAGCGTTGGAGACACCCACCTTCACGGCCGTGGCCAGGTCGGCGTCGTCGAGGATCACGTTGGCGGACTTGCCACCCAGCTCCAGCGTCACGCGCTTGACCGAGCGCGCGGCGACCTCGGCCACGCGCGTGCCGGCGCGCACGGAACCGGTGAACGACACGACGTCGACCTCCGGGTGCGTCGCGAGCGCCTCGCCGACCACCGGGCCGAAGCCGGTGACCAGGTTGACCACGCCGGCCGGGAAGCCAGCCTCGTGGATCGCGTCGAACAGCTGGTAGGCGCTCAGCGGCGCGACCTCGCTGGGCTTGACGACCACGGTGCAGCCCGCGGCCAGCGCGGGCGCGATCTTGCAGGTGATCTGGTGCAGCGGGTAGTTCCACGGCGTGATCGCCGCGACGACCCCGGCGGCCTCGCGCACGATCAGCGAGTTGCCGACCTTCTCCTCCGGCGCGTCTTCGCCGAGCAGGTCCACGTACGTCTGCACGTCGGTCTGCGGCAGCGCGGCCTGGATGCGCGTGGCGATGCGCAGCGGCGTGCCGACGTCGCGCGCGATCGTCTCGCCGATCTCCTCGGCGCGCTTGGCGAGTCCTTCGTGGAGCTTGCGCAGCAGCTCCGCGCGCTCGGCCCGCGTGGTGGCCGACCACGCCGGGAAGGCCTCACGCGCCGCCCGCACCGCTCGGTCGACGTCGTCGGCCGAGCCTTCCGGGATCTGCGCCTGCACCTGTTCGGTGGCCGGGTTCTCGACGGCGATCGTGGCGGCTCCCGCCGCCGGGACCCACTCGCCGCCGATGTACAGCACGTTGCGCTCTTGCACCGAGTCTCCTTCGACCGGGAACCGCCTTCGCGGCGGATTCTATAGAAAACTCCGGCGGTGTGCCCAGTGCGGATTCGTCACTCGCCCGCCAGCACGCCCTGCGCCGCGAGGAAGTCGACGAGCAGATCGCCGGCGAGCCGAATGTGCGCGCTCATCGCGGCGCGCGCCGGCGCGGTGGCCCCTTCGCGCAGCGCGGCGAGGATCGGCTCGTGGCCGTCACGCGCGGCGAGCGGCCAACCGGGGATGTCGGCGTAGGCGGTGAACGGCACATACCGCAGCGTCAGCGACAGCATCCAGGTGAGCTTCGGTGCGGCCGCGGCGTGGTTCACGCGGCGGTGCAGCTCGAAGTCGGCGCGTTCGGTGGCGTCGAGATCTCCGGCGGCCACGGCGCGTTCCAGCTCGTCCTGCAGCTCGGCCAGGCCGGCGAGGTCCGCGGCGGTGAGCCGCCCCGCCGCGCGGGCCGCGAGCTCGCCGGAGAGGTAGGCCTGCGTGTCGTAGAGGTCGGTCACGTCCTGGCGCGTCACCGGCACCACGCTGAAGCCGCGGCCGGGCCGGAAGTCGACCATGCCCTCGCCGGTGAGCGACATCAGCGCTTCGCGCACCGGAGTGGCGCTCACACCGAGCTGTTCGGCGAGGTGCTCGGTGCGCAGCCGTTCGCCGCCGCGCACGGCGCCACTCATGATGAGGTCGCGAACCTGCTTGGCCACTCGCGGGCTCAGGCGCTCCCCGGGCTGCCGCGTCTGTCCGGCTTCTGCCACGAAACGACCACCCTGCGGGGCTCCGGCGATGATTCACGCCATCGTAGCGCCGGACGATCCGCCGTGCGGCCGCTACCGCGCGGACGCCACCCGGCCTAGCGTTCGCCGCATGGAAACCCTCGACGCGGGCGGGCAGCGGATCGCCTATCGCACCAGCCCCGGTTCCGGCCCCGCCGTGGTGTTCGTGCACGGCAACTCCTCGTCCTCGGCGGCGTGGGCGCGGGTGCTCGACGGCCCTTTCGGACGGCGGTTCCGCGTGCTCGCGCTCGACCTGCCGGGCCACGGAGAGTCCGCGCGCGCCCAGGACCCGGCCACCTACTCGATCCCCGGTTACGCCCGCGTGGTCGCGGACTTCTCCGAAGCGGCGGGCGCCGGCGACGCCGTGCTCGTCGGCTGGAGCCTCGGCGGGCACATCGCGCTCTCCGCCTCGACGCGGCTGCCCGGTGCGCGCGGGATCGTCGTGCACGGCACACCGCCGGTCGCGTCGCCGGCCGACCTCGCCACGGCGTTCCTGCCGAACCCGGCCGTGGCCACCGGGTTCACCGGCGAAGTGTCCCGAGAGGACGCGACGGCGTACGCCCGCAGCCAGCTCGCGCTCGGCTCGCCCCTGCCGGTCGACGCGGCGGTCGCCCACATCCTCGCCACCGACCCCGAGGCGCGCGCGGCGCTCGGCCGCAGCCTGCAGAGCGTCGAGAACGCCGACGAGCGCGCGATCGTCGCCGGCTCCCGCGTGCCGGTGGCGATCCTGCACGGCGCCGAGGAGCAGCTGGTGAACCTCGAGTACCTGCGCACCGTCACCTCGCCCCGGTTGTGGCGCGGCGAAGTGCAGGTGCTGCCCGGCGCCGGCCACACCCCGCAGGACGAGACCCCGGAGGCGTACGAGGCCGTGCTCACTGCGTTCCTCGACGATCTTCGGTGATCCGGATCACACGGAGAACGTCCGCCGTCACCCCGGGCGTCTGGCCCGACAGGTCCCACGCCGTGGGGCCGTCCGACTGGTGTCCGAAGTGGACACCCGAGGAGGGAGAACGCTGTGGGGAACAGGAAAGCGGTGCTGGTGGCGGCCGTGGCCGTGACGCTGGCGGCGGCGGGCACGATCGGGATCACCACCGCGTCGGCGAGCGGCGACCAGCCGCCGGAGGGCGCGCGGGCCACCGTGTACGTGAGCCCCAACCCGGCCACCGCGCGGGGCCAGGAAGTCACGATCACCGGGAACTGCGGTGGCGGCACCGGGCTGAAGTCCGTGCTGGGCGGGCTGCCGGACCATCCGGCGCTCGTCGACATCCGCGTCGCCGACCCGAACCCGGCGCACTACCGGGCCACCGCCCGCGTGTCGGACCTGATCGGCTCGGGGGTCGGGCCGGTCCTGGTCGACTGCGGCGGCGAAGCGGGCGTGACAGTGCTGGTGACGCGCTTCTGAGCCGGACCCGGGGGATCCCGGCGGTGGGATCCCCCGGGCCGGCACCACCGTTCGGCACCGCTGTGAGGTTGCTGTGCATCCGGACGCTCGGCGTGCTTTGCGCCTGAAAGCGTGCTGACCTGGACGGGTGGTGATCAACGTTTCCCGGGCGGCGCTGGCGGTGTCGGCCGCCGCGGTGCTGGTGCTGACGGGCGGCGCGGCGGTGTCCGCCTCGGTCGCGGACTCCGGCGGGCTGCTCGGCAGCGACACCGTCGCGAGTGCGGCCGTGCCCTCGTCGCCCGCGCCTGCACCTGCGACCGCGGCCACCGACGCGGTCGGCGCGTTGTTCTCCGGGGGCAAGCACTTCTGCTCCGCCAGCGTGGTCCACAGCCCCGCCGGCGACCTCGTCCTCACCGCCGCGCACTGCCTCGGCGGCGGTACCGAGGGCCTGACGTTCGAGCCCGGTTACCACGACGGCGTCGCCCCCTACGGCAGCTGGACGGTGACCGCCGCGGCCGTGCCGGCGGGCTGGACGGCCTCGGCCGACCAGGACCTCGACTTCGCGTTCCTCACCGTCGCCCAGCCCGGCACCGCCGCGTCGCTGGAAAGCCTGACCGGAGCGAACCAGCTCGGCGTCGACCGGGGCTTCACGAACCCCATCACGCTCACCGGCTACCCGGACACGGCCGACGCCCCGGTCGTTTGCGCGAACACCACGACGCAGTCCGACACCTACCAGCAGCGCGTGGAATGCCCCGGCTTCCCCGACGGCACCAGTGGCGGCCCGTGGGTCACGGCGGCCGACCCGGCGACCGGGCTCGGCACGGTGGTCGGCGTGATCGGCGGCTACGAGCAGGGCGGCGACACCCCCGACGTGTCCTACAGCGCGTACTTCGACGACGACATCCAGCGGCTCTACGACTCCGTCGCCGGCTGAGTCCAGCAGGTAACAACCAGCACAGTCTCTTGTGAGGACCGACTCCCGCCAGCTAGGTTGCCTTTGCCAACCGAGCTCGACGGGAGCCCGTCCATGTCCCCAGCCCCGGTCCGTCCCGGCGCGGTCCTGCTCGTGGTCTCGGCCGCGACGTTCCTGGCGAGCCTCGACCTGTTCATCGTCACGGTCGCGTTCCCGGCCATCCGCACGGCCTTCACCGGCGCCGACCTCGCGACGACGTCGTGGGTGCTCAACGGCTACACCGTGCTCTTCGCCGCCTTCCTCGCCCCGGCGGGCCGGCTGGCCGACCGCTACGGCCGCCGGCGGCTGTTCCTGCTGGGCGTCGCGGTGTTCACCCTTGCCTCGGCCGCGTGCGCGGCGGCGACGTCGATCGAGCTGCTCGTGGCGTTCCGCGCGCTACAGGCGGTGGGCGCGGCGCTGGTGATGCCGACCGCGCTGGCCCTGCTGCTCACCGCGTTCCCACCCCACCGGCGCTCGATGGCGGTCGGGGTGTGGGCGTCGATCGGCGCGGTGGCCGCGGCGCTCGGTCCGCCGGTCGGCGGCCTGCTGGTGGAAGCGTCTTGGCGCTGGGTGTTCCTGGTGAACCTGCCGATCGGGGTGCTCACGCTCCTGTTCGGCCCGCGGGTGCTGCGCGAAACTCGCGACGGCACCACCGGAGTGCCCGACTTCCTCGGCGCGCTCGGCCTGCTCGTCGGCGTCGGGGCGCTCGCGTACGCACTGGTCGAGGCGCCCGACCGGGGCTGGGGTTCGCCGGCCGTGCTGATCGCGTTCGTCGTCGCCGCGGTGGCGCTGGCGTGGGTCCCGTGGCGCTCCGCGCGCCACGCCGTGCCGGTGCTCGACCTGCCGGCGCTGCGCGTGCCGACGCTGTGGCTGGCGTGCCTCGCGGTCGCCGTGTACTCGGCGGGCTTCGGCGCGATGCTGTTCGGCAACGTGCTGTTCCTGACGTCGCAGTGGCACGACTCGATCCTCGTGGCGGGCTTGTCGCTGGCGCCCGGCCCGCTCGTGGTCGTGCCGATGTCGCAGCTCGCGGGCCGCCTCGCGCACCGCACGGGCCCCGGGCCGGTGATCGCGGCCGGTGGCCTGGCCATGGCGCTCGGCGTGACGGTGTGGCTGCTGCGCATGGGATCCGAACCGGCCTACCTGACGGCGATGCTGCCCGGGCAGCTCCTGACCGGCGCCGGCGTGGGCCTCACCATGCCGAGCGTCTCCGGCATCGTCGCCACGGTCCTGCCCGCGGCCCGCTGGGGCGCGGGTTCCTCGATGATCAACACCAGCCGCCAGATCGGCACGGTGCTCGGCACCGCCGTGCTCGTCGCGATCTACGCCGGCACACAGGACCTCGCGGCCTTCCGGCGCGGCTGGCTGCTGATCCTCGGCACCGGCGTCGCGACGTCCTTGGCGGGCCTCGCGATCGCCACCCGCCGACGCACGGACCACGTACCCGAGGGCGCGGCGGAGCCCACTCTCGCCACGCGAACTTGATCTGGAGCGCGCCGACCGGGCCGGGCCGCCGCCGTTGTCCGGACTGCGAACGGTCTCAGCGCTGCCCCGCGGCCAGTGCCCGCACCTGCTCCTCCCCCAACGCTCGGCCGTACAGCCGGAAATCCGCGACCGCGCCGCGGAGGTACGGGTGTTTCGGGTTCTGCGAACGGCCGAGGTAGTTCAGCTGAGTGGCGCCCAGCAGGAGCGGGCTCATCAGCGGTGCCGGGTTCATCCCGGTCAGCTCCCCGTTGAAGTACAGCCGCAAGCCGGCTCCCGCGGTGACCGCGACGTGGGTCCAGACGCCGGCCGGGAGGGCGACGGCGGCGTCCACGAAGTCCTCCGCCTCCATGCCGCCCAATTTCATGGCGCAACGGGCGACGCCGTTGCCGTTGCGCGGGGTCAGGAACAGATACGACTGCGCGTTGAACCCGAGGTCGAACACCCGCGCCGAATTGACGATCGTGTCCGGGCGGACCCACATCGACACCGTCAGCTCGGTCAGGTTCGCCGGCAGGCCCGGGGCCAGCCGCACGTGGCCGTCGACCCCGTCGAGCTCGATGCCCCGCTCCCCGACCGCCGCGCCGCCGGCCAGCACCGCGGCCGGCCAGCGATGCGTCTGTTCCGACAGGTCCGCACCGAGCGGGTACAGCGCCACGGTCTTCCGCGCCGGCCGGTCCGGTGGCGAGGCGAAGTAGACGCTGTAGTGCTCGTGCTGCACGTCCAGGAACGGGCTCAGCCGCAGCCGTCGCTCCCCCGCCAGCACGCCGAACTCCGCCCGCCCCGGCTCACGCCGCAGCGTGCGCGGGTCCACCGTCGGGATCACCGGCGGCACCTCCGAGCCGTGCCGGGCGGCCAGCACCAGCGGGCCGTAGGTGAGCGCCCGCACCGCGGGATTGTCCGGCGCGGGCAGCCACCGCGCGGCCATCGGCAGGTGCAGCTCGACGACGTCTCCCGCGCGCCACCGGCGCCGGATGGTCGCGAACCGGCCCGGCTGAGCAGGAACCGAGGAGCCGTTGACCGTGAGCAGGGGATACGAGACCCACGAAGGGATCCGCACACGAAGTGCGAACGAGCCGGAGCCGTCGACGCGCAATCGCACCGTCTCGTCGTACGGGTACTCCGTCTCCATCCGCACCGAGGCACCATGGAAGTCCACTGTGGACGGGATGAACAGGTTGACGTACAACGTGTCGTCCGAGGTGAAGTAGATGTTCTCCGCGTACTTCACGTGCGTCTCGAGGCCGGTGCCGTGGTCGCAGGTGAAGTTGCCGTAGTCACTGCTGTACGTGCCGGGATCGGAGGTGACGCCTTCCTTCGGCTTGCGCTCGGTCCCCGGCGTCAGCCCGGTGTAGTAGGTGACGAACCCGTGCGCCGAGTCCGGGTCCTGCTCGCCGAGCAGCTGGTTGAGCAGCGTCCACTCGTAGTGGTCGACGTACTCGGTGCGGTCCGGATCCTGCAGGAACAGCAGCCGGCCGAGCTTGAGCATGTTGTAGCTGTTGCAGTTCTCGCAGGTGTTCTCGCCGAGCTGGCTGACGACCTGGTCCGGCGGCCCGAAGAACTCCGCGTTGGCGTTGCCGCCGATCACGTAGCTGTGGTGGTGCACGACCTGGCCCCAGAAGTACGTCGCGATCGTGCGGTAGCGCTGCTCGCCCGTCACGTCGTACTCCGCCGCCGCGCCGACGATCTTCGCGATGTCGGTGTTCGCGTGCCGCCCGGCCAGCGTGTCCTGACCCGCCGAGAGCGGCGTGAAGATCTCGTCGTGGTCGAACCGCCGGGCCAGCGTGAGGTGCAGCGGGTCCCGCGTGATCGCGTACAGGTTGGCCAGCGCCTCGTTCATCCCGCCGAACTCGGTGTGCAGCACCTTCTGCATGGCCTCGTGCGAAAGCGGCGCCGTGCGCGCGTCGATCCAGCGCGCGATGCCCCGGGCGACGTCCAAAGCGCCGGCGGTGCCGAGCAGCCGGTGCTGGTCCAGCAGCCCGGCGAGGATCTTGTGGATCGTGTAGTACGGCGCCCACACGGACTTCCCGGCTTCGAGGTTGGCGAAATCCGACTCCGGGAACGCCGACAGGTAACCCTCGTTGTACCCCGCGGCCGGCGCCGCCGCCTGGCACGCGGCCAGGGCGGCCACCAGCGTCGCGCCCTTCGCGGCCAGCTCGGCGTCACCCGTGTTCGCGGCCGCCAGCGCCAGCCCGGACAGCAGGTGCCCCGTGGTGTGCCCGCGCAGCTGGATATCAGGGGCCTCCCAGCCACCGCACGGTTCGGCCGAGGTCGGCAGGCCGACGTTCAGCCGGAACGTGTGCAGCAGCCGGTCGAGGTCGACGAACCTCAGGTACGCCACGGTCCGGCGCATGTTCGCCAGGTACCGGCTCTCCAGCAACCGGACCCCGCCGAGCGCGACCGGCCGCACCGAAACCCCGCCGGCAGCCGAAGCGGTCCGAGGAACCACGGCCGCCAGGCCGAGCGCGGCACCGAGGCCGAGCGCGGTGCGCCGGGTGACGTTCATCGGACTTCCACCTGTCGGTAGGGCAGCAGGCGCACCGGTCCGACCAGCCCGTAGGCCTGCCGTGCCGCGATCGCGAACACCTCGGGACGGCTCACCCGGAGCCGGTTGTTGAGTGTGGTGGCGATCTCCACCTCGATGCTGTTGCGCCCGGACCGCAGCCACGGCCCGATGTCGACCACAGTGTCGAGCACGTCCGACGGTGGCAGCGCCGTGCCGTTCACCCGCACCCCGTAGGTGTCGAACACCTCCCCGAGGTCCAGATACGCGCCCAGCCCGCGCTCCCACCGGCCCAGGTCGACGGTGGTGCGGTACCGGCCGATGCCGGAGACGTCCTCCAGCCCGGGGATCGACGGCCAGGCCGCGAGCGCCGTCAAGGAGAACCGCCGCTTCGGCTTGATCGTCTGCGTCGGCGTCGCGCCCGGTTGCCAGTCCTCCACTTCGAGGCCCCAAGTGGACAGACCGATCGGCGCGGGTGGGGCTGCGACGGCGGTGCGGGCGACGCGTCCGTTCGACAGCGTCGTCGAGTACGTGCCCGCGGCCGATTCCCGCACCACGAGCTCGCCGTCGAGGTAACGCACCTCGGCCGCGTCGCTCGACTCGGCGTGTGGGCCGCGATCGGCTCGCCCGAGCGCGATGATCACCGACTGGCCCGGGTTCAGCGACACCGAGACCCGCACCTTGTCCCCCGAGCGGGAGAACACGCCGAGGCGCTCGGCTTCGCCGGTCCAGGCGTTCAGCACGGTCGGCTGGGCGTCGCGGTCCTGCGCGGTCAGCCAGACGTCCTGCGTGACCGCGGTGATCTTGCGGTTCTCCGCGTGCCGGGCGTTGCAGAGGTAGTAGTAGTCGGTGTCGCCGTCGATGCGGTGCACGCTCATCACGGTGGACGGGTCGTGCTCCACATCGCGCGTGACGCCCAGCTCGGCCAGCGCGGCCGGGATACCGGTCGCGTCGGCGACCACGCGGACCGTGCGCTGCGCGAGCAACACCGTGACCAGGGACTTCAGCCGGTCGTTCTCCCCCGTCAGCACGATACCCTCGGCACGCACGTCGGACCAGGTGCCGATGACGATCGTCGGCAGGCCCGCCTTGGCGAAGTCCAGCAGCCGCTGCGCCGCGGGCACGGACAGCGTGTGCTCGCTGCCGTGGAACTGGTCACCGCCGAGGATCATCGCCTTGTACGCCGGTCCGTCGGGCGCCAGCCGGCCGTGCCGGACGACAGCGCTGGGCAGCTCCAGCACCGCCTCGCTGAGAAAGCCGTGGGTCCAGCCGGCCGGGATGCCGTCGTTGGTCGCCCACGGTGCGCCGATGCCGGTGGAGGTCCAGCCCTTCTGCCGGAAGAAGGCGAGGTCCACCTGCGGCCGTCCGGTGCGCAGCACCAGCTGCGTACGGGCGAACCAACCGGCGATGTCCGGCACGTGCCCCCAGGTCGGCTGCCGCGGGCCCCACGCCTCGGCGTAGCCGATGCCGGTGCCGTTGTACGGCGAGAAAGCCGCGAACCCGGGCCATTGCGCGCCGGGCGCCATGGCGTAGGCGAACCCGTGCAGCACGGCCTGGTTCACCCCGCCCGCGAACACGCTGCCCATCGTCTGCAGCACCTTGTCCCAGGTGGTGTTGTACGCGCCGTTGGCGTAGGCCGCGGACTCGCACGAGAGCAGCCGGCGCCCGCCCATGTCCCGGCCGGACGCGAGGACCCGGTAGTCGTCGAGGTTCTTGAACCCCAGCGACTCGCTCTCCGGCACGTCCAGCAGCGCCGCGCTGCGGAGGGCGTCGGTCTGCAGACCGTAGGGCTGCACGCGCATGGTCATGCCGAGCCCGTGCGCGAAGTCCCGCACCGGGATGAGGTGGTTCTCGTGGTACAGGTCCGAAAGCACCTGGTTGTAGTCGTCACGCACGTGGTTCGAGGTGTCGGCGTCGAAGGCGAACGGGAACTTGCCGGACTTCTGCACGACCACCGGCAAGTACGGCAGGAGGTCGTACCCGGCT
Source organism: Amycolatopsis sp. NPDC050768 (assembly GCF_040654155.1). NCBI lineage: Bacteria > Bacillati > Actinomycetota > Actinomycetes > Pseudonocardiales > Pseudonocardiaceae > Amycolatopsis > Amycolatopsis sp. NPDC050768. The sequence goes on from NZ_JBFAHL010000005.1 coordinate 461,525, forward strand.
CGCTTGCGGAACTCGGAGAGGAAGGCCGGTGTCCAGATCGTCGCGTCGGTCTCGATCTCCAGCGAATCCTCGAACAGGTCGCCCCCGACGTCCTTCAGCAAGCTCCGGATGTTGGGGGTGAGGATCGTCGAGTTCCACTCGTCGAGCACCACCTTCGTGCCCGCCGCACTGAAGTGGTCGACGACGTAGGCGAGCGGCGTGGTGTGGGGACCCGCCTCCGGCTGCTGCGCCGAGCCGCGGGCCCAGTACGCGAGCAGCATCCAGGTGCCCTCCGGCGCGGTCCAGCTGATCTGTCCGTTGTGGACTTCCACGGTCCGCACCGACGCCGGGTCCAGCGTCACCGTGGCCGCGGTGGCCGAGCCGACCACCTGTGCGGCCTGGACGGCGACCAGCTCTTGCTTGCCCACGCCGGCTTCGGCGGGCACCAGCGCGGCCGGCGGCGGCCCGGTGTAACTGCCCTCGACGGTGACGACACCGTGGGCCAGCTCCTTGCTCGCCGCGCCGTCGTCCGGCGTGATGGTCGGCACCGCGGTCGGCCAGCACGGGCCCATCGCGAGGTCGACGGTCAGGCCGCGGGCCTTCGCCCGCCGCAGGGCCGCCTCCACGGCCGCGAGCCACGCGGGGGTGCCCCAGCCGTGGTGCTCCGGGTCCATGACGGTCTGCACGCTGTGGTGCACGTCCTGGATCTCGACGCCGCCGAACCCGGCGTCGGCGATCTGGTCCACCTCGCGGGCGATCTCGGCGAGGTCGACCAGCCCGTGCGGCCACCACCAGCGGAACTTGGCGGCCGTCGAGGCGTCCGGCTTCGCGAACTGGCGGGCGAAGGACTTCCCCGGTGCGGCGAGGGCGGGCGGGGCCCACGAGAGGGTGGCGCCCACGCCGAGCGCCGCGCCGATCGTGAGCACGGTACGTCTGGTGACGGTCATCGGGTGGCCTCCAGCCTGGCGGTGACGGCGGCCTGCGGGCGCAGCGCGACCGGGCCGACGAGACCCGACGGCAGGATCTTGTTGCGCACGTTGGCCAGGGTGTTGGTGACGCGGACGCTGATCGTGTTGACGCCCGGGTGCAGCGCCTTCGTGGCGTCCACCGTGTACGGGTGCCAGAGCGCGGTGGGCAGCGTGGTGCCGTTCACCGTTGCCGTGGCGAGGTCGTGCACCTCGCCCAGGTCCAGCACCAGCTTGCGCCGCGCGAGGTCCGCGGCCGTGAGCGTCACCGTCGTGGTGTAGACGGCGCTGCCCGAGAACGTCGGCGCGAAATCGGTCCAGGAGCCCAGCGGCCGCTCTGTGGCGACGGCGCCGTCCTGGTCCAGCCGGACGGTCCACGGCCCGTTGAGCGCGATCGGCGCCAGCGGGTCGGTGACGCGCACGGTGCCCCGGTAGGCACGGCCGTTCGCCTGGCCGGTGAGCGCGTATGTGCCGGGTGCCGTCGCGGTCACCGCGGCCTGCATGTCGCGCCCGGTCACGGAAACCGAGCCGGCGGGCAGGGTGCCGTCGGTCAGGTGCGCGGTGTCGTGGACGCCCTTGCGGAACACCACACCGAGCGTCTCGTACGGCTGGAGCGTGACCGGGACGCCGGTGGTGGCCCGGCCGCTCGAGTACGCCGTGGCGACCTTCGCCGTGCCGGTGCGGGGGTCCCAGATCTCCGGCGTGCCGTCTACCGGGAACGTCACGGTGGTGGTGACCGCCGCGTCGCTCTCGTTGTTCAGCAGGAACGCCGTGTCGGCGCCGCGGCCGGTGCGCTGCACCCGCACGGCATCCGCCGCGGGCTGCAGCCGCGCCGCGCCGAACCCGGCGTTCTGCGCCAGGCCCGCGATCGCGTTCACGTCGGTCACGAGCGCGACCGCGCCGGCACCGCGGCGGGCCCACGAAGCGCCCGCGTCGCCGAACAGGTTCCGCAGCTCACGCGTCAGGTCGGTGTCACGACCGGTCGCCTCCCGGGCCGGTAGCGGGCCGACCGCGACGAGGTGGCCGCCGGTCTGCACGAACTTCGCCAGCGAGCGGGCGGTCGCGAGATCGAGGACCGGCGTGCGCGGCAGCACCGCGAGCCGGTAGTCCGCCTGGCCGACCTGCAGGGTCCCGCCGCGCGGGACGGCCTGGAAGCGTGCGGCCGGATCACCCGAGAGCGACGAATCGCTCAACAGGTCGAAGTCGACCAGCCCTCGTTCCAGCGCGTACGCCGTGCCCGAGAAGTCGGCGTCCAACTGGTGCGAAGCGTCGGACACCCGGGTCTGCTCGGCGGCCCGCTGCGGCTGCACGAGAGCTGTCCGGGCGAGGTTCTTGCCGCGGCCGAGCTCCATCACCCGGCCGATCCACGCGTCCACGTCGGGCATGTCTTCCCAAAACGTGCTGCGCGGCCCGAACGGCGGCGCGAAGGTCACTGAGGTCTCGTCGGTGTACATCGCGTGCAGGAAGGTGAGGTTGTCGCCGCGGGTGGCCAGCGCGCCGACGGTGGCGTGCATGTAGTCCGGCGCCACCTGCCAGCCCGCGTTGCCGAAGGTCTCCATCAGCGACCGCGGTGCCCCGCTCTGGTGGGCGGCCGAGGAAGCGTTGCGCGCCAGGGTGGTCTGCTGACCGGCGGTGTAGTCGGTGGTGATCATGTCACTGCCGGGCACCTGCGCCCACTGGTTGTCCTTCGACAGGTCGCCCGTCGAGTTCATCCGCTGCTGCGGGCCCTGTTCGTCGAGCAGCGGGTTGGAGATCAGCTTCAGGTGGTGCTGGGCCATCCAGTCGGCTTCACGCTTGTAGTAGCTGGTGGAGAACAGGTTGTCCACGGCTCGCCAGTACGCGCCGGCGGCCTGGTCCGCGACCGGGTCGAGGCCGTCGGCCGCCGCGGTGTACGCGACGCCGGGGGTACCGCCGGCCGCGCGCACGGCATCGGCGAGCCCGGGTGAGGAAGGCAGGCGCTTGAAGGGGTGTGGTTGCGCCGACGCGATGAACGGCTCGTCGTCCCAGAACCCGGGCACGACCGTGCCCATCGCCCACGGGAAGCGGCGCACGTACTCCTCGGGCGCGATGCTCAGGAAGGCGTCCGTCGCGTTCGGGTCGAGCAGGTCGAGGTACCCGCGGGTGTAGCCGCTGGAGTCGTCCTGCAGAAGGACCTGCGAGTACACGTCGACCTGCCAGCGGCCCGCGGGCACCTGCCAGGTGCTGCCTTTCAGCTCCACGGCGGCGTTCGTGCCCACCGGCCGCGCGGCCGCCGCGGTGACGCCATCGAGGTCCGCCCGGTCCTGCGGGAAGTCCGCGAGCGCGGTGGCGTCGTCGAAGGTCGAGGACCACAACTTGGTGCCGTCCGGCGCGGTGACGGTCAGGTCGTCCCACAGCGAACGCTGCGTGCCCTCGGCCGACACCGCCGCGGCGCCGGTCGGGTAGCTCGCGTCGGTGGCCGCGGGCTGCACGGTGTTGTTGATCTTCGGGGTGATCGTGCTCCCGGAAACGGTGACGCTCACCGTCTGCACGTGGGTCGGGGTGAAGCCCGGGGTGTTGACGCCGGTGGTCAGCCGCGTCCGGTTCGCACCGTCCACTTTGTACACGCTGGCCGCGCCCTTGGAGTCCACGTCCACCAGGTAGCCGTGGGTACCGTCCGAGCGCACCGCCAGCTGGACCCCACCGGTGGTCAGCGTGACCTTGCCGCTCACGGTGTAGTCGCTCCAGCCGGCGCCGGCCGTGATCGGCGCGGCACCTGGTCTGGTGGCGGGGTCGACGACCAGCTTGCCGGTGTCCACGCTGAGCCCCGAGGTCTCCGCGAGCTGCAGCGTCGACGGCCCGGTGACGATCCGGGTCGAGCGCAGCAGGCCCTTCAGCCGCAGGTCCGGGCGCGCGGCGATGGTGCGGTTGCCGAGCGTGCCGCCGTCGACCACGTAGTTCGCGCCGCGGCCGCTCGGGAAGTTGTTGTCGTTGAACAGCCACATCTTCATGCCGGTGCGCTGTGCCTCGCGCAGCACGTGGCCGACGAGCGTGAACCAGTCCTCACTGAGGAAGACCGGTTTCATCGTGTCGCCGCCGAGCGGGAAGATCACCGCCTCGTACACGCCCTTGGCTCGCATTTCGGCCATCTGCCGGTCGGTGATGTCGCTGGTGATGGTGTTGTTCCAGTACCAGTAGATCGACGGGGTGCTGTCCTTCGGCGGGTTCGCGAAGGCGGCGGGGTCGAACCGGGCCAGGTTCGTCGTAGCGGCCGGGCCGGGGTCGCGCCCGGCCGTGGCGGGGGCTGCCGCGGTGACCACGCCGAGTGCCGTGGCCGCCGCGAGCACGAGCGACATCAATGTCCTGTGCATGGGATTCCCCTTCTCAGCCGCGCGGGATGGAGGATCGGAAGGTCCAGGAGCCCGAGCCGACCCGGAAGACCGCGTCGTCCCCGTCGATCCGCGTGAGCCGGGCGCCGGTGGGCAGCGCGTAGTGTCCACGGGCGTCGCGGAACAGCGGCACGTGCACCTCGGCCGTGCTGCCCGGCGGAACCGTCACGGCCAGCCGGTACTCGCGGTCCGACTTCGTCCACGCCGTGCTGATGCGGCCGTGAGTGCTCTCATAGCTGCCGGCCGCGGACTTCAGGTCACCGACCACCGCCGGGTCGATCACCAGGTCCCGGAAGCCGGTCGAGCCCGTGGCCTGGCCGATCCCGGTCAGCCGGGTGGTGAGCCACCCGTCCATCGCGCCGAGCATGAAGTGGTCCTGCGACTGGCCGCTGCCGCCGTCCCAGGTTTCGCCGAGCGCGGTCAGCCCCGCCTGAACCTGGTGGCCCAGGCTGGGACTGGTGGTCTGCGTGGCGATCCGGTACACGACGTCGTCGCGGCCGGCCTGCGAGAGCACCCGCAGCACGGACGGGAAGGAGATCTCTCCCATCACCAGGTGCCAGCCGGCGGCCTCGATGGTGTCCACCAGGTGCTGGGTCTGACCGGCCCGCAGCGCGGCAGGCACCGCGCCCATGTCGAGCGCGAGGGCGGTCGCGCCCTGACCGCCGCCACCGAACAGGCCGGTCGCGGTGTCGTAGTACTTCGCCCACACGGCCTTGGCCATCGCGTCGGCTTGAGCGCGGTAGGTCGCGGCGTCGGTGCTGTGGCCGAGCGCCGTCGCGACCTGCGCGAGCCCGTCCGCGACCGCCCAGACGCCGAAGGTGCCGACGATCGGGCGCGGCATCGCCGGTGACTCGGTGGTGATCCAGTCGCCGAGGCCGTAGTCGTACACGCCATCGACCCACCGAGCGGACTGACCTTGCAGGTAGCCGAGGTAACTCTGCATCGCGGGGTAGTACTGCGCGAGCGGTTCCTTGTCGCCGTAGGTCTGGTAGGCCTTGAGCGGCACCTGGACCAGTGCGCCGCCCCAGTTCGGGTCGTCGCGGTAGGCACCGGCGAGCGTCACGTAGTCGGGCACGGTGCTGGGCACCAGGCCGCTCGCCTCCTGCCCGTCGGCCATGTCCTGAACGATCTTGCCGAGGTAGGCCTCGACGTCGTAGTTGCGGGCGATTGTGTCGAAGGCGAGATGGTCCTGCTCCAGCCAGCCGAGCTTCTCGCGGCTCGGGCAGTCGGTGAGGATGCTCTGCATGTTGTTCTCGAGGGCGGCCCGCGTGAGCCGGTGGATGCCGTCGAGGGTCGCGTTCGAGGAGTCGAAGTCGCCGGCGGAGCTGTTGTCCGCCATCACGCGCAGGCCGGTGACCGAGAGCTTCGCGTCGTCCGGCACGCCGACCACCTCGAGGTAGCGGAAGCCGTGGTAGGTGAAGTCGGGGTGCCAGGTCTGTTGGCCGCCCTTGCTCGTGAAGCTGTCCCAGATCGGCGCGCCGACGTTGCTGATGGACTGGTCCACCTGCCCGTCGCGCAACGCTTCGGCCGGGTAAACCCGCACGCTGGTGCCCGCCGGCGCGGTGAGCGTCACCTGAGGCAGGCCGGCGATGTTGCGGCCGACGTCGTAGACGCGCACGCCGGGTGCCGGGCGCGAGATCTCCTTGCCGGGCAGCTGTTCCACCACGCGGACGGGTTCGCTCTGGCGGGCGGTCAGTTTCGCCGTGCTCGTCGCGGGCACCACCGGGGACCAGCCCCCGCGGTCGGCGCCGGGCTTGTCCCAGCCGGGAATCTCACGGCGGGCGTCGTAGTCCTCGCCGCCGTACCAGTACGACGCGGTGGTGGCGCCGAGCGTGGTGCGCCAGCTGGAGTCGGTGCCGATCCGCTGCACGGTGCCGTCGGCCATGGTGACCTCCAGCTGCGCGATCACCTGCGGGTCGCTCACGGTGCGCGCGAACTTCCGGTAGCGGCCGGAGGTGTGGAGCGAGTCCGCAGTGCCGTTGCCGACCGTGATGCCGACCGTGTTCGCGCCGTCGCGCACCTGCTTCGTGACGTCGTAGGCGGCGTAGGTGACGCGATCGGCGTAGTCGCTGTTGCCGGGCTCCAGCACGGCGTCACCGACGCGGGCGCCGTTGAGGCTGGGCACGTAGACCCCGAGGCCGCTGACGTACAGCCGGGCGCTGGTGACGCGGCCGTGCACGGAAAAGTCCGTGGCGAACACCGGTAACGCGGGCGGCAGCCAGGTGGCGGGCGTGGGCTGGTTCGTCACGGATTTGGCGACGGTGAACGGCCCGGCCGTGTCGGTGGCGGTCTGCACGGTGTAGTCGACCGGGAAGTTCGGCGTCTTGCCGTCGGCGGTGAGGGTGTCCGTGCGCGGGTACAGCACGACCTGGTCGAAGGTGTGCGCGGCACCGAGGTCGACGGTGAGCCAGACGTCCGCGTCCGCACTGGTGTGCGCCGCGCTCTGGTACCCGGCGTTCCCGGCATCCTCGGGGTTGGACGTGGTGAGGCCGTCGGCGATCAGGCCGGGCTCCCACTCCTTGCGCACGGTCTCGGTCTCCGACGCGGTGACGTACTTCTGGCGTCCGTCGGCGAAGTTCACGCCCGGGTCCGCCGAGTCGCGCACCTGGAGCTCGGCCAGCTGCAGCCGGTAGGTCAGGTCGGGGAAGCGACGGGTGGTGCCGGTGGTGACCATGCGGTTCTGGCTGTCCAGCGGCTGTTCGGCGAGCGGCAGGCCGAGCTTCGTGACGTCGAGCTTCACGTACCGGGCAGTCTGCGCCGGAAGGGTGACGACCACCGGCTGCGTGGGCTTGGTACTGAGCTTCCACTGGCTGTTCGCCACCCAGCCGGCGGACCAGTCACTCTGTTTCGTGAGGCCGGTTTCGAACCAGGTGGGGGTGCTCCACGCCGACGGCGTGCGGCCGGACCAGACGCGGACCCGCCAGTAGACGCGCTGGCGGCTGCCGAGGGCTCGCCCGGCGTAGTCGAGTTCGGTCGTGGAGCCGGCGACGCGGCCGGTGTCCCAGAGGTCGGGGTGGGCCAATCTCGCTTCCGAGGTGGCGGCCTGGACCTCGTACGAGGTCTGGTCCCGGACGACGGTCTGCCAGCTCAGCGCCGGTGCGGTGTCGTCCGTCCCCAGTGGACGGTCGAGGTGGTTCGAACGGAGATCGGTGGCAGTGAAGTGCCGGCTCGCGGCGGCGTCGGCGGGCACGGCGGCGCCGGCCATGGCAAGGGAGGCCAGGGAAGCGAGGGTGAGGAGACGGCGGGAACCGAGCATACGGCGGGATCTGTGGCGCACAGCAGCTCCTGAGGACGGCCGGCGGTGAGCGGCCTGGATTCGACGATGAATCGTTTCAATTCGAGGAAGACTCGAGGATTTTCGACAGGGAGACAAGGAAAGTGTCCTGACTCGGACGGGACGGTGCCGACCAGAGGAAAGCCGCCCTGGAACCAGGGTGCTACTACGAGATCGGGGTGCTACTGCTCGCGCGGCCTTACCGCGTCTCGACGGGCGCGCCCACGTTCACCTTGTCGTGCCCTGCCTTGCGATGCCCGACTCACTTCGCCTGGTTCGACCTGCTCGCTCGAGCTCACCTCGCGGGCGCTCCGCAACGGGCACGCGACCCCACCCCTGCCGCATCATCGCGACCTCCGAGTTGAAAGGTTTCATAAGCCGTGGGCGCTGACGCTACTATGTCTTTGAAGGCGGAGTCAATGACCAGCAATCCCTGAGACGAAGCGATACTTCCAGCCCCGAAGCTTCTCTTGTTACGTTTTAACCCCATGGTTTCCACCGTGCTCGGCAGACCGGACCGCGCATCAGTCCTGGGGAACGGCCGCGAAGGCCGAGGCGGCGACGCCCGAGCTGCGGTTCGTGCGCGCCGTGCCCGGCCCGGCGCTTGGCCGGGCACGACAAGGTGCCCGGGATGCACGACGATCGCAACCCGCCCGCCATCGACTTGGCCCCGGACGGTGAGGACACCGCCGAACACCCGGCCCTGTCACTTTTCCTCTGCGGCAGCGCCGATCTCCTCGCGCGCGATGCCGCCCAGCCCGACCGGCGGCACCAGCAGCACGTGGCGGGCATCCTGATCACGCCGCCGGCCTCGCGGCCGGTGTGCGCGTTCGGGCTTCACGCAAGGCGGCCTGCGCCGGTCTCCTCCCCCACTGCCGCGGACCAGCCCGGCAGCGACCCTCGCCGCGCGGAGGACGTCCCCCTCCGACGGTCAGCGCGAGCTGGGCGGCGTGGCCGGCACCTGGTGCAACGTCAGGTTCTGCCCGACGGACGGGTCGGCCGTCCACGCACCCGACTCGGCCGTCCAGGCTTGGCCGGCGAAGGTGACCTTGTCGACGCCCACCGTGGCGGCGCGGGCGACCAGCCAGGTGCTGATCGCCCAGCCCTGGGCGGCCGGGTGGGCGCCGCTGAGGCGGGCCGTGCCCAGCTCGGCGCTGGCGGTCTTCACGAGGTCGGCGGTGGCGGGGCCGACGGTGATGTTGCGGCAGGTCAGCGCGGCCGGGATCTGGCCGGTCAGCGCGCTCGCCGCGGCGCGCGCGACGGGTTCCCACTGGGCGTAGGCGTTGGGTGCGGCGGAGCGCTGCACCGCCTGCGCCGCCTCGGTGATGGGCATCGACTCCCAGCCCGAGAGCTTGGCCAACTTCTCGTAGAACGCCGTGGCCGCGTAGACCGGGTCCTGCAGCTGCGCCGGTGTGCCCCAGCCCTGGCTCGGGCGCTGCTGGAACAGGCCGACCGAGTCGCGGTCACCGCCGCTGAGGTTGCGCAGCTTCGACTCCTGCAACGCGGTGGCCAGCGCGACCGTGACGGCGTGCGACGGCAGCCCCTCCTTCGAGGCCACCGCCGCGATCGTCGCCGCGTTGCTCATCTGCTCGGGCTGCAGCGTGTACTGCGTCGGATCCTGCTGACCCGGCTCCTGCGGCAAAGTGACCGTGCACCCGGGTGTCGCGACGCTGCCCCGCGACAGCACCACCACCACGACGACCACGGCCACGAGGACCACGACGACCGCAGCGATCGCCGCCTTGACCCCGCACCCGCGCACCCGTCCTCCCCCACCCTTCGCCGAGACCTGTTCGGACAATTCTGCCCGGAGGACCGGTAGGGCCCGTGTGTGGGTGAAGGAGGACGGGCCGGGATCACTTGCCGTCGGCGGCACCCAGGAAGATCGGGTTGGACATGGCGACCATCGCGTTCGGTGTGGTGGTGTTCGGGCCGCCCGACGGACGCCGCACCTCGACGCGCACCCACCGGCTGTAGCGCGGGTAGGTGGTCCACGTCACGGTGGCGGTGCCGCCGGCGGGCACCGTCTCGACGTGCTCGGGGCCGAGCTGGTCGAGGAACGTGACGGTGGTGCCCGGCGCGCCGGTCACCGTCGCGCTCGCCGTGACCGCGGTGCCGGTGCCGGCCGTGAGCCGCTCGCCGATGCCCGCGCTGCGCCCGCCTCCGGACACGCCGAACTCCAGGTTCACGTCTTTCGACTCGGCCAGCCACGTCTGGCCCGCCTTGAGGCCGGCCAGCAGGTCGGCGCGGCGGAGGCTGTTCGCCTTCACCACGGTGTGCGGCAGGGCCACGATCTGGTCCGGGTTGTGCGCGTCGGAGTCGCCGATCGCGGGGATCCAGCGGCCGCCGCGCAGCAGGCCGTCCCAGTGCGTGACGCTGGCCTCGTCGTCGGCCGTCCAGGGCCCGTTCCAGACCTCGACGAGGTCGGCGATCTCGTAGGCGAACTCGTACGTGCAGCCGAAGCAGTTCGCGAACGGGTGCGCCGCGGTGACCAGGCCGCCCGCGCGGTGCACCTGGTCGGTGAAGTGCCGGAAGTCCGCCGCGTCGGACGCGCGGTAGCGCCAGTCGATCCACGTGCCGGCGGGCAGGCCGATCGCGGGCCAGTGGCCCGAGCGCGTCGTGACCTCTTCGCCGTTGAGGATCAGCAGGTCGTCGGTGGCGTAGTCGCCCCAGATCAGCTGCGAGCTCTTGGTGTTGTGGTCGGTGGAGACGATGAAGTCGAGCCCGGCCGCGCGGGCGTCGGCGACGAGCTGGTCCGGCGTGCGCCTGCCGTCGGAGTGGACGGTGTGCAGGTGGCAGTCGCCGCGGTACCAGGACTTGCCGCGCTGGCGCGCCGGAGCCGTCTCCGGCGCGGGGTTCGGCTTGAACGGCTTGTCGTCCGCGCCGAACGTCAGCGTGATGTCCACGCGGTAGTTCATGCCCTGCGGCGCCACGGTGTACGGGCCGAGGATCACGTGCCAGCGGCCCTGCTTGATCGGGCCGGCAACGTAACCGGGCGTGGCGTCGGAAGCGCTGATCGAGAAGCGGTCGCGGAACCCGCCGGACCAGCCGCGGAAGCCGCGGGTGTTGCCGAGGTCGTGGCCCTCGGGGCCGAACATGCCGATGTCACAGGCGTTTCCGCGCACGCCGGCGGGCACGGTCGGCCGGTCGTAGGAGTAGACGACATCGATCTGCTTGACCCCGCGGGGCACGTCGACGGGCAGGTAGTACCAGTCCGGCACGTCGGGCTTGAACGTGCCCGTGACCGTCTTGGTCTGCTGCGCCGTGCCCGGGGCGGGAGCCGCGAACGCGACGCCGGGCAGCATGCCCATCGCCGCTCCGGCCGCCACGACACCACTCACACGCAACAAGTTACGCCGGCTGAGATCCCCAGTGGACATGCGTTCCTCCGCATAGGTCGAAGACGGCACGACGCTAGGCGAGGCCGTGCGCCGCCATCAACGACGCGCGGGTGAACACTCGGCGACCCGGGCTATTCGTCCGTTCCCGCGGGGAAAACACTGGCCAGCCAAGTGGTCCAGGCCACTTCCGGGTCCGCCGGGCCGCCGAAGACGTGGGCCCCGACGGCGACCGGCCAGCCCCACGCGTCGCGGCCGTAGACGCGGTAGAGCGCGCCGGACGTCCGGATGCCGAGGAAGCGGTCGGTGCGGTAGTCGACGACGCCGTCGATCCGCGTCGGTCCCGCGGCCACGACCCGGTCGCCGACAGCCGCGTCACCCACGCCGAGCGCGTCGCACACCGCCGCGAACCCGCCGTCGGCCGAGGACTCCGGCGCGCCTGCCGACACGTACGTCGCGTCGCGGCCCGCGAAGTGGCGGACGTACTCGGTGAGCGAGTGGTAGTAGAACTTCGTGTGGTGCAGGCACGAGTCGAGCTGCACGTCGTGGTCCTCGCCGAGCACCGAGCGGTGCCGGTAGCGCAGCAGCGAGCCGGCGCCGCGGGGCTCGAGGTCGTAGTCGAGCTGGTTGAACCACCCGTCGGCGGAGTCGGCGCGCGTCACGAACCGCCGCGCCGGGTCCCACTCGACGACAGTGCCGCCGGTCGGCGTCAGGCCGCGCTCGGCCCCGCCGGGGCGCGGCTCGTAGGCGATCTCCCACAGCCAGCCGCCGGTGTGCGCGGTGAACGCGTCCCACACCTGCTCCGGCGTCCCCGCCAGCACGCCTTCCCACCGGACGTCGATCTCCGTGCCCATGTCGTCTCCTTCGCTCGGAGGGGACGCTCGGTGCGCCCCTTCACGGACGCGTCGGAGGGGGCGGGCGCGCTTCGACAAATCGGCGGGAAATTTCCTCAGGCGGGTTTGCGCGGCCCCCGGTACGGCAGCGTCTGGCTGTAGACGACGTTCGTGGTCGTGCTGCCGAACCGAGCCAGCTCCCCCATGAGCTGCTCGAGATGCGCCATGGACGTGGCGGCGACCTTGAGCGTGTAGCAGTCGTCGCCGGTCGTGCGCAGGCACTCGAGCAGCTCGGCGCGGTCGGCCAGCAGCCGGTGCAGCGGCTCGTGGCGGTTGCCGGGGAACTTCAGCCGCACCACGGCCAGCACGCCGAACCCGACCTTGCCGAGGTCGACCTCGGCGCGGTAGCCGGTGATCACGCCGAGCGCCTCGAGCCGCCGCACCCGTTCGGTGGCCGCCGAGGCGCTGAGGCTCACGCGTTTGCCCAGCTCGGTGAGCGCGAGCCGGCCGTCCTGCTGCAGCTCGGCGAGAATCGCCCAGTCGGTGTCGTCGAGAGTCTCGGCCATTCCCGCAATCTACCGGCAGATCCACGGCCATCGGGCCGATATGCCGGACGGATTCCCTTCACCGGTCGGGTCCGCGCCGATAGCGTTGGTGGCGTGCGACTCGGTGTGAACATCCCGAACTTCGGCCCCGGCGCCGACCCCGGTGTGCTGCGCGCGTGGGCGCAGACCGGCGAAGGGCTCGGCTACGACCTGCTGATGGTGTCCGACCACGTCGCCATCACGCCCGACGTCGCGGCCCAGTACCCCGCGCCGTTCTACGAGCCGTTCACGACGTTGTCGTGGCTGGCGGGCGCGACGGCGAACGTGCGGCTGGGCACCACCGTGCTGATCCTCCCCTACCGGCACCCGCTGCTCACCGCGCGCATGGTCGCGAACCTGGCGGATCTCAGCGGCGGCCGGTTCGTGCTCGGCGTGGGCGTCGGCTGGGCGCGCGAGGAGTACGCGGCGCTCGGCGTGCCGTTCGAACGTCGCGGCGCGCTGACCGACGCGCACCTGGCGACCATCCGCGCCGCGTGGGCCGACGAGGACGACTACCGCGCCGGCCGGGTGCCCCTGTGGATCGGCGGTGGCAGTGACGCCGCCCTGCGCCGTTCGGTGCGCTTCGGCGACGCGTGGCACCCGCTGCGCTTCCGGCTGCCGTGGGTGCGCGACGCGCTCGGCCGGCTGCGGGACCTCGCCGGCGCCGAGGGCAGACCGGTGCCCGGGTTCGCGCCGCGGATCGTCCTGCGGCTCACCGACGCGCCGCCTGCCGACCGGCTCGCGGGCGAGGGCACGCTGGAGCAGGTCGTGGGCGATCTGGAGGAACTTCGGCGACTCGGCGCCGAAGACGTGGTGTTCGACCCGTTCTCGGGCGACCCTGAAGAGACCCGGCGGCCCTCGGCGGCCTGGCGGGCGCTCGCGGCCGTCGCGGACGCCTGGAAGCAGCACTCCCGCGAAAGGGGACCACGATGACCGAGGCCCTGCTCCGCCATGCGATCGAGCTTGCTGCCACGGCGCGGGCCAGTGGGAATCCGCCGTTCGGCTCGCTGCTCGCCACCGCCGACGGCAAGGTGCTCGTCGAGGAGTGGAACACGTCGCTCACGGACCGGGACATCACCGCGCACCCCGAGCTGAAGCTCGCGCGCTGGGCCGCGCGCGAGCTCAGCCCCGAGGCGGCCGCGCTGACGACGATGTACACGAGCTGCCAGCCGTGCGGGATGTGCACGGGCGCCATCGAACGATCAGGACTCGGCCGGGTGGTCTTCGCGCTGTCCACGCAGCAGCTGGCCACCCTCAAACCGCCCGCGCCCGGCGCGAGTTTCGAACTGCAGGGCCCCGCGTTGTTCGACGAAGCCCGCCTGCCCGTGGACGGTTATTACCGCTGAATTGCAATTGCAGGGCGACTCGGCGAATATCAGCCGCGGGTGGTGATCAATTCTCTTTCTTCGGCTCCCCGGCCGACTTCCCGGCGCACGGGAACACAGGCCAGGAGCAGGGAAACAGCCACGACGCCCAGGAGCACGTGGCCGGCGAGGGCACACAATCCGCACAATGCGGTCCATAGGACGATCTTCATTCACCGAGTGTAGGGCCCGGCCCACAATGCAGCGGAAAACTTGGGGAAGACTTAGGGTTCCCATTCGGGTACGCCCGAGAACGTGGGTAAGCCTCAATTTCTCGATAGGGCGCGGGTGCGGGAAGATCACCTCGTGCCCGCTCCCGGAACCAGTGCCCTCGTCGTCGAGCTCCCCGCCGCGGCCGGCCTGCTCGAGGCCGCCGTCGCGGTCAGCCCCACGCTCGTGCGGCCCGGCCTGCCCCCGCACGTCACGGCGCTCTACCCGTTCCTGCGCGCCACCAAGCTCACGGACGAGGTCGACGCCGCCGTGACCGCGCTGGCGGCCGCCCACGAGGCGATGGACGTCGCACTGGGCGAGGTGGTGGTCGCGCCCGGGTTCGTCGCCGCGGCGGCCCCGGCGCTGCAGCCGCTCGCCGACGCCGTGTGCGACCGCTGGCCTGGCGTCGAGCCGTACGGCGGCCGCTTCGGCCCGCGCCCGCCGGCCCACCTCACGGTCGCGATGGGCGGCAGCGACGAGCAGAACACCGAGGTGACGCGGCGCGTGGAGCAGCTCCTGCCGGTGACCGCTCGCGCCGAGGCGCTGCACCTGGTCGTGCTCACCGCACAGGGCTGGCAGCTCCGGCTGACCGCTCCGCTCGCAGCGCCCGCGCGATAGCCCGCAGCCGCGCCACGTCGGCGGCGAACGCGGTGTCGCCCTCGACGTCGCCCGCCGGACCCGCCACGGCGTCGCCGCCGCCCTCACGCAGCAGGTCGGCCGCCACCTCGGGCGGAGCCGACGGTGGGATGCCGGCGAGCAGCAGGCCGTCGTTGATCTCGCTCAGCACCGTCAGCAGCCGCTCGCGCCCGGTCGCGCCCGCGCGGCCGAGGCGCACGACGTCGGGGAACCGCTCGGCGAGGTGCTCGCGCAGCAGGCGCAGCTCGGCCCGCGTCCGCGCGTCGCGCACCGCGCGCCCGGCCGCGGGGATCGCCGGCACGGTCAGGCCGACCACGATGAGCAGCACCGAGATCGCCGGGAAGCCCACGGCCAGCGCGCAGTCGACCGTCGAGAACGCGCCCCGGCAGACCACCGCGACCGGGTGCTCGGCGGTCACGTCGGCGACGAGATCGACGATCTTGCCCGCGAGGTAGGCCAGCGCGAACACGCACGCCACGAGCATCAGCCCGAGTCCGGCCCGCAACGCGCCGGCGCCCGCGCGGACCGCGCCCGCCGACACGATCGCGATGTCCACCACCGCGAACCCGAGGTAGAGCGTGTAGACCACGATGTAGGCGACCAGCGTCGGATTGGTCCGGTACAGCTCGTCGAACAGGCCGATGCCCACCGGCAGGCCGCGGGTCGAGAAGAACGCCACCACGAGCACGACCAGCGCGACCACGAGCGCGGCGAGCCGGCTGCGGCGCCGTTTCCCTGCCACACCACCGATCTCGGCGACGGTGACCTCGATGCCGTACGCGGCCACCATCGTCGCGAGGTTCGACAGCAGCCGCCCGAGGCTCGGGTAGATCCGGCTTTCGATCGCCTGCGCGCTGTCGGCCAGCAAGAACAACGCGAGACCGAGTGCGATCAGGCTCGTGGCCAGCCCGGCGCCCGCGCCGGTGCGCCGCGCCCGCACGGCGCGCCAGATCCCGGCGGCCACGGCGACGAGCCCGACCCCGAAGAACAGCGCGTCGATCATCCGGCCGCTACCCGAGCAGCGACGCGAGCCGCCGCGCGCGATCGGCCGAGCGCCCGGACGCACCCGGCCTGAGCGGTTCGTCCTCGGCCGTCGCCGCGCTCATCAGCAGCACGGCGATGAGCTCGGCCTCGTACTCGTCGACGTCGGTCGTCACGCGTGTGAGCAGGTGCGACAGCGTGTGGGCGCTGAGGTCGGGCGCCAGCGTCACGGCCTCGGCGTCGGACATCACGCAGGACCCGCGGTGCTCGCACAGCAGGTGTGCGAGCTCGTGGGCGATGATGTGGTCCTGGTGCAACGGCGAGGTGCCGGCGGTGTAGGCGATGAGGTCGTAGTCCGCGCGCCGCTGCCAGGCGCCCGAGGGCCGGCCCGGCTCGTACTCGACCGCCACCAGGTCGATGTCGCGACCACGGCCGCGTTCCAGCTCGTCGACCCACGCGTTCATCGACCACGGGCGAGGCGGCGGCACGTCGCGCAGCAGCTCACGCACTCGGGTGCGAGCGCGTGCCCTCAGGCTCGGGTCGATGACCCCTCCCGGTGCGCTCGGCGGCTGGACCAGCCGGGAGCACCGCGGCGCCCCGGCGATGATCAGCATAGCTACTCGGGTTTGCGCCCGCGGCGGGAGCGCTCGCGCCCGGCGTCGTAGCTGTTGAGCTGGTCCACGAGCGCCGACACGGTGTCGCGGTCGCGTTCGGAGAGGCGCATCGCGCGCTGCGCGAGGTCGCGGGCGCCGGTGTCGCGCCACGCGACGACGTCGGCGATCTGCCCGTCGACGCGCTCGGCCACGGCGTCGTCGAAGAAGTAGGTGACGGGCACGCCGAAGAACCGCGCCAGCGCCTGGATGTGCGAGCGCTTCGGGTCGCGCCGCGCCCCGACGGCGAGCTGCTGCACGTGGGTGGCCGACATGCTCACCCCGGTGAGCTCGGCGACCCCCTGCGCGATCTCGCGGTAGGAGTAGGGCTTGCGGTCCGGCGGGTGCACCGTCGAGATCAAGTGCGCGAGCCGTTCGGCGAAGCTGGTCTCCTCGTCGGGACCGCTCGCCGCGTCCCCGGTGTCCGGCGTCCCGGTCATCAGTCCCCCAACCGTCCTCCGCTCGTGACGACCTGAAGCATAGCTGTCACGAAAACTTGACATCAACCGTCCTGTCAACGCTACACTCCGACGCACGGGATGTCGCGAAAACGAGACGGGCGTCCGTGTGTGGTCACTGGGGGTGGCCACACGCGGACGCCAGGAGCGGGCGGACCTACCGGACATCCGGGACCGATCGGCCCGGGCGCGCTCGTCCGCTGTCCTGGCTCACAGGCTGCGGAGGTAGGTTGTGCGCCATGGTGCTGGAGAACGGTCCTGAAAGGACACCCGTCGTCGTCACCGGTGGCAGCGGCTTCATCGGCCGCGCGGCCGTGCGCGAGCTGCGTGATCGCGGCTACCCCGTCACCGTCGTGGACCGAGTCCCGTACGTCACCGAAGACGAGGGCGTGCGCGTGGTCACCGGCGATCTTCGCGACGCGGAGACCCGCGAAGCCGCCGTCACCGCGGGTACGGGCGCCATCGTCCACCTCGCGGCGCTCACGTCGGTGCTGAAGTCGGTGGAGCTGCCCGACGACACGTTCACCGAGAACGTCGCCGTGACCCACGGACTGCTGGAGCTCGCGCGCGAACGCGGGGTGCAGACCTTCGTGCTCGCCTCCACCAACGCCGTGATCGGCGACGTCGGCACCTCGACCATCACCGTGGACCTGCCCACGCGGCCGCTCACGCCCTACGGCGCCACGAAAGCCGCGTGCGAGATGCTGCTGTCGGGCTACTCCGGCGCGTACGGCATGACGACGTGCGCCTTGCGGTTCACCAACGTCTACGGCCCCGGCATGTCGCACAAGGACAGCTTCGTGCCGCGCATGATGCGCGCTGCGATGGCGGGCGAGGGCGTGCGCGTGTACGGCACGGGCGAGCAGCGCCGCGACCTCGTGCACGTGGACGACGTGGTGCGCGCCATCGCGTTCGCGCTCGAAAGCGGTTACTCCGGACGGGCGATCGTCGGCGCCGGGCACTCCGTGTCGGTGCTGGAGATGGTGCAGACCGTGCGCGACGTGACGGGTGCCGAGCTGCCCGTGGAACACGTGGCCGCGCCGAAGGGCGAGATGCCCGCGGTCGTCGTCGACGTGTCCGCCAGCGCCGGGACGATCGGCTTCACCCCGGCGATCTCGCTCGCCGACGGTCTCGCCACCGCTTGGAAGTACTTCTCGGAACTGGACCTGAAAGCGACCCCGTGAGCCTGTTCCTCCGCCGCCACGCCTTCCTGCTCCTTCTGCTCGTCGCGGGCACGGTCCTGCGCGTGCTCACGTGGGTGGCCTACCGGCCGGCGCTGCTGTACATCGACTCGTACCGGTACCTGGACAACCTGCACGCGCTGCGCGCCGACCAGCTCAACCCGATCGGCTACGACCTGATTCTGCGGCCGCTGCTGGCGGTCGGCGGGCTGTCGTGGGTCGCGGCCGTGCAGCACGTGGGCGGACTGGCGATCGCGGTGGGGATCTACGCGCTGGCCCGCCGGCTCGGCGCGCGCCGCTGGGTCTCGGCGCTCGCGATGGCCCCGCTGCTGCTGGACGCTTACCAGCTGCAGATCGAGCAGAACATCATGTCCGAGGTGCTCTTCGAAGCGTTGCTGCTGGGGCTGTTGTGGCTCCTGCTGGCGAAGGGCGCGCCGAACTGGCGGCGGATCGCGCTCGCGGGTCTCGTGGTCGGGTTCGCCGTGCTGGTGCGGCTGATCGGCGTCGCGCTCGCGGTGCCGTTCCTGCTGTACGTGCTCAGCGCCGGAAGCGCGTGGCGGACGTGGCGCGGCTGGCGCAACGCCGGCATCGGCGTGCTGGCGATGCTCGTCGTGATCGTGCCCTACGCCGCGGAAGTCAAGGCGCAGACCGGAAAGTGGGGACTGACCGGACCTTCGGGCAGCATGCTCTACGGGCGCACCGCCGCCGTCGCCGACTGCGCGAACCTGCACCTGGCGCCCGAGATCCAGGTGTTCTGCCCCACCGAAGACGTGTCCACCCGCCTGGTGGACAACTACACACACGCCGACCTCGACCCGGCGTGGCCGGGCCCGCTGCCCCCGGGCGCCGACCGCACCGTGCTGGCGCACGAGTTCTCGATCGACGTGCTCAAGGCCCAGTGGTGGGACGTCACGAAGGCGATCCTGAGCGACTTCTCGAAGAGCTTCCGGTTCACGCGCAGCACGGCGATCAACGACGTGCCGATCGACCGCTGGCAGTTCCAGCAGACGTACCCGGAGTGGAACGAACCAGCCGACATCGCGATGATCACGCAGCAGTACGACGGCGTGAACCCGAGCGTGAACGAGCCGATCGCGACTTTCCTGCGCGACTACCAGATCAACGGCGGCTTCGTGCCCGGCGCCGTGCTCGGGTTCTTCGCCCTACTCGGCCTGCTCACCTTGCTGCGCCGCAAGAAACCGCGCGACAAGGCCCGCAGCGGCGCGCTGCTCGCCGCGGGGTCCGGGCTGTTCCTCCTGTTCGCGTCGGCCGTGTTCGAGTTCTCCTGGCGCTACCAGCTGCCGGCGCTCGTGCTGCTGCCCGTCGCGGGCGCATTGGGCTTCACCACGCTCACGGCCGCGAGCCGGCGACGCCTCGCCGCGTACCCGGACGCAGTGGATGTGGGCGCGGTCAAGGATTTCGACGACCGGCACCCGGGCGCGAAGCTTTCGGAGCTGACCGTGGTGATCGCCGCGTACAACGAGGCCGGCGGAATCGGCCAGGTGCTCGAGAAGATGCCCGACGAGTGCCTCGGCCTGCCGGTCGACGTGCTCGTGGTCGTCGACGGCGGCAGCGACGACACCGCCGCCATCGCCGAGGAACACGGCGCCTACGTATGCGTCGCGCCGACGAACCGGGGCCAGGGCGCGGCTTTGCGCCTCGGTTACCACCTCGCGGCCGAACGCGGCGCGCGCTACGTGGTGACGACCGACGGCGACGGCCAGTACGACAACAGCGAAATGGCGGAACTGGTCGCACCACTGCTCGACGACACCGCCGACTTCGTCACGGGATCGCGGCGGCTGGGCCACGAAGAGGCCGACAGCCGCATGCGCTGGCTCGGCGTGCGCGTGTTCGCGTGGCTGGCTTCGGCGCTGACGTGGCGGAAGATCACCGACACGTCCTTCGGTTTCCGGTCCATGCGCGCGGAGCTCGCGTGCGCTGTTCCGCTCAACGAGCCGCAGTACCAGTCTTCGGAACTGTTGCTGGGAGTCACCGCGCGCGACGCCCGGGTGCTCGAACGGCCGATGAGCATGCGGCTGCGCAAGGCCGGCAAGAGCAAGAAGGGCGGCAGCGTCGTCTACGGCGCGAACTACGCGCGGGTCATGACGGGGACGTGGTGGCGGGGGTACGTGCTGCGCCGCGGGCGAACACGAAGCGGTCGAGCATCGTGAACTTCACCACGAAAACCAGTGCGTAACTGAGCACGTACGCACCGTCGATGAAAACGACCCACCAGGCGTGCGGCAGGTTCAGCGGCGCGAGCAGGTGACCGGTGAGCGTGGTGAGCCCCACGGAGGCGAACCCGCCGAGCGAGATGACGACGACGTAGGGCAGCAGCTCGTGCCCGAGGGCCGGCTTGCCGCGGCGGCCCCAGACCCAGCGGCGGGTGAGGAAGAAGTTCAGCACCGCGCCCGCGGCGAACGCGAACGCGCTGGCCAGCCACGGAGCACCGCCGATCGCGAGCACCGTGAGCAACGCCGCCTGGCTGAGCAAAGTCGCCGCGACCGAACTGGTGGCCGCGCGGAAGAACCTTCCGGCAAGGCGACGCCGGGGCCGAGGTGAATCCTCTGTCGTGCGAGGCTCCACCGGGTTGGTTACCGTCGTCATGTCCCCCAGTCTCCCCTCGGGCCGATCCGCCTGCCGTCCGGCCCCCCGACGCACAGTAGATTCACAGCTGTCTGCCAGGTGATCATCAGCACCCGGTCGATAGGTTCGGACGTGTTCAAGGCGTCATGTACAAAGAGGAATCAGCGTGCTTGTCGCGTAAACGATACGGAAAGGCTTCTTCAATGCGAGTGCTGGTTCTCGGCGGCGACGGCTATCTCGGCTGGCCCACGGCATTGCACTTGTCGGACAAAGGCCACGAAGTGGCTGTTCTGGACAACTACGCCCGGCGCAAGTACGACGTGGAGCTCGAAGCCGACAGTCTCGTCTCGATCGAAGACCTGCCCACGCGCATCGCGGCGTGGGAGGAGGTTTCGGGCAAAAAGATCGCCCTGTTCGAAGGCGACCTGTGCGACGCCGAGTTCACCTATTCGGCCGTGCGCGACTTCGCTCCCGATTCGATCGTCCACTTCGCCGAGCAGCGGTCCGCGCCGTACTCGATGATCGACCGCGAACACGCCGTCTACACGCAGCAGAACAACGTCGTCGGCAACCTGAACCTGCTCTACGCGATCGCCGAGATCAACCCGGACATCCACCTGGTGAAGCTCGGCACGATGGGCGAGTACGGCACGCCCAACATCGACATCGAAGAGGGCTGGCTCGAGGTCGAGCACAACGGCCGCAAGGACCGCATGCTCTACCCGAAGAAGCCGGGCTCCTTCTACCACCTGTCGAAGGTGCACGACTCCCACAACATCGAGTTCGCTTGCCGCATCTGGGACCTGCGCGCCACCGACCTCAACCAGGGTGTCGTGTACGGCCAGCAGACGGCGCAGACCACGCTCGACCCGCGCCTGGCGACCCGGTTCGACTACGACGCGGTGTTCGGCACCGTGCTGAACCGCTTCGTGATCCAGGCGGTGCTGGGCCAGCCGCTGACCGTCTACGGCAAGGGCGGCCAGACCCGCGGCCTGATCGACGTGCGCGACACCGTGGAGTGCATCCGCCTGGCCGTGGAGAACCCGGCCGACCGCGGTGAGTTCCGCGTGTTCAACCAGATGACCGAGAGCTACTCGGTGGCGCAGATCGCCGACATCGTCGCGAACTGCTTCCCCGGCCCGGTGCAGATCGAGAACCTCGAGAACCCGCGCGTCGAGCAGCCCGAGCACTACTACAACGTGAAGCACACCGGGCTCGTCGAGCTCGGCCTGCAGCCGCACCTGCTGTCGGACACGCTGATCGAGTCGATGTTCGACATCGTCGGCACGAACAAGCACCGCGTGAACTCCGAGCGGCTGCGCCCGACCGTGCGCTGGCGGGGTGCGGTCAAGTCCTGACCCTGCTTGCTCGTTTGGCACGCTGAAACGCCGGATCGCCGTTGTGCGGTCCGGCGTTTTTCATCGCGGCCCGGCAGGTGTCGGAAACTGTCGGTGGCGGATGAGATGCTTCTCCGGTCAGCCCCTCACGGGGGTCGGAAACACGGAGCGGCAAGGGAAACGTGGCCGAACAGGTGGCAGCGCGCTGGAGTCCCGAGCAAGTCGCCGGACTCGCGCCGGACCCGGCGTCGGCCAAGGCCGGGCGCGGGCTCGCGGTGCCGGCGAAGTGGTCGGGTGCGGGCGCTTCGGCGCGCGCTGTGTGGGGTTCGTGCAAGGGCAGTGGCGAGAAGCCGTACCGCACGGTGGTCGAGCTGGCGGGGCCGGCGTTCAAGTGCACGTGCCCGTCGCGGAAGTTCCCGTGCAAGCACGCGCTGGGGTTGCTGCTGCTGTGGTCGGCGGAGCAGGTGCCGTCTGCTGCCGAGGAACCCGATGTCGCCAGGTGGCTTGCCGAACGAGAGGCGCGGGCGTCGCGCGCGGAACGCAAACCGGACGCGCCGAAGGACCTGGAAGCCGCCGCCAAACGGGCGCAGGAGCGGCTCGCGCGGGTCACCGCGGGCGCGGCGGAGCTACGTGGCTGGCTGACCGACCGTGTTGGTGCCGGCTTCGCGAGTTTCGAACGCAGTGCGTTCGAGGGCGGCGGTTTCGAAGGCGGCGGTGGCTTCGGAGGCGGTGCTGAGCAGCTGCGCGCGGTGGCCGCGCGGATGATCGACGCCCAGGCACCGGGCCTGGCCGGCGGCCTGCGGCGCGCGGCCGGGCTGGTCGGGCGCGGCCGCGACTGGCCGGGTGACCTGCTGGCCGAGCTGTCGCTGCTGTACGTGCTGGCGGGCGCTGCGCTTCGCCTGGACGAGCTGCCTTCGGCGCTAGCCGAAACCGTGCGCACGCGCCTGGGGTTCTCGGCGGGCACCGCGCAGGTGCTGGAGTCGGGCGAACGCCTCGCCGACCAGTGGCTCGTGACCGGCGCGGTCGACGACGAACAGGACAACCTCCGCACCCGCCGCACCTGGCTGCGCGGCCGCCATTCGGGGCGCGTGGCGCTGGTCCTGTCCTTCGCCCCGCCCGGGCGCCCGTTGGACAGCTCGCTGCCCCCGGGCTACGTCGTCCCCGGCGAGCTCGCCTTCCACCCGGGCGCGCTGCCTTTGCGCGCGCTCGTCGCCGACCGCACCGAGGCCGTCCCGACCCCGGTCCCCCGCGGCGACACCGTCGCCGACGCCTTGGCGGCGTTCGCCGAAGCCCTCGCCGTGGACCCGTGGCTCGACCGCTGGCCCGTGCTCCTGTCCGACCTCACCCCCGCCCGCCACGACGGCGGCTGGGCCCTGTCCGATGTGGACGGTGCCGCCCTGCCCCTGCTGCCGGGCATCGACCCGTGGCCCCTGCTGGCCCTCGCCGCGGAACACCCGGTGACCCTCGCGGCCGAACTGACCCCGGCCGGCCTGCGCCCCCTGACGTGCTGGCACCCGAACGGCGTGGTGCGCCTGTGACTACGACACTGTGGGAGAGACCGAAAACCTTGGCACCGCAAGCACATCAGCCCGCGCCACGACGGCATCCTCGCCGCCCCGCTGTGCCGGCGGCGCGGCCTTCGCACCACGCGAACCCCGCCGCGCCAAGGCTTCGCCCGAAGGCCCCGACCGGCGGGCTGCTGCCGATGCGCCCGACCAGCCGGCCCAGGCCGGCAGCACACCTCGCAACCACGTGCCCGCCCGAGGCCGGGAGCCGTCCGGCAGGCACGGCCGGGCAGCAATTGCCGGCGCGCCCGACCAATCAGCCCAGGCCAGCAGCGCACCTCGCAGCCACGTACTCGACCGAGGCCGGGAGCCGTCCAGCAGGCGCCGCCGGGCAACAATTCCCGGCGCGCCCGACCAACCGGCCCAGGCCAGCAGCACACCCCACACAACGCAGGCCGGCAATGTTCCTCGCAAACACCTGCCCGACCGAGCCCAGGAACCGTCCGGCAAGCGCGGCCCGACAACGATTCCCGGCCCGCCCAGTCCGGCCAACCCGGCCGGCCACCGGCTCGGGAACGCACCTCCCGCAGCCGCACCCGCGCTCCGCAGCGGCGACCGGCGTTTCCTCAGCGCCCACCGTCGCAGCGGGGCGGGGTGCGGGTCGTCTGCCGTTGTGTGCCGGCGGAAAAACCGAGGCGGTGGTGGGCCGGTGAAGGCGTGGGAAGACCTCGTCGGCACGGCGCTGCTGGGCACGCGCCGCCGGAGTCTCGACGTGAGCGGGCTGCCGGCCGAGGTGCGGGAGGTCGCGGGCAAGGCCGAAGATCAGGCCGACGCCGTCCTCGCCGCCGCGGCGTTGCTCACCAACTACCGCCGTGCGGGCCGCCTTCCCGTGGCCGACGCGCGCCGCGAAGAGCCGGCCAAGCCCGACGGGCGGCGGTTCGTCTCGCCGCTCGCGCGGGAGCGGCTGGCGCGGTTGCTGCACGCGAACCGGCCCGAGCTGCTCGAGGAGTGGCTGCACACGGCGGCCGGGCGGGGGTTGCGGGTGGGGCCGGAGCTGCTGCCGGCGCTGGCGGACGCGGCGCGGGCGCGGGTGTCGTTGCGGGCGCCGCTCGCGGAGGTGGCGGGGCCCGTCGGGGCGTGGCTGGGCGAGCGCAACACCGACTGGGCGTTCCTGGTCGCCGAGGTCGAGGACGACAGCGACGACGCCTGGCAGTTCGGCACTCCCGCGCGACGCCAGGCGTGGTTCGAACGGGCGCTCACGCAGGATCCCGCGGCGGCGCGCGCGGCGCTCACGACAACGTGGCGCACCGAGCCGGCCGACCTGCGCTCGGTGTTCCTCACGGTGCTGGGCCGCCACCTCACCCAGGACGACGAGCCGTTTCTCGACGCGGCCCTCTCCGACCGCGCGGCGGCGGTGCGCGACACGGCCGTACGGCTGCTCGGCGGGCTGCCCGACACCGGGCTCGGCAAACGGATGGCGGCGCGGCTGCAGGAGTGCGTCACCGTGCGCAGCCGGTCGCTGCGGGCCGACGTCCTGCAGGTCACGCTGCCGAGGCCGGACGACTCGCTGGTACGCGACGGCGTCCGCGTGCCCCACGGGCCCGGGCAGGACACTGCGCGGCTGAGGGCGATCATCGCCGCCACTCCCCTGGCGTTCTGGGCGGAGTTCGGCACGCCGGGTGACCTCGTGGGCATGCTCGTGGAGGGCTGCCCGCTCGCCGTGGTGCGCGAAAGCTGGGCCACGGCCGCGATCCGGCAGCTTGACGAAGCATGGGCGCAGGCGCTCGTCGAAGCCGAACCCGGCGGCCGGGCCACGGCGGCGCTCGTCGGCGTACTCGCGCCGGAGAAGCAGGCCGCGACCATAGCGAAGCTGGCGCGCGGCCTGAAGGTCGAAGCGCTCACGCGGCTGATCCTCGACCTGCCGCAACCGTGGCCCGAGGAGCTGGGCCGGGTGCTGCTCGACTGGGTCGCCGCGCAGCAGGACCACCGGCTCGTGGCCCACGCCGCCGCCCTCATCGCCAAGGCCGTGCCGCCGGCTTGCCTGCGCCACCGCCTGTCCCTGATCCTCCAGCCCGGCGAAGCCGCCCCGTGGCAGCGCGCTGTGGCCGAAACCCTGACTTTCCGCCGCGAAATGCACGAGGAGCTCTCATGACGTCCGCAGTCCTCCGGCCCCACGCCGAGCAGGAGTACGCCGGTGAACTGGCCGCGCTGGCCGCGGCCGACGACCGCACGAAGCCGCCGTCGTGGCTGCTCTCGCCGTGGGCCGTGGTCACATACCTGCTGGGCGGCACCCTGCCCGACGGCACCGAGATCAGCCCGAAGTACGTCGGCCCGCGCCGTCTGATCGAGGTCGCCGTCGCCACGCTCGCCACCGACCGCGCGTTGCTGCTGCTCGGCGTGCCGGGCACCGCCAAGACCTGGGTGTCGGAGCACCTCGCCGCCGCCGTCAGCGGCGACTCCACGCTGCTCGTGCAGGGCACGGCGGGCACAGCCGAAGAGCAGATCCGCTACGGCTGGAACTACGCGCGCCTGATCGCCGAGGGCCCGAGCGAGCACGCGCTCGTGGAGAGCCCCATCCTGCGCGCGATGCGCGACGGCAAGGTGGCCCGCCTCGAGGAGCTCACCCGCATCCCGGCCGACGTGCAGGACTCGCTGATCACCGTCCTGTCGGAGAAAACCCTGCCCGTGCCCGAACTCGGCACCGAAGTGCAGGCACGCCCCGGCTTCACGCTCGTCGCGACCGCGAACAACCGCGACAAGGGCGTGAACGAGCTCTCGAGCGCGTTGCGCCGCCGGTTCAACACGGTGGTGCTGCCGCTGCCCGACACCGCCGAAGCCGAGGTGGAGATCGTCAGCCGCCGGGTCGCGCAGCTGGGCGCCTCGCTCGCGCTGCCGGCCGAAGCCGCCGAGCTGACCGAGATCCGCCGTGTCGTAACGGTGTTCCGTGAGCTGCGCGCCGGCCGCACCGAAGACGGGCGCACCGCGGTCAAGACCCCGTCGGGCACGCTGTCGACGGCCGAGGCGATCAGCGTGCTCACCGGCGGGCTCGCGCTCGCCGCGCACTTCGGCGACGGCGTGCTGCGGGCGCAGGACGTCGCGGCCGGCATTCACGGCGCCGTGGTCAAGGACCCGGTCGCCGACCGCGCGATCTGGATCGAGTACCTCGAGACCGTGGTCCGCGAACGCGACGGCTGGGGCGACTTCTACCGCGCGGGGCAGGAGATCAGCGGATGACCACGCACCTGCTCGGGATCCGGCACCACGGGCCGGGTTCGGCTCGGGCGGTGGCCGCGAGGCTCGCCGAGCTGGAGCCCGACGTGGTGCTCATCGAGGGCCCGCCCGAAGCCGACCAACTCGTGGACCTGGCGGCCGACGAGGACATGCGGCCGCCCGTCGCGTTGCTCGCGTACGCGGCCGACGACGTGTCGCGCGCGGCGTTCTGGCCGTTCGCGGTGTTCAGCCCCGAGTGGCAGGCGCTGCGCTACGCCGCGGAAGCCGGGGTGCCGGTGCGGTTCTGCGACCTGCCGGCCGCGCACCAGTTCGCGCTCGGCGACGAGGACCGCGTGCCACGCACCGACCCGCTCGCCGAGCTGGCGGCCGCAGGCGGGTACGACGACCCCGAGCGGTGGTGGGACGACGTCGTGGAGTCGCGCCGCGGCGGGGAGTCGCCGTTCGAGGTGATCGCGGAGGCGATGACCGCGCTGCGGGAGGACGAACGCCCTGCGGACCTCCACGAACAGCGCCGCGAGGCGTACATGCGCGGCGTGCTGCGCAAGACGCGCAAGGAAGGCTTCGAGCGCATCGCCGTGGTGTGCGGCGCGTGGCACGTGCCGGCGCTGGCCGATCCGCTGCCGCCGGCGAGCCACGACCAGACCGTCCTCAAAGGACTGCCGAAGCGCAAGGTCGTGTGCACGTGGGTGCCGTGGACCCACGGCCGGCTCGCCACGGCAAGCGGCTACGGCGCGGGCGTGCACTCGCCCGGCTGGTACCACCACCTGTTCACCACGGCCGACGACGTCACCGCCCGCTGGCTCACCGCCGTGGCCGGGGTGCTGCGCGAGGAGGACCTGCCGGTCTCGACGGCGCACGTGATCGAGGCGGTGCGGCTGGCCGAAACGCTGGCGGTGCTGCGCGGCCGGTCCTCGGCGGGGCTGGCGGAAGTCGACGCCGCCACGCGCTCGGTGCTGTGCTCGGGCGACGACGTGCAGGCGGACCTCGTCACGCGCAAGCTCGTGGTCGGCGAACGCCTCGGCGAAGTCCCCGAAAGCGTGCCGCAGGCTCCGCTGGCGGCCGACCTGATCGCGACCGCGCGCCGGCTGCGGCTCAAACGCGAGCCGACCGCGCGCGAGCTGGATCTCGACCTGCGCACGCCCGGCGGCCTCGACCGCTCGCGGCTGCTCCACCGGTTGAGGCTGCTCGACATCCCTTGGGGCAGCCCGGAAATCTCGGCGACGCGCAGCAAGGGCACCTTCCGCGAGACGTGGACGCTGTGCTGGGAGCCGGGCTTCGAGGTCGACCTGGTCGCGGCCGCCGTGCACGGCACCACCGTCGCCTCGGCGGCGTCCGCCCGCGTGCGCGAGGCCATGGGCGGCAAGCCGCCGCTCGCCGACATAACCACGGCCGTCGAGGGCTGCCTGCTCGGCGGTCTCGGCGACGCGCTGCCGGAGGTGCTCACCGCACTCGACGTCCGCGCGGCGGCCGACACCGACGTCGCCGACCTCATGACCTCGCTGCCTCCGCTGGCCCGGTCCACCCGCTACGGCGATGTGCGTGGAACCGACACCGCGCAGCTGCGGGAGGTCGCGGACCGCCTGCTCACCCGCGTGTGCGCCGGGCTGCCGCCGGCCGTCCATGGCATCGACGACGACGCGGCCCGGAAGTTCTGCGACCTGGTCGACAACGTCCACGAAGCCACCACCCTCCTGGGCGACGCGGCGCGCGAACGCTGGCTCACCGCGCTGCGCAAGCTCGCCGGCCGCGACTCCCTGCCGCCACTGCTGGCCGGCCGCATCGTGCGGTTGCTGCACGATGCCGACCTGTTCGACAGCGCGGAGGTCGAGCTGCGCCTCGGCCGCGCGCTCACCCCGGGTGTCGAGCCGGCCGCGGGTGCGGCCTACGTCGAGGGCTTCTTCGCCGGCGGCGCGCTCCTGCTGGTCCACGACGAGCGCATGCTGCGGGTCGTCGACACCTGGCTGGGCACCATCCCGTCCGACGTGTTCACCGAGGTGCTTCCCTTGCTGCGCCGCACTTTCGGCGCCTTCGCGGGACCGGAGAAACGCGCCATCGGCCAACGCGCCGCCACCCTCTCCGGCGGCGCCCCCGCGGCTCGCCTCGCCGCCGACGAGCTGGACGAGATCCGCGCCCGCAGTGCCCTGCCCGTGCTCGCGACCCTTCTCGGAGCAGCGTCATGACCACCCCGGACCCCGATCGTCTGCGCCGCTGGCGCCTCGTGCTCGGCGGCGGCGAGGACGGCACCGGCCGCTCACTGTCCGAAGAGGACAGCGGCCTCGACGCCGTTCTCGCGGCCCTCTACGACCGGCGCGACGAGCCCGTCCGCTCGGGCGACCGCCGCGGCGCGACCCTCAACTCCTCGGCGCCGCGCGTCGCCCGCTGGCTCGGCGACATCCGGCGGTACTTCCCGGGTTCGGTCGTGCAGGTGATGCAGCGCGACGCCGTCGACCGGCTCGGCCTCACCCGCATGCTGATGGAGCCGGAGCTGCTGAGCGCGGTCGAGCCCGACGTGCACCTGGTCGGCACACTGCTGTCGCTCAACGGCGTGCTGCCCGAGGAGACGAAGGAGACGGCGCGCTCGGTCGTGCGCACCGTGGTGGCCCAACTCGAGGAGCGGCTGGCCGAACCCACGCGCGCGGCGATCCGGGGCGCGCTCGACCGCGCCGCCCGCACGCAGCGCCCGCGCGCCGCGGACATCGACTGGGCCCGCACCGTGCGCACGAACCTGAAGCACTACTCCCCCGAGCTGAAAACCATCGTGCCCGAGCGGCTGGTCGGCTTCGGCCGGCGCCAGCTCAGCGTGCAGCGCGAAGTGATCCTCGCAGTGGACCAGTCGGGGTCGATGGCGGAGTCGGTGGTGTACTCGGGCCTGTTCGGTGCCGTGCTGGCGTCGATGCGGGCGCTGAGCACGAAGTTCGTCGCCTTCGACACGGCCGTGGTGGACCTCACCGAGCACCTCGACGACCCCGTCGAGCTCCTCTTCGGCACCCAGCTCGGCGGCGGCACCGACATCAACCGCGCCATCACCTACTGCCAAGGCCTCGTCGAACGCCCCGAGCAGACGCTGCTGGTGCTCATCAGCGACCTCTACGAGGGCGGCGTGCGAGACGAGCTGCTGCGCCGCGTCGGCGAACTGGTCGGTTCGGGCGTGCAGGTCGTGACCCTGCTGGCACTGTCGGACTCCGGCGCGCCGTTCTACGACCACGAGAACGCCGCCGCGCTGGCCGAGCTCGGCGTGCCGGCCTTCGCGTGCACCCCGGACCTGTTCCCCGAGCTGATGGCCGCGGCGCTGCGCCGCGAGGACCTCGGCCGCTGGGTGAGCGCCGCCACCGCGACCGTGGATTGAGGCTCGGGATTAAACCGACCGGTCATCTGGTTGAAGAAGACAGAACGAGACTTCGAAGAGAGGACGGGTAACCATGAAGGTTCGCGCGTCGGTCAGGTCGCTGGCTCGCCAGCAGGGGGCCCAGGTCATCCGCAGGCACGGCAAGATCCTCGTGATCAACCGCGACAACCCGCGGAACAAGGCTCGCCAGGGCTGAGCTGCACTGCGTCGGGCGCCATCCACCTCAGGTGGGTGGCGCCCTTTTTTTGTGTGCTCAGTGTGTGCTCAGGCCGGCGTCGGGATGCGTTCGTCCGCCCGGCGGAAGGCCATGACACCGTCGTCGAGGCGGTTGAGACGCATGTCGGCCAGGTCCAGCAGGTAGTTCTGGCGCATCACCCACGGGCGGCGGTCGCCTTGTTTCGGCAGGGCCGAGGTGGCGCGTTTGATGTAGCCCGACATCAGGTCGACGACCGGGCGCAGGCCCGTGGTCGGGGCGCGGCCCGGGTCGGGGGCGCAGGCGACGTAGCCGTGGCGGTCCATGTGCGAGATCAGCCGGCAGACGTACTGCGAGGCGAGGTCGGCGCGCAGGGTCCACGAGTTGTTGGTGTAGCCCACGCACCACGCCAGGTTGGGGATGCCGCCGAACATCATGCCCTTGTAGACGAGCTGCTCGCCCGGGTTGATGGCCCGGCCGTCGACGGTCAACGCGACCTGGCCGAACGCGACCATGCGCAGGCCGGTCGCGGTGACGATGACGTCGGCGGGCAGCTCACGCCCCGACTCCAGCTGGATGCCGCCCGGGGTGAAGCGGGTGATGTGGTCGGTGACCACGTCGGCCTTGCCGCTGCGCAGTGCGCGGAACAGGTCGGCGTCGGGCACCAGGCACAGGCGCTGGTCCCACGGGTTGTAGGCGGGCACGAAGTGCGGGTCGACGGGAATCGACGGCGGCAGCTGCTTCGCCACGCCGTCGCGCAGCACCGCGGCCGCGCGCTCGGGCAGGCGGCGCATGAGCTGGAAGAACAGCGTGCCCATCACCACGTTCTTGCCGCGCACCAGCCGGTGCGCCAGGTTCTCCGGCAGCACGGCCCGCAGGCGGTCGGCGAGCGCGTCGGCCCCGGGGCGCGCGACAACGTAGCTCGGCGAGCGCTGCAGCATGGTCACCGAAGCCGCTTCGGGCGCCATCGCCGGCACCAGCGTCACGGCGGTGGCGCCGCTGCCGATCACCACGACGTTCTTGCCCGCGTAGTCCAGGTCCGCGGGCCAGTGCTGCGGGTGCACGATCTCGCCGACGAAGTCCTCTCGGCCCGGGAAGTCGACGACGTGGCCGCTGTCGTAGCTGTAGTAGCCGCTGCACAGGTACAGGAACGAGCAGGTAAACGTGGCCGGCTCGCCGTCGTGCTCGGCCTCGACCGTCCAGCGCGCTTCGGCCGAGGACCACGAAGCGGACACCACGCGGTGCCCGAAGCGGATGTGGCGCTCGACGCCGTGGGCCTCGGCCGTGGCGCGGATGTAGCTGAGGATCGAGGGACCGTCGGCGATGGCCTTCGGGTCCTTCCACGGCCGGAACGGGTAACCGAGCGTGAACATGTCCGAGTCGGACCGGATGCCCGGGTAGCGGAAGAGGTCCCAGGTCCCGCCGATCGAGTCGCGAGCTTCCAGGATGGCGTACGTCTTGCCGGGAGTCCGAAGCTGGAGGCGGCACGCCGCCCCGATCCCGGACAACCCCGCACCCACCACGAGGACGTCGACGTGCGTGGCGATCGTGATCACTCTCCCCGGCTCGAGCGTGTTCCCGAGATCGTACCGTCGGAATGGCCTTTCGGCGGGGCCCGGGCCGAACGAGGTTCGGACGTGGGGCCCTGCCGGGCCGGGCGGGGAATCACCGGCCCGGCAGGGAAACCGAGGGTCAGCGCGGCAGGTTCACGACCTGCGTCGCGCCGAAGGTGCCCTTCAGCGGGACCTCCACGGTCTGGCGCCGCACCGTCACCCGCACGCTGTCCTGCGACTGCGTCGGATCCGAGACGGCGAGCTGCCAGCCCGAGCCGCTGCGCCCCAGAGCCACGGAAGCCGGACCTGAGACAGTTACCTCATCTACAGTATCCGCCTTGTAGAAGTTTGCGAGGAGTGTGTTGTCCCACAGCCGGATCGCCTGAACGGCGGCTGTGTTCGCCCGCACTCGCCACGCGAGCACCGAAGCGACGGTGCTCACCACCGAGGCCGCGGGCAACACCGCGTACGCGTATTTCGCGTCCGAAGGCTTCACTCCGTGCTCGATCACGAGCTTCTGGTAACGCCGCGTGTACGGATCGGTCGTGCCCTTGGTGTTCGCGCCTGTGTCGATGTCGCGCCACGCGCCGGTGCGGTCCTCGCGCAGCGCGGTCACGTCGGCCTTGTCGAGCAGCACGTAGCCGGCGACGTCGTCGAGGTGCAGCCAGTGCGGGTTGCGCAGCGACGTCGTGCGGCCCGGCGCGGACGAGACGAGCCGCCCGTCGGCCAGCAGCGTGCCCCGGCCGTTCTCCCCCAGGTTGCGGTTCTCGATCGTGGTCCGCACCTGCTGCCCCGACGTGTCGGTGATCCCCGCGCCGAGGCAGACGACGCCCGCCGGCGTGAAGAACCACGACTTCTTCGCGGTCAGCGTGCCGTCCAGCGACACGAAGTCAAAAGCGTACGCACCGTGGCGCGCGTCCCACCGGACGCCGCCGACGTGGGCCTTGGTCGACATCGGCGTGGACTGCAGCGCACCCGTCGGGCCGGCTTTCGTGGTGGCACCGGGCAGCAGCAGCGGGTCGACGGTCGGCCAGTACGCGTCGGAGTAGTGCCCCTTGGCCTTCGGCAGGAACAGGTACAGCACGCCATCGCCGACGTACCAGCCGTGCTGGTTCATGCCGTTGATCGACTCGTAGCGCGAGATCCGCGTGGACCCCACGGCGAGCGAGCTCGACCAGCCCTCGGTCACGTGCAGCATCCGGTCCTGCTGGCCGAAGATCCGGTGCGTGGCCGTGATCGGCGTCGGCCGCACGTGGGTCGCGAGCATCTCCTGCGCGAACTCGATGCCCGGCGTCGCCACGAGGTCCGGGCCCGGCGCGAACCGCTCCGGGTCGGGGATCTCCAGGAACGGCGCGTACGTGCCTTCGGAGATCCACTTCGCCGCGAGACCCGACAGCTCGGCCTTGGCGGCGCCGGTGGCCGCGCGCGCCAGCACGAGCGTGGCGACAGTGAGCTGGTGGCCGATGTCGTGGCCGGTTTCGCCTTGGCGCGAGAGCATTCGCCCGCGCACCGGCTCCATCAGCGCGCCCGCGTAGACGAACGGGGCGAACGTGTCGGGCACCAGCGCGTAGATCTTCTGCTTGAGGTCCTCGGGCAGCGCGTACTCGGTGCCTTCGGTCACGTGGATCGCGCCGGAGAGCGCGGTCAGCAGCACGATGCCGTAGTGACCGGGGTACGGGATGGTGTCGTGCTGGATGAACGAGCCGTCCACGTGGAAGCCGTCGCTGCCCGCCTTGTCCAGCTTGGCCACGAGGCTCGCCGCGCCGCCGCCGGCAACGTCGGTGAGCGCGTCGATGCCCGTCTTGATCCACGCGGTGTCGCCGATGAGCGCGCCGGAGACGATCGAGATCAGGGCCTTGTCGGCCCGGTTGGCGCCGGTCTCGACGGTGCTCGGGCTGTTCGCCCGCACGTTGGGGTTGCCCACGAACCGCTTGATCGGGCTGACGTAGCGCGCGAGCTCGTCGGCCGTCAGCTCGTCGGCGACCGTGACGAGCGTGTGCAGCACGTAGTACGGCACGCCGATCTCGTAGGTGTACCAGTTGCCGATCTCGCCGACCTGCGGGTTGTACTGGCTCGCGTAGATCAGCTCGAGCGCCTTCTTGATGCGGTCGAGCACCTGCGGGTCGCCCGAGAGCGTGCCGCCCGGCGTGCCCCAGTCGACCGCGATGGCCCGCAGCCGCGCGTACATCGACGTGGTGTAGTCGCTGCCCGGCCCCAGCGGCAGGTCGGTCCACAGTGGACCACCGGTGACGGTCATCGTGTCGTTGTAGGCCTTCGCGACGCGGCCGAGGTTCTTCAGCGCGGCCGTGCGCTCGGCCGACGGCCGGTTGATCCCGGTCTGCATCTCGCGGTAGCCGGCCACGATCGCGTTAAAGGGATCGGCGGCCGCGCCGTTGGCGGCGGACACCGTCGCGGCGGGCGCGGAACCCGCCGCGAATGCCGGGTGCGCGGCGGCGGTCAGGGCCACCGAGGCGGCCGCGACGGCGCCGCCGCGCAGGGCAGTTCTCCGGTTTACGGGCATGACAATGCCTCCCAGGATCAAGACGTCCTTGGCTTGCGGGGTTTTCGGGGACCGCTGTGCCGATCGTTGGCAACGGTTACGTGCCGTGTGGGGGTCGGCCTACTTTTGGCCGGATCGGCAAAAGGAGAATTCAGTTGTGGTTGTTCAGCGCGGAAAATTCAGGCGGAAAGTCAGCGCGCTCCGTCCGTGCGCCTCGGCAGCTGCCACGGGTTCTGCTCCTGCAGCGGCTCGGGCAGCAGCGCGTCGGGGAAGCCCTGCCACGCGACCGGGCGCAGGAACCGCTCGATGGCAGCGGTGCCGACCGACGTGGTGGTGGGCGCGGTGGTGGCCGGGTACGGGCCGCCGTGCTGCTGCGCCCAGCTCACCGTGACGCCGGTGGGCCAGTCGTTCCACAGCAGCCGCCCGGCGAGGCGGGTCAGCGAAGGCAGCAGCGGGCGGACGTAGTCGGCCTCGTCGGCCTCGCCCTGCACCGTCGCGGTCAGGCCCGGCTCCAGCGTGTCGAGCACGCCGATGAGCTCGTCGGCGTCGCTGTAGGTGACGATCAGCGACGCGGGACCGAAGTGCTCCTCCCGCACCGCTTCCCCGCCGGCCAGGAACTCCTTGGCCGTGGTCGAGAGCAGGCTCGGGGTGAACGACTCGCCCTGGTGCGTGCCGTCGACGACCGTGGTCACACCCGGGGCCTGGCGCAGCTCGGAGAGCTTGTGCGCGAAGCCCTGCGCGATGCGCTCGTTGAGCATCGGCTGGCCCGCGACGGCGCCGACGGCCTCGCGCAGCACGCCGTCGAGACCGTGGCCCTCGGGCAGGAACAGCAGGCCCGGCTTCGTGCAGAACTGGCCGGCACCGAGGCTGAACGACCCCGCGTACGCCCTGGCCACGGCCTCGCCGCGCTGGGCGACCGCGCCCGGCGTCACGACGACCGGGTTCACGCTGCCGAGCTCGCCGTAGAACGGGATCGGCGTGGGCCGCGAGACGGCGATGTCGAACAGCGCGCGCCCGCCCGGCACGGAGCCGGTGAACGACGCGGCCTGGACGCGCGGGTCCTTGAGCGCAGTCACGCCCTGCTCGAACCCGTGGATCACGGCGAACGCGCCCGCGGGCGCACCGGCGGCGGCGAGCGCGCCGACGACGATCTCGCCCGTGCGCGTGGACAGCTCCTCGTGGCCCGGGTGCGCCTTGAGGATCACCGGGCACCCCGCGGCCAGCGCGGAGGCGGTGTCGCCACCCGCGACGCTGAACGCGAACGGGAAGTTGCTGGCCGCGAACACCAGCGTCGGGCCGATCGGCACGAGCACCCGGCGGATGTCGGGGCGCGGGCCCATGGGCCACTCGGCGTCGGCGTGGTCGACGGTGGCCCCGAGGAACGCGCCGTCGCGCAGGACCTGGCCGAACAGGCGCAGCTGGAACGTGGTGCGGGCGAGCTCGCCCTTCAGGCGCGGCGCGGCGGGCAGGTGGGTCTCGGTGTGGGCGAGGGCGATCAGCTCCTCGGCTTCAGCGTCAAGAGCGTCGGCGGCGGCTTCGAGCCAGCCGGCGCGCTCGGCGGGCGTGCTCGCCGCGAACGGGCGGGCGGCCGCGGCCGCGGCGGC
Organism: Amycolatopsis sp. NPDC050768; assembly: GCF_040654155.1. Taxonomy (NCBI): domain Bacteria; kingdom Bacillati; phylum Actinomycetota; class Actinomycetes; order Pseudonocardiales; family Pseudonocardiaceae; genus Amycolatopsis; species Amycolatopsis sp. NPDC050768. The sequence continues at coordinate 497,183 of NZ_JBFAHL010000005.1, forward strand.
GAGGGTGCGCTCGAGCTCCGGTTCGGAGGTTTCTCGGCTCATGGTGGAACGTGTCTCCTCGGTGAATCGCTCAGGTTCAAGCACGGTTCAGGGCAGGCTGCGTGCGGCCGCCGTGGCCGCGTGCAGGTCCGGCCATCGGCCGGGACCCGCCAAGCCCAGATGGTAGAGGTGCAGCTCGGCCGCGCCGGCCTTGCCGAGCTCGGTGACGTACGCCTTGATGTCGGGCACGGGGCTCGCGGCGACGGCGGTGATGTAGCTGCCCACCGCCACGTCCTCCGGCAGCGCCCGCCGGGCCGCGGCCACGCCGTCGACGCTGCCCTGGCCCGGCGCCCAGTTCTGCAGCACGACCGCGGAGGCGTCCTCGGCCGCGGTCGGCGTAAGGCCCGGCAGCGCACCGGTGACCCACGGGTCGAGCGCGCCGTGCAGCACGATCCGCATGCCCGGTTCCAGCTCGGCGAGCACCGCGGCCCGCAACGCGTCGGTGGCGCGGTGGCGCCCGGCGAGCACGGTGTCCTTGAGCGCGACGGGCAGCCGGTCCTCGGTGACGGTGAGGTCGGCCGTGTCGAGCAGCCGGCGGACCTCCGTGCGCAGCGTCTCGCGCACCTCGGCGGCGGCGAGGCCGGTCCAGCCTTCGGCGCAGGCATCGCAGCAGCAGATCGACAGCAGGCGCGCCACGGCGGGCGCCCACACTCCGTCGGTCTTCTCGTGCTGGTGCTGGTGCACCGCGCCGAGCGGGCCGCACGCCTCGAGGATCACCGACGAGACCTCCAGCCCCGCCACGGCCTCGGCGGTCAGCGTGGCCGCGTACTCGCGCACGGCAGGCTGGGCCGGGCACAGTGCCCACGGGTAGGACTCGCCGAAGCAGTTGCGCACGGTGTACTGCGGGAAAGCCGTGCCCAGCCGGGAATTGTGCGTGAGCACGATCCAGGCGGCGGCCGGAATCCCCGCGGCGTTGAGCAGGCGCACGGCATCGCCACCGCTGTCGGGCTGCGCGACCCAGTCCGGAGTGGACGGACGCAGTTCCCGGCCCTGCCACGCTTCTTCACGCACGGGCCGGTAGCTCGCCGCCGTGCGAGCGATCACCGAGGTGCGCTCGGCGGAGTACGGCGTGGCGGCCCGGGCGCTGTGGTAGGTCAGCGCCACGGCGACCTCGTCCACTTCCAGGTCCTGCACGCGCTCCACGAAACCGGGGTCGCCGAGGACGTCCCAGGAGTAGGCGTATCCGGTCACCTTCACGGGGTCACCACCGGGCCGTGTTGGGTTCGAAGTCCGGCACGTAGGAGCGCATGTAGGTCACGTCGTCCCGTTTCGTCAGTCCACAACGGACGTAGTCCTCGTGCGCGCGGGACAGCGCGTCCTGGTCCAGTTCGATGCCCAGCCCCGGCTTGTCCGGCACCGCCACCGCGCCCTCGACGAACTCCAGCACCCCGGGCACGATCACATCGGCCGTCTTCCACGGCCAGTGCGTGTCGCACGCATACGTCAGGTGCGGCGTCGCGGCGGCGACGTGGACCATCGCGGCCAGGCTGATGCCGAGGTGGCTGTTGGAGTGCATCGACAGCCCGACCCCGAAACTCTCGCACAGCACCGACAACGCCTGGGTGTCGCGCATCCCGCCCCAGAAGTGGTGATCGGACAACAGCACCCCGATCGCCCGGGCCCGGAACGCGGGCTCGATGTCGCCGAAGTTGACCACGCACATGTTGGTCGCCAACGGCATGCTCGCCTCGGCCGCGACCCGCGCCATGCCCTCGATGCCCGGCGTCGGGTCTTCGAGGTACTCCAGGACACCGTCGAGCTCGGCCGCGACCCGGATGCTCGTCTCGACGGTCCACGCGGCGTTCGGGTCGATCCGCAACGGGTGACCCGGGAACGCCTCCGCCAACGCCCGGATGCCCTCGACCTCTTCCTCAGGCTTGAACACGCCGCCCTTCAGCTTGATCGACCGGAACCCGTACTGCTCGATCATCCGCCGGGCCTCGCCCACGAGCGCCTCCGGCGTGATCACCTCGCCCCAGGAATCCACCTCGGCTCCGACGTGAGCGCCGAACTTGTAGAACAGGTACGCCGAGAAATCCACCGCATCACGGGCCTTGCCGCCCAGCAGATCGACGACCGGACGACCGAGCACCTGGCCCTGCGCGTCCAGGCACGCGACCTCGAACAGCGAATACACGCTGGCGATCGTCTTGCGGATGGAGAACCCGCCGATCAACCCGTGCTCGTCGCTCAGCACCGTCCCGGCCAGCACCCGCGTCACGATCCGCTTCAACCCCGGCAGATCGAACACATCGTGCCCGGCCAGCTCCGGCACGACCTTGCGCACCTCACCCAGAAACGCCGCGTCACCGTAGGACTCACCGAGCCCGACCACACCGTCGTCGCACACCACCTGCACCACGCTGCGCAACGCGAAAGTCTCGTGCACCCCCATCACGTTCAACAACGGAGGATCCGCGAACGCGACGGGCGTGAGCACCACATCCCGGATGTTCATCGGCCCTCGATCCCCTTGAGCACCTCGAACCCGCGTTCCACGATTCCGCCGAGCCGGTCGACCTGCTCGGTCGTCGGCTCCACCAGCGGCGGCCGGACAGGGCCGACCTTGTCACCGCGCAGCCGGGCGGCGGCCTTGACCAGCGACACCGCGAACCCCGGCGTCTCATCTCGCAACGCCACCAGCGGCAAGTAGAACCCGGCCAGCAACGTGTCCATCACGTCCGTGTCGCCCTCGGCCAGCGCGCGGTGGAACCGGTGCGCGATCTCCGGCGCGAAACAGTGCACCGCCGAGGAATACCGCGCCACGCCGATCGCCGCGTACGCCTTCGCCGACACCTCCGCCGTCGGCAACCCGTTGAAGAACAAGAAGTCCTCGGATCGCTGCGTGCCCAGCGAACGGATCGTGGTGACGATGCGCGTCATCACTTCCGCGTCGCCGTACCCGTCCTTGAGCCCGACGATCGACGGGATGTCGAGCAGCCGTGCGGCCGACGGAGCCGTGAACACCCCCGTGCCGCGGTGGTACACGATCACCGGCACCGACGTGTCGCCCACGGCGAACCGCACGAAATCGACCAGCCCCGCCTGCGGCCCGGAAACCAGGTACGGCGGCAGCAACAGCACACCGTCGGCGCCACCGGCCTGAGCCGCGGCCACACCCGCGCGCGCGGCGGCCGCACCGCCACCGGCCCCGATCCACACGGGCACGCGCCCGGCCACGACTTCGCGCGCCCGCGCCAGCAGCGCCGCGACCTCGTCGGGCGAGAGCGAGGAGAACTCGCCCGTGCCGCACGCGACGAACAACGCGCCCGCGCCGGCGGCCACGTGGCCCTCCACGTTCTCCGCGAACCCGTCGAGGTTCACCTCGAGGTCCTCGGTGAACGGCGTCAGCGGGAACGCCAGCAGGCCGTCCAGCTCGATCTTGGGCTGTGCCATCAGTTTCTGCTCTTTCCGTCCTCGTCGGGGCGTCCGGGTGGCGTGCCCGGCCACGGGTTCGACGATCCCACCGCCGCCGTCTCCTCGCTTGAGACCGCCCCGGTGTTCACACTCTTGAATGGAGTCTGTTATGCTGATTATGTTCATCCATAAGAATGCTGTTCGGGACGCTAATATGGCCGGAGTCACAAGTCAACGGCCCGGTTGGAGGACGCACATGGCGCAGAAGCCGGCCACCGCGGAGCGGATCGCGACGCCCGGTGCGGAGAGCGCGGGCGTGAAGTCCGCGCGGCGCGCCATCGACCTCATCGAGACGTTCGCGGCCAACGACGTGTGGTTGTCGCTGTCCGACCTGCACGCGCGCACCGGCTTCCCGCGTTCCAGCCTCCACGGCCTGCTGCGCACGCTGCTGGAAGCCGGCTGGCTCGAAGCCGACGCGAACACCGCGCGCTACCGCCTCGGCGTGCGCGCGCTGATCTGCGGCACCGCCTACCTCGATCGCGACGCGATCGTCCCGTTCGCCACCGAGGCGCTGGAGCGCATCCGCGAGAAGACCGGGTTCACCGCGCACTTCGCGCGCCGCAACGGCACCGAGGTCGTGTACCTCGAGACCCGCGAGTCGCAGCACTCGACGCACCTCGTCTCGCGCGTCGGCCGCACGCTGCCCACCCACGCCACGGCGCTGGGCAAGGCGCTGCTCGCCGAGCTGACGCACGACGAGATCGAAGAGCTGATGCCGGCGAAGCTCCCGCCGCTCACGCCGCACACGATCACCACTCGCGAGCAGCTGCACGCCGACCTCGCGCGCACCCGCGAGGTCGGCTACGCCGCCGAGATCGAGGAAGGCACGCTCGGGGTCCGGTGCGTCGCCGCCGTGATCCCGTACCGCATCCCGGGCACCGACGCGATGAGCTGCTCGATGCCGGTCGGCCAGGTCACCGACGCCGACGTCCAGCGCGTCGGCGAGCTCCTGGCCGAGACGACCGCCGAGCTCGGGCAGCAGCTGCGCCGGGCCGGCATCCGCTGACCGCCGCCATTCCCCTGTTGCGAAGCGTTTCGAGAGGAACCCCATGGCAGACCAGCGCGTGCTGATCACCGGATCGGCCGGCATCGTCGGCACCCTGATGCGCCCGCGGCTGCGCAAGCCCGGCCGGGTGCTGCGGCTGCTCGACCTGGCCGAGCAGGCTCCGGCCGAGACGGGCGAAGCCGTCGAGATCGTGACCGGCTCGGTCACCGACCGCGAGGCGATGGCGGCGGCCTGCTCCGGTGCCGACGCCCTGATCCACCTCGGCGGCCACAGCCGCGAGAACACGTGGGAAGCCACGCTCGACGTCAACATCAACGGCACCCACACCGTGCTCGAGGCCGCCCGCCAAGCCGGGGTCAAGCGAGTGGTCCTCGCGTCGAGCAACCACGCGGTGGGCTTCCGCCGCAACGCCGACGCCGGTGCCGCCGGCCTGCCCGCCGACTCGAGCCCGCGGCCGGACACCTACTACGGCGTGAGCAAGGCGGCCATCGAGTCGCTGGGCAGCCTGTACGCGTCGCGGTTCGACATGGACGTGATCGTGATCCGCATCGGCTCGTGCTTCGAGACGCCGCTGCCGCTCGGCCCGCGCGGGCTGACCACGTGGCTCTCCCCCGACGACGGCGCGCGCCTGTTCGAGGCCTGCCTGAGCGCGCCTTCGCCCGGCTACCGGCTGGTCTGGGGCGTCTCGGACAACACCCGGCGCGTCTACTCGCTCGCCGAGGCCGAGGCGCTGGGCTACAAGTCCCTCGACAACGCCGAGGTCTACGCCGGGCAGCTCGCCGACAAGCCCGCCCCGACGGGCGCGGCCGCGGAGTTCGTCGGCGGGCCGTTCTGCACCGCTCCGCTCGGGCAGTTCAACCCGCTCTGAGCCGCCCCCGCTTGCCGTGAGGGCCCGCCGACCTGGACCGATTCGAGGGGTCGGGGCAACTTGTCCACTGGCTTCGGTCAGAAGCCAGGCCAAGCGCTCGGCTGGGGTGCCCCAGCCGAGCGTTTTGCGAGGACGGCCGCCTGGCGACGAACGCTCATCGCATCCCCTGAACCGGGTGTCGCGACCACTCCGGGAACCCGAGCTGCCCGGCGGGCCTTCGCGCGTCCGGTGCAGCCGCGCAGGCGCCTACACTCGTGGTGTTCGGAGACGGCGTGACGAGGAGGACGCGGGTGGGTGAGCTTTCGGCCGCCGACACCAACGGCATCCTCGCGCTGCCCTGGATCCGGCCCGAACGCACCAGCGCCGGTCTCGGCTGGGAGCACCTCTACCTGTCGAAGCAGCACGAACGGCCCCACCGCGGCCTGTTCGCCGCGGCCCCGACCCACCAGCTCATCCTGCACCTAGCCGGGCCCGTGACGGTCCGCCGCCGGGTCGGCACGCCGGGAGAGCAGAGCCGGCGTGTGCCGGCCGGCGGCCTGTTCCTGCAGCCTTCGCACGCGGACCTGTCCGTGGAGCTGGGCGGGGAGCTCGACACGCTGCACGTGTACGTCGCCGACTCGGCCGTGCAGGAGGCCGCGGGTACCGACACGCCGATCCGGCTCTCGGAGGAGCTCGGCACCGTCGACCCGCTGCTGGAGCAGCTCCTGCTCTCCCTCGACGGCGTGGTCCGCGACTGGGAGCCGAGCGCTCGCACGTACGCCGACCAGCTGTGCGCCCTCGTGGCCACCCACCTCGCCCGCCGCCACCGTGCCGGGGGCACCACCGCCGAGCCGGTCCCGGCGGCGCCCGCCGCGCTGTCGGACCGGCAGTTCGACCGCGTGCGCGACCTGATGTGCGAGCGGCTCGCGGAACCGCTGGGCCTGCCCGAGCTGGCGGCCGTGACCGGGCTGAGCGTGAGCCGGTTCGCCCGCCGCTTCAAGGCCCGCACCGGCCTGCCGCCGCACCAGTACCTGCTGAAGCTGCGCGTCGAGCAGGCCCGGCTGTTGCTGCGCACCTCCAGCGACCCGATCGCCGACATCGCGGCCGGCTGCGGCTTCTCGCACCAGGAGCACCTCACGCGGGTGCTGCGCACGCAGCTCGGCACCACTCCGGCGGCCCTGCGGCGCGAGGGATAAGCGCCCTCCGGGTGACGCGCGCGTTTCGTGCTGCCTGCGCGGCAGGAACGTGCAGGAAACCGGGCGGCGACATCCGGATACTCGAGGCACCCGCGTGGAAGGACCAACGATGTTCAGCTACACCGCGAACCCGGCCCGGGTCGTCTTCGGCAGCGGCACCCTCGCCTCGCTGCCCGACGAGGTGCGCCGCCTCGGCGCGACCCGCGTCCTGCTGCTGGGCAGCCCGCCGCTGGCCGGGCCTGCGGACCGCGTCGCCGAGTCGCTCGGCCCGCTGCTCGCCGCCCGCTTCGACGAAGCCGCGATGCACACACCCGTGGACGTGACCGAGCGCGCGCTCAAGGTCGTGACCGAGAACGACGTCGACTGCGTCCTCGCCATCGGCGGCGGCTCGACGACCGGTCTGGCGAAGGCGATCGCGTTGCGTACGGATCTGCCGCAGATCATCGTGCCCACGACCTACGCCGGCTCGGAGATGACCCCGGTGCTCGGCGAGACGGCCGACGGGCGCAAGACCACGCAGACCACACCCAAGGTGCAGCCCGAAGTCGTCGTCTACGACGTGGACCTCACCCTGAAACTGCCCGTGCAGGTGTCGCTCACCAGCGGCATCAACGCCATGGCCCACGCCGTCGAGGCCCTCTACTCGCCCGACGCCAACCCGATCGTCGACCAGTTCGCCCTCGAAGCGATCCGGCTGCTCGCCTCCGCCCTCCCCCGCATCGCCGCCGATCCGTCCGATGTGGACGCCCGCAGCGAAGCCCTGCGCGCCGCGTGGCTGGCCGGGACCTGCCTGGGCTCGGTCGGCATGGCCCTGCACCACAAGCTCTGCCACACCCTCGGCGGCAGCTTCGACCTGCCCCACTCCGAGACCCACACCGTGGTCCTGCCCTACGCCATGGCCTACAACACCACCGGCGCCCCCGACGCCCTGCGCCGCATCGCCGACGTGCTCGGCACACCCGACGCCGCGACCGGCGTCTACGACCTCATCGCGAGCCTGCCCGTCCCGCACTCGCTGGGCGAGCTCGGGTTCACCGAGAACGACATCGCCACGGCCGCCGAGATCGCCACGGCCAAGCCGTATCCGAACCCGCGCGAAGTCACCCGCGACGGCATCGAAGACCTGCTGCGCCAAGCCTGGGCCGGCACCCGCCCCGCACCCGCCGAAGGCACCAAACCGGACCTGCGCAGCCTCACCAGCGAGGTCGTGGAGAGCTTCGCCGCCACTCCGGACACCCGCCTGCGCGAACTCCTCCAGGAACTCGTCCGGACCCTGCACTCCTATGTGGTCCGCACCGACCTCACCCAGCAGGAGTGGGAGTACGCCATCGGGTTCCTGACCCGCACCGGCCAGATCTCCGACGACAAGCGCCAGGAGTTCATCCTCCTGTCCGACACCCTCGGCGTGTCCAGCGTGGTCGACGTCCTCACCAACTCCCGCACCCCCGACACCACCCCGTCGGCGGTACTCGGGCCGTTCTACGTGCAGGGCCCGCCCGAGACCGCCCAAGGCGCCGACCTCGCCGACGGCCTGCCCGGCACTCCCCTGTGGACCGACGTCACCGTCACCGACACCCACGGCACCCCCGTCGCCGACGCCATCGTCGACGTCTGGCAGTCCAATGAGGACGGCTTCTACGACGTGCAGCTCCCCGACGTCGACGGCCCGGTACTGCGCGCCCGCTTCCGCACCGACGCCGAAGGCCAGCTCAAGTTCTGGACCATCGTGCCCTCGGCCTACCCGATCCCGGCCGACGGCCCGGTCGGGCACATGCTCGACGCGGTCGAGCGCCACCCGTTCCGCGCGCCTCACGTGCACTTCATGATCGCCAAGCCGGGCTTCCGCACGCTCGTGACGCAGCTGTTCGTCCGGGGCGGCGACTACCTCGACTCCGATACGGTGTTCGGTGTCAAGGACGGGCTGATCGTCGACTTCGCCGAGCAGTCCGGCCCCGCGCCCGACGGCCGCGAGCCCGCGAACGGCTGGCGCCGCCTCGACTTCACGTTCCGCATCTCCCCCGCCCCCGCGCACTGACGAGGACTCCCACCATGAACGAGTACGACACCGACGTCATCGTGGTCGGCAGCGGGCCGGCCGGGGGAACCGCGGCCTTGCTGCTCGCTACCTACGGCGTGCGCACGGTGCTGGCCACCAAGTACGGCTGGACGGCGAACACGCCGCGCGCCCACATCACCAACCAGCGGGCCATGGAGGTCCTGCGCGACCTCGGCATCGAGGAGCAGGCCCTGGCGCAGGGCACGCCGCCGGAGCTGATGGGCGACACCGTGCTGTGCACGTCGCTGGCCGGCAACGAGATCGGCCGCATCGCGAGCTGGGGTACCGGCGACCGCTCGGCGACCGAGTACGGCGCGGCGAGCCCGTGCCACATGATCGACCTGCCCCAGACCTACCTGGAGCCGATCCTCGCGACCAACGCCGCCGAGCGCGGCGCGAAACTGCGCCTGGACACGGAGTTCCTCGACTTCACCCAGGACGCCGACGGTGTCACCGCGCGCTTCCTCGACCGCGTGCGCGGCGACGAGTTCACGCTGCGGGCCCGGTACCTCATCGGCGCCGACGGCGCGCGCAGCCGGGTCGCGGAGCAGGCGGGGCTGCCGATCGCCGGCGAGACGGGCAAGGCCGGCAGCATGAACATCACGTTCACCGCCGACCTCGGCAAGTACGTGGCCCACCGCCCGAGCGTGCTCTACTGGGTCATGCGGCCGGGCGCGCACCTGGGCGGCATCGGCATGGGCCTGGTCCGCATGGTGCGGCCGTGGAACAAGTGGCTGCTCGTGTGGGGCTACGACATCGCGCAGGCGCCGCCGGAGGTCGACCCGGAAGAGGCGACGCGGATCGTGCGCGACCTCATCGGCGACCCGGAGCTGGAAGTCGAGATCACCTCGACCTCACTGTGGACGGTCAACCACAGCTACGCCACGCAGTACTCCAGCGGCCGCGTGTTCTGCGCCGGCGACGCCGTGCACCGGCACCCGCCGTCCAACGGCCTCGGCTCGAACACGTCCGTCCAGGACTCGTACAACCTCGCGTGGAAACTCGCGATGGTCGTGCGCGGCGAGGCGGGCGAGGAGCTGCTGGAGAGCTACTCGGCCGAGCGCGCGCCGGTCGGCAAGCAGATCGTGGACCGCGCGAACCTCTCCCGCGACCAGTTCGGCCCGATCTTCGAGACGCTCGGCATCACCGGCGACACCGACGCCGACGCCATCGCCGCCGGCCTGGCCGCGTGCGAGGCGCCGACCGAGGACGGGGCGCTCAAGCGCCGCCAGCTGGAGAAGGCCATCGAGCTCAAGCACTACGAGTTCAACGCCCACGGCGTGGAGCTGGACCAGCGCTACGACTCGACCGCCGTGATCCCGGACGGCTCGGGCGACACAGCCTCGGTGTCCGGCCGCGACCCGGAGCTGTTCCACCAGGCCACGACCACGCCGGGCGCGAAGATCCCGCACGTGTGGCTCGTCGGCTCGCACGGCCGCCGGGTGTCCACTTTGGACCTCGTCGGCCACGGCCGCTGGAGCGTCGTCACGGGTCTGTCGGGCGAGTCCTGGCGCGTCGCCGCGGAGAAGGCGGCCGCGGAGCTCGGCCTGGACCTGCGCGTGGTGACCGTCGGCGCCGAGGGCGCCCGCGACTCCTACGGCGACTGGACCCGCGCGAGCGAGATCGACGAAGCCGGCGCGCTGGTGGTCCGCCCGGACGGCTACGTGGCCTGGCGCCACTCGACCGGCGCCGCGGAACCCGAAGCGACGACGGCGCTGCTTTCTGCGTTGAAGACGGTGCTGTCCCGCGCCTGAGGTCCAGTGCGCACTGTCCGCCCGCGGGTCACTTCGGTGGCTCCGCGGGCGGACCGCGTTACAGGGCCTCGAGATCCACGGCTTCGTGCGCGAGGTTGAACCCGTTGGGCGGCACGCCCTTCGGCAGCGTGAGCCACGAACCGCGCGCGTGCGGGCGGCGGGCGGCGTCCTTGCCCAGCAGCAGAGCCACGTAACAGCCGTAGTCGATGGCGAAGCCGTCGTACAGCGTGCCGGGCCGGTGCGGATCGGCGAGCCCGCGGCGCAGGACGTGCAGCAGCCGCGCGTCGTAGAGGTCGGCGATCACGGCGTGGCGCGGGCCCGGCGAGCGGTCGAGCAGGAAGGTGCGCGAGCGGCGCCGGCCGACGACCTCGTCGACGAGCAGGCGCAGCAATGTCGTGGCCGCCTCGTCGGCGCTGATGGCGCTGTGCTTGTCGCGCAGGTACCAGTCGCGGGCGGCGAGGCGGACCTCGCGCAGCCCGAGGGGCTGGTCCTGCGCGTGCTGGGCCGCCAGGGCCGCGATGTTGATCGCGTCGCGCGGCACGCCTTCGGCCGCGCGCACGAACTCGGCGAACGCGGTGCCGCGGAAGGTTTCCGCGACGAACGCCTCAGCGTCGGGCGGCGGCGCCGGGAGTGTGGCGACCAGCCGGACGGCGGCGTGGTTGTGGAACAGCTGCGCGAAGAACTCCAGCGCGCGGGTGCGGGCGTCATCGAGGATCATGATGTCGTCGAGGCTCACGGCCGAGGCGGCGTCGGCGCCGACCTCGATGCCGAGGTGGTCGCCGTCGGCGAGCCGTTCACGACAGTGTTTTCCCATGCATGCTCACGCCGTTCGATGGCGGCGATCTTCACGGTGACCCCCGCCGTCGGCAGGAACGTACGGCGCAGCAGATCGGCCAGCAACGGCTGCAGCTGCAAGGGAAGCGCGCTCCACTCGTCGAGCAGCAGCCACAGCCGGCGGCCTTCCAGCGCCCGGATCACCGCGCGCAGTGCGCGCCCCAGCGGGCCGAACACCACGTGGTGGCGCTCCGTACCGGTGCGCCGTAGCCGACTCTCGCGGCCGGCGGAACGCTTGTGCCCCAGCGAGATCCACGCCGTGGGCGGCAGGCCGACCTCGACGCCGAGGGCCGCTTCCTCCGACGCGCTCGCCCGCGTCTCGCGCTCCACCTCCCCCACCACCTCGACCGCCGTGGCCGCCTCGGCGAGCGCGTCGAGTGCCGGCAACAGCGTGTCCGGGTTGCCCAGCTCGCGCTCCACGGCCACGGTCAGCAGTTCCTCGTGCACCGCCTCGATCGTGTCCACGAGCAGCTGCGTCCCCCGGACAGCCGCCGACGTTCCGCCGTCCGAGTACAACCCGCCGGCACCGCCGAGCGTGCGCAGGTCGGCATAGACCGCGACGTCGCCGGTGCGGTCCACGAGATCACTGAGGTACAGCAACGCGTACGTCTTGCCCGCGCCGCGGCGGCCGTAGAGCACCTGGTGGTCGGTCGAGTGCAGCATCGCCGAAAACGACCCGGCCGCCACGAAAGTCCGCGTCAGCGTGGCCCGGTCCGACGACTCCGCCCGTCGCGGGATGCCCATGAGCGCCTGGTTCAGATGCCGTTGCCGCCTGACGGAAGCCATCGGGAGAGCCTGCCGTCCCGGCGAGCGGGGCCGCAGCCGCCGTCCGCGTGCTGGCCGGGGTGACGCCGGGTGCTCGGCTCCGGACCGCCAACCCCGCGCTGCTCAGCCTTGGACCGACACCGCCGTGAAGGTGACGGGGATCCGCGGCCGTCCTGTGCCGTCGCCGTACGCGCCCGCCGACGACGTGTCCACACCACCACGCGCGACCTTGTCCAGAACGGTGAGCCCGGCGTCGGAGACGGTGCCGAACACCGTGTACGTCGGCGAGATCGGCGTGTCGCCGAACATCAGGAAGAACTGGCTGCCGCCGGACGTGGGCTGGCCTGTGTTGGCCAACGCGACCAGGCCGCGGCCGTAGGCCAGCTGCGGGAAGAACTCGTCCGGCACCGTGTACCCCGGCCCGCCCGTGCCGTCGCCGGCCGGGTCGCCGCACTGCAGCATCTGCAGATCGGTCGTGCCGAGCCGGTGGCAGCTGGTCCCCGTGTAGAAGCCCTCCTTGGCCAGCGTCACGAAACTCGCCACCGTGCACGGCGCGAGCGCGCGGTCCAGCGTCAGCCCGATGTCCCCGGCCGTGGTGGCCAGCGTCGCGCCGACGGTGCCACTCGCGGGCTCCGGCCCGTCGGCGGGCGGCGTCGCGGGCTTGGCAGCGGGCCCGTTCGGGTCGGCCGGGTAGCTGCAGCTCGACGGGTCGGCCAGCGGTTGCGGGCGATGCGGTTCCGCCGTGCGCGCGGTCGGGATGGAGACCGGCGGCGCGTCGCCCGCCGACGGCGCAACGGCGTCCGAAGACGGCGGAGCCGCCACGGAAGCGCCCGGCACGACCTGTCCCACGCCCGACAGCGTGCGCGTCGGGCGGAGGAACCCCGGGGCGACGAACGCGGTCACTCCGAAAGCGACCACGACCACCACCACCGCGCCGAACACCACCCACGCGCCGGTGCCACTTCGCCGTGGCGGACCGGGCTGCTGCGGCCACGTCATGGACGCCCCCTTCGTCAGGCCGCTATTCTGCCCGCCCCGGCTCGCGCGGGGGAACGGGTTACAGCTCCGGCAGCGCGGGTGTCTCCAGCCAAGCTGTGAAGAACGGCCGCAGGGAGCGAGCGGCGTAGGCCTCGGCGGACGCGACGAACTCCTCGGTGCTCACCGTGGCGTGGCGGTGTTCCGAGGTCCACGCCTTGACGAGCGCGAAGAACGCCGGGTCGCCGATCTCGCCGCGCAGGGCGTGCAGCGTGAGCGCGCCGCGTTTGTACACGCGCTCGTCGAACATCCGTCCCACACCCGGGTCGCTGATGCGCACGTCGGCCGGCCTGGTCTTCATGCGCGCGTGCCACATCCGCGCCAGCGACTCCGCCGACTGACCGCCGGATTCCTCCGACCACAGCCACTCCGCGTATGTCGCGAAGCCCTCGTTGAGCCAGATGTGGCGCCAGTCGGCGACGGTGAGGCTGTTGCCGAACCACTGGTGCGCGAGCTCGTGCACGACCAGGCGCTCGTAGGTACGCCGGCCGTCGACGTGGTTGGCGCCGAAGATGGACATCCCCTGCGCCTCGATCGGGTCGTCGAGCTCGTCGTCGGTCACGACCACCACGTACTCGCCGAACGGGTACGGCCCGAAGAGGCGCTGCAGCACGTCCATCATCCGGCCCTGGCGGCCGAAGTCGCGCCCGAACGCCTTGCGCAGCCGCGGCGGCACCGCGGCCCGCTGCGGCACGGTCGACACCACGGACTCGACGCTGCTGGCGCGCCCGAACCCGAGGCGCAGCCGGAACGCCCGCGCCTCGGGGTGCGAGAACCAGCCTGAGCCGGCCCCGGCCACGAGCTCGATGTCGTCGTAGCGCCCGACCTGCACGCTCATCAGGTACGTCGCCGTCGGCTCCGGCCGCTCGAACACCCAGGTCGCGGTGCTCGCCGACTGGTAGCGCGACACGAGGTTCCCCGTCACCGCGACCAGGTACAACGACGAGGTCGTCACCGTGACGCGGTAGGTCGCCTTGTCGGCCGGGTGGTCGTTGCACGGGAACCACGACGGAGCGCCGATCGGCTGGCTCGCGACGAGCGCGCCGTCGGTGAGTTCGTCCCACCCGATGTCGCCCCATCGGCTCGGCACCGGCCGCGGGTTGCCGACGTAGCGGACCTCGACACGGAACTCCGCGTCGGCCGCCATCGACCGGACGGGCTTCACCTGGAGCTTCAGCCCGCGCCGGACGAACTTCGCCGGCCGGCCGTCGACGAATACCCGCGAGACGCGGAACTCGCCGAGGTCGAGCGTCAGCCGCGACAGAGCCTGCGTCGCCACGCAGGTGAGCACCGCGGTACCGCTGAGCCGGTTGGGCCCGACGCGGTAGTCGAGGTCCAGGTCATAGTGGCTGACGTGGTAGCCGCCGTTGCCGTGACCGGGGAGGTACGAATCTGCGGAGGTTTCCGCGCCGGGTGCCGGCGCGGCAGCCTTCGAGGTCACGCGAGCAGAACCCCGCTTTCCGTCAGGTGGTCGTCTTCCAGCAGGATCGCGCGGATCTTGGCGCGCCGCAACGGTCCCGGGCTCACCGACGCCAGGTCGAGATCGGGTTGCCGAGCCAGCGCGTGTCGGCCGGCACCGCGTCGCCGCGCGTGACGAGCGAACCCGGGCCCACGGTGGTGCGCGCGCCGATGCTCGCGCCCGGCAGCACGATGCCGTGCGGGCCGAGCGTGGCGCCCTCGTCCAGCTCCACCCGGGACATGCTCATGATCCGGTCGTGGAACAGGTGTGTCTGCACCACGCAGCCGCGGTTGATCGTCGCGCCGTCGCCGAGGCGGACGAGGTCCGACTCCGGCAGCCAGTACGTCTCCAGCCACACGCCGCGCCCGATCTTCACGCCCATGGTCCGCAGCCAGGCGGTGAGCAGCGGCGTGCCGCCGACCGAACCGATCAGCCACGGCACCGCGAGCGTCTCGACGAAGGTGTCGGCCAGCTCGTTGCGCCACACGAAGGAGCTCCACAACGGGTGCTCGATCGCGCGGAACTTCCCGACCAGCAGCCACTTCACCACGGTGGCGGTGAGCGCGGCGACGACACCGGCGGCCAGCAGCACCGGTCCGGCCAGCAGCGCGGCGATGCCGAACCCCCAGAGCGACGCGATCGCCAGCAGCGAGAACGCGACGCCCACGGTGAGGGCGACCCCGCACATCACCGGCACGATCCGCAGCAGTTCCACGAACGCCCGCGCGGCCTTGAGGTGCAGCGCCGGGGTGTAGGTGCGGCTGGTGTCGGCGTCGCCGACCGCCCGGCGGACCGGGAGCGGCGGCATGCCGAGGTAGGACGAGCCCTTCTTGGCCTTCAGCGGCGTCGAGGACAGCACGCCCACGAGGCCGCGCTTCGGGACCGAACGGCCCGCCGCGGTCATGCCGGAGTTGCCGAGGAACGCCTGCTTGCCGATGCGCGCCGGGGCGACGTGCAGCCAGCCGTGCCCCAGCTCGTAGGTCGCGACCATCGTGTCGTCGGCGAGGAACGCGCCGCTGTCGACCTTGGTCATCTTCGGCAGCGCGAGCACGGTCGACGCCTCGACGTTGCGGCCGACCTTCGCGCCGAGCAGCCGCAGCCACACCGGCGTGAACAGGCTGGCGTACAAGGGGAACAGGCCTTCGCGGGCCATCCCCATGAGGCGCTCGGTGGCCCACACCTGCCACGCGACGCGGCCGTGGACCGGGTGGTAGCCCTCGACCATGCCGACGCCCAGCAGGCGCACGCCGAACAGCACCAGCAGCGCGTAGGTGAGGAAGTAGGCGACGGTGGCGACCGGGGTGAAGATCAGGGCCTGGGTCACGGCGGCGCCCAGCGTCGGCGCGCCCCACAGCGCGGCGCCCACCACGGCCACGCCCGGCAGCGCCGCGATGCCCGGCAGGAAGCCGAGCACGACCGACGTCATGCCGTACACGGTCGCCCAGAACCGCGACCGCGGCGGACGGCTGGCCGGCCACTTCAGCGCGTCCTTGGCGTCCTTGCCCGAGCGGACCGCGGGTGAACCCGCCCAGCGCTGCCCGGCCGGCACGGCACCACGCACGGTCGAACCAGCGGCGATCTCCGCGCCCTTGCCGATGCGGGCGCCCGGGAACAGCGTGCTGCGCGAACCGACGCGGGCCTCCGCGCCGATCCGGATCTTGCCGATGTGCACGAGGTCGCCGTCGACCCAGTGGCCGGTCAGGTCCACCTCGGGCTCCACGGCGGCGCCGCGGCCCAGCTTCAGGAAGCCGGTGACCGGCGGCGGCGAGTGCAGGTCCACGTCCTTGGCGACCCGGGCACCGAGCGCCTTGGCGTACGTCGTCATCCACGAAGCACCGGCGACGCTGTCCGCGCCGCTGAACTCCGCGAGCTTCTCGGCCGTCCACAGGCGCAGGTGCACGCTGCCGCCGCGCGGGTAGCTGCCCGGGCGCACGCCTGACAGCAGCACGCGCGCACCGCCCGCGGCGATCGCGATGCGGCCGGCAGGGCTGAACAGCACCAGCCACGCCAGCACGAGCCACGCCCAGTTCAGCGTCGGCGCCCAGGAGAACCCGAGCAGCGACAGCACGTTGGAGGCCACCGCGGCGAGCGACGCCCAGCGCAGGCCGACCAGACCCATGAGCGGGAGCATCAGCAGCGTCTGGACCACGCCCGCGCGGCGCGGCGTCGGCGCGATGTCGCGGCGTTCGGTCTCCTGGCCGCTGAGCTTGTCGAGCATCGTGGCCAGTGACCCGAGCCTCGGGTGCTGGTAGATGTCGTTGACCGACACCTCGGGGTGGCGGGTGCGGATGCGCGCGATGAGCTGCGCGGCGGTGAGGCTGCCGCCGCCGTGGGTGAAGAAGTCGGCCTTCGGGTCCGTCACGGACACACCGAGGATCTCCGACCAGCCCTCGGCCAGCCACGCCTCGGTGGCGGACAGGCCGGCGGCCCCGGCGTCCACAGTGGACAGCGGCCACGGCAGCGCGGCGCGGTCGACCTTGCCCGAGGTGCGCGTGGGCAGGTCGTCGACGACCGCGAGCAGCGGCACCAGCGCGGCCGGCAGCTGCTCGCGCAGCCGGGTGGCGGCGTCGTCCGAATCGAAGGTGGCGCCGGCGCTCGGCACGACGTACCCGACGAGGACCTGGTTGCCGGCCTTGGTGCGGCGGACCGCGGCGGCCGCGCCCTGCACGCCGGGCAGCGACTGCAGCGCGGCGTCGACCTCACCCAGCTCGATGCGGCGGCCGCCGAGCTTCACCTGCTCGTCGAGCCGGCCGAGGAACAGCAGGCCCTCGTGCTCGGCGCGGACCATGTCCCCGCTGCGGTAGGCGCGCTGCCAGCCCAGCGAGGGCAGCGGCGCGAACTTCTGGGCGTCCTTCTCCGCGTCGAGGTAGCGCGCGAGACCGACGCCGCCGATCACGAGCTCACCGGTCTCGCCCATGGCGACCGGGTCGCCCGCCTCGTTGACCACGGCCAGCTGCCAGCCCACGAGGGGCAGGCCGATGCGCACCGGCCCTTCGCCGGTCATCTGCGCGGCGCAGGCGACGACGGTGGCCTCGGTGGGGCCGTAGGTGTTCCAGACTTCGCGCCCTTCCACGGCCACGCGCTCGGCCAGCTCCGGCGGGCACGCTTCGCCGCCGAAGATGAGCAGGCGCACGTCCTCGAGGGCGTCGGCGGGCCACAGCGCGGCCAGCGTCGGCACGGTGGAGACGACGGTGATGCGCTGCGCGACCAGCCACGGGCCGAGGTCCACACCGGTGCGCACCAGCGCGCGCGGCGCGGGCACCAGGCAGGCGCCGTGGCGCCACGCGAGCCACATCTCCTCGCAGGAGGCGTCGAACGCGACGCTCAGGCCCGCGAGCACGCGGTCGCCGGGGCCGATGGGCTCCTCGGTGAGGAACAGCTCGGCCTCGGCGTCCACGAAGGCCGCGGCGGAGGCGTGCGTGACCGCGACGCCCTTGGGCTTGCCGGTGGACCCGGAGGTGAAGATGATCCACGCGTCGTCGGCCGGGCCGGGGCGGCCGTCACGGCCGCCCGAGGTGCCGGCGACGGTGATGGTGCCGTCGGTGACGATCGCGGCCACGCCGGCTTCGCCGAACACGAGCTCCGCGCGCTCTTCGGGGTCGTCCGCGTCGACCGGCACGTAGGCGGCGCCGACGGACAGGGTGGCGAGGATCGCGACGTAGAGCTCGGCCGTGCCGGACGAGACGCGGACGCCGACGCGGTCTCCGAGGCCGACGCCGTGTGCCCGCAGGCGGCGGCCGTAGGTCTCGATCTCCTCGAGCAGCCGGCGGTAGGTCAGGGTGGTGGTGCCGTCGTCGATGGCGGCGGCGTTGGGGTGCTGCTCGGCCGTCTCCGTGAGGATCTGGAGCAGCGTGCGCTCGCTGGCGCCGAGGCCGGACCAGAACAGGGCGCGGTCGGCGATCGGGGTGTCGGAGGGAGCGTGGGTCACCTCGGCGACACAGGCCAGTGCGGTGGTTGCCTCGTCGGCGGCGAGGGCGAGTTCGGTGGTGGGGGCGTGGTCGGCGGTGAGGGTCACCGGACCACCCCGTCACGCCGCGTAGTCGCGGGTTTCGAAAAAAGGCCGTAAGGGGTCGTACCGTGGGCGCGCAAGCCCATCACTCACCTTCCGCGAGCGTCATTCGGGCTGGCTCTCCGAATGAGGCGCCCGGGTGCAGCCATCCACCATACGCGGAGGTGAACGTCAGATAGCGCAAGGGTCACGGTCGAGTGTCGGACGTCACCGGTTCCGCACTTGATGACAGAGCGCGAAAACGCGCCGGGGAAGCGATCTCCCCGGCGCGTCCGAACCGCGTCCGACGAGGTCAACGGGTCTTCGCGGCTTTGCCCCCGACCTTGGGTTTCGCCTTCTTCTCGCGCACGCGGACGTTCACCCGGACGGGACTGCCCTCGAAGCCGAACCGCTCGCGGAACTTCCGTTCGATGAACCGTCGGTAACCGGCCTCGAGGAAACCGGTGGTGAAAAGGACGAGCGTCGGCGGGCGGATGCCGGCCTGCGTGGCGAAGAGCACCTTCGGCTGCTTACCGCTGCGCACCGGCGGCGGCGTGGCGGCGATGAGGTCCGACAGCCACCCGTTGAGCTGGCCGGTGGGCACGCGCTGGTCCCACGACTTCAGCGCCGTCCGCAGCGCCGGCGCGAGCTTGCGCACGGACCGGCCGGTGAGCGCGGAGATGTTCACCTTCTCCGCCCACGGCACGCGGACCAGGCCGCGGTCGAGCTCGCGCACCATCGCGTGGCGGCGGTCCTCGTCCACGAGGTCCCACTTGTTGAAGGCGAGCACGAGCGAGCGGCCCGCCTCGACGACCATCGTGAGCACCCGCAGGTCCTGTTCGGACAACGGCTCGCCGGCGTCGAGCATCACGATCGCGACCTCGGCCGCGTCGATCGCCGTCTTGGTGCGCAGGGAGGCGTAGTACTCGGCGCCGTTGGCGGAGTTCACGCGCTTGCGCAGGCCCGCCGTGTCCACGAACCGCCAGATCTCGCCGTCGAGGTCGACCAGTGAGTCGACCGGGTCGACGGTGGTGCCGGCGACCGAGTCGACCACCGAGCGCTGCTCGCCCGAGAGCTTGTTGAGCAGGCTCGACTTGCCCACGTTCGGCTTGCCGACGAGCGCGACGCGGCGCGGGCCGGTGCTCACGGTGCCGGCTTCGCGCGGCGCGGTGGGCAGGGCCTCGATGATCGCGTCGAGCAGGTCGCCCGAGCTGCGCCCGTGCAGGGCGCTGACCGGGTACGGTTCGCCGAGGCCGAGGCGCCACAGCGACGCGGTGTCGGCGAGCAGCCGGTCGTCGTCCACCTTGTTGGCGGCCAGCAGCACCGGCTTCTTCGAGCGCCGCAGCACGCGCGCCACGGCCTCGTCGGTGGTCGTGGCGCCCACGGACGCGTCGAGCACGAGCAGCACGGCGTCGGCCGTCTGCATCGCGATCTCCGCCTGCGCGGCCACGGAGGCCTGCAGGCCGGTCGCGTCGGGCTCCCAGCCGCCGGTGTCGACGAGCGTGAACCGCCGGCCGCCCCAGTAGGCGTCGTAGGCGACGCGGTCGCGCGTCACGCCCGGCACGTCCTGCACCACGGCCTCGCGCCGGCCGAGGATGCGGTTGACCAGCGTGGACTTGCCCACGTTGGGCCTGCCCACCACGGCCAGCACCGGCTGCGCGAGGTTCGCCTGCTCGGCGGCGCCCTCCGCCTCGATCTGCGCGTCGAGCGCGGCGAACTCGGTCTCGTCGGACCAGGTGCCGTCGATCTCTCCGGCACCTTCGAACCCGGCGTCAGCGGCGCCGTCAAACCCTGTCATCGTGTTCCCACTTCACCTACGGCGAGCCGATTCGGTTCTCGGCGCGCCAATCGTCCAAAGTCTTCACGAGCCCCGCGAGCTGCAGGCGCAGCTCCTCGGTGCCCTCTTCCAGGCCGGTCCGGCCCGGGCCCACCTTCGGCAGGAACGGCTCCCCCACGAGGATGTCCACGCGCGGGCGCCAGCGCCGCTTCCCGTCCACGGGCTTCAGCGTGCCCCGCGTCGCGACCGGCAGCACGGTCGCCCCGGCGGCGCGGACCAGCCACGCCGCACCCTTCTCGGCCACGCCGACGTCGCCGGCGCCCCGGGTGCCCTCGGGGAAGATGCCGACGACCCCGCCGGCCTTCAGCACGCCGACCGCCGTCATCAGCGGTGTGCGGTCGATCTCGCCCCGCTTGACCGGGATCTGGCCGATCGCCCGCAGGAACCACCCCGCCGCACCCTTGAACATCTCGGCCTTGACCAGGAACGCCGAACGCCGCGGCAGCATTCCGAAAATCAGCTGCGGCTCGATCATGGAGCTGTGGTTGGCGATCACCACGACCGGGCCGGCGTCGGGCATCCGGTCGCGCCCGTGCACGCGGATCCGGAAGACCGATCGCAGATGGTACCGCCCGAAGACACGACCGGCGTCGTGCAGGAGGCCGATCGCACCCTCGGGGAGAGCGCCACCGGTCATGCCCGCGCCTCGACCTCGGCTTCGGCGGGGCAGTCGTCGAGCAGGCCGCGGCGGCAGGCCAGCTCGGCGAGCGCCACGATCACCTGGTCGATGGACAGCTCCGAGGTATCGACCGGCACGGCGTCCTCGGCCGCGCGCAGCGGCGACGTCGCCCGCGTGGAGTCGAGGCGGTCCCGGCGTTCGACGGACTCGCGCGCCGCCTCGACGCTCGTGTCGCGCCCGGCGGCGCTGTCCTGCCCGCTGCGGCGCGCGGCGCGGACGTCGGCCGACGCAGTGAGGTAGACCTTGAGCGGCGACTCGGGCGCCACGACCGTGCCGATGTCGCGGCCTTCCACGACGATGCCGCCGGTGTCGGCGAGCACGTCGGCGATGATCCGGCGCTGCCGCGACACGAGCAGCTCGCGCACCTGCGGCACCGCGGAGACGGCCGACACGGCCTGCGTGACCTCGGGCCCGCGGATGTCGGCGGCCACGTCCTCGTCGCCGAGGCGGACCTCGGGACGCTCGGGGCTGGTGCCGATGCTGAAGTGCACGTCGTGGGCGAGGTGGCCGACGGCGTCGGTGTCGGCCGGGTCGGTGCCCGCGCGCAGCACGGCGAGCGTCACGAGCCGGTACATCGCGCCCGTGTCGAGGTAGCCCGCACCGAGCCGGTCGGCGAGCTTGCGCGCGACCGTGGTCTTGCCGGTTCCCGACGGGCCGTCCAGCGCGACCACACCACGTAGGGCTCCCGTCACCGAAACTCTCCTCGCGTTCGTCCTGCTCTGCGTGATCGGCGTTCATTCTGCCCGCCGCCCGGCACGGCCGGTGAGGCGGCTCTGCCGCGCTGTTCGTGCGGGGCCGGCAGTGGGTCCGGCAACGGTTCCGGCGGTGCGCCCGGCGGGCGGCTCAGCCACCGAAGCGCGACACCAGCACGGCCAGCCGCTCTTCGCGGTGACCCGGGCTCAGCCGGCGCCCGCGGCCGACGGTGACCAGGCCGTGCAGGGCTCCCCAGAGCACCTCGGTCAGCGTTCCCCGGTGCTGATCCCCCACCACCGGTTCGATCACCGCGAGCAGCTTCGCGAGGGCGTCCGTTCCCGGTCCGCTCGATCGCGCTCCTTGCGCAGTCGCTGGTTCATGAGCAGAGACTCTAGCGCTGCTAGACAAACTAGCGTCCACAAGTTAGCGTTGTAAGTGTTCCTAGCACCGCTAGATTCACCGGAGGGCCCTGTGATCGTCACCGCCTACGTCATCGCCGGAATCGTCGCGATCGGCATCATCTACGTGGGACTGAGTTACCTGCTGGCTCCGGAGAAGACCGCCGCCGGCTTCGGCCTCGCCACGATCCCGACCGGCACGACGGCGTTCTTCCACATCAAGGGCGTGCGCGACATCGCGTCCGGGCTGGTGGTGGGCGCGGCGATGCTCGCGGGCGGCCCGCACGTCCTCGGCTGGATCCTGCTCGCCGAGGCGTTCATCCCCGTGGGCGACATGCTGATCATCCTGCGCCACAAGGGAAGCCGGGCGATCGCGTTCTCCGTCCACGGCGCGACGGCGGCCGTGATGGTCGTGGCGACGCTCCTGCTCGAGCTCTCCTGACCGGCGGCACCGGGGGGCTGCGCCACCGCACGTGGCGCGGCCGGTCAGCCGGTGCGGTTCAGCCAGCCGCTGATGCGGTCGTTGAGCTCCTTCGGCCGCTCGACGAGCATGAAGTGGCCGACACCCTCGATCAGCTCCGACTCGGAGCCGGGCCCGCCGAACTCCTTCACCCGCTCGACCTGGGCCGCGGTCATCCCGTGGCAGCCGTCGGTGGTGCCGTGCAGGTAGAGCAGCGGCTGGGGCGCGCTGCCACCCCACGCGGCGGCCTGCTCGGCCACCCACTCGGGCGTGCCGAAGCGCGTCGGGTCGAACTGGCCCCAGTAGTAACCCAGCGCGGCGTGCAGGTGGTCGGGATCGGCGAGCGCGGCACGCAGGTAACCCAGGTCCTCGTCGGCCGAGTAGCCGGGAGACCAGTCGCCCCAGATGTCGCGGATGAAGGCGAAGTCGTCCTGGCGGATCCGGTCCTCGATCACCCGCTGCATCTGGAAGTACCAGAAGTAGAAGCTGCGCTTGATCTGCGCGTAGGTGCCCAGGTTCTCGCCGAAGATCTCGAAGGGCGGGATGTTGAGGATCACCGCGCGCCCCCACAGCTCGGGAGCCCGCCCGAGCGCGCCCCACGCCCCGACCGCGCCCCAGTCGTGCGCCACCAGCAGCGCGTCCGGTCCGCCGCCGAGCGCCCGCGTGAGCGCGATCTGGTCGGCGACCATCACGCTGGAGTGCACGAAGTGGCGCAGCGGCGGCAGTTCCGTCGGCGCGAACCCGCGCACGAACGGCGCGACCGCGTGGAACCCGGCCGCGGCGAGCGCGGGCAGCAGGTGCCGGTAGGTGAACGGCGTGTCCGGGAACCCGTGCATGCACAACGCGAGCGGGCCCTCGCCTGCCTCGAGGTACTCGAACGTGATCCCGTTGGCGGTGACGCGGTCCCGTGCGAACTCGGCCATCGTGGCCTCCTCCCACCACGGGGAACCCTAGGCGAGCACGACCGTGGTGCTCCAGACCTCCTGCGGGGCAGGAATTTCACCGGGTCGCCGCGGTCGGCGACGCGCGCGGTGGTCGTGACCACTCGGCTGCCGGAGCTCGCCTGAGCCTCGCGAATCGGACAATGGGTTACCGTGGCCGGTGTGAACGTGGAAGTGACCCCTCTGCCCGGAATCGGTGTCCGGAAGGACTTCGCCACGCGTGCGGGACGGCGCATCGGTGTCGTGACCCAGCGGGACGGCAAGATCGAGCTCATCGTGTCCAAAGCCGACGACCTCGACGCCTGCCTCGCCTCGCTGCCGCTCACCGCGGACGAGGCCGGCGCGCTGGCCAACCTGCTCGGCGCGCCGCAGCTCGTGGCACAGCTGACCGAAGAGCACCGCGAGCTGCCCGGCATCCACACGCGCCAGCTGCCGATCACCGAGGACGGGCCGTTCGACGGCCGCACGCTCGGCGACACGGCGATGCGCACCCGCACCAGCGTGTCGGTGGTCGCGGTGGCGCGCGCGGGCCAGGTCCACCCGTCGCCGACGCCCGACTTCACCTTCACCGCGGGCGACCTGCTCGTCGCGGTCGGGACGTCCGAAGGTCTGGACGCCGCCGCCAAGATCCTCAAGCAAGGCTGATGGACCACACCGCGCTGTCCCTGATCGAACTCGGCGGGGTCTTCTTCGTGCTCGGTGTGCTGGGCAGGCTCGCCGGCCGGATCGGGCTCTCCCCCATCCCGCTGTATCTGCTCGGCGGCCTGTGCTTCGGCTCCGGCGGCCTGATCCCGCTCACCGACATCGGCGACTTCACGCACCTGGCCAGCGAGATCGGCGTGGTGCTGCTGCTCCTGCTACTGGGGCTGGAGTACTCGGCGGCGGAGCTGTTCACGGGCCTGCGCCGCTCGTGGACGGCGGGCGTGCTCGACATCGTGCTCAACGGGCTGCCCGGCGCGGCCGTGGCGCTGCTGCTGGGCTGGGGCCCGATCGGCGCGTTCGTGATGGCGGGTGTCACCTACATTTCGTCGTCCGGGATCGTCGCGAAGGTTCTCGGCGACCTCGGCCGCCTCGGTAACCGCGAAACGCCGGTGGTGCTGTCGATCCTGGTGTTCGAGGACCTCGTGATGGCCCTGTACCTGCCGATCCTCACGGCGATCCTCGGCGGCGTCAGCTTCCTCGGCGGCCTCGAAGCGGTCGGCATCTCGCTCATGGTGATCACCGTGGTGCTGGTGATCGCGCTGAAGTTCGGCCGCTACGTCTCCGCGATCGTGGACAGCGACGACCGCGAGGTGTTCCTGCTCAAGATCCTCGGCGCCGCGCTGCTCGTGGCGGGCCTCGCGTCGGCGATGCAGGTCTCGGCCGCCGTCGGCGCGTTCCTGCTCGGCATCGCCGTCTCCGGCTCGACGGCCCACAACGCCACGCGCCTGCTCGAACCCCTGCGTGACCTGTTCGCGGCGGTGTTCTTCGTGGTGTTCGGCCTCAACACCGACCCGGCGTCGATCCCGCCGGTGCTCGGCTGGGCCGTTGTGCTGGCCGTGGTGACCACGCTCACGAAGGTCGCCACCGGCTGGTGGGCCGCGCGAAGACAGGGCATCGGCCGCCTGGGCCGCGCCCGCGCCGGCGCGGCACTGGTGGCGCGCGGCGAATTCTCCATCGTCATCGCCGGCCTGGCCGTCACCGCGGGCGCGGTCGACGGCGAACTCGCCGCACTGGCCACGGCCTACGTGCTCCTCATGGCCATCCTCGGCCCCACCGCGGCCCGCATCGTCGAGCCGATCGCCAAGGCTGTGCAACGGAAACCCCGGACCCAGCACAGCGAAGCACCCGCGTGAGCCGCGCTCAGCACCTATGACGCCTTACGGCGTCTGTGTCGTACGCAGGCTCTCGGTCAGCGCGTGCAGGGACTTGGTGCGGGGCAGTGCGTAGATCTCTTCCCTGACCCGCTCGGCCCCGGCGGCACCGTAGACGCGGCTCAGAAGGCTCGTTGCCTTGGCCAGCCGCTCCTCATCGGTCACAGGGACTTCGGGCGTACCACGCGGGTGGATGACCGTGCGGGAGACGACACGGCCGTTGCCGAGCTCGACGCGCACTGTGCCGGCCCGACCGGTGGGCTTGTGCACGTCGAGCTCGGGGTCGTGCGAGACGCTGATCCGGTCCATCAGTGGCCGGAGGGTGCCGAGGTCCAGCAAACCTTCGTCATCGAGCGCGCCGAACCGGATGGCCGCGGCCACCGTCGCCCGAGCGCTGAACCGGGCATCCAGGTCGTTCTTCGGCTCGGCGCAGTCGATCGCCATCCCCTCGTCGAAGATCCGCACGTCGACCCGGCGTACGTCGTCCTCGCCGAAGCGCTCCTCCGCCAGCAGGGCGGACACCGCGTCGTTCACGCCGTGCAAGTGCGCACACGAGGGGTGGAGTTTAAAGTAGCCGTTCACGATCTCATAGCTCGCCCAGGTCCCGTCCGCGACACCGTCGAGCATCGCCTCGGCGTGGAAGTCCTCGGCCAGGAACGGCCCGTAGAACGAGCTCAAGGCCCCGCGCCGCGCCGTGAGACCGGCCGCGGCTCCGCGGGCCACGTTGAGCGCTGTCGTGCAGGCCGTCGCGGGGTAGAGATGGTGGAGCGTGGCGCCGGACGTGGTGGTCCAGCGGTCGAAATGGAGACCGAGCGAGGCGGCGCCGTCGATGCCGGCCGCGACCGCTCGGTCATCGGCCCCGCTCACCAGCGAGGTCGCCGCTCCGGCGGCGCCGACGGTCACCCAGTTGCCGATGTCGTGGAGGTGGCCGGGCACGCCCCCGATGCCGAGCCCGATGCGAGCCGCCAGCTCGTAACCACCGACGAACGCGTTGAGGAACTCCCGAGCTCCCACCTGTCGCTCCTCGCCGAGACCCAGCAGGACGGCGGCGACCTGGATGGCGGGGTGCCCCTTCATCCTCGAGTAGCCGTCCTGCCGCTGGAGCACCGAGATCGTGGCACCGTTCAGCAGCACGGCGTCCTGGACGCCTGCGCCACGGCTCTCCCCGAACACGGTGCTCGGTCCCGCGGCCGGCGCGACGGAGCCGCGCAGCGCCCGCATGTCCGGATGGGCGGAGCCGGCGGCCATGACGGCGACCGAGTCGAGCAGGAGGTCGAGCGCACTGACCTGCGCGGCCGCCGGAACGGTGTCCCAGCTCGTGGTGGCCACCGCCCGAGCCAGCTGTCCGACGACGTCCGCAGACGCCTCGGTCGGCCCGCCGTTCGTCGAACCGTCACTCACCATCGGAGTCCGTCCCTCCTGTCGGCCGGAGCAGGCGGGCGAGGCCGCCGAGGTTCGAGTGGGCCGGGAGCGCACCCAGCCACTCTCGCAGCGGGTGCACGAGTTCGGCCGACCTGCCGTGGGTCACCAGCTGGTCGAACTTCTCGTCGATGACCGCCTCTGGATAGGGGTTGTCGAAGCCGCCCGGGGCACGATCCTCCACTTCGGACAGACGTCGCCCGTCGGTGGTGAGCACTTCCACGCGTGCGGTGCGGACGGCCGGCTGCACCCGGGTGTAGTCCGGGTCCTCGACGACCCGGATCCGTGAGGCCAGGGCGCGAACCTCGTCATCCGCCACGACGTCTCCCCGGTAGGCCTCCAGCCCGTTGTGGCCGAGCACGGCCTGCACGGCCACGTTGTAGGGAATGGAGTGCTTGCCGGCGAACCCGTTCGCCGGGGCCGTCTCGTCGAGGCGCGTCGCGGGGGCGTAAGTGAACACGGTGACCTGCTCGATGTCGGCGCTCGTCACGCCGGTGCGGGCCACGAGCTTGCCCATGGCCTCGATGGGAGCGTGGTTCCAGCGGCTGCAGGCATGCAGCTTGAAGTAGTTCTCCAGGATCAGCCACCGCTGTCCGAGACCATCGCCGAGCACGGAGGGCTCGAAGTGCTCGCCGAGTACCTGGCCGTAGACGGTTTCCAAGGCCTGCGTCTCACCGGTGACGCCGCCGCGGGCGGCGTGCGCGCCCAGCACACCCGCGGCCGACGACACGCCGGTCAGCAGATTGCGCACGGTGGCTCCCATGTTGGCCGCCCGCTGCGTCGAAGCGGGGGTCATCGCCGCCGCCACGCGAACGGTCTCGATGATCTCGGCGACCGAGAACCCCCGCAGCCGGGCGACGCCGGCGGCGGCTCCGACGACCATGGCGGTGCCGAAGGGGTGGACCGGGGCTCGGAGCGTCAGCGCAAGCCCGGCCCGCACAGCCGTCTCGTAGGCAGCGACGAAGGCCACCAGGAACTCCCGGCCGCTGCTGCCCAGCTCCTCGGCGGTGGCGAGGACCGCGGGCAGCACATGCGCCGAGGGGTGGTTCGTCGCCCACTGGTTGCCTTCGTCGAGCTCGTAGGTGACGAACGCCTGGCCGTTGAGCAGCGCGGCCGCATAGGACGTCGTGCCCTCCCCGGTCGCCAGCACCGTTGCGGCGCCAGGGCCTCCGATGGCCAGCGCTGCCTGCGCCGCACCGGCCACCTCTTTCTCGGCGCCGGCGCCGAGGCCTGCTGCGACGGTGTCCGAGACGATGCGGACGGCCTGCTCGACGACTTCCTCCGGAAGGTCCTCGTAGCGGAGCCCGCCGACCCACTCGGCCGCTCTCTCCAGTGTCATCGCAACATCTCCTTCGGTCGATCGGAAACGGCCGGGACGGATCAGAGCCGGTGGGCGATCGCGTCGGCGAGGGCCTGCAGGCTCCTGCCGTCCGGGAGCAGGTCCGCGGTCGTCAGGGCCTGCACCACCGGGTCGAGCACGTCGCCGGGAAGGAACGGCCCGACGTTGCCACGGAACTTCGCCACGATCTCGTCGACGGAGAGCGGATCGCTCGGGTTGCCCCGCGCGTTGCGCACCTGCGCGGTCCCCGAAGAGTCCGCGGTGACGACGGTGACCCGCGCCGGCCGCTCGGCCGGGAGAGCGCCGGTGTACTCCGCCACCTCGACCAGCCGGACCTTGGCGGCCAGGTCCACGACGTCGGGCCGCTCGAACTGCCCGGGCAGGAAGCCGCCGGCGTCCAGGTGCCCGTCGACGACGACGGACGCCGCGCAGCGCGGCACCGAAAACCGTGCGTGCAGGTCGGACTCGCTGCCGAGGCTGTCGAGTGAGGCGGCGAAGGCGAACGTCTCGATCACGATCTCGGTGATGGAGGCCGGCTTCGGCGAGCCGGCGCGCACGAGTGCCTCCCGCAGCGCGTCCAGTGCCGGGTGGACCCAGCGGGCGCAGGCGTAGGGCTTGAGATAGCTGTCCGCGACCCGCCAGCGTTGGCCGAGCCCGCCGCCGATCTCCTCGGCATCCGCGTCGGTGGTGACCACGCCCCCGTAGAGCGTGGCGAGCAGCCCCGGGTCGGCCTCGTGGCCGGCGGCGGCCAGCCGGGCGGCGAGCGCGCCGTAGTAGGAGCCGAGCCCGGTCCAGACGTTGCGCACCGTGCCGCCCTGCATCGGCACGGCCAGCGTGGCGGCGAGTGGCAGTGAGCCGGCCAGCTCGATGGCCCGGGCGGTGGTGGGCGCGTCGGCGCCGGTCAGCGCCGACGCCGCGACCGCAGCCCCGATGGGGCCGTGGATACCGTGCGGGTGCAGACCGGGGCGCAGTGAAGTGCCGGCGCCGAAGCGCAGCCCCACCTCGCAGCCCAGCACGAACGCGCGGACGGCGGCCACGTCGTCCACACCCTGGCGGCTCAGTGCGTGCAGCAGCGCCGGCAGCACGTGGGGCGCCGGGTGTGCGGTCGGTACCGGCGGGATGCGGCCGCCGGCCGGGTGGAACGACCCACCCGAGTCGGCGTCGAGCCAGGTGGCCGCCGCGCCGAGCGTCGTCAGCCGCCCGAACGGGGCGGACTCGTCGGCGGCTTCGGCGCCGAGCAGGGCACCGAGACCGTGCACGGCCGGGTAACGCAGTCCGCCGAGCAGGGCGCCCAGCGAGTCCAGCAGCAACAGCCGGCCGAAATCCCAGATCTGCGCGGGAATCGCTGCCGCGGGCGTCGAGGCGAACTCGCCGAGCGCATCGACATCCAGGTCCAAGGTCTGCATCTTCGCTCCTTCTTGCTCGGGTTGCTCGCGGTCGGTCCGCGGTGCCGGTACGAGACCCACCGGCGCACGTCAGCTCGCCGGCTGGGCCGTCCCCAGCCCGGCCCGCAGCGCGCCGGCCGTCTGCGCCAACCGGCGCTCGACGCCCGCAGTGGCACCGGCGATGACGACCCCCTCGATGCCCAGAGTGGCAAGGGGCCGCAGCCGGGCGGCGAGGGCCGCGGGGTCGCCGGTCAGCACGAATCGGTCACGGATCAGCGAGTCGATCTCCGGGTCGGCGTCGCGGGCGCCCGCCGACTCCGAGGTGCCGTGGCGGCGGTAGTCGTGGGCCGAGGCCACCGCGGCGACCCGGGCGACGAGCTCCGGCGCGATGCCGTACCAGTCGGGCGAGTTGGTGATCCGTGCCGCGCAGGAGCCCAAGATCGGGGCTGCGCCTGCTGCCGCTTCGTCGTCGGTGTCGGTCACCACCGCGCGCAGGAACAGCCAGCAGCGGACGTCGGGGCGCCGGGCCCGCGCGATACCGACGGCGCGTTCGATCACGGCAGGCTCGACGCCCACGTCGAGCAGTACCCCACCGAGGATCGCGCTGGTCTGCTCGATGGTCCGTGGGCCCGACGCGGCACCGAGCACCGGCCCGAACCCGCCGGGCAGCTGGGCCGACAGCTCGTCGAGTCGAGCGCGAAGCTGCTCCAGCAGGACGCGATAGGAAGAGAGCGACGGGATCGGGAGCCCCTCGTTGCGCAGTGAACTCTCGCCCCGTGCGACCGCCAGCAACGTCCGGCCGGGGTGCTGGCCCGCAAGCGTCGCGAGGGCTTGGGCGACCACGCTCGGATGGTGCAGCCCGAGCCCCATCACGCACGGCCCGGACAAGGCGGCCGTGGTGCGGGTCAGCACCTGTCCGGCCGTCAGGAACGGGTCCGGGAACAGCCGTGGGCTGTCCGCGAACCCGACACCGTCGACGCCGTCGCCCAGCGCGGTTCTCGCCGCGGCGAGATGGTCGAGCACGCCGTGCGGCCGGGCGAGGTTCAGCAGGAGCCTCGGCTCTGCGCCGCTCACCGGATCGACTCCAGCAGGTCCGCGACCGTGCCGGTGACGCCGGCTGCCGGTACCGCGTGACCGGCCGCCACCGACAACGTATGCGCGACGCTGCCCGACATCGGCGTGGCCACCTCGGCGGGGAGGGTGGCGGCGAGCCAGCCCGAAGCTGCGCCGTGCCCTGCCCACAGGGGCGAGGACGCACGCCGCTCCGGGCCGGGAGTGAGCACGGTGAGACTGGCCGCCAGGTCCAGAACCCGTTCCAGCCCCTCTCCCTCCGCAGGTCCGGCGAACGCCGCCGCCGTCGCGGCGCAGAGCGTCGCGAGGGTCGGTAAGGCGGCCGCCGGAGAGTCGTCGGTCAGGAGACCCGCGGCGAGGCTGCGCACGCAGCTGCCGGCGGCGACCGCGCGCGCGACGCGGTCGAGGCCGGCCGAGGCCGCGTCCGCGGCCGCCAGGGCGGCCAGCAGCGGAGCCCAGTCGAGGTCGGGGCGCGCACCGTCGAGCCGGGCTCCGTTCCACAGCAAGGCCGGATAGGCGGGCGCGACGAGGCCGGTGCCGAGCAGAGGGAAGCCGCCGGCCGTCGCGATCTCCTCGGCCCAGGACGCCAGCACGCCCTCGGGTGCTCCGGCGGAGAGCGTGCGCAGCTCGCCGACTGCGATCGGCGCCGCGGCCTCCAGCGCGTAGACCGCGTGCGCGGCCCGCGCGAGCTCACCGGTGAGCCCTGGCGCCGGTGGGGTGAGGATGCCCGCCTGGGTCACGACCGGTTCCTGTCCACGGTGACGCTGTCGGTGATGAGGTAGAACCGGAAGTCCGTCCGACCGCCCGGTCCCCGCTCGGCGGGCAGCGGGTTGTCCGCGAACCAGTCGCGGTAGGCCTGATACGCCGCCTCGTCCGCGAAGTGCATCTCCGCGATCCGGTAGAACATCATGCTCGGCGGAACCGCGGCGGTCCCTCCCGACGCCGTCGTCACCGGACGAAGCACCTTGTTGAACACGATCCGGTCGAGGTTCGGGTTGGCGAGCAGGTCGGGCGCGTGCACGTCGAAAAGCCAGCGCTCGTACTCCTGCTCGCTCACGCCCTCGACGATGTCGTACCCCAGGATTGCCTTGATCACGTGTCCGTCCTCCGTGGTGTGATGGTCCAGCTGAACGCCTGCGCGCCCGTCCCGAAGCCCTCGAGCCGGACCCGGCGTGGTTCGATCCGCACTCCGGCGAAGTTGGCGTCGAGGTCGGCCCGGTCCCGCAACGGCGCCTTCGTGTGGCCCGCGGCTCGCAGCCGCGTCGTGTGCCGGTCGTAGACCTCCCAGGTGGCCTTCGCGTCCAGCGGCCGCGCGACGCCGCGGACGAAGACCACCCGCGGGATCGTCAGGCCCAGGTCGAAGGTCCACGGCGAGTCGTTGACCGAGTCGTCGGCCGGCGTGCCACCCCAGATCGCCAGCACCCGGTCGTCGTGGCGGAGCTGCTCGACTCTGCGGTGGGTCCGGCGCTGCACCAGTTCGACGGCCCAGTCGTCGGTCAGGAACGCGCTGGTGGTCCGTCCGACCAGGGCGCCGCCCGCGCCGTGGGTGACCAGCTGGGCGAATCCGGCCTCGTGCCGCACGAAGTCCAGTGCCCGGGACCGGGCGGCCGCCTCGTCGGTCATGCCGTGGTGTCCGAGCCCGCAGCGCGGTGTTCCGCCGCCACGGCCGTGGCGGCGAGGTAGGCCAGTCCGAAGGCGGGCAGGAGGCCGTTGCCGGCCAGGTAGCCCGAGGCGCCGTGCCCCGAAATCCCGGCGGCCGCGCCACCTGAGGCGTAGAGGCCGGGAATGGGCCGGTCGTCGCCGTCGACGACACGCGCCGACCCGTCCACGACCAGGCCGCCCTGGGTGTGGAAGAGAGCCGGCACCACCTTCACCGCGGCGTACGGCGGCTCGAGCGGTGCCTCGTAGTCGCGGCCGAACCGGTCGGGGATCTCGCCTCGCGCCGCCCGCCCGGACTCGTCGAGCTCGGCGGTGACGGCATCTTCGGGTAGGCCCGTCGCGACGGCGAGCGCCCGCGCGTCGTCGGCCCACACTTCGGCGCCGGACTCGACGGTCTGCCGGAAGTCCGTGAACGGCATGCACAGTTCGTGCACCCGGCGGTCGAACACGACCCAGCCGGTCGCCTCCGGCCGGGCCGCCAGGGAGGGGCCGAATTCGGAGTAGCCGGTGGTCTCCTTGGCGAAGCGGCGGCCCGTGGTGTCCAGCATGACGGCGCCGTGCATGATCGTGGCCCAGCCCAGCAGCGTCGAGGACTTCGCCGCCAGCGCTCCGTGGCCCTGATAGGCGTCCAGGAACTCGGTCGCGGCGCCCAGCCGGGAGCCGATCCGGAGCGCATCGCCGCGCGACGTTTCGCTGCCGTGGTATGTGGCCGTGGCGATCTCCGGCATGTGCTCGGCGACCAGCTCGTGATCGGCACCGTAACCGTTGGTGGCGAGCAGGACGGCCGGGGTCTCGATGCGCTCCACATCGGCGTTCGGGTCGGTGACCACGACCGCGGCGACCCGGCCCTCGGCGTCCAGCTCGACCTCGGTGAGCCGGGCCGGCACCAGGAAATCGATCCGCGGGTGGGCCCGCGCCTGCCGGGCCAGGTGGTCGATGAGCACGGTGCCGTGCCGCTCGGGGATGGTGTGGCAGCGGTCCACGGAATGCCCCGGGTAGTGCATGTCGGTCATCAGCGAGATGTCTAGGCCGACCTCGTCGGCCAGCCACTCGACCAGCTCGCCGCTGACGGCGGCCAGCGCCCGGGCGAGCCGCTGGTCGCCGCTGCCCTTGGTCTTGCGGTCGACGTCGCCGGCGAACACCTCGACCGAGTCCTCGATCCCCTGCTCCCGCTGCCAGCGGCTGTTCACGCCCGGCACCATCGCCGTGCACATCGACGTGTTGTTGCCGCGAAGGAAGTGCTCGCTCGCCTCGACCACGAGGACGTCGAGGCCGAGCTGGGCGGCGCGAAGGGCAGCGATGAGCCCACCGCCGGCACCCGCGACGACGAGGTCGGGTCCCTGTGCGCTCATCGGCCCGCTCCCGCCGCGACCAGTTCGAGGGCGCGCAGCACGGGGTCGAACACCGGCACCGCCGAGGGGTGCGTTGGATCGACGTCGACGGCGGAGCAGCCGTTGAGCAGCGTGCGGGCCCCCTTCGCGGCCAGCACCTCGGCCGACTCGTCGAGGCGCTGCTGCCACCCCGGCCCTTCACTGATCGAGTCGAAGGGCAGGTCGAGGATCTCGATCTGCCCGAGCCACCGCTCCCAGCCGTAAGCGGCCGCAACCCGGCGCATCTCGGCGGCGATGGCCTCGTTGCGGACCACCGCGCCCATCGGCGCCGCGAGCGCGGCCGCGAGGGCCAGGTTGAGCTTGAGGATGCCGACCACCGGACGGTCGGTCTCCTCTTGCAGCCGGGCGACCGCGGGGTCGAGCACGCAGTCGGCCATCAGGACGTCGTACCCCGCGGGGGCGGCGGCGAGGGCCCGGTGGACGTAGTCGTCCGAACGTGCGATGTCCTCGGCGTGGTCGAGCTGCTCGGGCGCACCCTGCGCGAGATCGTGCAGTTCGACGATCACGCCGGCCGGGCTGATGGCGTCGTAACGTTGTTGTCGCCGCGCCAGTTCCTCGACGCCGACGTGCAGGGGTGTGGTCGCGAAGATCCGCATGGGTGGTGGCTCCTCCTCGAGGACGGGCAGGGTGCGGCAGGTGAGGATCACGGAGTGGCGAGCACGCGCAGGACATCTCGCACGCCCCTCGCCTCGGGCAGTGCGGCGGCGCAGTCGACCGCCCGCTGGAGCGCCGCCTCATCGCCCAGCAGGTCACGCAGCAGCACGAGAGTCCGCTCGTGGTCGAAGGGCTCGTGGGCGGCGTCGCCGACTGGGTTGGCGACCTCGTGCCGCAGGACCCGGCCGTCGGTCAGCGTCAGCTCGACGGCCGCGCCGCGGGCGTCGGGCAGGCGGGCGTCGAACTCGGTGCCCGAGACGACCTCGACCCGCTCGGCCAGTGCGGCGAACCGGTCCTCCCGCGAGCGGTCGAAGCCGTCGGGAGCGACGCGGCCATCGAGCAGGGCGGTCGTCACCACGTAGGGAATCGAGAACATGGCGGCCAGCCGGTTGCTCCATCGGGTGCGGCCGAGCGCTGCCGCCATCGAGTACGTCGTGACCCGCACCCGGGTGATGTCGCTGTCGGCGAGCCCGTCCTGGTGCAGTCGTGCTCGCAACACGAGGGTGGCATCCGCGCTGGGGTGGGTGAAGGCGCACGAGGCGTGCCGTTTGAAGTAGCCGAGCCCGATGTCCCAGCGCAGGCCGAGCTGCTCGACCAGGGCGACCGGGTCGAACGTGCCGAGCAACCCGCCCAGGCTGTGGGCGGCGATGCCGGTGGCGTGCGCGATCCCGGCCTTGGCCAGTCGCGCGGCGGCGAGCCCAGCCACGTTGCTGGCGCCCATCCACTCGTTGCGCACCGCGTTGCCGTCGAGTGCCGCGGAGAAGGGCCCGGCGATCGGCATGCCGCTCGCGGTGTCGACGGCGGCGGCGATCCCCGCGGTGTCGAGACCGAGGAGCTTGGCGCAGCCCGCGGCTGCGCCGGTGACGCCCCAGTTGCCGTGCGGGTGCAGACCCGGCGCGCCGCGGCTGGCGCGGCCGTACCGCGCGGCGACCTCGTAGGCGACGAGCAGGGCCGTCGCGGTGGCCGGACCGTCCGTGTCGAGCGCGCAGGCGAGTGCCAGGACCGCCGGGAAGCCGTGCGCGGCGGGGTGGCCGGCCGCGAACTTGTTGCCCTCGTCCATCTCCAGGCTCACCAGCGCCGTGGCGTTGAGCCAGGCCGCGGCCTCGACCGTGGTCTCGACCCCGGTCCCGAAGACCGGTACCGGTCCGGGTGAGGGCGCCCAGGCGTCCACGAGTGCGGCGCGCTCGGGAAGCCGAGCACCCAGGACCGTGACTCCGAAGGTGTCGAGCAGGACCAGACGCAGCCGCTCTCGCACGTTCTCGGGTACGGCGTCCCACCTCAGCGCGCCGGCCCAGCCGGCGAGCCGGTCGAGGGCCTCGAGCGCCGCCTGCTGATCCGGGTCGAGCCCGACTTCGTTCGCTTGATCCGTACCGGGATCAACGGTAACCGTCTTCCCCACCTTCTCCGTCGTTTCGTTCACAGGCCGAGGTAGGCCTTCTTGACCCGCTCGTCGCCGGCCAGCTCCTTGCCCGGGCCTTCGAGCGCGATGGTGCCGCTCTCGAGCACGTAGGCCCGGTCGGAGATCGAGAGCGCCTGAGCGGCGTTCTGCTCGATCAGGAGAACCGAGACACCCGTGTCGCGGATGGCCGCGACGGCCTTCAGCACGTCCCAGGTCAGCTTCGGCGAGAGGCCGGTCGACGGTTCGTCGAGCATCAGCAGCCGCGGCTTCGCCATGAGGGCCCGGCCGATGGCGAGCATCTGCTGCTGGCCGCCGCTCATGCTCTGGGCCGCCTGCTTGCGGCGCTCGGCCAGGATCGGGAACAGCTCGAAGATCCGCTCCAGCTCCTGCGCCATCCGCACGCCGCGGCGCGTCCACGCGCCCAGGACGAGGTTCTCCTCGACGCTCATGGGGCCGAAGAGGTCGCGATCCTCGGACACCTGCACGATCCCGCGCCGCACGATCTGGTGCGGCCGCAGCCCGGTCAGCGGCTCGCCGTCGTAGGTGACCGCACCGGAGAGCGCACTGATCAGTCCGCTGATCACGCGGAGCGTGGTGGTCTTGCCGGCACCGTTGGCGCCGACGACGGAGACCAGTTCCCCCGGCCTGACCCGCAGGCTCATGTCGTGGAGGATCTGCAGCTTGCCGTAGCCGGCAGCGATGTTGTCGAGCTCAAGCACCGGGCAGCTCCTGTCCGAGATAGGCCTCCACGACCGTCGGGTCCGCGACCACTTCCGCGGGCTCGCCCGAGGCGATCACCCGTCCGCGGTCGAAGACGACGACAGAGTCGGAGAGCTGCATGACGGCCTGCATGATGTGTTCGACGAACACGAGCGTCAGGCCCTCCGACTCACGCAGGCGGGCGAGCAGGTCGACGACGGGCGCCCGTTCGGCGGGCACGAGGCCGGCCAGGACCTCGTCGAGCAGCAGCAACCGCGGACGGGTGGCGAGCACCCGGGCCAGCTCGAGCCGCTTCAGCGCAGCTGTGTGCAGCGAGTCGGACACCACGTCCGCCCAGGCCGCCATGCCGGTCGCTTCGATGACCTCGTGCGCGTGGTGATGGGCGCTGCGGTGATTGCCGCCCCGCGACAGTGCTGCCGCGACGACGTTCTCCCGGACCGTCATGGAGCCGAACGGACGCATCAGCTGGAACGTTCGCGCCATGCCGAGCCGCGAGATCCGGTGCGGCGACATCCCGCTCACGTCCTTGCCGAAGAGCTTCACATGGCCGGTGTCCGGCCGCAGTGCGCCGGCGATGACGTTGAAGAACGTCGTCTTGCCCGCGCCGTTCGGCCCGATGATGCCGACGATCGAACCTTCGGCGACGTCGATCTCGACCTCGCTGAGTGCATGGACGCCACGGAAGGACTTGCTCACGTCGCGTACTTCGAGAGCGGTGCTCATCGACGCTTCCACCAATCGCGGATCGATCCGACGATGCCTTTGGGCAGGACGAGGGCGATCACGATCAGCAGGATCGAGTAGAGCACCACGTCCAGCCCGCCCCGGCCCGAGAGGAATTCCAGGAAAGTGGGCGGGTTGCGCAGCCAGCCGGCCGTCAGGTCCGAGAGCGGGCCGAGGATCAGTGCGCCGACGAGCGGGCCCCACAGGGTGGCGACGCCGCCGATGACCGCCGGGGCGATGGCCTGGACCGACTGGGCCTGGCCGAACGCGATGTCGGGATCGACGAACATGAAGTACTGCGCGTAGAACATGCCGGCGACGGACGTGATCGCCGCGGAGAGCGCCATCGTGGTCAGCTTGACCCGCATGACGTTGACGCCCAGCGCGTCGGCCGCGTCCTCGTTGTCGCGCACGGCGACCGTGTGGATGCCGGTGCGCGACCGAAGGTAGAACATCGTGATCAGCAGGCAGATCACGACCAGCGCGAGGCCGATGTAGTAGTACTGCGGCGCGTTGGCGGCGAACTGCAGCATCGACCACGAGTTGTCGGGCAGCAGCGGGACGTGGAACCCGGTGGTGCCGTTGACCCAGCTGGTGTTGGTCGCGAGCAACCGCAGCATCTCGGCGAAGGCGAACGTGGCGAGCGCGAAGTAGGCACTGCGCAGCTTGTAGCGGAAGGCGAGGTAGCCGATGCAGATGGCCACGAGTGCCGCCAGCATCGCTCCGACGACCAGCGAGATCCACGGCGACCAGCCGAAGTGCTCCAGGAGGTAGACGTCGGTGTACGCGCCGATGCCGAAGAACGCCGCGTGCCCGAAGCTGAACATGCCACCGTAGCCGCTCATCAGGTTCCAGCCGATCGCCATGATCGCGAAGATCAGCACCCGGACCGCGATGGTCTGGCTCGACTCGGGCAGGAGTGCGGGAGCGAAAGCGGCCAGGACGGTGATGACGACCAGGATGATCAGGGACCGCTGGATCGACTGGCGGCGATTCTGGATCGCCGCTGATCCCGGTCGCGTCTCGGTGGTGATGGTCATGATGACGTGGCTCCGAAGATGCCCTGCGGACGGATCAGCAGGATGAGCAGGAACAGGATGAAAACGCCCAGCAGGGGGCTCTGACCGGCGATCGCGACACCGCCCAGCTGCTCGACCAGGCCGACGATCACACCGCTGATGACGGCGCCCATCACGTTGCCCAGCCCGCCCATCACGACGACGACGAAGGCGAGGATGTTGAACTGGTCGCCGGCGGTCGGGGTGATCGTGGTGAACGGCGCGATGAGCATGCCGGCCGCCCCGGCACAGGCGGTGCCCAGGCCGAAGGTGACCGCGTAGACGAGCCGCACGTCGATGCCGACCAGTCCCGCCCCCTGCCGGCTGGCGGCGACAGCGCGGATCGCCCGGCCGAACGAGGTGCGCTCCAGCAGCAGGAAGACCAGCACGGCCAGTACCAGGGCGCCGCCGAGGGCGATGACCCGGGAGAGGTTGGCGACGGCGCCGAACACGTGCACGCCGGGGTCGCTCTTCAGGTTCGCCGACAGCGGGTCGCCGCCGAAGACCAGCAGTAGGACATTGCTGATCAGCAGCGACAGGCCGAGGGTGATCAGCAGCTGGCGCTCGAGCGTGCCGCCCATCGTGCGGTTGAGGAGCAGGAGCTGGATCAGGAGGCCGAGCACGAAGAGCCCGAGGATCGCGACCGGGAGGGCGATGTAGGGGTTCAGCCCGGCCTGGTGCGCCACCTCGTAAGTGATGTAGAGACCAACGGCGAGGAAGGCACCGTGCGCGAAGTTGACGATGTCGAGCACGCC
The DNA here is from genome assembly GCF_040654155.1 of Amycolatopsis sp. NPDC050768. NCBI lineage: Bacteria > Bacillati > Actinomycetota > Actinomycetes > Pseudonocardiales > Pseudonocardiaceae > Amycolatopsis > Amycolatopsis sp. NPDC050768. The sequence continues at coordinate 536,013 of NZ_JBFAHL010000005.1, forward strand.
GAAGACGAGGGTGAGGCCCATCGCGAGCAGGCTGTAGACACCGCCGGAAATGATGCCGGTGAGCAGCGCCTGGCCGGTGATGCCCATGCTGCCCGAGCGCAGCAGCGCGGCGATGAAGAGAACGACCAGCAAGGCGCCCGTCACGATCAGCGGCGTCGAATGGCGCAGGCTCAGCCGCGACGTGGCGCGGCTACCGCCCCGGAGGGCGGTCCCGTCCTTCGACGGAACCGCCCCTCCGGCGTTCGTCGGGCCGGTCACTGGCCCGGGTTCGCGGGGTAGACGGGGCTCTTGACCGCAGCGGACTGCGGATAGACCACGACCGGAGCACCGTTCTGGACCTGGGTCAGCACGGGCAGCGAGGTGGAGTTCTCGCCCTTGTCGCTGAACTTGATCGGGCCGTCGGAGAGAGTCAGCGGCGTCAGGTTGGTCTGTGCGATGGCGTCGCGAACCTTCGACGCGTCGGTCGAGCCGGCCTTCTCGAGCGCTGCCGCGATGACACGAACCGAGTCGTAGGCGAGGGCCGCGCCGGTGCGCGCCTCGTCTTTGTAAGTCGTCTTGTAAAGGGCGCTGAACGCCTTCGCGTCAGCGCTCTTGTCGTCGAAGTGGTAGTTCACGTCGAAGTACCCCTGGGAAGCCGAACCGGCGTCGGTCGGGAACTGCGGCTGGTCGAACGCACCGTCGGCTGCGCCGACCACGGCGTCGAGGGCCGGCTTGACCGTCTGGATCGCCTTCGCGGCGAGGACGCCGTCGCGGTAGTAGCCCGAGACGACGAGGACGTTCGCGCCGCTCGCCTTGACCTGGGCGATCTGGGTGGTCAGATCGGAGACGCTGGCCGCGTCATAGGTGATCTCCGGACCCATCTGGAGGCCGCTCTTCTGGGCCTCGGCCTTGAACGCCTGATAGACCCCGGTGCCGAACGCCGTGGCCTCGTGCAGGTAGGCAACCTTGGTGACCGGGCGATTCGCCGCCGCGGAGATGGCCTTGACGTACTGGGCCGCAGTCGTGCCGAACCGCGAGTTCTGCGGCTGCATGCGGAACGAGTACTTGTAGCCGTGCGAGAGGATCGCGTCGTCGCCCGAGACGTCCATGACGAAGGGGACCTTGTTGCGCTCGGCGACGGCGGCGACATTGGCGCTCACGGCGCTCTGGTAGGTGCCGACCAGGGCGACGACGCCGTCACCGACGAGGCGCTGGGCCTCGCTCTGGCCGGTGTCCGGCGTGCCCTTGGTGTCGCCCCCGTCCAGCTCGAGCTTGGCGCCACCGAGCGCTTTGATGCCGCCGGCGTCGTTGATGGCCTTGATGCCGAGCTTCACGCCGTTCTCGAGCTGGGTTCCGTCGCCCGCGTTGGCACCCGAGAGGGGGTGCAGGGTGCCGATCTTGATGACCTTGGCGTCCCCGCTCGAACCGCCGCTGCCGCCGCCCGCACAGCCGGCGAGGAGTACGGCCCCGGAGCCGACCGCGGCGACCAGCTTCACGAAGGATCTTGTACGCATCCTGATGACTCCTGATCTTGATGAAGAGTGGCGCTGTGATCGTTCCGCTAATCGGAACGCCCCGATCAAGTTCCGCTGACTGTGGCATGTGGTCGTACTCACGTCAAGTGGTACATCGATGATTGAGGTCACGTGCACTTCGCGACCGCAGAGCCGGACTCCAGGCAGAGCGCAGGTTTCGCCTGGGCATTGACTCCCGACGGGACGGCAGCCAGACTTGTTCCGTCTACAGAAACGCAGTTGTTACAGTGGCTTCCGGCGGTGGCGGCCGGCCGCGCGCGTCCCGTGCGCGGCGCCCCCCGCGGTCCTGTGCCCCGGCTATCGAGGAGATCCCCGTGGAGAGCGCGTCACCGCCCGTGCCGACAGCCGGCGCCGGCCTCGCCGCGCGCCTGGGCACCTTCGCGGCAAGTATCCGCGAGCCCGCGGCCCCGGACGCGGTACGGCACCGGGTACGGGCGCTCGTCGCCGACGTGGTGGCCACGGCGGCCGCCGGTCTGGCCCGGCCCGACATCGCGGTTCTCCAGGCCACCTACGCGATCGGTGCCGGCCCCAGCAGCGTGCTGGGCCACCGGACGGGTTTCCCACCGGCCCAGGCGGCATTCCTCAACGCGATGCCGGTCGCGCGCGAGCAGCTCCAGGACGGGCACCGGCGCGCTCGCGGCCATCCGGCGTCCCACGTGGTGCCGGCCGTTCTCGCTGCCGCCGAGGCCTGCGGCGCCGATGGCCCGGCGACGCTGTCGGCCGTGCTGGCCGGCTACGAGACGGGCGTGCGGATCGGCCTCGCGATGGGCGGGACCCCGGCCGGGGTCCACGACATCGGGACCTGGGCGACGCTCGGGGCCGCGGCCGGCGTTGCCCACGTGCTCAGCGGTGGCGACGCGGAGACCATTGCCGGGGCCATCGACTCGTGTGCCGCGCTGACCACGGTGCCCGACGCGCCGGGGGTCTTCGACGGCTGGACCAGCCAGAACCTCTACCTCGCCTGCGCGGCACAGACCGCGGTCATCCACGGCCAGGCGGCCGCGGCGGGCCTCCGGGCGCAGCCGGGAACACTGGAACGCCACTTCGCCCGCTGGGTCGCGGCCGACCAGGGCGGATTCTCCGAGCGGCTGATCGCACTGGTCGCCGCCGGCGACTGGACCATCACCCAGGGGTACCTCAAGCGCCACCCCACCTGCGCCCTGCTGCACGGCGTCAACGACGCCGTCGAGGACCTCGCGACCCGTCCTTACCGGCCCGAAGAGATCGCCGCGGTCACGGTCCGCACCTACGCCGCGGCGGCCGCGTTCGACAACGTGCGGCCCCGCAGTGAAATGGCCGCCCGGTTCAGCATCCCGTGGAGCGTGGCCGCCGGTCTGGTCCTGGGCACACTGCGGACCCACGCGTTCGAGTCCGGCACCCTCCGCGTCACCGCGGTGCGGGATCTGGCGGCTCGGGTGCGGGTGGAACACGACCGGACCCTCGACGCCGGGTATCCGGCGGGGCGCCCGGCCACGGTCACCGTGCGGTTCACCGACGGCACCCAGCTCACCGCGTCACGCGACGGCGCCCCCCGCGGTGACGGGCCTGACGCGGTCGACGACCCGGTGGTCGGTCAAAAGGCCGCGACGCTGCTGACCGACGCCGTCGGTGAGAGCGGGGCGCGGGCAGTGCTCGCTGCCGTGGCCTCTCTCGGCCAGGACGGCCCGATCCCGTTCGGCCTCGTGCTGCGCACGCTCGACGTACGACGGCCGTCGTGAAAATCGGCACCGGCCGCACCGGCCGCCCCCCGGGCCCCTCGGGTATCGCGCCGGGAGCGCGATCCGCGGATCTGACGGGCGAACGTGATCCGCGCCGACCTTGCCTCGTTTCGTGAGGCCGAACTTGTCCGGAAGAAAAGGGGATCCTGTGGTTCGCGAACGGACGGTCGAGACTCCGGGAGGTACCGAGGCCGCGGACCGGGTCGCCGACGTCCTCCTCCTCTTCGCGCGGTCCGACAGTCCGCTCGGGGTATCCCAGATCGCCCGTGACCTGTCCCTCAGCAAGGCCGTCGTCCACCGGATCCTGCAGTCCCTGGTTTCCCGCTCACTGGCCAAGGTGGCGCCCGGTGGGTCGTCCTATGTGCTCGGACCGGCGGCGCTGGGTCTCTCGGCGCGGGCGTGGAGCCAGATCGACGTGCGCAGCATCGCCTCGCCGATCCTTCGTCGGCTGCGAGACACCACCCGGGAGACCACGACCCTCTCGGTGCTCGTCGGCAACGAGCGGATCTACCTCGACCAGTTCGAATCTCCCGAGGAGGTGAAGATGGTCATCGAGATCGGGCCGCGTTACCCCCTGCACTCCGGTGCTTCGAGTCGCGCGATCCTCGCCTTCCTCTCGCTCTCCCTCATCGACGAGGCGGTCCGCCAGCTGCGCGCGCGGCGCGCCGGTCTGGACGAGAACGCCTACCGCGACGGCCTGGACCGGGTTCGCGAGCACGGATATGCCACGTCCATCAACGAGCGCAACACCGGCGCCGCCTCCATCGCCGCACCGTTCTTCGACTCGGCCGGCAACGTGATGGGCTCCATCAGCTCCTCCGGTCCGGCCTTCCGCTACGCGATCGAGGACCACGAGGAGCACGCGGCGCTTGTGGTCGAGGCGTCGCACGCCATCACCCAGCGTCTGCGCGGCTGACCCAGCCCCCGACCCGACAGCCCAGCAGGAGACACCGTGCTGCCCCGCTCGTTCCTCTACGTTCCCGCCTCACGCCCGTCGCTGTTCGCCAAGGCCTCGACCGGGGCGGCCGACGCCGTCATCCTCGACCTCGAGGACGCGGTGCCGGTCGCCGAGAAGAGCGCGGCCCGCGGCGCGGTCGCCGCCTGGCTGGGCCGGGACCGCCAGGCCCCGGGAGCCGAGGCCGGCGCCCAGACCTGGGTCCGGGTCGACGCGGATCGGCTCGCCGATGATCTCGAAGCCGTCGTCCGTCCTGGCCTCGACGGCATCGTGCTGGCCAAGTGCTCCCCCAAGTCCATGAGCGAGCTCGCCGCGCGGCTCGACGGAGCCGAAGCCGAGCAGGACCTGCCCCCGGTGCCCGTCGTCGGGCTGGTCGAGGACGCGGCTTCGGTGCTCGCCCTCGGCGAGCTCGCCGCCCATCCCCGCCTCACGACACTCGGCCTGGGCGAGGTGGACCTGCTCGCCGCCCTCCGGATCGCCCGCACCACCGCGACCGCCGACGCGATCACCCAGCTCAGACTCCAGGTCGTGCTCCACTGCGCCGCCGCGGGCCTCGCCGCACCGGTGGCGCCCACGTCGGTCGACTTTCGCGACCTCGACGCCTTCCGGCGAACGACCCGGGAGCTGGCCGACCTCGGCTTCCGCTCACGAACCGCCATCCATCCCGCCCAGGTCCCCGTGATTCACGAGGTGCTGGCCCCCACCGCCGAGGCGGTGGCCGCGGCGCGTGACGTCCTCGATCGGTTCTCCGCGGCCCAGGGCGGAGTGACGCTGGATGCCGCGGGACGGTTGATCGACGCAGCCGTGATCAGATCGGCCCGGGAGACGCTCGGACGCCGTCGGGATGACTGAGGGTCCGGCCGGCGCCTGACGGCGCCGACCGGTCCCCCTGGGAGATCTTGGATATCGGTGCGTCAGGCCTGACCCGAGCGCTTCACGAACCGGCCCGTCGGGGTGCCGACGATCTTCTCCGCACGCAAGACCTCGGTGCCGCGGACCCAGGTGTCGGTCACCTTGGCCGTCAGCTCGAAGCCCTCGAACGGGGTGTACTCCTGCGTGGAGAGCGAGTCCTGCGCGTGCACGGTGTAGTCGACCGTGTCGTCGAGCAGGCAGAAGTCGGCGTCGTACCCGACGGCGAGATCACCCTTGCCGCGCAGCCCGAACCGCTCGGCCGGGCTCTTGGCGACGAGTTCGGCGATGCGCGGGTAGGACAGACCACGCTTGCGGCCTTCACTGACCATGCCCGCCAGCAGGTACTCGGTGCCGCCGAAGCCGGATTTGGCCACGAAAACGTCCTCGCGGGGCTCGCCGAACTTGGTCTCGTCGCGGCAGCACGCGTGATCCGAGGTGACCCACGAGAAGTGGCCGGCCAGCAGGTGTTCCCACAACGACTCGACGTCTTCGCGGGAGCGAAGCGGCGGGTTGACCTTGCCGCCGAGGTTGGCGGTCGTGAAGTCGGCGAGCAGGTGGCCGACCGTCACCTCGCGGCGGAAGTCGATGTGCGGGAAGGTCTCCTGCATCATCATGGCGGCCTCGATCGCCTTGCGCGAGGTCAGGTGCAGCAGGTTGATCTTGGGCAGCTCGGTCTCGTGGGCCAGGTAGGAAGCGATGGTGATCGCCAGGCCCTCCGAGTGCGGCGGCCGCGAGGCGCTGTACGCCTCGAGGCCGGTCAGCTTGCCCTCCTGCTCGACCAGCTTGGTGTAGGCCCGCATGATCTCCGCCGTCTCGCAGTGCAGCGACAGCGAGATGTTCTCGCGGTCGGCAGCGAACCGGGGGTCGCGACGCGCCTTCTCGATGCCCCGCATCACGAACTCGAAGTGGGCCAGGTCGTAGGACTCGTCCTCGGGGATCATGAGGAACGAGCTCTGGTCGCTCGAGCGGCCGTGCAGCCCGTGGCTGCCGTAGAACATGAAGATCTTGAACGAGGGCACCCCGAACTCCCCGATCAGGTCGGGGATCTCGTCGATGTGCTCCTTGAGGATCGGCGCCACGTGGAACGCGTAGTCGATGAAGGAGCGGCCCTCGGCGGCTGCCAGCACGTCGGGGAACACTTCGCGGTACGGCCCGGTCCGGTTCATGTAGTAGGCACCGGTGCGGATGTAGGTGATGCCGGTCGTGACACCGCCCTGCGCCGAGGCCTGGCTCTCCGAGCTGGTGTCCTCGCCGAGTTCGTTGTAGATGCCCCAGTGCTGGTGGACGTCCACCACACCGGGGAAGAGGTGCTTGCCGGCGGCGTCGACCGTCTCGGCTGCGCGCTCGGAGTCGATGCTCGGCTCGAAGGCGGCGAACTTGCCGTCCTTGACGGCGACGTCGAGGCGCTCGGGGGCATCGCTCGCGGGGCGCACCACCTGGGCGTTACGGATCACCAAGTCGAATTCAGCCATTTTCCCTCATCCTTCGGTTGTTCGTCCTACGTGCGAGCGGGGTCGTCGACCTTCGTCAGGGAAGCGAGCAGCTCCATGAGGTCGGTGCAGTCCTCGAGCGTGCGGCAGGCCGCCGCGAGTTCGTCGGCCCGATCGGGAGGCAGCACCCGCCGGGCGTTGTCGTGGAACTTGGCGGCCAGCTCTTCGAACGAGAGCGGTCGCTGCGGGCCACCGCGGTTCGTGAACACCTCGGCCACCACCTCGCGGCCGTCCTTGAGCCGCGCCGTGAGCACCGCGGGGAACTGGTGCGGGAAGATCTCCGTGCACCGCTCGTCGGCCGTCACGTCCACCTTCGCCATCAACGCTCTTCGCTCGGGGTCCTGCGCGAGTTCGTCGGTGTAGTCGTCGAGCCCGGCACCGAGACCGGAGCCGCCCAGCAGGCCGAGCACGACCGCGTAGGGACCGCTGAACTGGGCCATGTAGCCGGTCTGCGGCGTCCGCTTCACCTCGATCGGCTCCCCCACCGTGCGCAGGTTCTGCGCCGGTACGCCGAGCTGGAGCGAGACTATGTCCTCGACCCGTACGCCGTCCGCGCGCAGCTGCGCGGCGGCGTCGACGGCCGCGTGCGTGAAATGGTTCGCCGGGTAGGGCTTGAAGAAGATGCCCGGGACCGACCACTCGGTCCCCAGCCCGTCGACGATGGCCGCCGGGTCGAAGATGCCGTGCAGCCAGGCCTGGAAGAAGCCGAACCGGCCCTCGAGCACCGTGGGCGGACCGGTCAGGCCGAGCTTGACCAGCTCCGCCGCGGAGACAGCCGCGTGCGCCGCCCACCCGCAGTGGATCCGCTTGACCGTGCCGCCGGTGCGGTTGGCCTCGATGATGCCCGAGGCCAGCGAGGCCGTGACGCCGAGCGCATCGACGACGGCTTGCTCATCGCCACCGGCGAGCAGCGTCGCCGCGACCGAGGCACCCATCGCGCCGCAGATCGACGTGGCGTGCTGGCCGTGCTCGAAGAAGACGGAGTTGTTGCTCGCCTGGTCGTAACCGGCCATGCCGAGCCGGACGCAGATCTCGATCCCGATCGCGACCGCCCGGATGAGCTCACGACCGTCCGCGCCGGCACGCTCGGCGGCGGCCAGTGCCGCAGGGACGACCGAGGCGCTCGGATGAAGGACCGACGGCAGATGGGTGTCGTCATAGTCGAGGGAGTGAGCGAGGACCCCGTTGACGAAGGCGGCCATGTTGGCGGGCAGCCGGCCGGGCACACCGACGGCCGAGGCGGCGCCCGTCCCGCCCTGGCTGCCGGCCCACTCCCGCGCGGAGCGGCTGGTTTCGAGCGTGCTGGCGGCGGCGGCGATGCCGAGGATGTCGAGCACCCGCATCTTCACGCTCTCCACGACCTCGGCCGGGAGGTCGTCGTAGGACGTGCCGGCCGCGAAGGCGCCGAGCTGCTGGGCCAGGGTCTGCTCGCTCACGCGGTACGCACCGCCAGCGGGCGCACCGGCGACCCGGTCGCGCCGTAGATGTTGAGCGGCACCAGCACGAGCGTGAACTCCGCCCACCCGCGGCCGGCCAGCTCCTCGAGGTCGAGCGCCTCGATGAGGTAGATCCCGCTCTCGACGAGCAGGACACGGTGTGCCGGCAGCAGCGCGTGCCCACCGCCGGGCGCGAGCCGCTCGAACGCGATGGTGTCGGCGCCGGCGGCGTGGATGCGCCGCTCGGCGAGCCACTGAGCGCCGGCCTCGCCGACCCCCGGGACCCCGGACGGCCCGCCCACGTAGGCGCCGCCCTCGGCGAACTTCGTGCCCCAGCCGCTGCGGATGAGCACCACGTCTCCCTCACCGACACCGCCGTCCGCGTTCTTGGCGGCCGCTTCCAGGTCGCCGACGGTGATCTCGTAGCCGCCGTCGAGGCAGCCGACTCCGTGCAGTCCCGCGATGTCGAGGAGCACACCACGGCGGATCATCGGCGCGATGGAGTGAACGCCGAGCGCGTCGTACTTGCCACCGACCCCGGCCTGCATCGCGTCGACGCCGCCGAACATGAGCCCGTCGTGCGAGACGTGCGCCAGCGCGTCGATGTGCGTGCCCACGTGGCAGCCCATCGTGATCATGTCATTGGCGGCGCTGCCCCCGTCGGCACGCGTCATGTCGCCGTGGCGGCGCGGCAGGGTGTGCCAGAACTGGGGGTGGTTCGGGGACTGGGGCATGCCGACCCGCAGCTGTCGTCCCAGGTCGACCACGTCCAGCCCGCCCTGAACCGCGCTGAGCAATGCATCGGTCATCGGATGATCCCACTCTCCTTGAGCTCGGCGATCCGGCCGGCCTCGAGGCCGGCCTCGGTCAAGACTTCGTCGGTGTTCTCGCCCAGCCCGCGGCCGGTGAACCTGATCGCCCCCGGCGAAGCGCTCATCCGCCACATCACGTTGTGCTGCAGCAGCGGCCCGAAGTCGGCGTCGTCGACCTCCAGCAGCATCTGCGTCTCCCGCACGTGGGGATCCTCGACCAGGTCGCGGGCGTCGTAGACGGCGGCGATGGCGGCACCGGCCTCGGTGAAGGCGCTGATGACCTCGTCACGGCTGCGCTGCGCGATCCAGCTGCCGACGTAGTCGTCGAGCAGGTCGACGTGCGCCGCCCGGCCGCCGCCGGTGGCGAACCACGGTTCGCTGATCACCTCGGGATGGCCGACCAGCTCCAGCACCCGTTCGGCGATCCGCTGGGCGCTGGTGGAAACGGCCACCCACCCGCCGTCCGAGGTCCGGTAGGTGTTGCGCGGCGCGTTGTTGGTCGACCGGTTGCCATGGCGCTGCTCGACCTCGCCGAGCTGCTGGTAGATCGTCGGACCGGGCCCGACGGCTGCCATGATCGGCTCGAGCAGGCTCATGTCGACGACCTGTCCCTCGCCGGTCCGGTCGCGGTGGCGGAGCGCCATCATCACGGCCGACGAAGCGGCGATCCCGCAGATGCTGTCAGCCAGGCCGAAGGCCGGCAAAGTCGGCGGGCCGTCGGGCTGCCCGGTCAGCGAAGCGAAGCCGCTCATGGCTTCGACGAGCGTGCCGAAGCCGGCCCGGCCGGCGTAGGGACCGGTCTGGCCGAAGCCGGTGAGCCGCACGAGCACCAGCCCGGGGTTCTCGGCGAACAGCGCGTCGGGGCCGATGCCCCACCGCTCGAGGGTCCCCGGACGGAAGTTCTCGACGACGACGTCCGCCGTCTTCGCCAGAGCACGGAACACCTCGCCGCCGCGCTCGTCCTTGAGGTCGAGGGCGATGGTCCGCTTGTTGCGGCTGATCTCCTTCCACCACAGCGGGACGCCGTTCTTGCTCCGGCCGTGGCCGCGCATGTTGTCGCCGTTGCGCGGGTGCTCGATCTTGATCACGTCGGCACCGAAGTCACCGAGGATCTGACAGCAGAACGGGCCCGCCAGGATCGTGGACACGTCGAGCACGCGTAGTCCGTCGAGAGCTGCCGCTGAAGCCACTCGAACCTCGTTCCGTCAGAAGAAACACTCCATCTGGCGACGACTGTAGCCGGAACGGGCGTCCACCTGAAGAGGTCGAGTCGAATCTGCGGACATTGAGGCTATCCCCACATGCAAGCCCGACCAGACCGCTGTGATCACCCGTGGTCGGATCAATGACTTCCCTGTCGATCACGTTCCGCTTGCCGGAACGGCGATGGGCGAGCACCCCGGCGCCGGTAGGTGATCGAGCGGCAGGCCCACCACTTGCGCGGCCGGCGACCGGGAGGTGCGGCGGCTCGACGGCGCCGGCCTCGTCTGGCCGGCGCGCCACGGAGCCGTACTGGTCCGGCGGTGTCCGGAGGGAAGGAGAAGGACGGCCGCGCCGGGGCCTCGGCGATCCGGTGTCCCAACGGGACGAAATCGTCGGCGCGGCCTTGTCTCACAACGGGATCATGGCTCCCGGCAGAGCTGATGACGGGGCGATCGCAGCGCGACGCCGAGCCTCGCGCGTGTCGCAGCGAGGCCGGCTACGTGATCGGGCTCCAGCGTCTGGTCGCCGGCGACGGCCGGAGTCGCGCGAAACGATCGGAAGGTGTGCCGCACTCGCGGGACGGGGCCGGGCTCGGGAGTCACCCTTCCCCCGTCCGGGGCTTGAGTGCCGCGGCAGGTGCGGGGACGGGCGGCTCCTGAACGAAGCCCGCTGTCGAGCCGCGGCGTGACCTCGTCCGTGCCGACCTCGGTTCAGCCCGCCGTTAGGCCACGGCCATCCACCGATGCGGCCGGTCGCCGCAACTTCGACCCGACCGGCTCGACGCCGCCGGCGAACCCGGGGCGTCGATCAGGTCGCCAGGGTGGAAAGCCGGTGTTTACAGGTCCACGTTTCGGTACAGCGAGCCGACCTCACCGCGGTTGAGCCGGCGGATCGTGCCGGGGCGCTGGGCACCCAGCTGCACGTCGCCGATTGCCGTGCGCACGAGCTTGCGCACGGGGTGGCCGGTCGAGGCCATGAGCCGGCGCACGATGTGCTTGCGACCCTCGTGGATCACGAGCTCAATCATGCTCCGGCCGGAGTGCATGTCCTTCACGCGGAACTGGTCGACCTTCACGATCCCGTCGGGCAGCTCCCAGCCGGCGCGCAGCTCCTTGCCGAGCCCGCGCGGCACGAGACCCTCGACCTCGGCGAAGTAGGTCTTGAGCACGTTGTACGACGGGTGCATCAGCCGGTGGCCGAGGTCGCCGTCGTTGGTGAGCAGCAGCAGGCCCTCGGTGTTCTCGTCGAGCCGGCCCACGTGCACGACGCCGGGGGTCTCCTCCCAGCGGCCGCGCAGGTAGTCGCCGACGCACGGGCGGCCGCGGTCGTCCGACATCGTCGAGTGCACGCCCTTGGGCTTGTTGAAGGCGAGGTACACGAGGTCGTCGCGCAGGTTCACGCGCGTGCCGTCGACGTGGATCACGGCCTCGACCGGGTCGACGCGGCGGCCCAGCTCGGTGACGATCTGGCCGTCCACCTCCACCCGGCCCTCCACGATCAGGTCCTCGGCCGCGCGCCGCGACGCGATGCCGGCCTGGGAGAGGACCTTCTGCAGCCGGACGCCGTCGGGGTGCTGGTCAGATGTCATCGATGGTGTCCACTTCGGGTAGCAGCGGAGCGATCGGGGGCAGGTCGTTCAGCGACGACAGCCCCAGTCGCTCCAGGAACAGCTCGGTCGTCACGTACAGCGTGCCCGTCGTCTCGGGGTCGGTGCCCATCTCTTCGATGAGGCCGCGGGCCAGCAGGGTGCGGATCACGCCGTCGACGTTGACCCCGCGCACCGCGGCGACCCTGGCCCTGGTCACCGGCTGCCGGTACGCGATCACGGCGAGGCTCTCCAGCGCGGCCCGGGTCAGCTTCGACCGCTGGCCGTCGAGCAGGAGCTTCTCCACGAACGGGGCGTACGTGTCTCTAGTGTAGAACCGCCACCCTTCGCCGACGCGCCGCAGGTCGATCCCGCTGCCCCGCTCGGTGAGCCGCTGCGCCATCGTCCGCAGCGCGACGGTGACCCGCGCCACCGGCTGCGCCACGGTCTCGGCCAGCATCTGCTCGCCCGCCGGTGAGTCGACGACGAGCAGCAGCGCCTCGAGAGCGGCCTCCAGCGCCTCGTCGGACGTCACGTCGGGCAGGTCGCTGACCGGCTCGACACCCTCCTCCGAGTCCGGCTGCTCGGCTCCGGCGGCCGCCTCCCCCGGCTCGCCCTCGCCCGATTCGGCTTCGGGGCGCTCGGCTTCGGCGCGCTCGGCGTCGGACTCGGTTTCCGGCTGGGCGCTCGGCTCGGCGGACTCGGGCTTCGGGTGTGCCTCGCCCGCCTCCGCGGCTTCGGCCTCGGTGTCGGCCCGAACCTCGCTCGCCTCGACGGCCTCGGGTTCCGGCTCGGGTTCCGCCGGGGCCTCGGTCACCCCGGGCTCCGGCTCGGCCTCGTCCGCGCTCGCCTCGTCCGCGCTCGCCTCGTCCGCGCTCGACTCGGCTTCCTCCGGCGCCCTGTCGCTTTCGACCCCTTCGCCGGTCGTGCCGGGCGAAGCCGCGGCAACGTCCTCCTGCGGAGAACCTTCCGGCGCGACACCGGGTTCGGGCGGCTCGGACACCGACGCGTTCGGCGTCACGACCTCATCGAGGTCGATCGCTTCCACGGCAGGCGTCGCGGCGCGGTCGTCTTCGGTGCTCACCCGTACTCCTCTTCGTCGGCCGCCGTGCGGTCGTGGGCCGCGGCGGCCGAGGCCTCCGCGACGCTGCCGCCGGTCCAGCGCACGTGGAGCTCGGCGAGCGCCTCGAGCTGCTCGAACTGCACCGTCGACTCGCGGTACAGCTCCAGCAGCGCGAGGAACCGCGCGACGATCTCCACGGTGTACTCGCAGTCCTCCACGAGCTCCTTGAACGTGGCCTGCCCCACCTCCGCGAGCTTCAGCCGCAGCAGCGCCGCGTGCTCGCGCACGGACACGTGGCCCATGTGCAGGTGCGCGAGCGACACCGTCGGCGGCGGCTTCGGTTTGAAGACCGTGACGGCGATGTCCGCGAACTTCGGCGGCGTCACGCCGAGCATCACCTCGGGCAGCAGCCCGACATAACGCTCCTCCAGCGCCACCGAGCGCGGGTAGCGCCGCAGCGCGCCTTGCTCCAGCTCGCCGAACAGCGCCGCCACCTGCTTGTACGCGCGGTACTGCAGCACGCGCGCGAAGAGCAGGTCGCGGGCCTCCAGGAGCGCGAGGTCGTCCTCGTTCTCCACTTCCGCCGAGGGCAGCAGCCGCGCGGCCTTGAGGTCCAGCAGGGTCGCGGCGATGACCAGGAACTCCGTGGTCTCGTCGAGGTTCCAGTCGGACCCGAGTGCGCGCGTGTAGGCGATGAAGTCGTCGGTGACCGTGTGCAGCGCGACCTCGGTGACGTCGAGCTGGTGCTGCGAGATCAGCTGCAGCAGCAGGTCGAACGGCCCCTCGAAGTTCTTCAGGCGCACCTTGAACTTCGAGGTGCTGAGCTCCTCGGCGTAGCCCTCCGGGATCGTCCCGCCGTGCACGGTCTCGTGCTCGACGGGCTTCTCCTCCTGGCCCGGCGTTTCCTCCGCCGTCGCAGTTTCGCCCTGGCCCGCCGTCTCGTCCTGGCTCGGAGTCTCGTCCGGGCTGGGGGTTTCCTGCTGGATCGGCGTCTCGGTACCCGGGGCCGCGGCGTCCGGCTCCGGCTGCTCGGCCGATGCCGGTTCGTCCATCAGCCCTCGGTTCCGCCTTCTTCTTCCATCGCCTGCAATCGCTGGACCAGCACCGAATCTTCGCCGCGCTGGTCGAAGTCCGCGATCAGCACGGCCACGGCCTCGCGCACCAGGCGGCCGCGGTCGACCACGAGGTTGTGCTTGGCCCGCAGGTTCAGCCGGGTCTGCTCCATCGCGAGCAGCTCGTCGCCCGCGACGTACACCGTGATCTTCGCGTCGTGCTTCGTGCGGCCGGAGCCGCTGCGCGCCGCGGCGCGGCTGAGCTGGTCGGCGTCCTCGCTCTTCCTCGGGAGCGGTTCGGCCGGTGCGGGCGCCGCCGGGCGGTCGAGTGCCGGGCTGACAGGGCTGGAGGTGAGGCGGAAGAGTTCCGACGCTCCGGGCAGGGAAGCGCGCCTGCTCACCGAGCGATCACCTCGCGAGCCAGCGCGCGATAGGCTGCCGCGCCGGCCGACTTGGGGGCCCAGGTCGTGATCGGCTCACCCGCGACTGTCGTCTCGGGGAACCGCACGGTGCGGTTGATCACCGTGTCGAACACGATGTCGCCGAATGCCTCCACCACGCGAGCCATGACCTCCTTCGAGTGCAGGGTTCTCGGGTCGTACATCGTGGCGAGAATCCCCGTGATGTCCAGTTTGGGGTTGAGGCGTTCCTGCACCTTCTCGATCGTGTCGATCAGGAGCGCGACGCCTCGCAGACTGAAGAACTCGCACTCCAGGGGGATGATCACACCGTCCGCAGCGGTCAATGCGTTCACCGTCAACAGGCCGAGCGAGGGCTGGCAGTCGACAAGAACATAGTCGTAGTCGTTCATGACCGGACGAAGGACCCGTAACAACGTGTGTTCGCGCCCTACCTCTGCGACGAGCTGGACCTCGGCCGCGGACAGGTCGATATTGCTCGGCAGCAGGTCAACGCCGTCGACGCGGGTTTTGCGGAGCACGTCCTCGATGCCGACGGAGCGCTCCATGATGACGTTGTAGACCGTCTGGTCCAGCTCGTGCGGCTGGATGCCGAGACCCACCGACAGGGCGCCCTGCGGATCGAAGTCCACGAGCAGCACGCGGCGCCCGCACTCGGCGAGCGCCGCACCCAGGTTGATGGTCGACGTGGTCTTGCCGACGCCGCCCTTCTGGTTGCACATCGCGAGCACCTTGGCCGGACCGTGGTGGTCGAGCGGCGCGGGTTCGGGGATCTCGCGCAGCGGCCGGCCCGTGGGACCGATGCCGCTCTCTTCGCGCTCCTTCGCGCGCAGCCGGGCTCTCTCGGCGCGGCTCAGGCGCGGGCCGTCGGACGGCTCGTCCCCGTCGTGGTTGGCGGGGGTGGCGATTCGCGCCTGGGAGAGGCTAGCCGCGGCCGAACCGGCGGACGCGGCCGGGCGCTCCGGCTGGTTCGGTGTCG
This sequence comes from Amycolatopsis sp. NPDC050768, assembly GCF_040654155.1. Lineage (NCBI taxonomy): Bacteria > Bacillati > Actinomycetota > Actinomycetes > Pseudonocardiales > Pseudonocardiaceae > Amycolatopsis > Amycolatopsis sp. NPDC050768. Next base: position 551,151 of record NZ_JBFAHL010000005.1, read on the forward strand.
ACATGGCGGGAAAGCTCCTTGTTTCGGCGTCCCCGGCAGCCTATGCGCGGAGTCGGAGCCCCGGCAAAGCGCCGCGCCGGGCCGGGCGCGCGAAGTCACCACTGGTGGCTGATGCCCTGAGGCCGGTTCAGCCCAGCGCGCGCGGGTGCGCCGTGGCGTAGACCTCGCGCAGCGTGTTGACCGTGACGAGCGTGTAGACCTGCGTCGTCGTCACCGAGGCGTGGCCCAGCAGCTCCTGCACGACGCGCACGTCGGCACCGCCTTCGAGCAGGTGCGTGGCGAACGAGTGGCGCAGGGTGTGCGGCGAGACGTCGGCGGTGATCCCCGCGCGTTCGGCGGTGTCCTTGAGGACCTGCCACGCGCTCTGGCGGGACAGCCTGCTGCCGCGGGCGTTGAGGAACATCGCGGACGTGCCGCGCCCGTGCGCCGCGAGCACCGGGCGCGCCCGCACGAGGTACGCGTGCAGCGCCTCGACCGCGGGCCGGCCGATCGGGACGAGCCGCTGTTTGCCGCCCTTGCCGTCGAGCAGCACGGTGCGGTCGACGTCGTCGACGTCGTCCACGTCGAGCCCGACGGCTTCGGAGATCCGGGCGCCGGTGGAGTAGAGCATTTCGAGCAGCGCCCGGTCGCGCAGCGCGCGCTCGCCGTCGGGCGGCGGGGTCTCGAGCAACTTGAGGACATCGGTCACGGGCAGCGCCTTGGGCAGCCTCTTCGCCGCGGCAGGCGGGCGGACCTCGCGCGCGGGGTCGTGCTCGGTGATGCCGTCGGCGTGGGCGAACTTGTGCAGCCCGCGCACGGCGACCAGCGCCCGCGCGGCCGAGGACGCGGCGAGCGGCCGGTGCTCCTCGTCGCCTTCGCGCAGGGCCGCGCCGAACGACGTGACGTGCGCCGCCGTCACGTCCGGGAACCGCGTGACGTCCGCGGCGGCGAGGTGCGCGGCGTACCGCCGCAGGTCGCGGGCGTAGCTGTCGAGCGTGTTGCGGGCGGTGCCGCGCTCGACCACGAGGTGGTCCAGGTACGCGGCGATCACGTCGCCCACCGCCGTCCTGCCCGTGCCCGTCACGGGGTCACACTCTAGGCCGCCGGGCCGTCCGTGCCCGCCGACGCGCGGCGGGCACGGACGGGTAGATCAGCCTTCCGCTCGGCGCCGGGCGAAGCGGGTGGGCCGGTCCCGCCACGGCGCGTCGGCCGGGCGGGCCTTCGCCGCGCCGGTGACCACCGCGTGGGCGGCCAGCACACCCGAGACGGTCGCGCCGTTCACCACCTCACCCGAGAGCACCATGGCGACGGCTTCGGCGAGCGGGAACTTCTTCACCACGAGGTCGGCCTCCTCCTCGCCGAGCACCTCACGGTCCACTTCGGACAGGCCGCGGGCGAGGAACACCCGCACCACCTCGTCGGTGAACCCTGGCGAGGCGGCCACGTCCACCAGCGTCGACCACTCGTCCGCCGCCAGCCCGACCTCTTCCACGAGCTCGCGCTTCGCCGCGTCGACGGGGTTCTCCCCCGGCTTGTCGATCAGACCCGCCGGCAGCTCCCACAGCCGGCGCCCGAGCGGGTGCCGGTACTGGTGGACCATCGTCACCGCGGCATCGACACCGCTGCCGTCGAGCGTGAGGATCGCGACGGCACCGAGGTGCTCCACGACCTCGCGATTCGCCGTCCCGCCGCCGGGCATCACCACCTCGTCGACCCGCAGGCCGACGACGCGTCCGATGTGGACGACCCGGGTGCCGGCGACCGTGAACTCGTGCGTGCCGGGCTCGGTCACCGGGCCGCCACGGGCGCCTCGGCGAGCTCCACCGGCAGCCGCTCGGCGACCTTGCGGTCCACCACGGCCTTCACGAACGCACTGAAGAGCGGGTGCGGCCGCGTCGGGCGGCTCTTGAGCTCCGGGTGCGCCTGCGTGCCGACGAAGAACGGGTGCACGTCGGCCGGCAGCTCCACGAACTCGACCAGGTGGTCGTCGGGCGAGGTGCCGGAGAACACGAGCCCGGCGTCGGAGAGCTGCTTGCGGTAGGCGTTGTTGACCTCGTAGCGGTGACGGTGGCGCTCGGAGACCTCGGTGCTGCCGTACGCCTTCGCGACCTGCGAGCCCGGCTTGAGTTTCGCCGGGTACGCGCCCAGGCGCATCGTGCCGCCCATGTCCCGCTCGCCCGCGACCACGTCACGCTGGTCGGCCATCGTCGAGATCACCGCGTGCTCGGTGTCCTCGTCGAACTCCGCCGAGTTGGCGTCCGCGATGCCCGCCAGGTGCCGCGCGCCTTCGATGACCATGCACTGCAGGCCGAGGCACAGCCCGAGCAGCGGCACGCCGCGCGTGCGCGCGTACTCGATGGCGCCGACCTTGCCCTCGATGCCGCGGATGCCGAACCCACCGGGGATCAGCACGCCGTCCACATCGGACAGCACCGAAGCGGCGCCCGACGCGGTCTGCGCGTCGTCCGAGGCGACCCACACGATCTCGACCTTGGCGCGGTGGGCGAACCCGCCCGCGCGCAGGGCCTCGGTGACCGACAGGTACGCGTCGGGCAGGTCGATGTACTTGCCGACCACGGCGATCCGCACCGTCTCGCTCGGGTTGTGCACCCGGTTGAGCAGGTCGCCCCACACCGTCCAGTCGACATCGCGGAACGGCAGCCCCAGGCGGCGCACCACGTAGGCGTCGAGCGCCTCGCCGTGCAGCACCTTGGGGATGTCGTAGATCGAGCGCGCGTCCGGGCAGGCGATGACCGCCTCCGAGTCGACGTCGCACATCAGGCCGATCTTGCGCTTGAGGTCCTCGGGGATCTCCCGGTCGGCCCGGCAGACCAGCGCGTCGGGCTGGATGCCGATGTTGCGCAGCGCGGCAACGGAGTGCTGGGTCGGCTTGGTCTTGAGCTCACCCGACGGCGCGAGGTAGGGCACGAGCGACACGTGCAGGAAGAAGCAGTGATCCCGCCCGACGTCGTGACGCACCTGACGGCACGCCTCGAGGAACGGCAGAGACTCGATGTCGCCTACCGTGCCGCCGACCTCGGTGATGACCACGTCCGGGGTGTTCCCGTGCTCATCCGGACCGGCCGCGGCGGTGATGCGCGACTTGATCTCGTCCGTGATGTGCGGGATGACCTGCACCGTGTCGCCGAGGTACTCGCCGCGGCGTTCCTTGGCGATGACCTCCGAGTAGACCTGGCCGGTCGTGACGTTGGCCTTGCCGTCGAGGTCCCGGTCGAGGAACCGCTCGTAGTGCCCGATGTCGAGATCCGTCTCCGCACCATCGTCGGTGACGAACACCTCACCGTGCTGGAACGGGTTCATCGTCCCAGGGTCGACGTTGAGATAGGGGTCGAGCTTCTGCATCGTGACGCGAAGCCCGCGTGCGGTAAGGAGCTGGCCGAGGCTCGAGGCCGTCAATCCCTTACCCAGAGAGGAGGCGACGCCTCCGGTGACAAAGACAAACTTGGTAGCCCGCGACTGATGTCCCACGGGCCGCCAGCATATCGCACGCACGCCGATCCGCTCGTTCGCGCCCGTTCCCGGCGCGGCGGCGTTGACGGAGACCGCCACGCTAGGCTTCGTTGCGTGACGGATGCGCACAAGGACGACCACGCCGACCACTGGGCCGCACCGGTCGCGGCGGCGGCACCCGACGCGCGGGTGCGCGTCCCGGGCTCGAAGTCGATCACGAACCGCGCCTACGTGCTGGCTGCCCTCGCGGGCGCGCCGACGCGGGTGCGCGTGCCGCTCGACTCGCGCGACACGCGGCTCATGCTCGGCGCGCTGGCCTCGCTGGGCGCCCGGTCGGAGGAGACGGCCGACGGCTTCCTCGTCCACCCCCTCGGCGCAGGCGGCAGCAGCCACGGCGAGCCGGTCGAGGTCACGCTCGGCAACGCCGGCACCGTCGCCCGCTTCACGCCCGCGCTCGCCGCGCTCGGCGACTCCCCCGTGCTCTTCGACGGCGACGAGGCCATCCGCCGTCGCCCGATCGGCCCGCTGCTGGCCGCGCTGCGCCGCCTCGGGGTGCGCATCGACGACGACGGCCGCGGCGCCCCGCCCTTCACGGTCCACGGCGACGGCGGGGTCCGTGGTGGCACGGTCGACCTCGACTCGTCGGCCTCGAGCCAGTTCCTCTCCGCGCTGCTGCTGGCCGGCCCGTCCTTCGACCGCGGCGTGACCGTGCGCCTGGTCGGCGACGCGCCGCCGAGCGAGCCGCACATCGCGATGACGCTCGACATGCTGCACCGCTTCGGCGCCACCGTGGAGCGCGAAGGCGCGGAGTTCCACGTCGCGCCGGCGAAGCTGTCGTGCCCCGAGTACGTCGTGGAACCGGACCTGTCCACGGCCGCGCCGTTCGTGGCCGCCGCCGTGGCCGCGGGCGGCACCGTGCTCGTCGCGGGCTGGCCGAGCACCACGACCCAGCCCGGCGACTGGCTGCGCAGCTTCCTGCCGGCGCTCGGCGCGTCGGTCCGGCTCGAGGACGGCGGCCTCGCCGTCACCGGCGGCTCGCACATCCCGGGGGTCGAGCTCGACCTGCACGAGGTCGGCGAGCTGACCCCGGTGGTCGCCGCGCTGCTGTGCTTCGCCGACGGCCCGTCGGTGATCAGCGGCGTCGCGCACCTGCGTGGCCACGAGACCGACCGGATCACAGCACTGGCCACGGAGCTGTCGGCACTGGGCGGCGACGTGTCCGAAACGGACGACGGCCTGCGCATCACGCCGGCCCCGCTGCACGGCGGCGTCTTCCACACCTACGACGACCACCGCCTCGTCATGGCCGCGGCCGTGCTGGGCCTGCGCGTGCCCGGCATCCGCGTCGAAAACCCCGCCACGGTGGGGAAAACGTTCCCGGCGTTCGTCGAGACGTGGACCGGGATGCTCGGCTCGGGCCAGTAGCTTGTGTTGTTGGCCCCGGCTCCGCCGGGGCGTGCGAGATCGCCTTTGAGCCGGCTTCCGGATGGGGCGGTCGGATCGGCCGGGGGCCGATCGCACCGCCCCATCCGGAAG